>CAZQMB010000001.1:0-27045 GCA_964594365.1 uncultured Conexibacteraceae bacterium
GTAACAAGGTAGCCGTAGCGGAAGCTGCGGCTGGATCACCTCCTTTCTAGGGAGCTCGAGGGCTGAACCGCGATAACCGCGGCTCAGACCCAGGAGCATCGCCTCCTCAGCATCTGCTGAGCGGCGATCCCCGGAATGTCGACCGGGCTTTGAACCTGGACCTCGGTTCGGGTTGGCGCTGCTCAGTTCTCAGAGACAGCTGTCGGGAGATCCCCGCAGCCAGCCTCGGTGGACCTTGAAAACTGCATCAGGCCAAGCGTCACCCCCTCCTTAGGGTGGCGTTTTTGGGCGCTCCTTCTGATGAGCCGGAGCGCCCATAGGGTAAGAAGCCAGTTCACGTTCATTAACTCGGACGTGAACAGCTCACCGTCAAGATGGTGAGGGCATACGGTGGATGCCTTGGCACCAGGAGTCGATGAAGGACGTGGACGGCTGCGATAAGCCACGGTGAGGCGCTGAACAGCCTTTGACCCGTGGATTTCCGAATGGGGAAACCCGGCGCCGGTAATGCGGCGTCACCTGCGACTGAATACATAGGTCGTAGGAGACAAGCGGGGGAACTGAAACATCTCAGTACCCCGAGGAAAGTAAATCAACCGAGACTCCCCGAGTAGTGGCGAGCGAAAGGGGATCAGCCCAAACCGGGTGTGTGCAAGCGGGCACGCGTTGCACATCCGGGGTTGTAGGGCTCGTGTCCGGGTCGTGCCTGACCCGGCGGCAGTTACAAACTCAGGTGTTAGTCGAAGCGAGTGGAACCTCGCACCACAGAGGGCAAACGTCCCGTAGACGAAAACGCACTGAGCTGCCGATCGAGTTCCTGAGTAAGACCGCACTCGTGAAACGCGGTCTGAATCTGGGGGGACCACCCTCCAAGGCTAAGTACTCCCTGGTGACCGATAGTGAACTAGTACCGTGAGGGAAAGGTGAAAAGTACCCCTGAAGGGGAGTGAAATAGTACCTGAAACCGTGTGCCTACAAGTGGTCGGAGCAGCTTCGGCTGTGACGGCGTACCTTTTGCATAATGGGCCGGCGAGTTACACGTGTGTGGCAAGGTTAAGCGATGAGCGGAGCCGTAGCGAAAGCGAGTCTGAACAGGGCGATCTAGTCATACGCGGTAGACCCGAAACTGAGCGAGCTATCCATGGGCAGGCTGAAGCGGGGGTAAGACCTCGTGGAGGGCCGAACCGACCTAGGTTGAAAACTGGGCGGATGACCTGTGGATTGGAGTGAAAGGCTAATCAAGCTCAGAGATATCTGGTTCTCTCCGAAATATATTTAGGTATAGCCTCGGGCTATATGCGTTGCGGCCGTAGAGCACTGTTTGGACTAGGGGCCCTACCAGGTTACCGACTTCAGGCAAACTCCGAAGACCGTTACGTTTAACCCGGGAGTCAGCGTGCGGGGGATAAACTTCGCATGCGAGAGGGGAACAACCCAGATCACCAGCTAAGGACCCTAAGTACTGGCTAAGTGGAAAACGATGTTCGAGTGCATAGACAACCAAGAGGTTGGCTTAGAAGCAGCCATTCCTTGAAAGAGTGCGTAACAGCTCACTGGTCAAGTGTTCGAGCGCGGAAAATTCAACGGGGCTTAAGCCAGTCTCCGAAGCTGTGAACTCACACTCTGTGTGAGTGGTAGGAGAGCGTTCCGATTGCGCTGAAGCGTTGGTGGAAACCGGCGTGGAGCGGTCGGAAGTGAGAATGCCGGCATGAGTAACGAGAGAGGGGTGAGAATCCCCTCCACCGATTGTCCAAGGTTTCCTGAGTAAAGTTCGTCTGCTCAGGGTTAGTCGGGACCTAAGGCGAGGCCGAAAGGCGTAGTCGATGGCCAACGGGTTGATATTCCCGTACCACGCCATGTCTGTTTGATCGATGGGGCGACGGGGAAGGCTAAGGGATCCCAGGCGATGGTCGTCCTGGGGCAAGCACGTAGCCAGTCGCAGTAGGTAAATCCGCTGCGGCGTTTACGCGAGATGCGATGCCAGCTGGCCTTATGGCCGGCCAGTCCTCTAAGCCATGCCTCCAAGAAAAACCTCTAGGTAGGACATGCGTGCCCGTACCAACAACCGACACAGGTGGACAAGTAGAGAATACTAAGGTGAGCGAGCTAACCCTCGTT
This sequence comes from uncultured Conexibacteraceae bacterium, assembly GCA_964594365.1. Taxonomy (GTDB): domain Bacteria; phylum Actinomycetota; class Thermoleophilia; order Solirubrobacterales; family 70-9; genus CAIUSP01. The sequence continues at coordinate 2,119 of CAZQMB010000001.1, forward strand.
AAGGAACTCGGCAAAATCGCCCCGTAACTTCGGGAGAAGGGGCGCCCCGTTAGAGTGAAGTCCATACGGATGGAGCTCGAGGGGGCCGCAGTGAATTGGTCCAAGCGACTGTTTACCAAAAACACAGGCCTCTGCTAAGTCGTAAGACGACGTATAGGGGCTGACGCCTGCCCGGTGCCGGAAGGTTACGCGGACGTGTTAGCTGGTTCGCCAGCGAAGCACCGAAGCTAAGCCCCGGTAAACGGCGGCCGTAACTATAACGGTCCTAAGGTAGCGAAATTCCTTGTCGGGTAAGTTCCGACCTGCACGAATGGCGCAACGACTTGGACGCTGTCTCAACGAGGGGCTCGGTGAAATTAAAGTCTCGGTGAAGATGCCGAGTACCCGCGGCTAGACGGAAAGACCCCGTGAACCTTTACTGCATCCTGATATTGGCGTTCGGGGTATCTCGCTCAGGATAGGTGGGAGGCTTTGAGCCGACGGCTTCGGTCGTCGGGGAGCCGACCTTGAGATACCACCCTTGATGCCTTGGACGTCTAACACGTTTCCGTGATCCGGGACGTGAACAGTGTCAGGTGGGCAGTTTGACTGGGGCGGTCGCCTCCTAAAATGTAACGGAGGCGCCCAAAGGTTCCCTCAGGCTGGTTGGCAATCAGCCGTCGAGTGCAATGACACAAGGGAGCTTGACTGCGAGACTGACAGGTCAAGCAGGTACGAAAGTAGGACATAGTGACCCGGCCATTGCTTGTGGAAGCGTGGTCGCTCAACGGATAAAAGGTACCCCGGGGATAACAGGCTAATCTTCCCCAAGAGTCCATATCGACGGGAAGGTTTGGCACCTCGATGTCGGCTCATCGCATCCTGGGGCTGAAGCAGGTCCCAAGGGTTGGGCTGTTCGCCCATTAAAGCGGTACGCGAGCTGGGTTCAGAACGTCGTGAGACAGTTCGGTCCCTATCTGCCGTGGGCGTTGGAGAGTTGAGAGGAGTCGTCCCTAGTACGAGAGGACCGGGATGAACGCGCCTCTGGTGTACCAGTTGTCCTGCCAAGGGCACCGCTGGTTAGCTACGCGCGGATCGGATAACCGCTGAAAGCATCTAAGCGGGAAACCGACCTCGAGATGAACTCTCCCATCCCCTTGAGGGAGTAAGACCCCTGGTAGACCACCAGGTTGATAGGCCAGCTGTGTAAGCGCAGTAATGCGCTAAGCAGACTGGTACTAATGGGTCGAGGTCTTGACGGATTTTTATTGTTTCTTGCTGGCCTGATGCGGTTTTCAAGGTCCACCGGGCCGTCTCTACAAATTTCCGGTGGCGCGATAGCGAGAGGGAAACACCTCTTCCCATTCCGAACAGAGCCGTTAAGCCTCTCTGCGCCGATGGTACTTGGTGGGAAACTGCCTGGGAGAGTAGGTCGCCGCCGGTTCTTCTTCAGATCAGGCCGCTCTGGGCAACCGGAGCGGCCTTTTCTTTGCCCAGCTCCCTAGGTCAGAATGATGAAAGCGCACCATCGGTGCGATCGACCGAGACGGGCGCATGACCCACTCTCTCGCGCCCCTCGCAGGACCTCTCAAGGGTCGTCCGGGCAGGGACCACGGGCTCATAGCCGTACTCACCCAGCGTGAGTGCCTCGATGGCACCGTCCACGATGTCGAAGAAGCTTTCACGAACACGTCCGACCAGCTCATTGACCATGTCGTGAAGATAGGGTCTGTGGCGGACGGAAATACGCGATTTGCACGGGTTTTCAGGGTTCCGGAAGCCGTGCAGCCTTTCCAGATCCAAGAGGGTCAGGATCCTTGCAGTCCATCTCAGTGGTGGAAACATCGAAAGGTAGGGTGGTGAGAGGGAGAATTTGCTCTCGGATCGGTCGAGTGGTCGGGACTCGTTCCCGCAAAGTGGGGATTCGTCATGTTGGAACCCCTTGCGCTGGCTCGAGATGGTGGGTAGGTTGACTTGCAGAAGGAAGGACCGCAAGGAATCTCCTTCGAGGGCGAGTCGCAAGGCGAGTCCTAAGGGGAAGCCGCAAGGCAGAACCTGACGAAGGGTCCGGGAAACCGGGCCCTTTCGTTTTGTCTGGGCGTTTATTCCCCTGCGTGAGATATCCCGCGAGGACTCCAATCGCATCGGTAGGCTTCTCATCCGCCCATTTCTGAGTCCGTGTGTGGCCGACCTCGGCCATAGGGGCCAGGGGTGACCAAGAACATGGAGAAATTCGTAATCCAAGGAGGCGTTCCGCTCTCCGGCGAGGTGATCCCCGCCGGCAACAAGAATGCCGCCCTACCGATCCTTGCCGCCAGTCTCCTGACGGAGGAGGAGTTGGTGCTGCACAACGTTCCACGGATCAGGGATGTGGACTCCCAGATCGAGCTGCTCGAGGCACTCGGGGTCAAGGTTTCGAGGGAAGGGGAACACACGGTTCGCCTGCAGGCCGATTCGGTCGCGGACACTGCGGTGGATGAGGGTCCGGCGAGCAGGATCAGGGCATCCTTCCTCGCTGCAGGTCCTCTGCTGGCTCGTTTCGGGAGCGCAAAGATGCCTCCTCCCGGCGGCGATACGATCGGGAGACGCAGACTGGATCCCCACCTGGACGCGTTCCGAGACCTGGGCGCGCGAGTCGGGGGCGATACCTGGGTCGAACTCTCTGCTCCGACGGAAGGTCTGAAGGCTGGCCGGATCTTCATGGATGAACCTTCGGTCATGGGTACAGAGAACGCGCTCTTGGCAGCTGCACTGATCCCCGGAGAGACCGTGATCGCCAATGCCGCCTCGGAGCCGCACGTCCAGGATCTGGCGCGCCTGCTGACGAAGATGGGCGCACGAGTCGACGGGATCGGCTCGAACGTCATGACGGTCCACGGGAAGGACAAGCTCGGGGGCGCCGAGCACAGGATTTCGCCAGACCACATCGAGATCGCGAGTTTCATGGCTCTGGCAGCGGCAACCGGTGGTGAGCTGAGGATCCGGGAGGTGATCGAGGAGGATCTCGACGGCATCAGGAGGAACTTCAGGAGGATCGGATTGCAGACGATGGTCGAGGGCACGGACCTGCTCATTCCGCCTGAACAGAAGTTGGTGATCAAAGACGATCAGGGGGACGCTGTTCCGAAGATCGACGACGGCCCGTGGCCAGCCTTTCCTGCGGATCTCACTTCGATCGCCCTAGCCCTCGCGACCCAGGCAGAGGGGACGATCCTGATCTTCGAGAAGATGTTCGAGAATCGTCTCTTTTTCGTGGACAAGTTGGTGGCCATGGGGGCTCGAATAACCCTCTGCGATCCCCATCGAGCCATAGTCAGCGGGCCCGCACGGCTGCACGGCGAGCGAGTGGAGAGCCCCGATATTCGCGCAGGCATGGCGATGTTGATCGCAGCTTTGGCGGCGGAGGGGGAGTCCGAGATCGGGAACATCATCCAGATCGATCGCGGTTACGAACAGATCGATGTCCGGCTCAAGGCTCTCGGAGCGAATATCGAACGCATTGCAACTGAACCGGTGGTCGTTTAGCCGCCGGCAGCAGCCTCCTTGGCCTTCGCCTTCTCCCTGTCCATCGGCTCGAGACCGTAGATCCTGCGTTTGCCGGTCAGAATCAGCCATCGTCCGTCGGAGACCGCAGGGTTGTAGGCGCCATCCGGAAACCCGAAGTTCCGCTTTCCGGTTTTCGCATTCAACCCCAGGGTGGTCGTCTTGCGAAGGTTGGAGACGAAGAGCGTTCCGCCGATCAGGCTCGCCGCGCCAGAGACCGCCCCTCCGACCGGCTTCTGCCAGTTGACCTCACCCGTTCGCGCGTCGAGCGAGTAGAACTCGCCGTCGTAGGATCCGAAGTAGACAGACGGCCCGGTCAGGGGGGTGTCCGCCACCACTGCGGCGGCGTACACGTAGGCGCCGGTCGATCGGCTCCATGCCAGGTGTCCGGACCGACGCTCGAAACTGTACATACGCCCGTCGGTGTTGCCGACGTAGATCCGGTCGAAGGCAACGGCAGGGGTCGCATAGAAGTTCCCCGACCCGAGCAGGCCCCCGGACTGTGAGCCGGCGCTCCAGACCTCACTGCCATCGGTCAGATCGACGGCCTTGAGGATCCCGCCGTACGCAGCCACATAGAGGGTTCCTGACTCGAGGGCTGGCGCCGCCTTGATCGCACCGCCCACCTCCGTCTGCCAGATGGTCTTCCCGCTGCGAGTATCGAGGGCGAACAGCTGTCCGGTCTCGCAGCCGAACACGACCTTCCCGTCGGCAATGAGAGGGGAGGACTCCGAGCGGCCTGGGAGATCTCGCTCCCACAGGCGCTTACCTGTCGCGGCCGAGAGTGCGAACGCCGTTCCCGGCTCGAGGGAAACTCCGTAGAGAACCCCGTCGGAGTAAACCGGTGAAGAGGCGTTGAGATCCGAGACCTGCCGTCGCCAGATCACCTTGCCATCATCGCGACGGAGCGCGAATGCCTCTCCGTCGTTGCTGAATCCGTAAACGACGCCATCGGCGATCACGGGGGAATACTCGAGGAGCGAGTGCGCACGAAAACTCCATCGGACCTTGAAAGGGGGCCTGACGTAAGAGGACGGCAGATAGCGGGTCCTAGTGCCGTCGAAACCGTAGAGCCGCCACGGCACCACGCGGGCGGTCAGGCTCGCCTCGTCCTCACGGAAGTCGGAGTTTTCACCCTCCGAAACGTCGGCTGGTCGCTGCAGAGCGACGAACAGTGCGACCAGGACCAGAATGACGACAGCTATCCCTCCGAATACAGCCAATCTCTTCTCGCGGGACTCGGGTAGGCGAGCGAAGGCGCCCCTGAGCGCCTCGTGAGCCTTCCCGGTGAACCCTGCCAAGCCCTTCTCGAGCCTGCCGAGCACCTGCAGTAACTCGTCCTTTGACCTCATCAACAACCATCATGCTAGGGAGTACGGCGTGAGCCCCCGAGCGGACAAGCGGATCTCCACAGAGGGCCTGGGTTCGAAGGTCTCCGGTCTGCCCCTGCATGAGAAGTTCGAGTCGACGGCTGGACTGCCGATCTACCTGGTGGGTGGTCCGGTTCGCGACCTGCTGATGGGCAGGGAAATCACGGACATCGATCTGGCGGTCGATGGGCCACTCGATTCCCTGCTCGAGACGATGGAGGGCGAAGTAGTCCGCCATGAGCAGTTCGAAACCGCCTCCATACGATTCCCGGACGGTCTCATGGTGGATGTGGCACGCACCCGCAGCGAGTCCTATCCCCGCCCGGGAGCGCTGCCGGTAGTGGAGCCGGCGTCGATCGAGGTCGACCTCGGCCGAAGGGATTTCACGATCAACGCGATGGCGATCGACCTTTCCCGCCCCGACGAGCTGATGGACCCCTACGGTGGGCGGGCCGATCTCGAGCAGGGGATTCTGCGAGCCCTCCATCAAGGCTCGTTTCGCGATGATCCGACCAGAGCTCTCCGCGGCGCACGCTACGCGTCGAGGATGAAACTCCGGCTCGCCCCGGAGACCCGAGACCAACTCTCAGACCTCGACCTCACGACGGTCTCGGCTGAGAGGATCTTCTCGGAACTGGCTCTCGGGGCAGCCGAGGAGTGTGAGTCGGGTGCTCTCAGTGAGGCGATCGACTGGGGTTTGCTTCCCCGGCCCGATGGCGATCCGGATCTCCTCGCCAAGATCTGCGAGGTGATCGCTTCGGCCTCGTGGGAGAGCTATCTGGCCTCCATCGGGTCGAGTGGTACGGACATCCTCGCCGCCCTCGTCGACCCGGCTTCCACGGCGCGCTCCAGTTGTATATCCAAGTCGACGGAGGCGGCCGAAGCTCGGCCCGCCAGTGGCTCGGAGGTGGCCTCGATCGCATCGCGGCTGACCCCGTCGGAGATCATCATCGCTAGGGCGATGGGAGCGGAATGGCTCGATGCCTGGTGTGACGAACTCCGCTCCGTGGAGCTCGAGATCGGTGGCGATGATCTGATCGCGGAGGGCATCGAGCCCGGTCCGCTGATCGGAATCGGACTGACCGCGGCGTTGAATGCCAAGCTCGACGGAGCGGTCGACGGTCGGCCGGAAGAGATGCGGATCGCCCTCGAGGCCTGCCGCTCGGCAGAGGGTCAATCTCTCTGATGGCTTGGGTCGAGAGCGGCGGTGTGAGGGTGCTGCGCGAAGAGCTCGCCAACGCCTCGGTCGTTTTCGGATCGAGGCAGCAAGGGGAGAGCGTCGGGCCCTATGCCAGTTTGAACGTGGGCATCGGCACCGGTGACGATCCCGCCTCGGTCGCCAGCAACAGGCGTCGGTTCAGCGAGTCCGTTGGAGTCGATCCCGATACGGTCGTCATGGCCCGACAGGTTCACGCAGACGGTGTGATCGAGCACAGCGGTCCTGATACGGACAGGGCCTGGGCGCGTGGAGAGGTACCCAGTCGGGATGCCGACGGTCACGCGACGAGCACGGCCGGACTCGCGTTGGCCGTGATCACGGCCGACTGTCTCCCGGTGGCAGTCGTCGGCGAGAGGGGCCTCGGCCTGGTGCACTGCGGGTGGCGCGGTCTCGCGGCAGGGCTTGCGCAAAAGGCGGCCGAGCGGGTAGTGGGGGAGGTTGCGGTCATCGGGCCCGGGATCGGAGTCTGCTGCTACGAGGTGGGGGAGGATGTGCATACCCGTTTCTCGGACTATCCCGAGGCTCACGCTGGCAGGAATCTGGATTTGGTCGGCATCTGTCGACAGCAGCTCCTCTCTGCCGGCGTCCAGGCAGTGCAGTCGGTCGGCATGTGCACTTGCTGCCAACATGAAGACTTCTTCTCCCATCGGCGCGACGGGGGGATCACCGGACGACAGGGGACGCTTGCATGGTTGAACTGATCAGAGAGATAGACCCCGATCTGGTCGCAGAGCGGCTGGAAGAGGTGAGGAGGGTCACCGGGGACGAAGTCGAGATACTCGTCGCCTGCAAGTACGTACCGTTGGATCAGATGGGAGCCTTGGCAGAGGCAGGGGTGGACTTGGTCGGCGAGAACAGGCTCCAGGATCTGGAGGCCAAGCACGCGGAGTGGGGAGATCGCTTCGAGTGGGACTTCATCGGGACCCTCCAGTCGAAGAAGATCAAGAAGCTGCTGCCCCTGGTGCGCCTGATCCATTCCGTGGCTTCCGAGTCTGCACTCGACCAGCTGGCCAAGCACGGTGGACCCGACACCGAAGTGTTGTTGGAGGTCAATCTCTCCGGCGAGGAGACCAAGGCAGGGATCGCACCCGAGGCCATCCGCGAGTTCATCGACCGATGTCCAGTGACCGTTTCCGGTCTGATGACCATGCCCCCCTACAGCGAGGATCCAGAGTCCTCCAGGCCGTACTTCGCCGAGCTCGCCTCGCTTGGCGGAGAGCACGGGTTATCCCGGCTCTCCATGGGTACGAGTCAGGATTGGAGGGTCGCGGTCGAGGAAGGGTCGACGATCATCCGGCTCGGATCCTCCCTGCTCAGGTGAGGATTATGGGAAAATCACTGCAAGAGCGCGGAGCTTGGCAGGAGATACCGCCACTGCCCCGAAAATCACGCCGATACCCATGAAAAGCACTTGGCGCAAATCACTCGAGTATTTCGGCCTGGTCGAAGGTGACTACGTGGATGACCCTGCCTATCGGCAGCATGAAACCGGCAGCAATCAGACCCTGACCGAAGATCCGATAGCGGCACCCAGGGTCGAGGCTGAGCCTGCACCCCGACGCGCCAGCAGGGGGCGTGGCCGCGAGGATGACATCGATGAGATCTTCAGCGAAGACGACATCGGCCCAAGGGGGCGTTCCCGCCGGAGCATGGGGGTGGTCGAGCCACTCACCGACACGGGGAGCGTGTCTGACTCTGCGTCCGATTTCTCGATGCATGTGGTCACCCCGAGGAGCTTCAACGACGCTCAGCAGGTCGCAGACGAGTTCAAGCGGTCGAAGCCCGTGATCATCAATCTGCAATCGAGTGACAGAGAGCTCTCCAAGCGGCTGATCGATTTCTCATCGGGGATGACTTATGCCCTGGGTGGAGGGATGCAGAGGATTTCGCAGGGGATCTTCCTGCTCACACCCCAGAACGTCGATGTTTCTGCCGAAGAGAAGGCCCGTATTCTCGAGGGCGGATTCTTCAACCAGTCCTGACCGGACTATCCCGTGCGCATCGGCGCCGCTCTCTAGCCTCTCTGCTGATGAGCAGTGTCTCCCTCATAGGTTCGGGCAACATGGCGCGGGCGATGGCGCGCGGCTGGCGTGCGGGCGATGGCGGTCCCGACGAGATCTTCGTTTGCGACTCTGGATCTGGCAGCGCCGAGACTTTGGCCGACGAGGTCGGCGCCGTCGCGGTCTCCGGTGTCTCCGAGGCCTTCTCGAGCTCGGAGATCGCGTTCCTCGCCGTCAAGCCTGCGGCCCTCGCTGCGGTGGCCAGAGAGGCGGATGGCTACTCCGGGACCGTAGTATCGCTGCTCGCCGGCACAGACCTCTCACTCCTCAGGTCCTCATTTCCAGGAGCCGAATGTGTCCGTGTGATGCCGAACGTTGCCGTGGAGAAACGGCGGGGTGTTCTCTGCCGCACCGTGCCGGAGAGCCCTGAGTCGGCTGAGGCGGATCTGGCGGGGCTACTCGCAGTGCTCGGCCTCGTGATCGAGATCCCAGAGCGGCTGTTCGACGCCGCAACCGCGGTGATGGGATGCGCCCCGGCCTATTTCGCGCTGGTGGCTGAGGCGATCGCCGACTCGGGCGTGAGAGCCGGGTTGCCCGAGGACCTCGCCGCCGAACTGGTTTCCGAGACCTTGGCCGGTACGGCCGCGTTGCTCGAAGACCGTGACACCTTGGCATTGCGTCGGGCCGTGACCTCTCCCGGCGGTTCTACCGCCGCCGGTTTGGCAGCTCTGGAGCGAGGAGCGGTGACCGCTGTCTTCGCCGAAGCCGTAGCTGCCTCGATCGATCGGATGAAGGAATGACTCATCTCCTGCTGGCCGTTGGCCGGGCCGAAATAGCGGACTACGTGGGCGCGCTCTTCAGCGTCTACTTCGTCTTGATCTTGTTGAACATCCTGCTCTCATGGATTCCGCGAATTCCCTACAACCGATTCCTATACGGGGTCATCGACTTCATCAACGAGGTGACCAACCCGTACCTCAATCTCTTCCGGCGGTTCATTCCCCCATTGGGGGGAGGCGGTTTTGCGCTCGATCTGAGTCCGATCCTCGGCCTGATCGTGCTCGGGCTGGTCCGTGGTCTGGTGGTGGGGGCGATCGACCCGAATTGATCCTGCTCCGCCGCAGCACACCTCGGATCCTGCTGATTGCGTTGGTCGTCTTCGTGCTCGATCAGGCCAGCAAGGCAGTCGTGGCGGCCCGGATGAGACCCGGCGAGGAGATCGAACTCCTCTCCTTCCTGTCTCTGGAGCGCACTTCGAACACGGGGGTGGCATTCGGACTCGCCAGTGGTGTCCCGCCGTTCGTCTTGGTGCTCCTGGCATCCGCGATCGTCCTCCTGTTGCTGGTACTCGGCAGTCGCCTGAGATGGCGTGGATCCTCCGTGGCGATAGGTCTCGTGCTCGGTGGCGCCCTGGGCAACCTCGCGGACAGAGTGTTTCGGGGTCACGTCGTCGACTTCATCGCGGTTCCGCACTGGCCTACCTTCAACCTCGCTGATGCCGCAATCACAGTCGGGGTGGTATTGCTGCTGATCGGGAGCCTGAGGTCCGGTGGCGGCCGCTGAGAGACCACCTCGCTTCCGCGAGGTGTATTCCGATCAGGACATTCTCGTCCTCGACAAACCGGCCGGTCTGGTCGTTCACGAGGCCCCTTCGCACGTCGGTGAGACGCTCGTCGACCAACTCGAGGGGAGTGGTCGGGGTGGCGAGGTCCAGCGACCGGGCATCGTGCATCGGCTCGACAAGGACACATCCGGGCTGATGGTCGTCGCCTTGAGCGAGCCCGCCTTTGCTTCGCTTGGTTCGCAGATTCGGGAGAGGACCGTGAAGCGCGAGTACCTCGCTCTCGTCGAAGGTCATCTGGGATCGGAAGCAGGAACGATCGAGGCGCCAGTCGGTCGGAGCCGGAGGGAGCGGACGAAGATGACCGTCGGGGGCGTTGCATCGCGTGAGGCGACCACCCATTTCGACACTGAGGAGGTTCTTCCGGCAGCCACCTTGGTTCGAGCTCGGTTGGAGACCGGCCGGACTCACCAAATCCGCGTGCACTTCTCCGCGATCGGACATCCGGTGATAGGCGACCCCCGTTACGGGCAGGGGAAGACATATGGACTCGGGAGGCAGTTCCTGCACGCAGAGACACTCGAATTCCTGCATCCACGCACGGGAGAGGTCTCGAAGTTCTCATCCCCACTGCCTGACGAGCTGTTGAGAGCACTCGAACACGCGAGAGGCGAAGCGTGAGTAACATCCTCCAGGCAACTGCAAACTAATCCCTGAAACGGAAACGGGGTGCTGCCCGGCGAGAAGCGCCGGGTCCCCGCAACCGGTCAGGGCTCGATCGACACCCACAAGCGAAAGGAATCGAATTGGCCACAAGTGCGCCCGAGACAGCGCAGGTCGGACTCCGCGAGCTTCTCGAGGCCGGCGTGCACTTCGGACACCAAACCCGCCGTTGGAACCCACGGATGCGGAGGTTCATCCACGGCGAGCGGGATGGGATCCACATCATCGATCTGATCCAGACAGAGGCTCTGCTGGAGGAGGCCCGGCTGTTCGCGACCGACCTGGCCGAGAAGGGCGGAGTGATCCTCTTCGTCGGCACCAAGAAGCAGGCTCAAGACTCCGTGCAGGAGTGGGCCGAGAAGTGCGGCATGCCCTACGTCAATCGTCGCTGGCTTGGCGGGCTGCTGACCAATTTCAACACCATCCGGAAGCGCATCGCGAGACTCCACGAGCTGCGCTCCCTTTCTGAGGAAGGTCAGCTGGACCTACTCCCGACCAAGGAGCGCATGACCATGGAGGCCGAGCTCGCAAAGCTCGAGTTCAACCTGGGTGGGGTAGCGGATATGGAGCGTGTTCCCGACGCCCTCCTCGTACTCGACATCACCACCGAAGAGATCGCTTTGAACGAGGCCAACCGACTGGGCCTCCCGATCATCGGACTGGTCGACACCAACTGTGACCCCGGGCCGGTCGATCATGTCGTCCCCGGTAACGATGACGCCATGAAGGCCTGTGAGCTCGTCGTGAGCACGATCGGGTCTTCGGTCGAGGCCGCCGCAGGGGAGTGGCGCAAGGCCGAGGAGAAACGAATCGCGGAAGAGGAGAAGAGGCGCGCCGAAGAGGCCGAGAAGCGTAGGGCCGAGGAGGAGGCTGCCAAGAAGCGTGAGGCCGAGGAGGAGGCTGCGAAGAAGGAGGCCGAGGCCAAGGCGAAGAAGGAGGCCGAGGCCAAGGCGAAGAAGGAGGCCGAGGCCAAGGCGAAGAAGGAGGCCGAATCCAAGCCCAAGGTCGAAGCCGCCGGCAGCAAGCCCGGGGGTGGCTCACAGGCGGCGCCTGAGGCGCCGGCCAGCGATAGCCCTGAAGCCCCCGAGACCGCTGAAGTGGCCGACGGATCAGCCGCGGGAAATGATGCCGCGTCCGGCGACACTGCCGATGAGGCTGGTGCCTGAATGGCCGGGAAGATCTCTGCTTCAGACGTGAAGGAGCTTCGTGAGATGACCGGGGCCGGAATGATGGACTGCAAGGAAGCCCTCGAGGAATCGGGAGGAGATCTCGACAAGGCTCAGGAGATCCTGCGGGTCAAAGGAGCTGCCTCTGCGGCCAAGCGCGGCGAGAGGGGAACCGGAGAGGGGATCATCTCTTCCTACATCCACGCCACCGGGAAGGTCGGCGTCTTGGTCGAGGTCCAGTGCGAAACCGACTTCGTCGCTCGCAACGAGGAGTTCCAGGAGTTTGCACGTGAGATCGCCATCCACATCGCTGCGATGAATCCCTCGGTGGTCTCGGTCGAGGATCTACCTGAAGATGAGGTCGAGCGGGAGCGCCGGCTGTTCGCGGAAACGGCGAAGGCCGACGGAAAACCCGACGAGGTGATCGAGAAGATCGTCGAAGGTCAGATCTCCAAGTGGGCTTCGGAACGTGCTCTGATGGATCAGGAGCACTTCAACAGTGAGCGGTACGAAGGCAAGACGATCGAGGAGCTGAGGACAGAGGTATCGGCCAAGACCGGAGAGAATGTCCGGATCGCCCGATTCGCCCGCTTCGAGGTCGGCGCGGACGGCGAGTAGTCCCGCGTGGCTGCGAAGGGCTTCAATCGCGTCCTCCTGAAACTCTCCGGAGAGGCCTTGATGGGGTCTCTCGAGTACGGAACGGACCCCGAGCAGGTGAGGGACATCGCCAGACAGGTGCACGATGTGAGGACCTCTGGGGTGGACGTGGCCATCGTCGTCGGTGCCGGGAACATCTATCGGGGATTGGAGGGCGCCGCACAGGGTATGGATCGGGCCACAGCCGACTACATGGGGATGCTCGCGACCGTCCTCAACGCCCTCACCCTCCAGGATGCCCTGGAGAGGGAGGGGGTAGATACACGGGTCCTTTCCGCGATGGACGTAACGGAGGTCGCCGAGCCGTACATCAGGCGCAGAGCGATCCGGCACCTGGAGAAGGGAAGGACGGTGATCTTCGCGGCAGGGACAGGCAATCCGTTCTTCACCACCGACACTGCGGCCGCTCTCCGCGCTCTCGAGATCCGCGCTGAGGCCATCCTCATGGCGAAGAACGGAGTGGAGGGGGTCTACGACGACGATCCGCGCACGAACCCCGAGGCTCAGATGCTCGAGGAGGTCGGCTTCCTCGAAGCGATAGAGAGGGGCCTCAAGGTCATGGACTCCACCGCGCTGTCGCTCTGTATGGACAACGATCTCCCGATCTACGTCTTCAACATGGCCGAGTCGGGCAACGTAAGTAGGATCGTAAGCGGCGAGCGAGTGGGGACGATAGTTTCCGGAGCCCCAGAAAGAGGTGAACAGTGATGACGGATTCGATCGATGGGCTACTTGCTGACGCGGGTGAGAGGATGGCCAAGGCGGTCGAGTCCTGTAAGGGGGAGTTCGCAACCGTCCGGACCGGACGCGCGTCCCCGCATCTGTTCGACCGAATCACCGTCGATTACTACGGAGCGGAGACACCGCTGAAGCAACTCGCACAGATATCGGCGACGGATGCCAAGAGCGTCACCGTCACTCCGTTCGACAAGGGCGCCATTCCGGCGATCGAGAAGGCGGTGATGGAGTCCGATCTCGGACTCAGTCCGGCCAACGACGGTTCCGTGATCAGGATGCAGATCCCCGACCTCACGGAGGAGCGCAGGAAGGAGCTGGTGAAGGTCCTCCACGGAGTTGCCGAAGAGGGGCGAGTTGCCGTGAGGAACATCCGGCGTGACGTCAACAGCCACCTCCGGGATCTGGAGAAGGAGGGGGGCGCGGGTTCGGACGAAGAGCACCGTGCCGAGGCCGGCATCCAGAAGCTGACCGATGATTCGATCGGCGAGATCGACGACCTCCTGAAAGCCAAAGAGCAGGAGATACTCGAGATCTGAGCTCGGGCTCACGGTCCCATGCCGCCGCGATATGTAGCCATCATCACCGACGGCAACGGCCGCTGGGCACAGGCGAGGGGATTGCCGGCGCTCGAGGGTCACGAGGCTGGCGCCGATGTCGTGAAAGACCGACTCAGGGACGCCGTGGACCTGGGTATCGAGGAGTTGACCGTCTATTCATTCTCGACCGAGAACTGGACCAGACCTGCGGAGGAGGTTGCTGGCCTGATGGAGATGTTCGGCCAACGGATCGCACGGGAGACTCCAGAGCTGAACGAACAGGGCGTTCGGATGCGGTTCATCGGTCGCACGGAGGGTGTGCCCCCGGACTTGGTCGAGGCAATGCGTGCTGCCGAGGAGCAAACCGCTGCCAACCGCCGTATCACCCTCTACGTGGCATTCAACTACGGCGGCCGGGCCGAAATCCTCGATGCGGCCGAATCGTATGCCGGCGGAGGTGAAGAGGCGTTCAGGGAGAAACTCTATGCACCCGAGATGAACTACCCGGACCTGTTGATACGAACCAGCGGGGAGCAGCGGCTCTCCAACTACCTCTTGTGGCAGTGCGCCTACTCGGAGATCGTCTTCAGAGACGAGATGTGGCCTGACTTCCAGCGGGCCGATCTGGAGGAGTGTCTGGAAATCTACGACCATCGACAGCGGCGGTTCGGGGGACGGGCGTGAGAGACGATCTGGACCCACCCTCCTTCCAGTTCGGGGTGCCTCGGGACCGAGACGACCCGCCGCAGTCCGATGCGGTCTCCGGTGAGAATCCGGGCGAGGCGCCTGCGGCGGATAGTCCACCCGCTGAGCCTGCTGGCAAACAGGGACCTCTCGGTGCCCTGCGATCGGAGACCTTCAAGCGAATCGCATGGGCAGTGCCTCTCGCCGTTTTCGCGATCTTCCTGATCGTGGTCGGCGGAGAGACCTTCGCGCTGCTGATGGCGGTCTTCGGCTTACTGGGTCTGCGTGAGTTGTTCAGGATGGCGAGCTCACTCAGGCCGCTCGAGTGGCCAGCCTATATCTGCCTCGTGGGAATGGTGTCCGCGGCGCTCTACAGCGGTACAGGCGGAGTTCTGATCGCCTTCGTCGCGGTGCTGCCGCTCTGCTTCGCAGCGGCAGCGATGCGTAGCGATCGGAGAGACATCACCGCGTCGATAGCGGTCTGCATCCTCGGGTTGGCCTGGATGGGCATGGCCTTTGCCCACGCCGTCTTGCTGCGTGAGGTCCCCGACCACGGAGCAGCACTGCTGTTCGACGTACTGGCGGCGACATTCCTCGCCGACACCCTGGGCTATGTCGGTGGCCGACTCTTCGGATCGAAGAAGCTCGCACCCGAGATCTCCCCGAACAAGACCGTCGAGGGACTGATCGCTGGCTTCATCGGAGGAACGCTGGGGTTCTGGCTCGCTGGTCTCTATCAGGATTGGCTCCCCGGTCTCGACGCCCTTGCCATGGGCGCGATCATCGCCCTGGTGGCGCCCCTCGGAGACCTCTTTGCCTCACTGCTGAAGCGCGACCTCGCGACGAAGGACACCGGAAGTCTGTTCGGACCCCATGGGGGTGTACTGGACCGTCTCGACGCCGTTCTGTTCACGGTCATCGTCGGGTACTACCTGGTCAAGCTGTTCGGGTTCTAGCGGTTCGGCCCGCCGCAGGCGGCGCCTAAACTCCGAGCAATGAAGAAGATCGTCATCTGCGGCTCGACGGGCAGCATCGGGACCCAGGCGTTGGAGGTCATCGCTGCCGACTCCACGATCCAGGTAGTCGGGTTGAGCGCAGGGAGTAGATGGGAGGCGTGCGTAGAGCAGGCACGTGAGCACGGCGTCTCTACCGTCGTGCTCGACGACGCGGAGTCTGCAGAGTCCGCACGCCAGAACTGGTCAGGGTCGGTCCTGACCGGGCAGGCGGGCATCGAGAGCATGATTTGCGAGAGCGGCGCCGACCTGGTGCTGAATGCCGTGGTCGGGGCCGGTGGCCTCGGGGCGACCATCGTGTCCCTCGGAGAGGGTATCGATCTCGCGCTCGCGAACAAGGAGTCGCTGGTCATCGGCGGAGATCTGGTCACGGCACTCGCAGAAGGGAAGGGGGCCCGGATCATCCCGGTCGACTCCGAACACTCAGCCGTGGCTCAGCTCCTCGCAGCAGCCGGTGCGGGTTCGGCGGAGCGAATCACCCTCACGGCATCGGGGGGACCCTTTCGAGGCCGATCGGACCTGACAGGCATCACCAGGGACGAGGCTCTGGCTCATCCCACGTGGTCGATGGGCGGGAAGATCTCGATCGATTCAGCGACGATGATGAACAAGGGCCTCGAGCTGATCGAGGCACATCACCTCTTCGGCCTCGACTACGACGATCTTGCGGTCGTGGTTCACCCGCAGTCGATCGTCCATGCACTCGTCTCGATGAACGACGGGGCAACGCTGGCGCACTTGGGTTACCCCGACATGCGCGTACCGATCTCGTACGCGATCCACTTTCCCGAAAGGGCGGACGTACCGGTCCCGGCGCTGGATCTCGCGCTCGCAGGCGAGCTCACCTTCGAGGAACCCGATCTCGAGACATTCAAATGTCTGCCGCTGGCCATCGATGCGGGCCGCCGTGGCGGCACGGCGCCCTGTGTGCTCAACGCAGCCAACGAAGTGGCGGTAGCGGCATTCCTCGACCAGCGAATCTCGTTCGAGATGATCTCGGAGGTCGTAGCGATGACCCTTGCCGAGTCTGAAACGGTCAGCGAACTGTCCCACTTCACCGAGGTCTTGGAATGCGACGCGGAGTCGCGAGCTCGGGCCGCGGAGATCATCGCGCGGGAGGTAGCCGCATGAGTTGGTTCCTGGCTTTCGTCGGCTTCGCAGCCCTCGTGATTCTCCACGAACTGGGTCATTTCCTTGCCGCGAAGGCAACGGGAATGCGGGTCGAGAAGTTCTTCCTATTCTTCCCGCCGAAGATTCTCAGCATCAAGCGTGGTGAGACCGAGTACGGAATAGGTGCGATCCCCGCAGGCGGGTTCGTGAAGATCACGGGGATGAATCCAGATGAGGTCCTTCCTCCGGACATCGCACACCGTGGTTACTACCACCAGCCCGTGTGGAAACGCATCGTGGTGATCGCCGCTGGACCCGCCATGAACGTATTGGTCGCCTTCCTGATCCTGTTCGCCCTCGCCTTCGGGGTGAAGGAGGCGGTTGGCACGAGCCTCAAGGTCGGGAGTGTCCAGCCCGCCAGTCCCGCTGTCGGGAAGCTGCAGCCCGGCGACCGCATACTCACCGTCGATGGC
Organism: uncultured Conexibacteraceae bacterium; assembly: GCA_964594365.1. Classification (GTDB taxonomy): domain Bacteria; phylum Actinomycetota; class Thermoleophilia; order Solirubrobacterales; family 70-9; genus CAIUSP01. The sequence continues at coordinate 18,891 of CAZQMB010000001.1, forward strand.
AGCGCTGGCAAGGGGGATACCTTCGACGCACGCGCAGAGGATCTTCGAGAGCGAATCCAGATCCATTCCTGCCCGGGGGAGCCGACCGACGGCTGTGCAGCCGAGATTCCGGTCGTGATGAAGGTCTCGCGCGACGGCGCCGAGCAAACGCTGCGCATCAAGCCGCGATACGACGCGGCCAGTGACCGTAACCTGATCGGCTTCAGTTTCGAGCCTGGACGAGTCGTGCCGGTGGATCCGACGATTCCCGAGGCAGCGGTTCGCTCGGTCGAGTTCATGGGGACCGTTACGGGGGCCACCCTGACGGCGATCTCGAGGCTGTTCGACGCCGAGCAGCGGAAGCAGATCTCCGGCGTGGTCGGCAGCTACGAGGTGACCCGACAGGCGATCGAGTTCGATGCCCGTACGGCGCTCACGCTCCTTGCTGTGATCAGCCTTTCACTCGCGATCATCAACCTCTTCCCGTTCCTGCCGCTGGACGGGGGTCACATCTTCTGGAGCCTGGTCGAGAAGGTGAGAGGGCGGCCTGTCTCCTACCGGGTGATGGAGCGAGCAGGGGTGGTCGGATTTGCCTTGGTCCTCGTCCTGTTCGTGATCGGACTGACGAACGACATCGGGCGACTCACAGGAGAAGGGTTCAACCTCCGCTGACGAGATCGTCACCGGCCCATCCCCGACCGAGCAGAAAAGCTGTCGCCGAGAGCGCGCAGAGCAAGACCAGCAGTCCGTAGGCGACCGGGCGCCCTGCGGCCTCTGCCAGTCCACCCGCCGCGAGCGAGCCGATGGCGGCCCCACCGGCCCAGGCGAGGTTCGTAAGTGCCCCGGTGATCCCCTGATCCAACCCCAACCGGTCGCAGATGTCGGCAACCAGTGCCATTCCGGGAGTCCAGAAGAGCTGCAGGGCTGCGAAGACCAGGGTGACACCGATTGCGACTGTGGGCACCGAGGTCGCGAACGCGAGAGCCAGTATCAGCAGCGTCGTCGTGATCAGGCCCAAGCGCAAGGGCACCAGCCTCCCACGCCGGTCAGAGAGGCGTCCGATGAGAGGAGCGAATACCGCTTCGACCGCCGCAGATCCCGTGAAGATGGCCCCGATGACCAGAGCCGAGGCCCCGAACTCATCCAACTCGAGCGGGATCACGACCTCGAGGCAGCCGGCGAGGATTGCTGGAAGCGTGACGAGCCAGACGGCGAACCAGAGAGGGGCCCTTCCTTGACCCAGGATCTCTCGTAGTTTCGTACCGACTGGTGTGGGAGCAGGAACCAGGGTGCTCCATACGGCAACCAGCGCTCCGACCGCGGCGACCGCGGCGAAAGTGATCTCGATGCCGATCTCGGAGGCGAGCGCACCTATCGCGGGTCCTACGATCAATCCCACGACCGCAGCAGCGACCACGCGTCCGATCGCCTCGCCCCGGCGCTTCGGGCCAGCCTCGGCCGCGATCCAGGAGATTCCCGCAGTCCATGCCAACGCCCCTCCGATGCCCTGTACGAAGCGAGCGCCCACCAAGATCTCGAAGTTCTCGGCGAATCCGAACAGCAGGCAGGACCCGGAGAGGAGCGTGAGTCCTGCCACCAGGGTCTTCTTGATTCCGACACGGGTGACCAAGCCGCTCGAAGGGAGGGCGGCGAGCAGGTTGGCGACCGCATAGGAGCCGACCAGAAGTCCGGCGCTACCGTCCGAGAGCCCGAACCTCGAGGCGTACTCCGGCAGCAGCGGAGCGATCGCCGAGTAGAAGAGTGTGTCGAGGAAGATGACAGCGGCGACTATCCAGAGAGGTTTCTTCACCGGGCAATCGTAGGGATTCGCCTCAGAGGAGAGGCTCCGCAAACTCTGCGCTACCCTCCGTCTCGGAGAGATGGAACGGGCAACCGCCAACCAGACAGCGGTCGGTGCTGCAATCGACCAGACGCTTTCCCCAAACCTCGCGGAGGCATTTCTCGCGACCGTGAACGAGGTCGGTGATGCAGTCGCAATCAGGACCGGAGACGACTCGGTGTCATGGAGCTGGAACGACGTCGCCGAGAAGGCGAGCGCGAGCGCCGGCGCCCTCGCGGCTCTCGGGGTCGAGCGAGGAGAAACCGTGGCCCTGATGCTGGATAACCGGCCCCAGTTCATACCGCTCGATCTCGGAGCGGTCATGCTCGGAGCGGTTCCATTCTCGATCTACCAGACGCTGGCCGCCGAGGAGATCGAGTATCTGCTCCGCGACGCTGGCGCGAAGGTGGTCTTCGTCGAAGAGGCGTACTCCGAGCAGATGAAGCAGGCGCTTGCGGGTGTGGATTGCGTCGAGAAGGTCGTGGTCCTCGCTGACGAAGCCCCCGATGACTGGATGACCCTCGACGAGTTCGAGGCCCTCGATCCAACGTACGACCCCGCCGGTGCGATCGCGGAGATAGACGACGACAGCCTGCTCACCCTCATCTACACCTCGGGCACGACCGGTCCGCCGAAGGGGGTCGAACTGACCCATCGGAATCTGATGACCCTGGTCGCCGGGATACAAGACCTGATCTCGTTCGAGGCGGGCGTGTCGAAGGTGATTTCGTGGTTGCCCGCAGCCCACATCGCCGAGCGTGGGGCCCACTACTACCTGCCCGTGATCTCAGGAGCACAGATCACGATCTGTCCGAATCCACGTGAGATCGTCGGCTTCCTGCCCCAGGTTCAGCCGACATGGTTCTTCGCGGTTCCCCGGATATTCGAGAAGCTCAAGGCGGGCATCGAGGCGATGATCGAGGGAAGGCCCGAGGAGGAGAAGGCCGCTGCCCGCGACGCCCTCTCGGCGGCAGTGCAGAAGGTGCGCCTCGAGCAGTCAGGTCAGGATGTGCCCGAGGAGCTCGCCGCTGCGGTGGCAACGGCCGACGAGGAGATGTTCTCCGGGCTTCGCAAGATGCTGGGGCTCGAGGAATTGGAGGCTGTCAACGTCGGCGCTGCCCCTACGCCAGTCGAGACCCTGGAGTTCTTCCATGCAATCGGGATCCCCATCGGTGAGCTCTGGGGCATGTCGGAGACCTGTGGAGTGGCGACCTGCAACCCCCCGGGGCGCGTGAAGATCGGGACGGTGGGACCGCCGGTCGCCGGGGTCTCGATCAAGCTCGCCGACGATGGCGAGGTCATGGTCAAGGCCGACTCCGTAATGCGCGGCTACCGGAATCTCCCGGAGAAGACGGATGAGACGCTCGACGGCGAATGGCTGCTGACCGGCGACATCGGAACCCTCGATGAAGACGGCTATCTCAGCATCGTCGACCGTAAGAAGGAGATCATCATCAACGCAGCGGGGAAGAACATGTCGCCGGCGAACATCGAAGGACACCTGAAGTCGGCGAGCCCACTGATCGGCGCCGCAGTTGCAATCGGCGACAACCGTCCCTACAACGTGGCGCTACTCACCCTCGACCCTGACTTCGCTCCGGTTTGGGCACAGCAACAAGGGCTCGAGGACGCCGATATCGCAGCTCTCGCAGGGTCAGACCGAGTGAGGGAGGCGCTCCAGACTGCGGTGGACGAGGCAAACGAGAAGCTCGCTCGCGTCGAGCAGATCAAGAAGTTCGCGGTCCTCCCAGAGGTCTGGATGCCCGGAGGTGACGAACTGACCCCCACGATGAAGCTGAAGCGCAAGCCCATCGACGCCAAGTACTCCGAGCAGATCGAAGGTCTCTACGGCGAGTAGTGTCCGGCGTCCCCCGGCTACTCTTACCGGGTGAGCTCGAAACGCCAGATATTCGTCGGAGGTGTCCCGATCGGAGGGGGCGCGCCCGTCGCCGTGCAGACGATGACCAAGACCGAGACTGCGAACGTCGCCGCCACGATGGAGCAGATCGAGAAGGTCGCTGAGGCAGGCGCGGATCTGGTGCGATGCGCCGTGCCTCGAGACGAGGATGTCGTTGCGTTGGCTGAGATCGTCGAGCGGTCACCAATCCCCGTAATCGCGGACATCCACTTCAACCACACACTGGCCCTGAAGGCCATCGAGGCCGGGGCAGCGTGCATCCGGCTCAACCCCGGCAATATCGGGGGGCCTGACAAGGTTGCGGAGGTCGCCAAGCTCGCTACCGAGAGGGGAACTCCGATGCGGATAGGCGTCAACTCGGGGTCTCTCCCCAAGCATCTGCACGAGATAGAGAAGGAGAACCCGGTCGAGGCTCTGGTCACCGCGGCGGTCGAGTTCGTCGAACTGATGGAGCGACTCGATTTCGAGAATTTCAAGGTATCGATCAAGAGCACGGATGTTCCGAATACGATCGCCTCGAACCGCCTGCTCGCCGAGCGAATCCCATATCCGCTACACCTCGGTATCACCGAGGCTGGAACCAAGTGGACGGGCTCCCTCAAGTCGGCAGTCGGGCTCGGCACACTCCTCGCGGACGGGGTGGGGGACACCATCAGGATCAGCCTGTCGACCTTCCACGCCGAAGAAGAAGTGAAGGTCGGATGGGAGATCCTCAAGGCCCTCAAGCTCCGTGAGAAGGGACCGGTCCTCATCGCGTGTCCGACCTGCGGGCGCCTCCAGTTCGACATGGACACTGTCGTCGCCGAGATCGAGACACGGCTCGAGGCATATGACGAACCCATCGAGGTCGCGGTACTCGGCTGTGCGGTGAATGGCATCGGCGAGGCCTCCAATGCTGAATTCGGCATCGCCGGAGCCAAGAACGAAGGTCTGATCTTCGCCGGAGGAAAACCTTTGCGAAAGGTGCCGCAAGAGCAGCTCGTGGACACCCTGTTCGCCGAGATCGACAAGTCCCTGGACCGGGGAGAGGTCGAATTCGACGATGCCGAAGCCGCCGAAGGGGCCGCGTGGCTGGCGAAGATCGAAGAGGAGAATGCCGGGGAGCTGACACCTGAGAGGATCGCGAAGATGGAGGCAGAAGCTGCGGCCCGCGAGGAGGAGTCGCCGGTCGAAGGCCGACGCTTCTCACGCTCTTAGATGAGGTCCGGCCACCGATGCAGCCGATAGGCTCGCGCTGATGTCGAGACGAACCGAGACCTTCCTCCCGACCCTGCGCGAGGACCCGGCAGACAGTGAGACGACATCTCACCGCTTGCTCCTACGGGCTGGAATGGTGCGGCAGCTTGGAGCAGGCCTCTGGACCTGGCTGCCGGCTGGCTACCGATCCATAGCCAAGGCCGAGGAAATCATCCGCGAGGAGATGGTGGCCATCGGTGGACAGGAGATGCTGCTCCCGTTGATGCAGCCTGCCGAGATCTGGCGCGAGACCGGTCGATACGGAATCGGAGAGATGTTCAAGCTCCAGGACCGCAGGGAGTCCGATCTCGTGTTGGGTATGACCCATGAGGAGCCTGTCACCTGGCACGTGGCCCGTGAGGTCCGCTCCTATCGGGATCTGCCACTGATCCTCTTCCAGATCCAACTCAAGGAACGCGACGAACCGAGGCCGCGTGCTGGTGTGCTGCGTACCCGTGAGTTCTCGATGAAGGACTCCTACAGCTTCGATCGCGACGAGGCCGGGATGGAGGAGAGCTACGCGAAGCACATCTCTGCCTACGACCGGATCTTCGATCGATGCGGCCTCGAGTGGCATCGCGTCTCCTCCGATGTGGGGATGATGGGAGGAGCCGGAGCGGATGAGTACATGGCTCCTTGTCCGGCCGGAGAGGACAAGATCGCCCTCGCAGACGGCTATGCGGCGAATGTCGAGGTTGCCGTCTCACGTGCCCGGGCGGTGGAGCTACCGGCGCCCGCCGCCTCGCCTACAGAGGTCGAGACTCCTGGCTCCACGACGGTGGAGGATGTTGCGGGAACCCTCGGCGTGGCTCAAGGCGCACTCCTCAAGGCGATTCCGGTGATGACCGAGGGGCGAGGTCTGTTGATGGCGTTGGTCCGAGGCGATGACGCGCTGAACGAGTTGAAGCTCTCGAACTTCATCGGTGAATCGGTCCGGCAGGCGAGCCCTGAGGAGATCGACTCCGAGATAGGGCCGACCGGATTCATCGGGCCGATCGGGGCTGATTGTCCGGTGATCTGCGACCTCGCAATCGACGGAGACTCGTATGTGTGCGGGGCGAACCAGGTCGACAGGCACTTGATGGGTGTGGATCCAGCTCGCGATTTCCAGGCGGAACGAGCGGACATCAGGGCGGTTCGGTCCGGAGACCTCACCGAAGGCGGCTCGGAGATCGAGATAGTTCCGGCCATCGAGGTAGGGAACATCTTCAAACTCGGTACCCGCTACTCAGAGGCGCTCGGGGCGACCTTCCTGGATGAGTCGGGCATCGAGCACCCGATCGTGATGGGAAGCTATGGCATCGGCCCAGCGCGGATCATCGCGGCGTCGGTAGAGCAGCGCGCCGACGACAAGGGAATAGCCTGGCCGAGGTCACTCTCGCCTTGGGACATGTCGCTGGTTCCGCTCTCGAAACAGGGCGAACCAGAGCGAGGTTCTGCTGACGATCTCTACGAGTCCCTCTCTGACGCCGGAGTGGAGGTCCTCTACGACGATCGGGATGCGAATGCGGGGGAGAAGTTGACCGACGCAGAACTGATCGGATGTCCGCTCCGCGTGGTGGTAGGAAAGAGGTCGCTCGCGGAAGGCAATCTCGAAGTCCAGATACGTAAGACCGGAGCGGACGAGACACTCGGTGTCGACGGGGCCGCCGATGCCATCTCCGATCTGCTCGATGGCATCGACTGAGGCAGATCGCTGGTGGGCATGGGCAAGCGAGCGGAGCGTGACAGGCCGGAACTGGGGAGACGGAGGCTCTTCGGGATCGACAGGTCCGGTCCATCGCCGAAGCAGACACAGCCGGGCGAGCCATTACGGCCCTGGACCCTCCCCAACCTGGTCGGCTACCTGCGTCTCGCCGCCATACCCGTGTTCCTCGTCTTGGCCCTCTCGGGCAAGGACGGTCCTCCGCTCTACGCGGCGGCCATCTTCTGGGCGATCGCCGCCGGCGACTATCTCGATGGGTTCCTTGCCCGAGCCACCGGTCAGTACAGCCGGCTCGGAAGCCTCCTCGATCCGGTCGTCGATCGAGCGACCATCCTCTCGGGTGGGTACGTATGTTGGTACTTCGAACTGCTTCCTCGCTGGGCACTCGCAGCCATAGCGGTGCGGGAAGTGCTCACCCTGCTGATGGCGCAGATCGCGGTTCGGAAGGGAGTACCGATCGAGATCAACTGGTTCGGTCGGATCGCCGTCTTCCCGATCATGAGCGCGATCTTCTTCGCGATGGTCGTCGAGAGCGTGGTGTGGGACGCGATGCTCGTGTTGGGACTGATCCTCGCTGTCTTCGCCAGCGTGGTTTACGTGAGGGACTACTTGCGATACCCGGAACCAGAGGATGCTGCACGCAAACCTTCAACCTCTGATTGAGGGAAGTGGCGGAGGCGGCTATCCTGCTTCAGCACGTCCAACCCGGAAAGGACCCGCATGCATTGCCCTGAGTGCAGTTTCGTCAACGTAGAGGGAGCCAACTACTGTCAGAAGTGCGGGGTCTACCTCTCACGTCCTGATCCGCAGGATGAGCCGACGACGATGACCTATACGGTCGATGAGTCGGGCGAGATGCATCAGGTCGATATCGAGGACATCGTCGCCAAGGCCGGCGCTGCGCTGGTGATCAGGGCCGGAGGGGGTAGAGCGGGGGAGAGCTTCTCGCTCGATACCGATCAGCTTTCGATCGGCCGGAGCCCGGAATCCGGCATCTTCCTCGACGACGTAACGGTCTCGCGAAACCATGCCTTGATCGTCCGGCGTGGCTCGGAGGTCTACATCGATGACTTGGGTTCCCTCAATGGCACCTATGTGAACCGGCAGCGGATCGAATCGCAGCTCCTGGGTGACGGAGACGAGATCCAGGTCGGTAAGTACAAGTTGAGTTTCCTCGCGGGCGAGGAGGGCAAGTGAGCACCCGAGTGGAAAGCGGCCGCAGTTCCAAACCACGCCGCTCGTCGAAGCGGAAGGCGCTCACCATAGGAGAGGTGACGAAGATGCTGTCCTCGGAGTTCGAGGACATCTCGATCTCGAAGATCCGCTACCTCGAGGACCAGAAGCTGCTTTCGCCAAGGCGAACCGAGGGCGGATACCGGCTCTACAGCCAGAGCGATGTAGATCGATTGAGATCGATCCTCCGGATGCAGAGGGACGAGTTCCTTCCGCTTCGCGTCATCCGCAAGGAGCTGGCGGG
>CAZQMB010000001.1:27145-43879 GCA_964594365.1 uncultured Conexibacteraceae bacterium
CACGCTTCGGGGTTCACGGTCGCAATCTCAGGGTCTTCAGAACCTCGGCCGACCGAGAGTCGGCCCTGCTCGAGCAGCTGATCGGCCCCTCTCTCCGCTCCCATGACTCTGGACGCAGGCGGGAGGCCCTGGACAATCTCGAGAATCTCGCTTCGGTCACCGGGCACCTCAAGCACCTGCTGCTGATCAAGGATCTGCGCCGGATTACCGGCGAAGGCTGAGGATTGCCGCGCATTCGGCGCAGGCGCTCGGTTCCAAGCTCACCCGATGCGGTGTGGGAGTACGCGACTGATCTCAAGAACCTGCCTCGATGGTGGCCGAGGACCGTTTCGGTCCGGGACGTGTCGGGGACTGGCGCAACGGTAGGCTCACGGTGGACCCAAGTCCTACAGGCAAGGAGCGGAAATCGACTGGGAGCAAGCCTCATCTGCACCGTTGCCGATCGGCCGGAGGTATGGCGATTCGAGCAGGAGACCGTTGGAACCCCGTTCGAACGGATGATGAAAGCCGCCTGGACGGAGTTGCGAATCAGCCCCGAGGGTGACGGTGCTGAGCTGGAACTCGAGCTCGGACAGAGCCTCCACGGTCTGTCCCGACTGGGAGCTCTCTTCGTGCGAAGGGCGTCAGCGAAGACGGCCGGTGAGGCCCTCGACGCTCTCGAGACCGCGCTCGAGGTCAGTGACGGGGTCAGCTAGATGAGCGAATCAGCGAAGTCCCAGAGAGGCGCCTGGTGGGGATGGGGGGCGGGTCAGGATGTGGCTCCCCTCTCCGAAGAAGTGCGGGGCCTGCTGTCCGAGCGCTTCGGCGGAATGTTGACTACTCCGGCCCCCGCCGTTCAACCGAGTCAGGTGGACCTACCCGAGACGAGACCCGTCCCGGGTGGCATGTCTTCCGAGCTCGACACCCTGTTGGATCGATCGAACTCGGAGCGCCTCCGCCATTCGGTCGGTATGAGCTATCCGGATCTGATCAGGCTGAGGTCAGGGGAGTTGGATCACGCCCCGGACGCAGTCGGCTTCCCCAGGAGTATCGAGCAAGTCGAAGGTCTCGTGACGGAGTGCGCGAGACTCGGGGTAGCGGTAGTTCCTTTCGGTGGCGGAACCAGCGTGGTCGGCGGTGTCAGACCCGAGAGGGGTACGCATCGCGCTGTGGTGACGGTAGATCTCTCGGGCCTCCGCGATGTGCAGATAGATGCGCGATCGGGGATTTCGAGGTTGGGTCCCGGGCTTCGAGGTCCCGAGGCCGAATATGAACTCGGGCGCCGCGGTTTCACCCTCGGACACTTCCCGCAGTCGTTCGAGCGGGCCTCGATCGGAGGGTTCGCCGCAACCAGATCTGCGGGTCAGGCATCCAGCGGATACGGGCGATTCGACGACCTGGTAACCAGCATCGAGATGGCGAGCCCGAAAGGAACCCTTCGGACCATCGACACTCCGCATTCCGCAGCCGGACCCTCGCTGCGGGAACTCGTCGTCGGCTCGGAGGGAACCCTCGGTGTGATCACCGCCGTCGGATGCAAGATCAGACCGGCGCCCGAGGCGGAGCGCTACGAAGGATGGATGACCGAGGACTTCGCCGCTGGCTGTGAGGCTGTTCGCCATCTCGCGCAGTCGAGTTCATTGCCGGATGTGATCAGGGTGTCCGATGGTCGGGAGACCGAGGTGGGGCTCGCCATGTCGAGCGCAGCGCCCGGAATCAAGCGTTTCCTCGAGCGCTACCTGGATCTCCGCGGAAAGGGGAACGGGTCGTTGGTCATCTGCGGTTGGCAGGGAAGCAGGGATATGGTCGCGCGTAGGCGCAGGCGTGCCCGCAGAGGTCTGCGAGCCGGCGGAGCGGTCTCCCTCGGCGCTGCGCCGGGGAAGTCGTGGGAGCATTCGCGGTACGGGGGGCCTTATCTCCGTGATCATTTGATCGACAGCGGGGTGATGGTGGAGACCCTCGAGACCGCTCACACCTGGTCGAGACTCGGTGATCTGTATCAACGGGTGGGGGACTCGTTACGGTCGAATCTGGGTAGCTCGGCAATCGTGATGTGTCACCTGTCCCATGCCTACGAGGATGGTGCCTCTCTCTACTTCACCTTCCTGGCCCCCGTTCGTCCAGGTGACGAGATCGAGACGTGGACGCGGGTGAAGACCGCCGCCTGCGATGCGATCGTCGCATGCGGAGGGACGATCACCCATCACCATGCCGTAGGACGCGACCATGCGCGATGGATGCATCCTGAGATCGGTCAGGTCGGTCTCGAGGCCTTGACGGGAGTGAAAGAGAGACTCGACCCCACAGGGATCATGAACCCCGGGGCATTGCTCCCCGCTGATTCCTAGGAGTCGCGCGCGTCAGGGTCGCAAACGCTCGCCGAGCCACTTCGGGGGTCACGGCTTGCCGGGGAGATCTCGCCCCGCAATACGGTGCTGCCTACAGATGGTCCGGTCCCCGACTTGCCGACTCGCTTCAATGCCGCCTCGATCTCGTCGGTTGATGCAAGGGTGAGCTCGAGGCACCCGTAGGTGCCGTAGGACGGATCGAGCCCACGTGGAACCGGAGCGGGGCCCGTCAGCTTCCCTGAGTCACCCACGGCATCGCGGGCCAGTGGATAGGCCTGTTCCGGGTTGCGATAGAGCCACAGGACGTAGCTCTCGCCGGGACCGGTCGGCGCTAGCCCGCTTGCGCTCAGCTGAACGATTGCCGCGTCGTTCGCCGCAACCACGACAGCCTGGCCCGTGCTCTTCCCGCGATCATCCACGGGAGCCAGGGGCACGAGGGTGGCGGTGCCATTCCCCTCCGAACCCGCCCGGTCTGTTCCATCGCCCCCCAGCAGTGTTACCCCGAGCACTACGGCGATCAACAGCACGATGCTTGCTCCCGCGAGGATCGCGAATCGTGGCTTCTGCCTGATGGCTCTGGTGGTCGATCCGACCCGAGCAGCAACGCCTGCCGACAACGATCCGGTTTCCCTGTTGGCCGAGGGTGGCCGAAACCCTTCCGTGCCACCGCTTCCCGAATCCTGACGTAAGGGTGGCTCGACGTCGGGGGGAGGGACGGCAGGGGTCGCAGGGGGCGAAGGCTCCGCGCGCGCTTGTCTCTGGGAGGTGGGAGGAGAGGAGAGGGGAGGGGATGACGAGTCGCTGGGCGGAACATCAGGGATATGGGCCTCGGGAAACACGAGCCGCATACCGCTGGCGACCGCAACGGCTCTTCGCCGCAGATCCGGGTCGCGACGAACCGCTGCAATCGCATCAGCCTCGGCGATCGTATCGGCCTGCCCCAAGAGCCAGTCGCCGACCGGAGGTGGAAGAGCCGGAGAACCTGGGGAGAGGGCCTCGACGGCGTCGCGCGCCCGGTTGGCCGCCCCGTCGCGATCGAGATCCAACAACGCTGCTGCCTGGGCGTAGTCCTGCCCGCCCTCGAGGAAGAGCTGCAGCAGGGCCTTTTGGGAGTCAGTCAGGGGCATCTGGCCTCTAGGCTAGCCTGCGCTCGCAATGAACCCCTCCGAGCCAGCCAGCCATCTGGACGAATTGATCGGTACGGAGTGGCTCGAGAGCGGAGAGGAGACCGCCCGTGGCCGTTTCCTGGTCACCGACCACCACAAGCAGCCATTCGGTCTCGTACACGGCGGTCTCTACTGCGTCCTGGCGGAGAGCATCTGTTCGCGAGCTACAGCCGGTGCGGTCTGGGACTCAGGGCAGATCGCAGTCGGTCAGGCCAACGACACCTCGATGCTCCGTCCGGTCACCGAGGGACATGTCAATGCCTCGGCACGTCGGATGCACGCAGGGAGGACGACGTGGATCTGGGAAGTCGAGTTGACCGACGACCAAGGGCGACTCTGTGCGCTCTCACGCATCACCATGGCTGTCCGCCCACGGCCGGATGGCTTCGGGCCTAGCGAGGAAGCGGGCGAAGCGAACTGAACCGGTTGGTGATCGGCAGTCGCCTGTCTCGCCCGAACGCCTTCGAAGAGATCCTCGTGCCCGGCGGGGCCTGACGGCGCTTGTACTCGGCCCGGTCGACGAGTCGGATGATCTCGTCGACCACCTCGGGCTCGAAGCCCTCTTCGATGATCTGGTCGCGGCCGCGGTCTCGCTCGACGTACAACTCGAGGACCGCGTCGAGCGTCTCGTAGGGCGGGAGGGAGTCGGTATCGAGCTGATCCGGACGCAGCTCGGCACTCGGCGGTCGATCGAGGATCGACTTCGGTACCGCTGCGGCTGCGCCCCGTCCGCCTCGAGACCGGATCAGGTCGTACACGAGGGTCTTCGGTACGTCCTTGATCGGAGCGAAGCCGCCAGCCATGTCCCCGTAGAGCGTTGCGTATCCAACCGCCATCTCGGACTTGTTGCCGGTGGCAAGGGGAAGCCAACCGAACTTGTTCGAGAGTGCCATGACGAGTGTCCCCCGAATCCTCGATTGGATGTTCTCTTCAGCGAGGCCGGCCTCGGTCGCCTCGAAGCGGTCTGACAATTCATGCGCATATGAGTCCATCATTCGAGCGATCGGGATGTCGATCAGCTCGCCGCCCAGGGCGCTGGCGAGATCGCGCGCATCGGCCTGGGTCTCCTGACTGGAGTGTGGCGAGGGCATGACCACGCAGACCAGCGATTCGGGTCCAAGCGCATCGCAAGCGAGCATCGCAACCAGAGCCGAGTCGATTCCGCCCGAGAGCCCGAGCACCACGCGCTCGAACCCATTCTTCGTCGCGTAATCGTGGAGCCCCATGCGCAGAGCCTCGTAGACCTGGTCGAGGTCGGAGAGTGCGCCCCCTTCGCCTGTACTGCCGGCGCCGACCCCCTGATCGAGATCTGCGAACAAGAGATCCTCCTCGAACATCGAGGCGGAGACCGACTCGCCATCTGGCAGGCAGACCACGGAACTCCCGTCGAACACGAGCTCGTCCTGGCCTCCGACCATGTTGCACAGGGCAACCGGTACACCCACCTCCTTCGCCCGCGCCGTCACGATCCCCTGACGCGCATCGGACTTGCCACGCGCGAACGGCGACGCCGAGCAATTCACGATCAGATCTGCCCCTGTGTCGACCGCTGAGACGGCTGGGCCGTCCGGTATCCAGATGTCCTCACAGATGGTCACGCCCACTGACCGCCCCGCCACATCGACGACGAGATTCTGGCCGCCAGGCTCGAAATGACGGCGTTCGTCGAACACGCCGTAGTTCGGCAGGACCTGCTTGCGATAGACCGCCGAGATCTCTCCGTCACGCAGCACGGCAAGCGAGTTGAAGGCGATGGGAGACAGGGGAGAGGAAAGGGGGTCGACCGCCTCGGAGTGCTGCCTCGTGGACATCTCGGGGAAGCCGACCAGGGCGACGATCTCGCTGACCCCCTGTGCCAGGATCCTGAGCTCGGTTTCCGCAGCCTCGAGGAAGTCCGACCGGAAGACGAGATCGTCGGGCGGATACCCCGATAGCACCAACTCGGGGAAAACCACCAGATCAGCCCCTCCATCTTTGGCCCGTTCGATCCAGTGGGCGACTAGCGCGCGGTTATGACTCACCGCACCGACCGTGGGGTTGACCTGCGCAAGGGCGACTCTGATGTCAGGGGCTCGATTCACGACCTGAAGTATGGCCAGACCAGACGCTACTCTCGCAAGCCGAGTGGCTTTCAGGAGACGGACAGTCGACCGGGCAACTCCGCGGAGGCCCGGCGTTGCGTTGCTGGATGCCCATGTACGCGACCTCTGCGAGGAGTACGACATCGCGATCGCAGGTGCGTCGAGCAGGGGAAGAGCGATCCGTTACGTGGGTGGGGGGCTCGAGATCGCGATCCCGGAGATCCGTGGCCAGGTGACCTATCTGATCGCGCTACACGAGATCGGACATCTAGTCGGAGCGGGTCGCTCAGCTCCCCGACTCGAGGCCGAAGCCAACGCATGGGTCTGGGCGCTCGACCACACGGAGGTCGAGCCGACGGAGGCCAGCCTCAGGTCGATCGGAAAGAGACTGGATGGATATCTCGAGTGGGCGCTTGCCCGGCAGCACCGTAAACATCCCCCACGCATCCCGCCGCCTGATCATGCCTTCTGGAGGCTTCGGAAGCTCAGCGGGACTTCGCGGGACGCTTCTTCGGTCGCGCCTTGATCTTCGTCTTCTGTCCGAGGTTCCCGACGATTGTCGCGACCACGGTAACCAGATAGACCTGTCCCATCAAGGATTCCAGGGTTGCGAGAGCCTTCCCCGGACCCTCAGCGGGGATCAGGTTTCCGTAGCCCGTGGTAGTCAAGGTCGAGAAGCTGAAGAACAGGTAGTTGCTGGTTGTGTTCTTGCCCTCGACGAAGAACGGTCCGCCCTCCAAGGCTCCGACCACGTTGTAGGTGGAGGCGAACGCGAGGCCGAGCAAGAGATAGAGACAGAGGACCCCGAACATCGTCTGGACCGTCACGACGCCTTCCTCGAGCCCGTGACGGATCAGGCCGCGCACGATTACCACGGGTGCGATCACCACGAGGATCAGGGTGGTGATGCGGGTAGCGTGCTCACCGACGTCCGGAGTACCGAGTGACAGCCCAGCGCTCGCCAGGATCAGGATCAGGACCACCACGCGCGCGAGCCTCACCAGCGTCCGGGGGCTGTCGGCCGCGAGCATGGCCGAGAGGAGAGTGAGGCCGTAGAGGACCACCACCAGCACCCTTCCGACCTCGGTGTCCGGCACGGCGATCTGGACCACGATCGAGATCAGGATCAGTGCCAGGCAGACCCCATACCGATGAAGGATGTAGTGCTGGTAACGAAACCGGATCGACTCCACGACCGCGATTCAATCAAGCGCGCTGGTCGGAGCGAGGGAGCGCTGGTAACACCATGTGCACTGCGGATGGGGCGGATGTTCCATCATCGATCGATGGCTGGAGAAGCGGGACAGACAGAGCGCCTCTTGATCATCACCGCCGACGACTATGGGTATTGGCCCTCCTACGACGAGGGGATACTCGCGGCTGTCGATTCAGGCAGCGTCGACGCTGTCAGCGTGATGACTGAGCGGGAGCATTGCGATCCTTCGCCTCTGATCGAGCTCGGGGCAGAGGTCGGACTCCACGTCGACTTCGAAGGGCGTTGGGGTGCCCGCAGTGGGGCATCGGCCAAGACCGCCCTCCGGGTCCAGGTCGAGCGTTTCACGGAGATGTTCGGCCGCTGGCCCTCATTCATCAACGGCCATCACCATTGCCATGCACGCCCGGAGTTGGCCACACCCGTGTTCGAGATGGCCCTGCAGATCGACTGTCCGGTCAGGGCGGTCGGACGGGACCACAGGCAGTGGCTGAGCGAGAGGGGGATCATGACGCCGGATCACCTGATCGGGCGTACCGAGCCGGAGGAGGGGGCAGAGCCCGCTGATCTGAGAAGTCTGCCTGTTGGAGTAACCGAGTGGTTCGTACACCCTGGTTACCCCGACGCGGCCTCCGGATCCAGTTACGACGACGCCCGCAAGGAGGATCTGGACCTGGTGACCAGGCTGCAGTTGCGCGCCCGCTTCGACCAGCCTGTCTGGGAAGGAGCCCGGAGGTCCAGATTCGCCGAGGCCTTCGATCGGAGCGGCACCTGAGATCAGGCCGCGTCGAGGTCGAGTCGGAGCGCAGGCCCGTCGTCGATGGCGGTGGCGCCTGTCTCGCCATCGCGGCGAAGACCTGAGAGGCCGATGCCGATCAGTCTCAGCGGCTCAGCAGCGTCCAGACCATCGAGCAGTTCACGACCCAACCTCGCCACCTCGTCGGGGTCACGAGTGTGGTGCGGAAGGGTCCGGGATCGCGTCATGGTCTGGAAGGAAGCCAGCTTCGCCTTCAGCACCACCGTCCTGCCAGCGCGGTTACCCCGTGCGAGGCTCGCGCAGACCTCCCCTGCGAGTTCGTCGACTCGTGCTCCGAGCCATTCCAGATCGGAGACGTCACGATCGAATGTCGTCTCCCTGCTCTCCGATTTGGGTTCACGGATGGGCTCGAGCTGCCGCTCGTCCCGGCCGTTTGCCCTCGCTTGCAGGCCGCGTGCGTGATTTCGGCCGATTGCGTCGGCGAGCGGCTCGAATTCGACGCGCGCAAGCTCCCCGACCGTACGAACCCCGATCTCTTCCAAGCGCTGCTCGGTCTTGGGTCCCACCCCGGGGATGATCCTGGCAGGCAGGCCGTCGACCCGATCCGGCATCTCGGCCTCGTCGAGCACGGAGAGACCGTCCGGCTTCTCCAGATCGGAAGCGATCTTCGCCAGCAGTTTGTTGGTGCCCAGACCCACGGAGCAGGTCAGTCCGGTGCGCTGTCTGACCAGATGTTTCATCTCCCGCGCCCTCGTCTTGGGAGCCATCGAGGCCGACAGATCGAGATATGCCTCATCCAGCCCCGCGACCTCGAGCGTGTCGCTGAACTCGGCGAGGATGGCCATCACGGCCTTGGAGGCGCGGCGGTACAGGCGCATGTCACTGGGGACGAGGATCGCCTGCGGGCAGCGGCGGTGAGCCACAGCGAGAGACAGCGCCGAATGGACCCCGAACTCACGTGCCTCATAGGACGCAGTCATCACCACGCCCCTGGAGCGGGCGCTCGTGCCGTTGGCCACGATGACCGGCTTGCCTCGCAGGTCGGGGCGGCGGAGGAGCTCCACCGAGACGAAGAACGAGTCCATGTCGATGTGGGCGATCACCGGGAGGGATGCTAGGAGCGACCACCGACGACAGCCGCGCACGAGACCGTGCGCTCCCTGCCAGTGTCTGGCCTACATTTTCCGCGTGGGCAGTCCCGAGGGAAAGAACCTGGAAGCGATCGCCAAGGCGATCGATCATCACAACCAGAACTGTGATTTCCCTGCGGCGGAGATCCGGATGAACCCCTTCGAGGTAGAGCGACTCGGCTGGGATGAGTTCATGGGACTCCCGATAATCCCCGACTCCGGTTTGAGTACGGGCCGTTTCCGGATCGTCTGCTCCCGCGATCTCGAAGGGGAGGGGATAGAGGAGGCCGAAGCCCTCGGCATCCCGGTCGAGGTGGCGGTTCCCGCCGGCCCGCGCTCCTGAGCGGGGTCAGTACTCGGAGGAGAAGTCGAGACCGAGATCGTTCAATAGCTTCTGGGCCTCGATATTGAGTCTGAAGAACTCACCGGTCCAGATGAGGACGCCCATGGCGATCAGGACTGCACCGCCTACGGCAATCAGGGCGGGCTGGATCCGCTTCATCACCCTGAAGGCCGAGGACATCTTGCTGAAGGCAACAGCCGTGAGCAGGAATGGCACAGCGAGGCCGGCCGAGTAGAAGGCAAGGAGAAGGGCGCCGCGGCCGGCGGTTTCGGAGAGAGCGGCGGCAGCGAGGATTGCGCTGAGTGTGGGTCCTATGCACGGGGTCCAGGCGAGAGCGAATGCCGCGCCAGCCACCACAGGACCGCCCTTGCCGGCCCGCTCCATCAACGCGTCGACGTGCCATTCCTTGTTCAGGCGATCGATGAACAGCGTCGCGATGAAGAAGATCCCCATCGTGACGATCACCACGGCAGAGATCTTCTCGAGCAGACGACGGTTGTCTCCAAGGACCGAGCCGATACCAGTCGCCGTCAGTCCCAGGAGGATGAAGATCAGCGAGAAGCTCGCGACGAAAAGAACGCTGGGAAGGAGTACCCGTTTCCAGCTGACCGTGTCCAGTTCGCCGTAGGCAACCCCGGTGACCGCAGAGAGGTACCCCGGTACCAAGGGGAGCACACAGGGAGAGAGGAACGAGATCGCCCCGGCGAGGAACGCAGCCGCGAGCCCCACTCCGCCTGTCGGATCTTCGACCATAGTCAGGGATTGTTGCCGGTGCGGGGCTCCGGCGGCGTGATATCCGCGTCTCGGATACCTTCCATGCCATGAACCTGCGAAACGGGGGGATTCGGCGCGTATTCGCAACCGCAGCGGCATGCTGCCTTGCCGGGTTCGCCTTGTCCGCCTGTGGAGGCACGTCGCAGCAGGTCGATCTCACCTCGGCACGCGGCTGCCTGGCAGATGTTGGGTATGAACGAGTCGAAGTCCGGGACGTCGGAGCGTCGCTGCCTGGATCGGTGGTCCCAAATCTCGCCATGGTGCGTGCCGATCTGACCGTCGAGGCAACCGTCAACGGGAACGTGGCTCGGGCCGAGCGACGCCTGGCTGATCTCCGCGGCGTCCTGGAGGGTCTGGGTGTCTCCGAACCCGAGAAGCGCGTGGCGAGGGTGGGTAATGCGGTAGTCGTCTTCACTCCTCAGCCGAGCGGTACGGACCGCGCAGAGGCTCTCGACTGCTTCCGGCAGGCCTGAGACCGCCTTCATGGATTCAATGCTCGCTAACAGTGATTATGGAAACCCGTAGCCGTGTTCCGGCGCAGGCGTGTCTCAGGCGTGTCGATGAGCGAAATCCGCGATCGAGGTAGACAACCGCCCTCCGCTCCAGGCCGTAGGCGTGGCTCCGGGCGGATCGATCAGTAGTTCAGACCTCGGCAGCGCCTCTGACCAGGCTTCTGCGACCGCCCGAGGATGACCCGGGTCCGCCTCGTCATCACTGGCCACGATCAGGGTCGGTGTCGAGATCTCCGTGAGGTCACCGAGTCCACCAAATGGTCGCGAGCGCGGAACCCACCAGAGAGCATCGGCCAGTGCCTCGAGGTGCCGGTGCAGACCGATACGTATGCGTGCCAGCTCGATCAATCTGTCTCGCCACTCTCCGCTCGCATCGAGCTGGGCCGAATAGGCCTCGATGAAGCCCTTTGGACCGTTGTCCTTCAGCCCGAGGCTCATCGCGTCCCATGGAGCGAGAGCGTCCTCATCGGGCTCTCTGCCGGCGTAGGCCGGACCGATCAGGACCATTCCTGCGATCCGCTCTGGTCTGTCCAGGGCGTAACGGGCGATCGTGTGAGCCCCCATCGAACTGCCTACGAGGTAGAACGACTCGCCGGCGGGCACTTCCGCGCCGATGATCCCGTCCAGATCATCGGCCAGTGAAGCGTACGAGTATGCGTCTGCGAGCGCTGTGCCTTGCCCGGGGGGCTCGGAATCACCGTGGGACCTGGCGTCGTAGGAGATCGTGCGGAAGCATGATCTCTCCAGCCGTCGGGAGCCATGCACTACCTGGGATCTGACCGCAGTCAACCCGTGGAGCAGGATTATCGTGGGCCCTTCGCCACTGGCCTCTCGAACCAGAGCGGGTCTCCCCTCACCCATCGTGGGTCACCGGAGCGGTGGCCACAGCCCTACGCGAGGGTTGCGACCGCCTTTTCCAGGTCGTCGACGTCGTGATAGGTCAAACCGAAGAGAGGCACGTGCCGGTACCTGATCACACCCGAACCGTCTATCACGAAGACCGCGCGCCGTATGAACCCACCTGGCCCCAGGGCTCCGTAGGCCTTGGCGACCTCCTTGTCTGGATCAGAGGCCAGCGGCGTCGTCAGCGCGTTCTCCCTGCTGAACCTCTCATGCGAGTCGACCGACTGGGGCGAGATCCCGAGCAGTGGAACGCCGAGCGATTCGAGCCGGTCGCCGTCATCGCGGTAGGAGCAGAACTGTTTGGTGCAGACAGGAGTGAAATCCCCCGGGTAGAAAGCGAGGATCAGGCCGTGATCGAATTGATCGAGGGAGTAGACCTTCCCTCCAGTGCCAGGGAGTGAGAAATCCGGCGCCTTGCTTCCGACCTTGAGTCCGCTCATCAGGCGGGGGAAACGGTCACCGATTCGATGATCACTGGCGCGCGAGGAGTGCCGCCCGGCTGCCCCAGCTCTTCGATCCTCAGCACCACCTCGAGGCCTTCCACGACCCTGCCGAGCAGCGCATAATCCGGGGGCAGCTGGGAATCCTGCGCCGTAACCACGAAGAACTGACTTCCCGAGGTCCCGGCAGCCTCGGTGCCGGTCTTGGCCATGGCGACCACGCCTTGGAGGTACCGCAGGTTCGAAGGAGGCGCCTCGACGACGCTGTAGCCCGGACCGCCGCTCCCGTCGCCGCTGGGGTCGCCTCCCTGCACCACGAAGCCCGGCTCGATCCGATGAATCAGGGTGTCGTCGTAGACGCCGGCCTCTGCGAGAGACGCGAACGAGGCAGAGGTCTTGGGAGCCCTGTCCACATCCAATGCGATCGTGAACTCCCCGCAACTGGTGGAGACGACGGCGTTCGTCGGAGCGGTCAGGGGCTTGGAAGGTGCCTCGAGGGAGACCTTCTTCGGCGCCGGGGTCTGGACCTCCTCACAGCCCTCCGGCAACACCAGTCCGGCCTCCTCGGACTCTCCGCTACCGGCGCAGCCTGTGACAGCGAGGGCCAAGCAGGTGAGCAGGAGTAGTTGCGCAAGGGCGCGCTTCTTGGATTGGAGAGTGCGCATGGAGTCTGGAGATTAGGGGACCGGGCCACGGATCGCCTGGATGCAACCATCTGCCGATGGCATCCATCTCCCGTAGTCAGGAAGGAGCCCGTAGCCGCTCTCAGGACCTGATCCGGTCCGCAGGGCACGGCATCGGCAGGGCCATGATCAGGACTCCCTGGCTCTGGCCACTCCTGCGGGCGCCTGTACGGCGATTCTTCGACCTCCGAGCCGACAGCTGGGATAGACGAACCGTCGAGTCGGATCCCGAATTCCTCTTGCCACTGGCAACCGCCCTCACCCAGATTGGCGAGCCGGAGAGAGCGCTGGATCTGGGGACCGGAACCGGGGTGGCCGCCCTGCTGATCGCGCGGGAGTTCCCCCGCTGCAGCGTTCGAGGGGTCGATATCTCAGAGCCGATGATCAAACGGGCCACGCAGCGGATCGGCCTCGATCCCGACGGCAGGGTCGCGTTTCGTGTTGCCGATGCATCGTCACTCCCCTTCGCAGATGACTCATTCGATCTCGTCACTCAGCTGAATCTGCCGCCGTTCCTGGCTGAGACAGCACGCGTCCTCAGACCGGGCGGCTTCTTCATCGTGGCCACCAGCTGGGGAGAGCGGACTCCCTTCCACGTGGATCCCATGAAGCTCGAGAAGGCCGCTCGGCGATATGGGCTGGAACCGGTCACCTCGGGTCGATCGGGGCAGGGCCAGTACTCGGTGTTCACTCCAGCCCTCCACCCTCCCGACTAGATTCCATCGCGTGAGCCACGATCGGCGCCCCCTGCTCTTGATCCTCAATCCGACTGCGGCGGGAGGCGCATCTGCGCAAGCCCTCGATCGAGCCGTGCAAACACTCGAGGAGTCTGGTGCCTCCTTCCGGGTTGCGAGGAGCGAGGGGCCGGACGAGGTGGCGACACTCGCCAGATCGGCCCTACGAGCTGGAGAGATGCCAGTAGCGGTCGGGGGCGACGGCACCCTTGCCTGCCTGGTCCGTGCGACAGCTGGCGATGGGAGCTGCGTCGGGCTGATTCCGGCCGGCAGGGGTAACGACTTCGCGAGGGTCGTCGGCATCCCGACCGACCCGCGAGAGGCAGCCCGCACGCTCCTCGAGGGGGAAGACAGACTGCTCGATCTCGGTGAGGCGAATGGCAAGCCCTTCCTCGGAATCGCATCTTTCGGCTTCGACTCGGATGCGAACCGGATCGCCAACGAGACGAAGGTGATCCGCGGCAGTCTCGTGTACGTCTACGCCGCGCTCAGGGCGCTGATCAGCTGGAAGCCGGCTCGGTTCGAGATCTCCTCCCCCGGTCTCGCGGACCGGGAGTTCATCGGCTGGAGCGTTGCCATCGCCAACAATCAGGCGTACGGCGGCGGGATGTTCATCGCCCCCGACGCCGACCTCCAGGACGGCCTGTTCGATGTGGTCACGATCGCTGGCACGCGCAAGCTGCGCTTCCTCGGTGCGATGCCGAGGTTGTTCAAGGGCACGCACGTGCAGGACGCGGATGTCGAGGTGGTCCGCGCCGCGGAGATCCGTGTCAGTTCGGACCGCCCCTTCGACGTCTATGCGGATGGCGATCTGCTCACGCGGCTGCCGGTGACGGCACGCGTCCTGCCATCGGCACTGAAGATCCGAGTTCCGGTCGAGAGGAGATCGTGAGGGCCGATTCCGGAGACAGGAGGATGAGGCTTCCCTGGTCGGTCTCTGTGGGCCTTGCGAAGGCCGTCAGGACGGCGATCAGAGCGAGCGGGCGAAGCGGCGGCACGACGCTCCCGGGGCGAATACTGCTCGCGCTACGACCCGACGCGATCGAACGGCTAGCAGGGAGGATTCCCGATGGGTCGATCATCGTCAGTTCGACCAACGGCAAGACCACAACCGCGGCGATGATCGCTTCGATTCTCGAGTGCTCGGGGCGCGAGGTGCTCCACAACCGGGCCGGCTCCAACATGCACTGGGGCGTCGCGACGGCGTTGCTCGACGCTCCGAGGGTGTCAGCGAACACCATCGGACTGTTCGAGATCGATGAGGCCTGGGTTTCGCGACTCGCCTCTTACCTCAATCCCAAGCTGGTCGTGCTGGGCAACCTCTTCCGTGATCAACTCGATCGCTATGGCGAACTGGAGCGGCTCTCCGATGAGTGGGCCGAAATGGTCTCCGCCCTGCCTGAGGACTGCTCGCTGGTGCTTTGTGCGGATGATCCCTCCGTTGCCGACCTCGCCACATCGATGGGATCAGGGGGTGAGCCCGTCTTCTTCGGGATGGAGGACCAGACGAAAGCCCTCCCTGAGCAGTCGCATGCATTCGACGCCAAACGCTGCCGTCGATGCGGAGGGACATATCTCTACGAGAGGACCTTCATCGGGCACCTCGGCCACTACTCGTGTCCCGAATGCGGTCACGGTCGACCGGGCGACGTGCAGGTAGTTGCACGCGCGGTCCGGCTCGACGGTCTCGCCGGCAGTCGATTCGAGTTCGAGACCCCCACTGGCAGTGCATCGGTCGGGATCTCCCTACCCGGCCTCTACAACGTCTACAACGCACTTGCGGCGGTGGCAGCGGGGCATGCTCTCGGAATCCCCACTGCGGATATCGCCGCGGGTCTGTCGGCTACGGCAGCCGTCTTCGGCAGATCCGAAACGATCGATCTGGCCGGCGGCAGGGTTTCGCTTCTGCTGATCAAGAACCCGACCGGAGCGAACGAGGTCCTCCGAACCTTGGTCGATGAAGCTGGGCCCTCAGGTGAACTGGATCTCTGGATCGGCCTGAACGATCGAATCGCCGATGGGCGTGATGTCTCCTGGGTCTGGGACGCTGACTTCGAGCTGCTCGCCGGACATATCCGGACCGCTGTCTGTTCAGGCAGCAGGGCGCCGGAAATGGCGTTGCGGCTGAAGTACGCGGGTTGGCCGGTGGATCGGATCGACGTGGACACGGATCTCGAGAACTCGCTGATCGCCGCCGTTACGAGAGCAGAAGGAACCGTGTACGCCCTCCCCACCTATACGGCACTACTCGAGGTCCGGGGCAAGATCGCCGACAAGGGGCACGCTGATGAATTCTGGGTATGAGATCCGAAGGGCAGATCCGTCGCTCGAGGACTTCCGGAGGGCTGACTGGCAGCGCCTCGAGATCGGGTCGTATCAGCGCGACATTCCACTTTGGCTCACCCTCGCGTCTGGCTATCCGGGGCGAGTCCTCGAACTCGGTGCCGGGGCGGGGCGCGTCACGTTCCCGTTGCTGGAAGCGGGACACGAGGTGATTGCGGTCGAGGCCGACCCGGAGATCTCCGAGGACCTGCGGACCGCGGCCGAACTGCGAGGACTGCCGCTCACGGTCCGGAACACTCGGGTCGAGGCCCTCTCCGGCGAGGAGTGCGAGTTCGACCTGCTGATCGGCCCCATGCAGTTCCTCCACCATCTCTCGCCGGATCGCTGCCGATCCGTCCTGGCGCCTTTCGTCGAGACCGCAGGGACGCGACCCACCATGGCCTTCGCCGTATTGCGAGACAGTGATCTGTCCGAGGGGGTGTTCGAGCCCGAATCCCTGCCGGACATGGTCGATTCAGAAGGGTGGGTCAGGTCGAGCCGGATACGCCGTCTGGTGGTGACGGAAACGAGGATCGTCATCGAACGTCTCCGCGAGACCGTGTCGCCCTCTGGGAACAAGGAACTTCATCGGGTCTGTGAGAGCCTTTGGAGATACGGACCCGGTGAGATCGAGGGGATCTTCCACGACTTGGGATACCAGCCAGCCGAGACCTGCCGGATGCCTGAAGAGGCGGAAACCATCACGTCCGAGTTGCTGGTCTTCGAGCCAGAGGATGAGCGGAGGTCGCCATGAACGGGATCAGGGTCGCAGCGCTATACCCCGACCGCATGAACATCTACGCCGATCGGGGGAACCTGATCTTCCTGAAGCGGAGATGTGAATGGCGAGGGCTGGGCTTCGACCTGACGCATTGCGATGAGGAGCGGGGACTGGATCCGGACGCCACAGATCTGATCTACATAGGTGGCGGCCAGGATCGGGACCAGATCGAGATTTCGACCGACCTCGTTGAGCGCAAACGAGACGATATCCGGGCCGCGATAGAAAACGGCTCAGCCGTTCTCGCCGTGTGCGGTGGTTTTCAGCTGCTCGGTCACAGCTACACGCTGGGCGACAGCACCATCGATGGGCTCGGGATCTGTGACTTCGAGACGCGCCGCGAGCCGGGAGACAGGCTGATCGGGAACATAGAGATCGAGGTCAGCGGACTGGAGGGTCTCGGTGGAACGGGGACCTTGGCCGGTTTCGAGAATCACGGAGGTCGCACCTATCTCGGGCCAGAAGCGCGACCCCTCGGTCGCGTACTGACGGGGCACGGGAACAACGGCGAGGACTCGACCGAGGGGGTTCATCAGGGTCGGGTGATCGGTACCTACCTCCACGGACC
>CAZQMB010000001.1:43979-317398 GCA_964594365.1 uncultured Conexibacteraceae bacterium
ACTCGACCGAGGGGGTTCATCAGGGTCGGGTGATCGGTACCTACCTCCACGGACCACTCCTGCCCAAGAACTCCTGGTTCGCCGACTGGCTGATCGCGATCTCACTCAGCTCTCCAGGCGATGCCCTACCCGAACTCGAGCCGCTCGACGATCGTCTGGAGATCGCTGCCCATCAAAGCGCCAGAAGGGCGTGTCGCCCCTAGCGCCTGCCGCTGGAACCGAACCCTGAATCACCGCGTTCGGAATCAGATAGCTCCGATACTTCGCTCACGGCGACCTCTGTGAAGGGGATGACCAGGAGTTGAGCGATGCGATCCCCCGGCTCTACCGTGAACTCCTCCTGGCGATCCGTGTTCAGCAGCAGGATTCTGATCTCTCCGCGATACCCGCTATCGATCAAGCCCGGAGAGTTGACCAATGCGATTCCATGCTCAGACGCCAGTCCGGACCTCGGCAGGATCAAACCGGCGAGACCAGAAGGGATCGCAACCGCCAGCCCCGTACCCACGGATGCCCGCGCGCCTGGTTCGAGCCTGAGACCCTCGACCGAGTAGAGGTCGAGTCCTGCATCGCCCGGGTGGGCCCGGACAGGAACCCTCGCTGCGGGGTCGAGTCTCCGGATCGGCAACTCCTCCATGGCCATGGGGCGAAACTAGGCGGTGAGGCGGTCGAGATGCAGTGGTTCAGGGCCCATCGCCTCGACTAGACCCCCGTTCTGCGGCCCTCAGAGGCGCTCTGAGGGCCATTCAGGGTGGAAGTGGGGACTTCCACGCCATTTCTGCTGACACCGCGCCTCAGGTCTGCAAACCGGTGGATCTCGGAGGGGTGGATCCTGGCCCTGATCAAGGTTCCCTCTGGTAGGTCCTCTCTCTCGAGATCGCCGGCGCTCCTGTAGATCTCTGCGAGCCGATCGCCCTCCTCGTACGGGATGACGAGTTCGATCTCGGTCAGCGATTCCCGAAGCGCCTCCGCCCACGCGTCTTTCAGGGCATCGAGCCCGTCTCCCTCCAGCGCGGAGACCTGTACTGCCTTCGGATAGAGGCGCCGAAGTTCCTCTCGAGACGCTCGATCGAGCAGGTCGACCTTGTTCATCGCGACGACACGCGGTAGTCCATCGGCACCTATCTCGCGGAGCACCGACTCGACCGCAGCCATCGCCTGACTCATGTCGGCCTCCGACTCGGATGCATCCACGACCTGACAGATCAGTTCGGCCCTGTGGGTCTCCTCCAGAGTCGCCTTGAATGCCTCGACCAGTTGATGCGGGAGCTTGCGGATGAACCCGACGGTATCCGTCAGCAGGAAG
Source organism: uncultured Conexibacteraceae bacterium (assembly GCA_964594365.1). Lineage (GTDB taxonomy): Bacteria > Actinomycetota > Thermoleophilia > Solirubrobacterales > 70-9 > CAIUSP01. The sequence continues at coordinate 45,286 of CAZQMB010000001.1, forward strand.
CTCCTCCCATGGTGGCTGAACGATCTGGTGGTCGGATCGAGCGTATGGAACAGCCGCTCCCCCACGCCGACATCGGACGAAGTGACCGCATTCATCAGGCTCGACTTACCGGCATTCGTGTACCCGGCCAACGCAACGGTGGGGACCGATGAGGTCTCGCGTCGTGAGCGCCTGACCTCCCTCCCCCGCTCGGCCTTGCGGAGACGCCGCCTCAACTTCGCGATGCGGTCCCGCGCCAGCCGCCGGTCCGTCTCGATCTGGGACTCCCCTGGCCCCCTTGTCCCTATCCCGGCCCCCAGTCTCTCGAGGTGGGTCCAGAGGCCCCTCATCCGGGCGAGGTTGTAGTCCAGTTGCGCCAGCTCCACCTGGAGCTTGCCTTCAGCCGTGTGTGCGTGATCGGCAAAGATGTCGAGGATCACGGCCGTCCGATCGATAACGGGGACCCCCAATTCGCTCTCGAGATTCCGCTCCTGCCGTGGCGACAACTCATCGTCGCAGGCGACCAGGTTCGAATTCGTCTCCGCCAGTGCGTGCTTGATCTCGGCCAACTTCCCGGTCCCCACATACCGATCGGGATCGGGCTCATCCCTCGGAACAAGCATCGAACCGCTGGTCGCCACCCCGGCCGTCTTCAGCAGCTCCTTCATCTCATCGAGGCGGTCCTCGTTGCGTTCTCCTCTCCCGACCACGGCTACGACCAGCGCCCGCTGACGCGCCCTGGGGTTGGTCAGGCCCGCGGCTTCGGCCTTCGTGGCCTTGCGCTGAGGATTGGTCGAGTCTCTTCCCACTTACTCGATCTTAGGACCTGCTCCACCCGTGGCCATGACCCTGGCCGACGCTCAGGAGAGGTTCTCCCTGATCCGCTGAACCGCCTCGGTGATCTGCTCGTCAGGTGTGGTGAGGGAGATCCTGAAGAATCCCTCGCCGGTAGGTCCGTAGAGCGAGCCCGGTGAGACGATCACCGCGGCTTCTTCGAGTGCATGCTCGGCGAACGAGGTAGAGGTGAAACCATCAGGGACGGGCGCCCAGACGTAGATGGTTGCTCGTGGAGCCTCGGCCTCGATCCCGATCTCGCGCAATGCCCCGACGACGAGGTCACGTCGGCGCTGATAGATCGTGCACATCTCCCGCACCTCGTCCTGGGGTGCCTCGAGCGCGGCCACGCCCGCCATCTGCACCGCCTCGAACATGCCGGAGTCGACGTTGGTCTTCAGACGCCAGTAGGTCTCGATCGCGGTCGTGTTGCCGACGATCGCCCCACACCTCCAGCCGGTCATGTTGTGACCCTTCGACAGCGAGAAGACCTCGACGCCGACATCGAAAGCACCTGGCGTAGCGAGGAAACTCGGGGCAACGTACCCGTCGAAGACGATTTCGGAGTAGGCGTTGTCATGGACGACCAGGAAGTCGTACTCCCGGGCGAGCTCGATCGCCCTCTCGAAGACTCCATCGGAAACGACCGCACCCGTCGGGTTGTTCGGGTAGTTGAGGAACAGGAGACGTGCTGCCTTCAGCTTCTCCTCGGGGATCGAATCGAAGTCGGGGGCGAAGCCTCGCTCCGGATCCAGGCCCACCAGTACCGGCTCAGCGCCGGCCAGGATTGGTCCGCCCGTGTACACCGGATAGCCAGGGTCGGATGCCAGGGCAACGTCTCCGGGATCGAGGAATGCGAAGCAGAGGTTGTAGAGACACTCCTTCGAGCCGAGAGCAGGGATTATCTGCGTCTCTGCGTCGAGCTCGACGTCGAACGAGTTTCGATAGAAAGCCGCTACTGCCTCCCTGAACTCCTTGCGGCCCCGGTTGGACGGGTACTGGTGATTCGCGGGGTCCGCCACCGCTGCCTGCATCGCCTCGACGGTGTGGGGGAATGTCGGCAGATCCGGATCTCCGATACCGAGGCTGATGATGTCTATTCCGGCATCCCGCTTTTCCTCCACCTTCCGTTCGAGCTCGGCGAACATGTAGGGCGGCATCGCCTCCAGACGACGCGAGGGCGAGCCAGTGCGGGGTTTCTCTTGTGAACCGCTCATCGACAGCAGATTACGAGGTGCTGCCGAGCGTTGGTGGCTCGACCTGATCCGCCAGGGCGTCGAGGAGATGATCTGACAGCTCAGCCGTGTAGATCGGGGCAGCCCATCCACTGAGATGGATGCTCATCTGGTCGTCGATCTCCACCAATAGTGACCCTCCATCGAGCACGACCTCGATCGGGGCCTCAGCGCCTGCGAGATGCGCGGCGACTGCGGCGCCGGTCGCCCCCGTACCCGAGGAGAGCGTCTCTCCCACCCCCCGCTCGAAGATCCGCGCACGGATCGCGGGGCCCTTTGCGCCTCGTTCCTCGACATGCGACCAGAAAGAGACATTGGTCCTCATTGGGAACCGCTCGGCGGATTCGATCTCCGGTCCGACCAAATCGAGATTGATCTCCTCGAGCCCTGAATCCACCTCGATCGCGCACTGCGGATTACCGATCGACACGTGACGGAACTCCCACTCCCTGCCTCCCGCATGGATCACCCCGACTCCGTCAGGCTCCCCATCCGGGTATGCATCTGAGCTGGTCGTGGCTATCCCCATCGAGACGCGGGCCTCGTTCGGGGAGGTGACCTCAGGCCTGACCGTACCCGCATCGGTCTGGATGCTGAAGGCGTCCCCCCCGGTCCGCCCGTGAGCGTGGAGATATAGCGCCGCCTCCCTCACCCCGTTGCCGGATATCTCGGCCCGCGTACCGTCTGGATTGAAGATCGCGAGCCGCGCAACCGATTCGCCATCGTCGGCCGCAGACAGCTCACAGATACCATCCGCCCCCAGTCCGAAGTGCGCGTCACACAGGAGTCGGATTCGTTGAGGGGTGAGGTCCCAAGGAAGGGCCTCGCGCTCCACTATCAGGTAGTCGTTGCCAAGGGCCTGCCATTTCTCGAGCCTCATCGTGGCTGAAGGATACGCGCGGCGACCTCGGCATCTGAATCACCCCGTCGCTCCACCAGTTCAACCCCGGGGATCTTCCTCATCCAGGTGACCTGCCGCTTGGCGTAGGCACGATGCTGCGCCTTGACCGAGTCCAAGTCTCCATCGAGGAATTCCTTCAAGCCGATAGCGGCGCTCGCGGTTCTCCCCAAACGCTTCGAAGCCAATGCCTCTGCTTCGGCCCGAGCCGCGACCTGCATCTCATCGACCCTGACCTCGATGCGGCGCGCGAGCTCTTCTTTGGAGTCGATCAACCCGATCATGCGGGTCGGATGCCTGAGATCGGCCCCCCACATGCCCGACGCATCCGTCACAGGCTCGATCTCACTCCTCAGCAGCGATGTCCAACGCGCGATCCGGTTGCTGTCGTTCGGATGTACCTTCGCCGAGAGGTGTGTTGGCAGCTCCGCATGGAGTGCCGGGGCGCCTCTATCTCGAAGATCCCGCTCGACCTCGTCCCGGATTTGGTCATCCACGGGCGGCTGCAGGTCGAGATCAGACAGAGCTGCTCGGAGCCAGAGGCCGGTCCCTCCCACCACCAGTGGCACCTTGCCCTCCTCGAGAAGCGCGTCGATCTCACGGTGCGCAACCTCGGCGTAGTTACCCGCGCTCATCTCCTCGCCCGGATCGATAAAGCCAACCAGACGATGCTCCAGCATTTGCCGTTCCTCCTCGGTGGCCGCACCGCTGATCACCTCGAGACCTCGATAGATCTGGATCGAGTCGCAGTTGACCGCGACGGGATCCAGGCCCTGAGCTCGGAGGATCTCGGCCATCGCAATCGCTACCCCGGTCTTCCCCACCGAGGTCGGGCCGAAGAGTGCGATCACGGCTGTCTCCGACCACCGGGGCGTCGACGCGGCTTGGTGACGTAGGCCTGCAGGTCCCACGCTCACGTCATCGCGCCCTGGCCAAGAGTCTCTCGACCCCATCGAGGCTGTGGGACGTCGTGTTGGTGATCGTGACCTGGGTCATCTCTCCAGGCTCCGAAAGACCATCGAAATTGACCGCCCTGTTGTGACGGGTCCGGCCGCGCAGGCGAGTGGAATCGGTTCTCGACGGGCCCTCTACCAACACCTCCACCTCTCTGCCGAGAAAGCGGCGTGAGCGATCGGCGGCCCGCTCGTTGACGAGTTCGACCAACCTCCCCATCCGCTCGCTCTTCACCTCTCGACTGAGTTGCCCGGGCAGTGTGGCGGCCTCGGTGCCCCTCCTCGGTGAAAACGGAAACGCGAAAGCTGCATCGAAGCCAGCCTGTTCGACCACCTCCAGCGTTTCCTCGAAATCACTTTCGGACTCTCCGGGGAAGCCGACGATTATGTCGGTGGTGATCGAACAATCGGGCACCCTCTCACGGATCGCCCGAACACGATCGAGATAGCGCTCCCGGTCGTAGGTCCTGCGCATCAGTTTGAGTATCCGGCTGGAACCAGCCTGCAGCGGGAGGTGGATGTGTTCGCAGAGCGACGGCAGCTCGGAATGCGCTTGAAGCACGTCCTCACGCATGTCCTTGGGGTGCGGGCTCGTGTAGCGGAGGCGGTCGAGCCCCGGCAGGTCATCCAGCCGGCGAAGCAAGTCTGAGAAGCCGATCCTGGTTGCCGTAGGCAGGTCCCTCCCATAGCTGTTGACGTTCTGGCCGAGGAGGGTGATCTCCCTCACCCCCTCGCCGATGAGAGTCTCAGCCTCAGCGAGGATGCTGTCCGGTTCACGACTCACCTCACGACCCCGGGTAGAGGGCACGATGCAGTAGGAACAAACGCAGTTACAGCCTTGAGAGATCTGTAGCCAAGCCTGATACTTGCGTTCGCGTGCCGCAGGGAGGCTGCTCGACAGCGCCTCGAATTCGAAGAAACCCTGAGCGGAGATGGAGTCGGCTTTCAGGAACTCGGCGAGGCGATGGATCTGTCCCGGTCCGAACGCCACGTCGACCCAGGGGAACGATTCGAAGATCTCCTCCTTCAGGGATTGCGCCCAGCATCCACCCACCCCGACCACCTTGGTCGGGTCATCTCGCTTCAGGCGCTTGGCGTCTCCCAGATGCGCGACGAGCTTCGAGTCGGCCTTCTCGCGAATCGAGCAGGTGTTGAACAGGATCAGATCGGCGAGATCACGATCAGCGACCGGTCGGTAACCGAGAGACGCGAGCATTCCCCCGAGGCGCTCCGAGTCGTGCTCGTTCATCTGGCAACCGAAGGTAGTTAGGTGGAAGGTCCCGCTCACGAATAGATCAGGCTACCGTCCGTGACCGGAGCGGCGAAAGGCGAACCTATGTCAGTTGACGCGCCCGGTCACCAGCAGATCCCCCTCCATCCCAGCCTGACGATGTCCGGGAACGGTGCAATAGAAGACATATTCACCGGGGTCGAGATCAAGCCTGAGCGAAGCCTCACCGTCGGTCACGATCTGGCTCTTGCCGATCTCCTTGCCTTCGAACTCCAGAGCGACGTTGTGAGGGACCATCGAGGGGTTGTCGTAGACGATCTCTACCGCGCCGGCAGCGGCCTTGAGCCCCTCTGGTGAATAGACGAGGGCTCCGCTGGCCGGCGAGGTCAAGGCGAGTTCGGTCGTCGCTCCCATGCCACTCATCGGTACGCCGGCCTCCTGTTTGGCAGCTGATTCCTCGGCCATCGGTTCGTGCTCCCGGTGATGCTGCTCATCCTCTGCGTGGAGCCAGCCGAAGGCAGCTGTGCCGATGACCAGGGCAAAGAAGAACGTGGTCAGCCCGAGCAAAACACCTCGGCTACCGGGGAACTTGTCGGACTTGACCCCCACGAATGAAATCGCGAGCGCCGAGAGTACGAGCAACCCGCCGAAGATCAGGAACAGTTCGTAGTTCATCGGGGATGAATCCTACCCGTTGCCGCTCCCGGCACGCCTCGCGCGTTCGTGTTCACGCATGGCCTCGTACGAGATCTCCGACTCGAATCCACGCCTCGCCAAGGCGCCCAGCGCCTTCCTTCGGTCCTCCGGTTCTTCCACAGCCAGATCTCTCGACGTCAGGAACTCGAGGGCCCTCTCCAACTGGTCCTCACGGCTCTCTGCGGCCAGCGCCGGCTCGATCAGATCGTCGGAGAGACCGCGTTCCCTCAAGGCTTTACGGATCCGCTCGGGCCCCCAGCCCGCCAGCTCGCGCTTGTCTTCTGCGTACCGGACCGCAAAGCGCTCGTCATCCAGCGCTCCGTCCTCGTGAAGCTGGCCGATGACCTCGGCGAGCGCGTCCTCATCGACCCCCTTTTCACGAAGGAGCCCCTCCATCTCGGAAACCGTGCGTTCGTGAGAGGAGAGCGCCCGGAGCGCGATGCCTATGGCGTCAGGCTTGTCGGGATCGAGAGCCGAGACGGATCAAGCAGCCTTCTTCTCTGACGCCTTGCGGGCAGCCGCCGGCTGCTTCGCCGAGGCCTTGGCCTCCGGCTCCTCTGCCGCTTCGGCCTTCGGCTTGTCCGTGACGGCTTTCGGCCCGTTGCCCGATGCCTCTGCTTTCTCTTCGTCGGCCTTGGCAACGGCTTCACGAACCTTGGTCTCTATCTCGTCCGCCACTTCAGGGCTGTTGCGCAGGAACTGCTTACTGTTGTTCCGCCCTTGGCCGAGCCTCAGGTCCCCGTAGGAGAAGAAAGAGCCCGACTTCTGGACGAGATCATGCTCGAGGCCGAGGTCGAGAATGCAGCCCTCGCGGGATATCCCCATCCCGTATTCGATGTCGAATTCGGCCTGGCGGAACGGCGGTGCAACCTTGTTCTTGACCACCTTTACCCGGACCCGGTTGCCGACTGCCTCGGTGCCCTCCTTCAGCGTCTCGATACGCCTGACGTCGAGCCGCTGGGAGCAATAGAACTTGAGAGCCCTACCGCCCGGCTGGGTCTCGGGGGACCCGAACATCACCCCGATCTTCTCCCGGATCTGGTTCGTGAACAGACAGATCGTGTCAGAGCGATTGAGATTTCCGGCGAGCTTGCGCAGCGCCTGGGACATCAAGCGGGCCTGTAGCCCGACCTGCATCTCACCCATCTGCCCCTCGAGTTCCGCACGAGGCGTGAGCGCGGCAACCGAGTCGACCGCCACTATGTCGACCGCACCTGAACGTGTCAGGACATCGACTATCTCGAGAGCCTGCTCACCGTAGTCGGGCTGGGACACCAGGAGTTCGTCGATATCCACACCAATGCGCTTGGCGTAGACGGGGTCCATCGCATGCTCGGCGTCGACGAAGGCGCAAACGCCCCCCTGCGCCTGAGCCTGGGCGAGGATGTGGTAGATCAAAGTGGTCTTACCCGAGGACTCGGGACCGAAGATCTCGACGATACGACCCTTGGGAACACCGCCCACACCCAGGGCGAGGTCGAGCGAGAGAGCGCCCGTGGGAACCGATTCGATCTCGACCGCACTCTTGTCCCCCAGCTTCATCAGGGAGCCTGCGCCGAATTCCCTCTCGATCTGGGTCACGGCTGCCTGCAGGGCCTGGTCGCGGGCCTTTGCGTCCTTGTCCTTGCCGGCCGCCTTCTTGGTCTTGTCGGTGTCGTTTGCCTGGGCCATTTCGTCTTGCTCCTTCTCTTCTCGTTGCCCACCGAGGCTCCAAATCGGCCCTGACCGGTGGGTGCAGCTCTGCTCCACGGGGAGCAACTACGAGAAGGTAGTCGTGACCCCGGACGGAGCAGCCCGTTTCTGCAAGGCCAATCTACGAATGCGCGACTGACCAGACAAGCCTGGAGGACTGCGAATGAGGGACCAAACCGCGCCGAAAGGCGATCTATCTCACAGGGTCGAGAGGAACGCCAGCAGGTCCTCCGTATAGAGATCTGGCTCCTCGAAGGCCGCGAAGTGTCCTCCGCGCGGCATCTCATTCCAGGAACGCAGATCCGGCAGGACACGTTCGGTCCAGCTCCTCGGAGGAAGGAGGGGTTCGCCTCTCCAGACGGACACGGCCGCCGGGATCTCCAGACGCTCCCCTTCCCCGAGTCGCCACCGGTCCTGCCTCTCGCCCCAGTAGAGCCGCATCGAAGAAGCCACGGAACCCGGGCCCCATTGGGCGGTCAGCCAGTCACAAAGCGTCAATGGGGTGAAGCGCGAGAAGAGATCTCCCTGGCAATCACCCCAACGCCGGTACTTCTCGAGCAGGTATGCGGCAAAGCCAGCCGGTGAGTCTTGGAGGGCTGGGGAGATGGCGTCGGGCACGGCCGACTGGAGGACCATGTGGTGTCCGCTCCGCTTCAGCCACTTCTGGGCGCTAGATGCGAACTCGATCTCCTCTTCGGTTGCAGGTGGCTGCTCGAAATCTCCGGGAGCGGGGAGCGTGGCCGGGGTGCTGACATAGAGCCCGAGTACCTCGCCCGCCGAGTCGTAGACCATCCGTGCAGCGATGATCGCTCCCCAGTCCCCTCCGGCGACGGCATAGCGCTCGAGCCCCAGCCCTTCTGTGGCGAGGCCCCGCAAGAGCCTGCTGATCTCTGGAACGGTGGCGGGGGACCCCGGATCGTCGGAGAAAGCGAAGCCTGGAAGAGACGGAACGATGCACGGGTGTCCGGCTGCGGCGATCCGCTCAGCGGCATCGAGGTATTCCAGTGGCGAGCTGGGCCAGCCATGCAGACAGATCACCGGGATACGATCTCCGTGCATTCCCAGGGCGAAGGTGTGTACACCACCGAACGCGACCGGCTCCAGGGAGTTGAGCCTGTCCTCCGTCAGATGCCAGTCGTGTTCCTCCACCCAGAAGCCGCATACGGATTCCAGGGCCTCACGGTCACAACCCAAATTCCACCCTTCCTCACCCGTGAACAGTTCCGGCATCCGGGCGGTTGCGAGACGGTCCCTCATCGGGACGAGTACCGAGTCGGGGATCTCTATGGGCGCCGGGGTTGCCTTCACCGTGGGGGCTCCTGGTCGGTGATCAGGTATCGGAGCAGGTGCAACGAGACCACCACCGTACGCAGACGTATCGAGGCTCTGTCTCCGGGGATCAACGGACCGCGGGTGAGCTTACGTCCATCGCGAGAAGCTGCACAGATCCACACGGTTCCGACCGGCTTCTCGTCACTCCCTCCGCCAGGGCCTGCGATACCGGTCACCGCGACGGCGAAGTCCGATCCGAACCTCTCCAGAGCTCCTTCGGCCATGGACTCCGCGACACCGGCTGAAACTGCACCATCCCTCTCTATGAGAGCAGGATCGACTCCCAGCAGGTCGACCTTCGCCTGGTTCGTATAGGAGACGACGCCGCCGAGGAAGTGGTCAGAGGCTCCGGGCCGATCCGTCAACCGGGCAGCCAGCATGCCCCCGGTACAGGACTCCGCCACGGCAACGGTCCGGCCGGCGAGAAGGCGACTGACCACCTCGTCGGCCAACTCGCCCTCCTCGCTGAACATGAAGCCTGCGTGCCGCCTCCGAAGCCCCTCTCTGACGGCCTCGGCTGCGCTCTCGGCACCCGGTCGATAGCGAACGTCGACATAGATCTCCCCGCCCCGGAGGCAGGTCACGATCTCGAGCTCCGAGAGGTCCGTCTGGGCCTCGATCTCACGAAGACTGGCTGCGAGTTCGGACTCGGGCAAGGCGTGCATCCGGATCGCGAGATTGCGGTACGGCTCCGCCCGCGAGAGCACCGCCGAGACAGGAGGCGAGTCGAGCGCATCCGCCCACATGCCTTGCAGCTCGCTCGGCGGGCCCGGGAGCACGACTATCACCTGATCATCTTTCCCGGGGACGACCAAGCCGGGAGCAGTGCCCACTGGTGACAGGGGCTGCGCCCCGTCCGGGACCATCGCCTGCTTGCGGTTCGACTCCGCCAGAGCATCGGGGTCGAACTTCCAGCGCTTCGCGTAGCCAGCGAGGATCTCCGCGATCTGTGCTTCCAATTCCTCGTCCAACTGCATCTTCCGGCCGACGTGATCGGCCACCGTCTGCGCGGTGAGATCATCTGCAGTCGGCCCCAACCCGCCAGAGGTGAAAACCAGATCCAGACCCTGGGCGGCCATGAAGTCGAGCGCCGCGCCGAGGTCCTGCGGCCGATCACCCACGCAGAGGATGGAGATCACCCTCACGCCCAGGTCGCCCAAACGCTCCGAGATCCAGGGGCCGTTCCGGTCGGTTACCTGCCCCGAGAGGACCTCGGTCCCAGTGACGATTACGCCTGCGGTCGGCTCATCGGACCGCACGGTGCTGCCGCTATCTGACATGGCTACATTCTGCCGCCTTTCACTGGCAGCAGCCCTACGGCGAGAGGTCTCAGTCGGCTTCGTCGGTTACAGCGGTCACGACCTGCCCGTCAACCGACTCGGTGTCGGTGGCTGCGGAATCGGGCCCAGACCCGAGGAGGGATGGAAGATCAGCGGCCCCGACGAGCACCTGCCTCGGCTTCGAGCCTTCGTAGCCGGAGATGATCCCTCGCCTCTCGAGCATGTCGATCAAGCGGCCTGCGCGGGTGTAACCGACCCTCAACCTCCGTTGGATCATCGAAACGGATGCCGTCCCGCTCTCTACGACCACCTGCGCGGCCTGGCCGAGGAGATCGTCCTGGTCGGGGTCGAAGTCTTCATCCCCGGTTGCCTCATCATGCGACGGCTCCGGTGACTCCAACAGGGACTGTTCGAAGACCGGTTCACCCTGCTTGGACCAATGACCGGTGACCTCGGATATCTCCTCCTCGGTCACGAAGGCCCCTTGGATCCGTTGCATCTTGGAGGTACCAGCAGGCCTGAAGAGCATGTCGCCTTGGCCCAGCAGTGTCTCCGCCCCGCCTTGGTCGAGGATCACTCTCGAGTCCACCTGTGACGAGACCGAGAATGCGATCCGGGCAGGGATATTCACCTTGATCGTCCCGGTGATGATGTCGGTCGAGGGCCGCTGTGTTGCGAGCAGGAGGTGGATGCCCACCGCCCGTGACTTCTGGGCAAGGCGGATGATCGCGTCCTCGACTTCGGTCGGGGCGACCATCATCAAATCTGCGAGTTCGTCGATCACACAGAGGATGTACGGAAGCGGCGGTTCTCCTTCCGAGCGTCGTGCATGATTGAGCTCGTCGAGGTTGCGGGCCCGGGCCTCGCTCATGACCTGGTAACGACTCTCCATCTCGGCGATCAAGTTGTTGAGTACGTTTGCCGCGAGCCGAGGGGAGGTCACGACGGGTGTCAGGAGATGGGGGACTCGCTCGTAGTGATTCAGCTCGACCTGCTTCGGGTCGACCAACACGAGGCGGAGTTCGTTGGGCGATGCGTGCAGCAACAAGGAGGAAAGGATCGCGTTGACGCATCCTGACTTTCCGGAGCCGGTCGTACCGGCCACGAGCACGTGGGGCATCTTCTGCAGGTCGGTCCATACGGAGTGTCCGGCGATGTCCTTCCCCAGCCAAGCGACCATCGGTGACGATCCCTTCGGGCGGCCGCCATAGATGTCGCCGAGACGCACCAAGCGGCGACGCTGATTGGGTACCTCGACCCCGACTGCCTGTTTTCCCGGAATCGGAGCGAGGATCCTGATGTCTGTCGAGGCAAGTGCATAAGCGAGGTCGTCCTTCAGTTGCGTGATCTTCCCGACCTTCGTCCCAGGCGCGAGCTGGATCTCGTAACGACTGACGTGCGGACCCGAGACGACCCCGAGCATCCTTGCCTCGATTCCGAAGTGTCCGAGCGTTTCGAGCAACGCGGTCCCGACAGCCTCGTGGTCCGCTCCGTCCGATTGCTTCTCGGGCTTGCCCTTCTCGAGCAGGTCAGCGGACGGCACGGTGTAGTCGATCTCCTCCGACTGCGTATATCCGCCCCTCCTCTCACCCTGAGGTGTGAGTCCGGGTGATTCAGACGAGCGCTCCTGCCGGCTAGATCCTGTCGCAACCTCCGCGACGACCTCACTGGATGGTTCGTCACCATCATTCACCTCGGCAATTTCAGCCGTCGAAGCCTCTCCCTCCCCGTCTCCGCCAACCTGCTCGTCGGCGACCCGGACGCCCTCGTCGAAGTTGGCGAAGGAACCCTCCTCATCGTCGATCGCGTTGATCTCGGGCACGATCACGGTCGGCTCCTCATCGATCGGCTCGGGCGGCCCGAACAACGGGTCGGTGTCATTGGGATTCGTGTCGACGAGGTCGGGGTCGACCGCTCTGGTGTCGCGGACAGCTGTCGCGAACTCGGAAGTCGCCTGCCTGGCGCGTGATGCGCCACGGCGAGCAATCGAGCCGAGGTCGAGCAACGACCGGTCGAGGATGAGCAGCAGGCCCGCCAGGATCAGTCCGACCGCGAGTATGTGGGACCCGAGCCGCTGGAACAGTGTGACGGTCGCCCAGTAGAAGACCTCGCCGATGCCTCCGCCATGACGACTGAAGAACCCGGGGTCGAATAGGCCCTCCCTGACGCCCACGGGACCGAGTCCGGCCGTCTGAGCTGCGAGCGCCAGAAGGAGACCGCAGAACGCCGCTGCGAGGCCTGCAGCGGTCGAGGCCGGCGAGCGCATGACGGGCCTCAGGATGAGCATCAAGCCGATACCGAACAGCACCAAAGGAGCGAGTACCGCCGCCGCTCCGAAGAGGAACTCGAGCACCGTATCTGCCCCGTTACCGACGGTCCCCCCGTCACGCTCGAGATAGACCACGTACCCGAGATAGATCGCAATCCCGAGACAGGCCAGACCTGCGAGGTCCGCCCTGCGCTGCCGCTTTTCCGCCGCCGCCGCAATCCGGCCCCGAGCCGGCTGTTTCTTTGCACCTTCACGCTTCGGCTTGGACCGCTTCGCGCCTGCTCCACGCTTGGCGGCAGCCGCCTTCGAGGGCTGCTTCGTCGCGCCTGGACGGGCCTTGCGCCCCCCTTGTTTGGGGGGCTTGCGTGTGAGCAGGTCTGCCAGCATTCCTCACGGTTTCGGCAACTCTTGCCCGTTCCCTGCGCCTAAAGGTTCGGTCAAGAAAGACGTACCGGAGCCGGAGTCGGGACTACCCTTCCCCCACGTGTCCGATCCCGAAGCAAGCGCGAGGATCCTCGTGGTCGAGGACGACGAGGCCATCGCAGATGTCGTCCGCCGATCCCTCCGTGTCGAGGGACATGAAGTCCGTTCGGCGATGGACGGAGTCGAGGCTCTGGAACTGGCGGAGGAGTTCACTCCAGACCTGATCGTGCTGGATCTCGGCCTTCCACGACTCGACGGGACCGAGGTCCTGAAGCGCATCAGAGCAGAGAGCGACGTGCCGATACTCGTCCTCACAGCCAGGGTCGATATCAGCGATCGGGTTCAAGGTCTCGACTCGGGGGCCGACGACTACCTGCCGAAACCGTTCGAGAGAGAAGAACTGATGGCTCGGGTTCGCGCCCTGCTGCGCCGGAGGCCCCCACGGGGACAAGCGAAGCTCGTCGTAGGTGATCTGACCTGCAACCCGGACACGCGCGAGGTCTTCCGGGGCACCAGGGAGGTCGAGCTGACCAGCAGGGAATTCGAGCTCCTGGAATACCTGCTGAGGAATCAGAAACTGGTGGTATCCCGTCAACAACTCCTCGAAGATGTCTGGGGATACGACCCATTGGACGAGACGAACACGGTCGACGTCTTCATCTCCAACCTCAGGCGGAAGCTGGAAGCGGGCGGTGAGGACCGGATCCTCTTCACCAAACGCGGTGCCGGTTACCTGATCAAGGGCTCCTGATGTTCCCCGTCCGTTCGACCCTGCGGTGGCGTATCGCCGGACTCTGCGCCGGGTTGACCATGTTGATCCTCATCGCCTTTGCGGCCGTACTGGGAACCCTCCTGACCAACCGGATAGAGGACGACCAGGCGGTCGAGCTGCAACGGCAGGCCCGTGACCTGGCCCTGGCCGTCCGTCCCGACGATCTCGACCTCGAGCGAGCCCTTCTGCCCGCCGATGCCGTCTACCGGATCCTCGACCCGTTCGGAATCACCAAGCAGGTCAGCTCCCCGCTGGCTCACGACTTCGGCTCCCCCGGCGACGGGATCACCGAGTCCAGAGGCATCCTGGTGGCAACTGCCTCGATCGACAGGGGAACCGAGAACCTCGGCTTCGTCCAGTTCGGCAGACCCGATGACGCAATGGACGCCACCATCGGCCGGGTTTGGCTGTTCCTCGGTCTCTGCGTGATCGGGGGTACGGCACTGGCACTCCTCGCAGGCCTGACGGTAGCCGGACAGGCGATGAGACCGATCACCTCCCTCACGGAGCTCGCGCGTAAGGTCGCACGCTCGGGGGATCCCTCGGATCGTGCGCCGATCCTGGCCTCGGACGACGAGGTGGGGGAACTCGCGCGGACGTTCGAGGGGATGCTGGATTCGATCGAAGCCTCAGAGACCCAGCGAGAGGACGCCTTCCGTCGGCAGCGGGAGTTCATCGCCGATGCATCACACGAACTTCGAACTCCACTCACCTCGATCCAACTCAACCTGGAGATGCTTCGGGATGGACACGATGAGGAAGGGGTAGCGGTCTCCTCAGCGCTCGACTCCACCCGGCGGATGAACCTCCTGGTGGCCGACCTCTTGCTCCTGGCACGAGCTGACTCGAGCGCTCCGCGGTCGCTCGAATCAGTAGATCTCTCCGAGATCGCCCGCACTGCGATCAGGGAGGTGGAGCCCATTGCGGGGGATCACGTCCTGGTGCCCGCTTTGAGCGACTGCCCCGGAGTCGAGGGCGACCGGAACTCCCTGCAGCGTGCCGCGCGGAATCTGATCGAGAACGCCGTACGACACACCCCGCCGGGGACGAAGGTGGAGATCAGAACCGCCTCCTCCCTAGACGCAGTCAGGTTGGTGGTCTCAGACGACGGGCCGGGTTTGCCCGCTGGCAAGGAGGAGAAGGTTTTCGAGCGCTTCGTACGGGCCGACGGCTCGGCTGACACCACACGAAGCGAGGGAACCGGACTCGGCCTGGCGATCGTCAGGGCCGTGGCAGAAGCGCATGGGGGAAATGCCATCGCCCGCAGTAGTCCGGAGGGTGGAGCAGAGTTCGAGATCGTCATACCGACGTCCTGAGCCGGTCGCCGATCTCCCGCTCGTCAAACTTCTACTACGACGGGAAGCACCAGAGGGCGGCGCTTCATCCGCTTCCAGGTGTGCTCCGCCACATCCTCGTGGAGGTCCTGCTGGATCATCGAGATCTCACTGATCTCATCTTCGGCGGCCTCGAAGAGCGTATCCGCCACCACCTCCTTGAGCTCTGCGATCAGGGATGATCCCCGACCGTCGTCACCTTCTGGGACACCTCGCAGGATGACCTCAGGATCAGCGACCTGAGACCCATCGTCGGCGGAGATAGTCGCCACCACGATGATCAGACCATCACCGGAGAGCTTGCGTCGATCGCGGAGCGCGAACTCGTCTGGCTCTCCGATCGCAACCCCGTCCACGAAGATCATGCTCGCGTGGACGTCCTCCCCGAATCGTGCGCCCTTCTCGTCTATCACCAAGGGCAACCCGTTCTTGCCTACGAACACCGAGTCCGGTGAGTGTCCGACCGACTCCGCCAGGCCGGCGTGGAGCCTCAACCGCTTGTTGTCCCCATGGAACGGGAAGACGTACTTCGGCTTGGTGACGTTGAGCATCAGTTTGATCTCGTCTTGCCAACCGTGACCGGAAGCATGGATGGGGGCGTCCGCCGCGGTCACGACCGAAGCTCCGATCTCAAATATCCGATCCACCGTCTCGTTCACGGAACGTTCGTTACCGGGAACCGGAGTAGCCGAGAAGACCACCGTGTCACCCGAGTGGAGTTCCACGTCGGGATGGTCGCGATGGGCCATGCGCCTCAGCGCGGACAGTGGCTCGCCCTGGCTACCGGTGGAGATCACGACTACCTTGTCGTCGGGAAGATCCTCGATCTCCTTGGGTGAGATGAGGAGGCCTTCCGGGGCCTTTGCAATACCGAGATTCGATGCGATGTTGAAGTTCTTCCGCATCGAACGACCCACGAGTGCCACCTTCCGGTCGAGCTTCGCAGCGGCGTCGATCACCTGTTGAACGCGATGGACGTTCGAAGCGAAAGACGTGACGACGATCCTGCCCTTGCATCGGGAGAACTCCTGCTCGAGAGCAGGCCCGACGCTGGACTCGGATGGCGCGGTACCCCGCCTGTCGGCATTGGTCGAATCACCACACAGACAGAGGATTCCCTCTCGCCCCAGCTCCGCGAGACGCGGTATGTCACTCGGGCGACCCCCTACCGGCGTCTGGTCGAACTTGTAGTCACCGGTAACGAGGATCGTTCCGAGTTCGCTTCGCAGAGCGACGGCTCTGGCGTCCGGGATCGAGTGCGTCATGTGGATCATCTCCATCTCGAACGGACCGATCTCGGCCACCTCGCCGAGGGGGATGTCGACCAAAGGCACATCACGCAGCTTGTGCTCGTCCAACTTAGAACGGACCATCCCGATCGTCAGCGGCCCGCCGTAGATCACCGGGGGGATGCCGAGTTCACGCAATACGTACGGAAGTGCCCCCACATGATCTTCATGACCGTGAGTGAGGACTATGCCCTCGATGTCGTCGGCCCTGTCCCGGAGTGAGCTGAAGTCAGGCAGCACGAGATCTATACCGAGCATCTCCGCGGTCGGGAACATCACGCCGCAGTCGACGAGGACGATCTTCCCCTCGGTTTCGACGGCGGTCATGTTCTTGCCTATCTCCCCCAGTCCGCCGAGCGGGAGTATGCGCAGTTCGGCTGACACCGTCAGGCTCCGGCCCGCTGGATGCCGAGAGTCGAGAGAGCGGTCTCGATCTCCTGGCGCTCCTCGTCACTCGCAGGAACCATCGGCAATCTCATCCTGTCGCTGCATAGTCCGATCGAGTCGAGTGCCGCCTTGATCGGAATCGGGTTCGTAGTCACGCCGAGCGCCGTGTATAGCGGGCGGAGATCCTCGTCTTCGGACCTCGCAGCATCGAGTTCGCCGGCTACCACGCTGTCGTAGATCGAACGCATACGGCGGCCGACGAGATGCGAAGCCACCAGGATCCCGCCGGTTCCCCCGGCTTCGAGACAGCGAAGATAGGAGTCGTCGTTGCCCGCGAGGAGATCGAGTCCGGGTATCTGCTGGATCTCCTCGTCGTTCGCCTGCTTGACGGCGACCACGTTCTCGATCTCGGCGAGTTCAGCCAAGAGGTCCGGAGGCATGTTGATCACCGCTCTCGATGGGATGTTGTAGAGGATCACGGGGCACTCGACCGACCCTGCGACGGCGCCGAAGTGAGCGAGCAGTCCACGGCGATTCGGCTTGTTGTAGTAGGGACAGACGACGAGCACCCCGGCCGCACCCGCATCCGCCGCCGCCCTGGAGAGTTCGACCGAGTGCGCGGTGTCGTTGGAGCCGGTGCCACAGACGACCGCACACTCATCGCCGACCTCTTCGAGCACCGCTGAGAGCAGGGCGATCTTCTCAGAGTCATCGAGTGTCGGTGATTCACCGGTGGTCCCGGCGACCACGATGCCGTCGGATCCATTCTCGATCAGGTGACGGGCCACTCTCCGGGACGCGGCAAGGTCTACCGATCCGTCCGCCGCAAAGGGCGTGACCATCGCCGTCATGACACCCTCGAAGGTCGACACGGTTCAGCCCCGGCCCGCCGCATCGACGGCAGCCGGACGTCGCTCGGACCACGGGTGAGCCGCCTCGAGCTCTGCGGCA
The DNA here is from genome assembly GCA_964594365.1 of uncultured Conexibacteraceae bacterium. Taxonomy (GTDB): domain Bacteria; phylum Actinomycetota; class Thermoleophilia; order Solirubrobacterales; family 70-9; genus CAIUSP01. The sequence continues at coordinate 62,841 of CAZQMB010000001.1, forward strand.
ACGCGAAGCAGGAGATCCTCTCTCCCGTACGGTGCGATCAGCTGGATGCCCACCGGAAGCCCGCTCTCGCTCATGTGGAGAGGCAAAGAGATGGCTGGGTTGCCGGTCGAGTTGATCAAGGCCGTGAAGGCGCCCATGCTCTGAGCGCGCCTCATCGCCTCGAACGGGTCTGATCCCGCGGTCGGGAACTCCCCCAGGCGAGGAGGCGTTTCGGCCAGCGTCGGCGTCAGCATCAGATCGTGACCCGAATCGAACCAGTCCCCGAGCATCCGCCCTATGGCCTGATGCAACGTGACGGCGCCGAGGTACTCGGCACCTGTGACCGCCTTGCCCCGCTGCGCCATCTCCCAAGTGAGCGGCTCGACATCGTCCGCTCCGATCGAGCGTCCGGTGACCATCTCGAGCTGCTGGAAGGTGAGTGTCTGGCCCACATACCAGCGGGCCATGAAGGTCTGAGCGGGGTCCGGCAGACCGGAGGTTGCAGCGGGGGCTTCCGGGGTCTGCTCGTCGACCTCGTGGCCGAGATCGCTCAGCATCTTCGCCGCCGCACGAGCCGCGAGCTGCACCTCGGGATCCGGCTCGAGGTCGATGTACGGCGTGGTGGCGAGGCCGATACGCAAGCTCTCGTGACCGGCAGACAGTTCATCTCGGTAAGGGCGGCTGGGGGCAGGGGCCGTGTATGGATCCCCGGGTCCCATACCGTGCACGGCATCGAGGATGCCAGCCACGTCTCTGACGGAACGCGCAACCACCAGTTCCTCGACCAGGCCCGACATGGTGTCTCCCGCAAGGGGGCCTTGCGAGGTGCGCGCTCTCGATGGCTTGAGGCCCACTAGGCCGCAGCAGCTGGCGGGGATCCTGATCGAGCCACCGCCGTCGTTCGCGTGTGCGATCGGGACCACGCCGGCCGCGACGGCCGAGGCTGATCCACCGCTCGAGCCGCCCGGCGTGTGGTCGAGGTTCCATGGGTTGGCGGTCGCACCGTAGGCGAGAGGCTCCGTAGTCGGCAGGATCCCTAGTTCCGGTGTGTTGGTCTTGCCGATCGTCACCAGCCCGGCGTCGCGGAATCGAGAGCCAAGGTAGGTGTCGACGGGCGACCGGAAGTCCAAGCCCTTGAGGAACTCCATGCCCATGAACAGCGGTTGACCGGCTAGAGCGGCGCCCAAGTCCTTGAACAGGAATGGCACGCCCCGGAATGGACCCGCTGGTGCACCATCGGCATTCTCGACCGCCTCAGCGTAGAACTCGTGGATGATCGCGTTGAGTGCGGGGTTCAGTTCGGCCGCCCGCTCGACCGCAGCGGAAACGAGCTCCTTGGGGCTCAACTCCCCCGATTCGACTAGAGCGGCCTGAGCGGTCGCATCCAGCCAGCGCGTCTCGTCGGCAATGCTCCCCATCAGTCCATCACGCTCTCGAGGCCTACCGTGAACCGGTCTTCGAGTGAGCCGATGCGACGAGCCGCAAGCAGGATCCCGGGCATGAAGCAGGATCGGTCCAGCGCATCGTGGCGAATCGTGAGGGTCTCTCCCTCGCCCCCGAAGATGACCTCTTGATGGGCGACCAAGCCGGATAGCCGGACCGAGTGGATCGGAGCGGAGACGCTGCCTCCTGCAGACTCGATCATCTCCGCGGTCCTCTTGGCCGTCCCGGAGGGTGCGTCGAGCTTGGCCGGGTGGTGCATCTCCACGATCTCACCCTCCTCGAAGAATTTGGCGGCCTCGGCAGCGAACCGCATCATCAAGACCGCACCGATCGCGAAGTTCGGGACGACCAGACACCTCGACTTCCCCGAACTGGCCTCTATTCGTGCCCGGAGATCATCGAGATCGAAGCCGGTCGTCCCCACTACCGTGTCGACCCCCGCTTCGACCGCCTGAACGGCGTTCGTGGGCGCCGCGTCCGGGGTCGTGAGGTCCACCAACACATCTGCCGAGTCGATGGCGGCAACGAGGTCATCGCCCGTGCTGGGGTCTGCGCGGCCGACCAATTCCAGGCCCTCGGCGGAATCGATGGCGTCACAGGCTGCCGAGCCCATCCGTCCGGCTGCTCCGGATACGGCGACTCTGACCTTCGCGCTCATGCCGCTGAAAGCTCCTCGCTCACTGCTCCGAGTGCGGTGCGGAAGACTCCCTCTTCCTTACCGATCGCAGCGGCCGAGAAGCGTTCCGGAGACATCAACTCCGCGGCTAGATCGGTGATCTCCTCCGAGGTAACCGCCTCCACCCTCTCGATCATCTCGTCGAGGGTGAGGATCGGCAGGTCGAAAAGGGTTGCACCGGCCAGGGCGGACATCCTCGCTCCTGTCGACTCCTGGGCCAACACGAGGCGGCCCTTGACCGTCTCCTTGACCCTTCTCAGTTCCTCTGCGGCCACCGGTTCACTGCTCAGTCGGGCGAGCTCGTCTCCCACGACCTGCATCGCCTCCGACACCCGGTCCTCCCTCGTCCCCACGTAGAGGCCGATCATCCCGGTCTCCCGGTAGGCGGCGACATACGAGCCGACCGAGTACGCGAGACCGCGCTTCTCCCTTACCTCCTTGAAGAGCCGCGACGACGAGGCTCCTCCGAGCAGGGTGTTGAGCACCCTGAGTGTGTACCGACGCTCGTCCGATCTGCTGAGGCCAGGGGCGCCGAGGCAGAGGTGGTACTGCTCGGTGTCCTTCGTCTGGAAGGCAACACCCTTCGGTCGCTCACTCGGCTCCGGGAGCGCGTGGTCGGCCTCACCAGGCGCTGCGGATACGAACCTCTCGGCAAGCGCGTGGATGTCGTCGTGATCCAAGTTGCCCGCAGCGGCCACCACGAGGTTCGGACCCGTGTACCGCTCCGCGTGATACGCCGCGATATCGGGAACGGGTATCCCGCCGATGACCTCAGCGCTTCCGATGATCCTGCGCCCAAGTGGGTGATCTCCGAAGAGAGCCTTGTCCAGTACGTCGTGGACCTTGTCCTGTGGCTCGTCCTCGTACATCGCGATCTCTTCGATCACGACCTGACGCTCTGAATCGACCTCGGCCTCGGGAAGCGTCGAGTGGAGCATCATCTCCGACATCAGGTCGAAGACCTCCTCCGTGTGCTCGTCGAGGAAACGAGCATGTATGTGGGTCGTCTCCTTGCTGGTGGCGGCATTGAACGCCGCACCGAGCGAGTCGAACCTCTCGTTCAACTCGATCGCCGTGTAGCGCTTCGTGCCCTTGAACAGGAGGTGTTCGAGGAAGTGGGACACACCCGCCTGTTCGACGGACTCGTCGCGCGAGCCCGTCCTCACCCAGAGACCGAGCGCCACTGAGCGAACCGATGGAACGGCCTCGGTGACCACCCGGACCCCCGAGTCGAGCTCGGTGGTCCTGGTCGCCGATTCGCTCAACGCCTGCGCCCGCCCCTCTCGCGACCACGTCCGCCTCGGCGGTCGTCCCCGCCGCGACCACGTCCGCCTCCCGGGCCGTTGTCACCCGTACCGACGCTCGCAAGTTCCTCGGCTGACTTACCGGCGACATCCGGGTCCTCCGAGAGTCGCAGGCCGATCCTCCCTCTCTCCTTGTCGACCTCGACCACGGTGACGTCGATCTCGTCTCCGGCATTGAGCACGTCCTCGACCGCCCCCACTCGCTCGCCTGGTTTGACGTTCGAGATGTGGAGCAGCCCGTCGGTTCCCTTCTTGATCTCTACGAAGGCACCGAAGGTCGTCGTCTTCACGACCTTGCCCTTGAACGTATCGCCCACCTCGGCGTCCTTGGTCATGCCCTCGATTCGGTCCACGCATGCCTCCACGAGGGTCCCGGTCGGTGCATAGACCCTGACGGTTCCGTCATCCTCGACGTCGATCTCCGCCTCGAACTCCTCACACAGCGAGCGGATCGTCTCGCCACCCTTACCGATGACCATCCCGATCTTCTCGGGATCGATCTGCAGCGAGGTGATCCTCGGCGCGTGGAGCGACAACTGCTCCCGCGGACCAGTGATCGCCTCGGCCATCTTCCCCAGGATGAACTGACGGCCCTTGAGGGCCTGATCCAGCGCATCCCTCAGGATCTCGAAGGTGACTCCGGTGATCTTGATGTCCATCTGCAGGGCGGTAATCCCCTCAGCCGTACCAGCGACCTTGAAATCCATGTCGCCGAGGTGATCCTCGACTCCGGCGATATCGGTCAGGACGATGTAGTCGTCCCCTTCCTTGATCAGACCCATCGCGACACCCGCGACCGGCGCACTTACCGGGACGCCAGCCGCCATCAGGGCCATCGAGGAGGCGCAGACGGAGCCCATCGAGGAAGATCCGTTCGACTCGAGGGTCTCCGAGACAGCTCTGATCGCGTACGGGAACTCCTCCTCGTCCGGGATCGTCGCCACCAGGGCACGCTCAGCGAGCGCTCCGTGCCCGATATCACGACGCTTCGGACCCCGCATGAAACCTGCCTCGCCAACCGAGAACGGCGGGAAGTTGTAGTGGTGCCAGAACAGCTTGCGCTCCTGCAGGCCGAGGTTGTCGACCTTCATGTCCATCCGGGTCGTGCCGAGTGAGACGTTCGAGAGGATCTGGGTCTCACCACGAGTGAAGAGAGCGGAACCATGGACCCGTGGAGCCACGTCCACCTCGCACTCGATCGGTCGGATCTCGTCTTGAGCGCGTCCGTCCGGACGCTTCTTGTCGACGGCGATCCGCTTGCGGACGATGTCCTTCTCGATCTTGGCGAAGAGCGACTTCACCTCGGCTGCGCGGGCAGCGTCGGCGGCTTCGTCCCCGGTCGCCGGCGCGTACTGGGCAACCACCTGCTCCTCGACCGCTGCGACCGCGTCCTGGCGTGCGAGCTTCTCGGCGACCGAGGTCGCCTCGTCTATGGCCGCACCATGCGAACCCCTGATCTCGGTCATCAGCGCCTCGTCGACCTGAGGTGGCTCCATCTCCACCTTCGGCTTACCGGCCTTCTGCCGCAGCTCCTCGAGCGTCTCGCAGAGCCTCTTGATCTCCGCGTGTGCGATGTCGAGGGCGTCGAGTATCTCCTGCTCGGAGACTCCGCTGGCCCCCGCCTCGACCATCAAGATCGCCTCCGATGTGCCGGCAACCACCAGATCGAGGTCGAGATCTTCCTGGGATTCCTCGTCGGGATTGACGACGAACTCTCCGTCGAGCTTTCCGACGCGCACCGCGCCTACATGCTCGGCAACGGGAACCTCGGAGATGGCGAGTGCCGCTGATGCACCGTTCATCGCGAGGATGTCATAGGAGTTGACGTGATCCACGGACATCGTCTGACAGACGAGCTGGGTCTCGCGGTGCCAACCCTTCGGGAAGAGCGGGCGGATCGGGCGATCGATCAGACGCGCCGTCAGGGTTGCCTTTTCACCCGCCCTGGCTTCACGCCTGAAGTACGAACCTGGGATCTTGCCGGCAGCGTAGTGACGCTCTTCGACATCGACCGTCAACGGCAGGAAGTCCACATCCCGGTCATTGCCTGCTGTCGCCGTGCAGAGGACCATGGTGTCCCCTGATCTGACAACTACCGCTCCGCTCGCCTGTCGGGCGAGTTTTCCGGTCTCGAAAGAAATCTCCTTGCCGCCAACCTCCAGCGAGACGCGGCTCACGTCGAACATGCTCATCTATTCACTTTTCCCTTCACGCCGCCCGGTTGGCGACTCTTTTGCTTTCAGAACTCTCGTTCTCTGGTTGTCGCAGGTTACACACCCACACACGAGGTTCAGTTCCCGCATAGTTCGCTGAGCGCGCGATGCAAAGGCGGCGTCACCGCCACGCCTGAGACGAAGGCACCGGGTGTAGACGAGACGCCTGCGCGAACCCCGGACCTGAAGTCCCGCTGGACACGTTCCTCCACTTGCGGAGAGCGCCGATCCCGCTGGAAACGGTCGAGGTCGAGCCCCATCTCGCGAGCGGCCTCCCAGAGGTGGGGGTCGTCGGTCTTTCCTCGATCGGCGAACAGGCGATCGACGAAGGGCCAGAAGCCGCCTTGGAGACCCGCAGCTTCAGCTGCCGCGTGGAGGACGGGCGAGCGTGGATGCTGTGACGAGAGGGGGAAGTGTCGAAAGCAGATCGTCAGGGGAAGTTCCGAGATCCCCTGCCAGGTCGCCGCGCAGTGCGGACAGGCGAGGTCCACGTAGAGAATCACCTCCAGGCCTTCCCCTCGCAGATGGTCCTCGGGTCCGACCGGAGGCACCTGCGCACTTGTCAGGTCGGCCATCCGGAGGCTCAGGGAGACAGGGCGTCGAAAATCAGGTTGGCGCCGGGAATCTCGAGAGGCGGTGAGTGATGAACCCAGGAAACAGTGCCATCGGGCTCGATCAGGTAGAGACTACGGCTGGAGCAGCCGTAGTCCGGGGAGTAGGCACCGAAAGCGTTCGAAACCTCGCCTTTGGGGTGGAAATCGGCCAAGAGCGGCATGGACAGTCCGAGTTTCTCGGCAAAGGCGGCGTGACAGTAGGTCGAGTCGACCGAGACGCCAACGACCACCGCCCCAGCCTCAGCAAGATCCTCCTTGACTGATTCGTAGAGGGAAAGCTGATCGCTGCAGACGCTCGAGAAGTCACCCGGATAGAAACAGAGGACGAGTCGCTTCCCGGCGAAGTCCGACAGTTTCACCTCCTCCCCGTCCTGATTCGGGAGACTGAAATCGGGGGCGCTGTCCCCTGGCTCGATCAATTCGTCCTCAGCTACGGAGGTTGAGCTCGGATACGAGCGAACGGTAGGCCTCGAGATCGTTCCGCTCGAGGTACTTGAGGAGACGACGACGCTTCCCGACCAACTTCAACAGCCCTCGGCGCGAATGGTGGTCCTTCTTGTGGCCGCGGAGATGCTCCGTCAGCTCGTTGATCCGCTCGGTCAGCATCGCCACCTGGACTTCTGCCGAACCCGTGTCGGATCCGGACCGGCCGTATTTACCGATCAGTTCGTTCTTCTGTTCTTTGGTCAAACTCACGGCTGCGAACCATAGCCTAGGGAGAGGAAAATGCTGCACAAGCCGTGCGAGCATCTTCCACGTCCAGCCTCATCTGCTCGATCAGCTCCTCTGCGTCGGAGTAGCGTCGCTCGCCCCGGAGCCTCTCGACGAAGGCAACCCGGAGCGGCTGCCCGTAGAGGTCCAGATCCTGATCGATCAGATAGGACTCGACCAGCAATCCCCTGCCGGTTTCGAAGGTCGGTCTGACCCCGACGTTGACCGCTGCCGGGAACTCGTTCGCAAACGCGGCATAGACTCCGTGCCCGGGGCAAGCGAGATCGTTCGAAGGAACGATGTTCGCGGTCGGGAACCCCAACTCGCGGCCACGCTGATCGCCGGGAACCACCTCTCCTTCGAGCATGAACGGACCCCCGAGACAGCGTGCAGCCGCTGCCACATCTCCTGCAGCGACCAGCGCCCTCACCCTCGTCGACGAGACCGTCTCTCCGTCGACCTCGACCAACGGTGCGACCCTGGTTTCGAACTCTTGCCTGGATGCGAGCATCGCGGCGTCACCCTCGGCGCCGGCGCCGAATCGGAAGTTCTCGCCGACAGAGACCCACTCGGCTCCGAGTCTGTCGACCAGCACCTGATCGATGAACTCGGCTGCGGTCAGTTTCGAGAACTCCCGGTCGAACGGGATCACGACCAACTCCTCCACTCCGAGTCCAGCCAGTACATCTCGCTTCATCTCGGCGCTCATGATCATCTTCGGAGCAGCCTCGGGCCTCAAGACGGCGAGAGGATGGGGATCGAAGGTCAGCACGGTGTCAGCGCCGTCGATCACAGCGCGATGACCCATGTGCACCCCGTCGAAGAAACCAACCGCGACCCTGCGGGGAGCGTCGGGCTCGGCCTCGGGCAGCGAAACCACGCGAATGCTCATACCAGCACGACCTCGGGCTTGAGCATTCCCCCGTCGCCGACCCTTGCTACAGCAAGGACCTGATCGCTGGTCGTGATCCGGACCGGCCCGTGCTCTCCATCCGGAGTGAGCGTGGGATCGAGTTCTCCGATCTCGATCGGAGACCCGTGCTCGACTCGGTGCGCCTCATCCTCGTCGGCGCGTCGCTCCGGCATAAAGGCGAGTAACTCGCCGTACGAGAGCGGGGTCGTACCGGATGCCGGCAGCTCGAATCGCCCTATCCCGGTGCGACGAAGTTCTTCACAGTAGGCATCACCGAGGGTCTCGATCAGGGTCCGAATGTAGGTCCCAGAGGCACACTCGATCTCGTATCGGGCGCGGTGGGCATCGCGCGAGAGCAGATCGGCCCTGTAGATCTCGGTCTGCCGTACCGGAGTCTCGATTTCTTCGCCGCGATGGGCGCGACGGTAGAGGCGTTCGCCGTCCACCCGCACCGCTGAGGTCATGGGCAGACGCTGCTCGATCGTTCCCACCGGGAGGTCGAGAGATTCGGGAATCGAGCCAGTCTCGGTCAGGTCACCAGTGGGGTCGCCCGTGCTCGATCGCCAACCGAGCCGGGCAGTGGCCTCGTAGCGCTTGGGGAGGCCGAGCAGGTACCGCTGAAGCCTTGTGGCCCTGCCCAGGAGACAGATCATCAAACCGGTGGCGAACGGATCGAGGGTTCCCGCGTGCCCCGCTTTGAGGCCGTACTCGCGTCGGACCTGCTGGACCAGATCGTGTGAGGTAGGTCCGGCTGGCTTGTCGATCAGCAGCGCGGCTGGAACCTCACCCATCTGACGGTAGTTCATTCCGCAGCACCTCCAGGATCTCCTCGTATTCGAGGTCCGTGCTGAAGCCAGCGGCACGCGGGTGACCCCCACCCCCTTGTGATCGTGCGATCGCAGATACGTCGACTGCCGGATCGGTCCCACGAAGGCTGACCTTTCGAGCGGACCCCTCTCCGACCGCCCTGTCTCGAACGACCGCGACCAGCCTGGTTCCATCGAGAGTCCGGAGTGAATCGATGATTCCCTCTGTCAGCGTTTCCGAAGCGCCGGTTTGTTCGTAATCGGCCCGGGAGACGTAAGCGGTGGCGATCTCGCCATCCTCGCTCCTCTTGATCGAAGAGAGAGCGCGTGCGAGCAGCAACAACTTCTCTATCGGGGCGCGCTCGTAGAGCCGTCTGTAGATGACGCTCGGGCGCACGCCGCATCCGATCAGTTCGGTGGCCATCCGGTGCGCCGCCTCATCGGTGTTCTCATACATGAACTTGCCGGTATCGGTCACGAGTCCGACGTAGAGGGCCTCGGCCATCGCGGAGTCGATCTCCGTGCCGATCTCATGCGCCAGCCTCCAGACGATCTCGGCGGTGCAGCACGCATCCGGATCGATCAGGTTCACATCGCCGAACCGGGTGTTGTCGTGATGGTGGTCGATGTTCAAGACGGTCTCACCGTCGCTGCGGAGGAATTCGACGGGCATGCGATCGATGTTGCCGCAATCGAGGAAGATCACCGTGCGATCAGCGATGTCTGCCGGGGCCTCGTGGAACACCTCCTCCAGAGGCAGGAACTGGTACTCCACCGCCAGCGGGAACTCCTTGGCCGCGAGGAACATCACGGAGTCCTTGCCCGTCAATTCGAGCAGCCGCTGCATGCCCAGCATCGACCCCAGAGCATCGCCATCGGGATTCTCGTGCGTGGTCAGCAGGAACTTCTCGGCGGCGCGGATACGCTCCACCGTCGTCGCAGTATCTTCGGGAAGGGACGGCATCTCGTTCAGTCTTCCAGCAGCCGGGAGATCCGGTCGCCCCGTTCGATCGTCTCGTCGTAGTGGAAAGTCAATGTGGGAGTCCGCTTCATCTGCATCTCCGAACCTATACGGGACTGGAGGAAGCCCTGTGCAGATTCGAGCCCCGCAAGGGAATCCTCCCGCTCCTCCGTAGTGCCCAGGACGCTCACATAGACCTTTGCAGCCCTCAGGTCGGGGGAGGTGTCGACCTGAGTGACCGTCACGAAACCGACCCGGGGATCCTTCATCTCCGAGGAGATGGCCTCCGCGAGTACCTCGCGTAAGGCCTCGTTGACTTTGCGCATCCGGGAGGTGGTCATCGTGCGAATCATCGGGGCGCGCGGCCCCTCTACTCCAGTGTCTTCTCGATCTTCTTGATCTCGAAGAACTCGAGCACGTCATCGACTTTCACATCGGCGAAACCGTCGAGCACGACTCCACACTCCATGCCCTCATCGACCTCGTTGACGTCGTCCTTGAACCTCCGAAGAGAGGCGAGCGACCCCGTCCAGGTGATCGTCCCTTCGCGGACGAGACGCACGTTTGCCCCCCGAGTGGCCTTCCCGCTGGTGACCTCGCAACCGGCGATGGTTCCGATCTTCGATGCCTTGAAGAGCTCCTTCACGACCGCCTGGCCGATCACCTCCTCGACCTCTTCGGGCTCCAGCAGGCCCTCCATCGCGGCTCTGAGCTCTTCGGTGACCTTGTAGATGACCGTGTAGGTCCGTACATCGACCCCTTCCGAAGCGGCAGCGCGCTGGGCCTCCGCCAAGGGTCGGACGTTGAAACCGATCACGATCGCATCGGATGCGGAGGCGAGCATGATGTCGGACTCGTTGATCCCTCCGGTCTGCGCGTGGATGACGTTGACCGCAACCTGTTCCTGAGGAACCTTCGCGATCTCATCCTGCAGGGCCTCGAGCGAACCGGCCACGTCTGATTTGAGCACGATGTTGAGTTCCTTGAGCTCGCCCTGCTTCGCCTTCTCGAACACCTCTTCGAGCGTGACCTTCCGGGCCTGGCGCCTAGCAAGCGCCTCCGTCTTGAGTCGGTTCGAGCGCTCAGCCGCTGCCTGACGGGCCGCGCGCTCGTTCTCGACCACTCGGACCGGCTCGCCTGCCTCGCAGACTCCGTCGAAACCGAGGATCTCGACTGGCATACCGGGCGTAGCCTCCTCGACCCTCTTGCCGTTGTGGTCGAGCATCGCCCTGACCTTCCCCCACTGGGCACCGGAGACGACCGCATCGCCGATTCGCAAGGTCCCTCGCTCCACCAGCAGACCGACCAGCGGACCACGTCCGGGGTCGAGCTCGGATTCGAGCACGGTCCCGCTCGCCGGGGCGTCGGGGTTCGCCGAGAGCTCCTCGAGCTCGGTCACCAGCAAGACCATCTCGAGCAGATTGTCGAGTCCCTCCTTGGTCTTGGCCGACACATCTACATATACGGTGTCGCCGCCCCAATCCTCAGGGGTGAGGTCCCGTTGCGCGAGCTCGTTCCGAACCCTGCTCGGATCGGAGTCGGGTTTATCGACCTTGTTGACCGCGATCAGCATCGGTACCTCAGCGGCCCTTGCGTGGTCCACGGCCTCCAGGGTCTGAGGCATGACTCCATCGTCGGCCGCGACGACGATGACCGCGACATCTGTGACCCCGGCCCCCCTTGCCCTCATGGCGGTGAACGCCTCGTGACCCGGGGTGTCGAGGAAAGTAATCGTGTGGCCATCGTGTCGCACCTGATAGGCGCCTATGTGCTGGGTTATCCCGCCGGCCTCTCCACCCACGACATCGGTCTGACGGATGGCGTCGAGCAGCGAAGTCTTGCCGTGGTCCACATGCCCCATCACGGTCACCACGGGCGGGCGCTCGACCAGAGAGGCATCGTCGTCGTCGTACTCGGGTAGATCCGGCTCCTCTTCGGCCGCCGTGACGATCTCCACATCGCGCTCGAACCTCTTGGCGATTGCCTTCACGGACTCGTCGGTGAGGGTCTGGGTGAGCGTGGCCATCTCCCCTTGTTCCATCAGCGCCTTGATCACTTCCGCAGACGAGAGACCGAGCAACTCCGCAACCTCTCGAACCGTGGCGCCGGAATTGACCTTGGTCGCCGGAATGACCTCGGGCTGCTTATCGGCCTCCGAGACCGGTTCCTCCAGGACCGGCTTGCGGCGCCTGCCGCCGCGTCGGCGCGGTGCCCGCGGTGGTGGCTGGTTCTTGGTGATTTGGTCGCGCCGCGACGCCTGAGAGTCGATCACCACGCGTCGCATCTTCTTGCCACCTGCTCCCGCCGGAGCCTTCCCGGCAGCCTTTTCGGTGGACGCTGGTTCGGACGACGAGGGTTTCGTCTCGGCCTCGGTGGCTACGGCAGCCTTCGAGCCGCCCCCGGTTCCCGAGAGGGCGCGCTCCGCGTCGGCCTCTTCCACATTCGACTGTGCAGCCTTCGCTTCGATTCCAGCGGCATGGAGGGCGGCGAGCAGTTCCTTGCTCGTAATCCCCTTCGCTTTCGCGATCTCATGGACCCGCCGTTTCGCCACCCTGTTCGCTTACTCCTTCTCTTCGTCTTCCCCGGCCTCGGCCGCGTCCCCGGATTCAGGTTCGTCGGAACCGGCTGCATCGTCCTGCTCAGCAGATTCCTCCTCGTTCGAACTCTCGTCAGCGGGCGCCTCTTCCGATCCCTCGCCCTCGGCTTCGGACTCCTCGGTCTCCCCCGACTCTTCCGCTGCCTCGGGCGATTCGGATACGTCGGACTCTTCCGCCGCCTCAGGCTCCTCGGCTGCATCGGCCTCCTCGGCTGCGGCCTCCTCGGCTGCGGCCTTCTCGGCTGCGGCCTTCTCTGCCGCAGCCGCCTCCTTGGCCTCTCTCTCGAGCCGCTCTGCCTCCGCCTTCTCGAACACCTCTTCGGCGCCGGTGACTATCGCCTTCACGTTCGCCTCGTCCGAATCGGAATCGGCCAACAGCTTGATCTCCTCGTCTCCCAGATCAGCCACGACGGCAACTTGATTGGTGCTGAACCTGGCGAGAGCCTGATGCTGAGGCAAGCCGCAGAACTGCGACCCGTCGATAACGGCATTCGGGCAGCGCCTGTCGTTTGCCAGGAGAGCCATGCAACGTCCATCCGGTACCTCTTCACCCTCGTACTCGACGCCCTCCTGGTCGGTGTGCGCGAACTCAGTCTCGGACTTGATGTCGATCTTCCATCCGGTAAGCCGTGCGGCGAGCCGAGCGTTTTGCCCATCGCGTCCGATGGCCAGGGAGAGCTGGTCATCCGGAACGATGACCGTCGCCTCTTTGGTCTCGTCGTCCACCAGCACCTCCCGGACTCGAGCCGGCGAGAGGGCCTTTGCCACGAAACGGGCGGGCTCGTCGTTGAACGGGATGATGTCGATCTTCTCACCGCGGAGCTCCGACACGACCATCCGTACGCGCGATCCCCGCGGACCGACGCATGCTCCGACCGGATCCACGCCGTCGCTGTGAGAGATGACGGCGATCTTCGACCGCCAACCGGGCTCGCGCGCGACATCGGTGATCTCGACGAGGTTGTCGGCGATCTCCGGCACCTCGAGCTCGAAGAGCTTCTTGATCAGTTCCGAGCTCCGACGGGAGACCACGATGCTCGGCCCTTTGTTCTCGGAGGAGACATCGGTGATCACCGCCTTCACCCGCATACCGTGGTCGTAACGCTCGTTGTAGACCTGCTCAGAACGTGGAAGGAGCGCTTCGACGCGCTCGCGTAGCTGCACCAGCGTGTAGCGGTTGTCCGATTGCTGGATGATCCCCGTGACCAGCTCCCCCACCCGGTCCTTGTAGTCCTCGTACATCATCATCCGCTCCGCTTCGCGTATCCGCTGGAGAATCACCTGCTTCGCGGTCTGGGCAGCGATCCGGCCGAAATTGTCAGGTGTGACATCGCGGGTCTTGATCTGGTCGAGGTATGGCGCGAGTCGCTCGGGCTCGAGCTCCGGCTCCTCGGGGTCACGTCGCTCCCCGGTCTCGGGATCGACCAGGCTCCGTGGCATCAGGTCGCGATCGATCTCCTCACCGGCTGCCTCCGCTGCTTCCGCGGCGCTGATCTCCTCCTCGAACTGCTCGTCGAGGAGTTTCTGCTCGATGTCCTCGGGGACGATGAGTTCGTGAACGCGGAAATCCGCGGTGGCAGGGTCCAGTTCTACCTTCGCGTAACGGGCGGAGCCCGGGGTCTTCTTGTATGCGGAGAGCAAGGCGTCGGACAACGCGGCCATCAGCGTGTCCTCTGCAATCCCCTTCTCCTGCTCCAAGGCCTTCAAAGCGTCGACGATCTCCTGACTCATGCGTTCACCTCTGACTCGGTCGTGTTGGAATGGTCCGAGCCCTGAATCCCTTGCTCGGCTGAAGGAGCGAGGTTGGCCCTCGCGATCATCTCGAAGTCGATCTCCACCCGATCGCCCTGTTCAGTCTGCAGCATCAGGCAATCCTGGTCGCAGGAGAGGAGCGTCCCGATCAGGTTTCTGGAACCGGCAACCGGCTCATTCGTGCGGACCCTGATCCTCGCACCTGTCTGTTCGGAGAAGTGCTCGAACGTGCGAAGTGGTCGCTCTGGGCCGGGGGAGGAAACCTCGAGGGAGAATTCCTCGAGCAGATCGGGGAACAGTGCCGTCACCCTTTCACAGAGTTCGAGGTCCACTCCGTCGCCGGAGTCGATCACCAGGCGGATACGCTCCGGCCCCAAAACCTCGCACGCCAACAGCTCCACATCTGGCATCGCATCTGTGATCCGCTCACGCGCTTCGATCTCGATTTCTTCGACCCTGTCTTGCAGCATCTCCATCAATCCTCCAGCCCGATTCGGGCCATAAAAAAGGTGGGCCCACGCCCACCTTCCGATTGAAACAGTTGGAAAGTATGAAGCGAGTATAGCCATGGGTGATTCGTCCATCACCTGTGCAACTCGAGTCATTCGCCTCGGGTCCCGGTCGTACCTAAGTACGAATAGGGATCGTCACCGGTCCCTCATTGGTCAACTGCACCTGCATGCGTGATCCGAACCGGCCGCCCAGGCCCCCCAGTCCATCGCGAACCCGCTCGTAAAGGGGCTCGGCTGATTCCGGCGGAGCAGCGGTCGCGAATCCCGGCCTGGTCCCCTTGCTGGTGTCGGCGCAGAGAGTGAACTGACTGACGCAGATGACCTGTCTGTCACCCAATGGGACGTTCATCTTCCCTTCGGCGTCATCGAAGATCCTCAACCCGAGGATCTTCCCGACCATGCGATCCGCCGATGCCTCGTCATCGCCCACCTCGATGCCGAGCAGGACCAACAGGCCAGGGCCGATCTCGGCAACCGTCTGACCATCGACCTCCACGCGGGCTTCCGAGACTCTCTGCAGCAGTGCGAGCATCCCTGCTCAACTGGCTCGCGCGAGTTGCTCCCGATAGGTCCGGTAATCCCGCCTCTCCGGCCTCAGGTTCGATGCCAGTGCGAGGTGGTGGCGGGCGCCGTCGTTGTCGCCGACCTTCGACAAGGCCCGTCCGAGGCAGAAGTGTGCGAAATCGTTGACCGGGTGACGCTCCACCACGGCAGTGAACTCCTCGGCTGCCCCCCGGAAGTCGTGCAGGCGGAAGTACGCACGGCCCAGTGCTTCGCGAACCGAGGACTTGTCCGGATTCGACTCCGCAGCACGCTCGAGGAACTCCTTGGCGGCGGCGAAGTCTCCGTCTTCGAGCAACTCGAGACCCTTGCGGTAGTCCGCGTAAGCGCTCTCCGACCTCGACGAGGATTCTCCGATGGAACCTTCCATGCCCTCAGTCTACGGAGGAGGCTGGTCGGGGATGGCTGCTCAGTGGGAGCGGAACCGCTCCGGTCCTGATGAAGTGCGAGATGGCCGGGCTCTGATCTGATCCACCCGATCCAGGATGGCTGCGGCTACAGCGGCCTTCGAGGCTTGCGGCACGAGGACCTCGCCCTCTGTGTCGATGATGAGGACCTCGTTGTCCCCAGAGTCGAAACCGATCTCAGGGCGGGAGACGTCGTTGAAGACGATCGCATCGACTCGCTTCCGCGAGAGCTTCTGTCGCGCCCGCTCGATTCCGTCCCCGACCTCGGCTGCGAACCCGATCAGGGTCTGAGACTCACGACGCCGGGAGGCCAGTCCAGCGAGGATGTCGGCCGTAGGCTCCAATTCGAGTTTTCGGGCTCCCTCGTCCCGCGACAACTTGCCGGAGGTCGGATCGCCGACTGGCGTGAAGTCCGCCGGAGCGGCGGCCATCAGCAGCACATCCGCGTCATCGAAGCTCTTGATCAGCGCCTGCGACATCTGGTCGGTCGTCTCCACATCCACTCGATCGATACCCGGTGAGACCTCCAGGTCTACGTTGGCCGCTACCAAGGTGACAGAAGCACCACGTCGGAGCGCTTCTTCGGCCAGGGCTACGCCCATCCTCCCGCTGGAGCGATTGCCGAGGAATCGAACCGCGTCGAGTGGCTCTCTGGTTCCTCCAGCTGAGACCAGGACGTTCATCCCGTCCCAACTCCCGGCTGGACGCGGCATCACCGACTCGACCGCTGCGAGCAGCTCTCGGGGCTCCTGCATTCGACCCACGCCGTACTCGCCCCGCGATGCGAGCTCTCCACTCTCCGGTTCGCAGATGGTCACTCCTCTGGATCTGAGTGTCTCGACATTCGCCACCACGGCAGGGTCGCGGTACATCCTGTCGTTCATCGCGGGGGCAACCAGACGGGGCGCCGTGCAGGCGATGAAACCAGTGGTGAGCATCGAATCGGCAAAACCACCTGCCAGCTTCGCGATCGTCCCTGCCGAAGCGGGCGCGACGAGGAAGCAGTCGGCGTTACCGACTATCTCGAGGTGGCTGATCGGATCGTGATCGGGGCGCCTCTCTCCTGGGAAGGTGCCTCCGGTCGGATCAGGGTCGAACTCGCTGGTGAGTACCGGAGCCCCCGTGATCCCTTCGAAGGTGGCCGCGCCGATGAAGCGGGATGCGTTCGGGGACATCACGACCCTGACCCCGTGACCTGCCTTGGTTGCGAGCCGAACGAACTCGACCGCCTTGTAGGCAGCTATCCCTCCGCTCACTCCGAGCAGGATTCGTGGCACGGGAGTCAGTCCTTGTATTCGAACTTGAGCTTGTCCGCAGCAAGCTCGTCAAGCGCAACCGATACGGAACTGGACCCTTTGCTCTCGACCATCGGCGGTGTGTACTCGCCATACGTTCCCTCGGCGAGCGAGTAGTAATAGGCGTTGATCTGGCGGGCCCTCTTGGCAGCGATGATCACGGTCGCGTAATGCGAACCGGTCTTATCGAGAAGCTTGTCGACGCGAGGTCTTGCCATAGGGGTTCAGTCTAGGGGTAACTCGGTCTGAACGAGCGCGATGAGCTCCTCGCGCGCCGTTTGCACGTCGTCGTTCACGATCACGTTCGGAAACTCTCCCTGCGCAGCCAACTCTGTCTCGGCGGTCCTCAGCCGCTCCTCGATCGCCTCGGGCGAGTCCGTACCGCGACCCACGAGACGAGACCGCAGGTCAGCGGCATTCGGTGGGGCGATGAATATCTGAACGGCCGCGGGCATGGATTCACGGATCTGCCTGGCGCCTTGGAGTTCGATCTCCAACACCACGGATACCCCGGCGTCGAGGCGTGCGTCGACCTCGGAGCGCAAGGTCCCATATTGATGACCGCTGTAGGCAGCGTGCTCGAGGAACTCACCGGCCGCGACACGGTCGTCGAACTCGGAAGGGGAAAGGAAGTGGTACTCCCTCCCATCGACTTCGCCCTCTCTGGGGTTGCGCGTCGTCGCAGACACGGACATCTCGAGTCCATCCGCTCGATCGAGCAGGCCGGAGATCAGGGTTCCCTTCCCGACCCCGGAGGGCCCGGTGATGACGAAGACCTTCCCAGCCGACCTGGACATCCCGCTACCTCAGCCCCGTGGCGGACACGACGCTCCGGGGCAGTCTCAGCGGGTGAGCAGCGAGACGAGCTCTCCCCGCTGCCGTTCCGAGAGCCCACCGATGGTCTTGCTCGGAGAGATCCTGCACTGGTTCAGCATCCGGTTCACCTTCACTCGACCGAGCTTCGGCACCGCGAGCAGGAGGTCGAACACCTTTGCGGTCAAGACATACTCGGGAGGGTCGATCAGCAGGGTGTGCGCCCTCACCTTCCCGGCCTTCAGGTCCCGTTTCAGCTGAGCCCGCTTGGTTCGAATGTGGTTCGCCCGCTTGAGGGCCTCCATCCGCTGATCCGGTGAACGTTCTGGGGCGGAAGAGGATTGGGAACTGGATGCCATGACGGGCGATTATATGCCCGTAAAAATTTCTTGCGTTCAGGTGCGGCCGACAGAGCGACTCGCCTTGGTGAAGGCGACCGAAATGTTGTAGGGGAAACCGCCGCCGGCGAAATCAGCCCCGGGCCACCACCCGACCCAGGGCCTTCGGGTCAGCCGAGATCCTCCAGCTCTCGGGCGATCCGGGAACCAGCCTCCGGGTCTCTGAAGTTCTCGGTCCCCACCGCGACCGCCGATGCACCGGCCTCGAGGAATGCCTTCGCATCCGATCCGCTGGAGATTCCCCCCATGCCGATCACCGGAAGCTCTACAGCGTCGGCGACGGCTGACACCTGCGCCAGTGCGAGATCCATGATCGTCGGCCCGGAAAGGCCACCCGACACCGCCCCGAGCCAATGACCGTCCCCCGCTGGAGAGAGAGGGGATGCCTTCAAGGTGTTCACGAGTGAGAACGCGTTGGCCCCAGATGCCCCGGCGGCCACGGCAACCGGGACGGGATCGGTCCCCGGGGTCAGTTTCACTATCAACGGCTTGTCCGTGAGAGTTCGAAGGCCGGTGACGAGTGAGGCGCACTCGTCAGGCGACTCTCCCACCACGAGGCCTGACTTGACGTTCGGGCAACTCACATTCAGTTCGATAGCGGCCACCTCCGAGCGCTCAGAGATCGCCTGGACCAGACCGGCGAACTCCTCGGCGCTGGTGGCCATGACCGAGACGACCAAGGGAACGGGGAGCACCGAGAGTCGCGGTAGATCCTTCTCCAGGAAACCTCCGAGACCCTTGTTGGGCAAGCCGATCGAGTTGATCACGCCAGCCGTCTCCTCCCAGAGCCTCGGCGGCGGATTCCCGGGCCGCGGCTCAGGGGTGATCGTCTTCGAGACGAAAGCGGAGAACGGGAACTGCTCCAGCAGTACATCGCCGAAGACATCATGGGCAGCGATTGCGTCGAAGGTGCCCGAACCGTTCAAGACGGGGTGCTCGAGCTCGATGCCACAGAGGTCCACCCGGAGATCCGCCGCGGTGCTCATCCGCCCTCTGCTCCCGCATCCGCTCGGGCGATGGCCGAGCCATCCACGACCGGACCATCGAGGCAGAGCCGCATGTAACCGCCCTCCCGCAACGGGACGGCGCACCCGAAACATGCTCCGTATCCGCAGCCCATGGGCGACTCGAGGGCGAGCTGACAGGCCACTCCGGCCTGATCGCACATCAGCCTGACCGCCTCCAGCATTGCGGGGGGGCCGCAGGAGTAGACGACCGCCGAGCCCCGGTCGTCGCCGGAGAGCAATCTCTCCAAGAGATCGGTGACCCTCCCCCGGTACCCAGCGTGACCGTCGTCGGTTGCGAGCTTCATCTCCGAGCAGTCGAAGAGATCCAACCCTCCGAAGTTCTCGGCATCTCGGTAGCCGAGTAGCACCCGGCTCGGTATGCCGAGCCGAACAAGGTTCCGCCTCAGCAGGGCGAGTGGAGCGACCCCTATCCCACCCCCCACGAGGATCGCGCCTTTTGCGCCAGCCACTACTTCGTCGGGAGCAGAGAAGCCCCGACCGAGGGGGCCTACTGCGAGCAGTGAGTCCGCCCCACCCTCAGCCATCTCTTCGATCCGCTGCGTACCTGGACCGACCGCGTGAACGAGGAAACCCAGCGTGACACCATCGCGGTGAGTGTCGACCGATGCGACCGAAAACGCCCGAGGCAGATAGGGCCGGCCGGACGAACCGGGCCATTGGCTCTCGGTCGAGAGCATGTAGAACTGACCTGCAACCGGGACGACACCGCTTGGATCGCGCGCCTCGATCAACCGGTAGGCACCCGAGGCGGCGGTACCCACCAGTTCCAATTGCCGCCGGCCGAATGGGGGCGTCGTGTAATCGCCGAGCGCCGTCTCAGGCATCGGTATCTTCGGCCGACACCATCGCAGCCCCGTCACCGATACCCCCTGTCGCCCGGTGCAGATCCTGGAGGGCGTGGACTGCCGGGGCCCCTCTCCTCGAGGCGAATATCGCCCGAGCTGCGGCCGATGCGCCGGTCATGGTGGTGACACAGGGAACCCCCTTCCGGACGGCGGCGCTACGGATCGCATAGCCATCGGCTCTCGCCCCAGAGCCAGTCGGGGTGTTGATGACCAGATCGACCTCACCTCCCCGGATGCAGTCGACGACGTTCGGAGAGCCTTGGCTGACCTTGCTGATCTCCCGGACGGGAACTCCCATCGCCCGTATCGACTGCGCGGTGCCCGGGGTCGCGAGTATCTCGAAATCGAGATCGTGGAACCGCGACGCCAACTGGGTAGCGGCGGGCTTGTCGGTGTCGGTCACAGAGATGAACACCGTGCCGCCAACGGGAAGCGCGGCACCAGCGGCTGCCTGCGCCTTTCCGAATGCGGTCGGGAAATCAGCCGCAACCCCCATGACCTCTCCGGTGCTTCGCATCTCGGGGCCGAGGAGAGCATCTGCCCCGTCGAAGCGATTGAAGGGGACGACCGCCTCTTTCACGCTCACATGCTCGGGAGGATTCGCTGGCAGCGACTGATCAGCCAGGGACTCGCCGAGCATCAACCGGCATGCAATCTTCGCCAAAGGCGCACCGATCGCCTTCGAGACGAAGGGAACCGTCCTCGAGGCGCGCGGGTTGGCCTCGATCACGTAGAGGTCTCCATTGCTGACCGCGTACTGGATATTGATGAGGCCGACGACGCCCAGCGCGAGGGCGATCGACTCGGTGGTCTCGGAAATGCGATCGAGCATCTCCTCGCCGAGGCTCATCGGAGGCAACACACAGGCTGAGTCGCCCGAATGGATGCCGGCCTCCTCCACGTGCTGCATCACACCGGCGACCACACAGGTCTCGCCGTCGCAGAGTGCGTCGACATCGACCTCCACGGCGTTCTCGAGGAACCGGTCCAATAGGAGAGGGTGCTCCTGATCGGCCCTGACGTTGCGCTCCAGGTAGGAGGAGAGGGCCTCGGGTGAATAACAGATCTCCATCGCTCGGCCACCGAGGACATAGGAAGGGCGCACGAGGAGCGGAAAGCCGACATCCTCGGAGATGGCGACCGCTTCTTCGGCGGAGAGGGCGGTTCCGTAGGGCGGGTGCGCGATGTCGAGGCGCCTGAGCAAGGCGCCGAAGCGGCCACGATCCTCGGCGAGATCGATTGCATCCACCGGTGTCCCGAGCAGATTGACCCCCGCCTCCTCAAGCCCCCGTGCCAGCCGGAGCGGAGTCTGGCCACCGAACTGGACTATCACGCCCTCGGGTTCCTCCCTTTCGATCACGGCCAAGGCGTCATCGAGCGTGAGTGGCTCGAAGTAGAGGCGGTCCGATGTGTCGTAGTCGGTGGAGACGGTCTCGGGGTTGCAGTTGATCATCACCGCGTCCCTCCCCGACTCGTGGACGGTCTGAGCGGCGTGGACGCAGCAGTAGTCGAACTCGATCCCCTGACCGATCCGATTCGGACCGGCACCGAGTATCACCACCGAGGCACGATCACCCCTCCTCACCTCCCCCTCTACCTCTCTGTCGGAACCGCGTCCTGCCGGCCGCTCGTGGGCCGAGTAGTAGTAGGGCGTCTCGGCCTCGAACTCGGCCGCGCATGTATCCACCGACTTGAAGGTCCTTGCTAGATCGTCATCGACATCCGGAGACTCTCCCGAAAGAGCCTCCTCCTTGATCTCGGCGAGGAACCACGGGTCGATCATCGTCGCCGCGTGGATACGCGAGTCCTCGATACCGCGACGGAACGCCTCGTCCAGGAGATCGAACCGCTCGGCGGACGGGATGGCGAGGCGTTCCACCAGCTCGTCGTCGGTGCAGTCGGTGTCGGCGGGTGAATCGAGCTCCCGTGACCGCATCGCCTTCGCGTAGGACTCGCGGAAGGTCCTTCCGATAGCCATGACCTCCCCGACCGACTTCATGTGGGTAGTCAGGGTGCTGTCGGCCCCCGGGAACTTCTCGAACGCGAACCGAGGCATCTTCGTCACCACGTAGTCGATCGTCGGCTCGAACGAAGCAGGCGTAGCGCGAGTGATGTCGTTCGGGATCTCGTCGAGCGTGTACCCGACCGCCAGCTTGGCAGCGATCTTCGCAATGGGGAATCCGGTCGCCTTCGAAGCCAGAGCCGATGACCGCGACACCCTCGGATTCATCTCGATGACGACGATCTCACCGCTGTCGGGGTCCACCGCGAACTGGACATTCGATCCGCCCGTCTCGACTCCGACGGCACGGATCACCTTGATTGCCTGATCACGCAGGTCCTGATAGATCGGATCCGGAAGCGTCTGGGCCGGAGCGACCGTCACCGAATCCCCGGTGTGGACGCCCATCGGGTCGATGTTCTCGATCGAACAGATGATCACCACGTTGTCGTTGCAGTCCCGCATTACCTCGAGCTCGTATTCACCCCAGCCGATGACCGACTCCTCGACCAGCACCTGGGTGATCGGACTGGCTGCGAGCCCCTCCGAAACGATCTGCGCCAGCTCGGTCTCGGAGTGGGCCACCCCACCTCCCTGTCCTCCCAGCGTGAAGGCGGGTCGGATGATCGCCGGCAACTTGATCTCGCCTTCTGCCAGCCCTGTCTCCGCTTCACCGACCGAGGTGATGATCCTGGACCACGGCATACGCAAACCGGCTCCATCCATGGTCTCGCGGAATGCCTCGCGGTCTTCCGCTCTGTGGATGGCGTCATAGTCGGCTCCGATCAGCTCCACGCCGTGCCGTTGCAGCACGCCCTCGTCGTGCAGGCTCTTCGCGAGGTTCAGAGCGGTTTGGCCGCCCAGCGTCGGCAGCAGAGCGTCCGGCCGCTCACGTTCGATGATCTGCTCCAGCGGACCCGGCAGCAACGGCTCGAGATAGGTCCGGTCGGAGAGCTCCGGGTCGGTCATGATCGTGGCGGGATTGGAATTGACGAGCACTACCTCGTAGCCCTCCTCTCGCAGCACCTTGCAGGCCTGGGCTCCTGAGTAATCGAACTCTGCCGCCTGACCGATCACGATCGGTCCCGAGCCGATCAGGAGGATCTTGTCGATGTCATCTCTTCGCGGCATCGCTCAGGCAGCCAACTCGAGGAAGCGGTCGAACAGGTGGCGTGCATCGTGGGGCCCGGGTCCGGCCTCCGGGTGGTACTGAACGGCCATCGCCGATGCGTCGCGGAGCCGCAAGCCCTCGACGGTGCGGTCGTAGAGATTCAGATGGGTCAGTTCCGCCTCGCCGAAGTCGGTCGACCAGACAACCGGGTCGTCTTGCTCGAAGCGCTGCTCGCCGCCCGGACCCGCCACGGCGAAGCCATGGTTCTGTGAGGTGATCTCGATCCGCCCAGTCTCGAGATCCTTCACCGGATGATTCGCACCCCGGTGACCGAAGGGGAGCTTGAAAGTCTCCAGCCCTACCGCCCTGCACAGCAGTTGGTGCCCGAGGCAGATCCCGACCACCGGCTTACGTCCGATCAGGTCACGAACCGTTCCGGTCACGTACCCGAGTGCCGAGGGGTCTCCGGGGCCGTTAGCCAGGAAGACGAGGTCCGGATCCCTCGATAGGACTTCGTCTACCGAACTGGTGCAGGGGAGCAGGGTCAGACGACACTCCCGCTTCCGGAACTCCTTGAGGATCGACTGCTTTATCCCCGTGTCCAGTGCCACGACGTGTGGGCCGGCGCCGGGTAGCTCGACTGGTTCCGACGGCGTCACCTCACGAGCGAAGTCCGCCCCGGTCATCGCCGGCTCAGCCGAGATCTGTGCAGCTGCTTCTCCCTCTGTCACCCCGTGATCGAATATCCCTCCGCGCATGGCGCCTCGATCCCTAAGATGCCTGACCAGCGCACGGGTGTCCACGCCCTCGATCGCTGCCACCCCGCAGTCACGGAGCCAGTCGACCCACCCCATCTCGGCGGTGGCGGCACTCTCGGCGTTCTTCGCCTCGCGCATGATGACTCCGCGCGCGTGGACCCTGTCGGACTCCATCGCAGCCTGAGAGACGCCGTAGTTGCCGATCAATGGATAGGTGAAGGTGATCAGCTGGCCAGCGTAAGAGGGGTCCGAGACCGACTCCTGGTACCCGGTCATCGAGGTGTTGAAGACCACCTCTCCGAGCGCCGCGGTGTCGGCGCCGCATACGAATCCGTCGAATCGGCGACCGTCCTCGAGTAGAAGGAATCCGGCTCGCCGCTCCACCTCAGACCCCCGGTGCGAACTCGAGGATCATCTTCTGCACACTCTTGAACTCCGGAGTCCCTGCCTCTCCGAGCAACTCGAACATCGAAGCTTCGACGCTGGAAGCCACTGCGCCTGCCTCCGTCATCCTCCTCAGTCCTACTTCACGATCGGAAGCAAAGCGCGACCCGATGGCGTCTTCGACCACACGCACATCCAAACCGTTGGAGAGGAGGTCGATTGCGGTCTGGGCGACGCATACGTGACTCTCGACCCCGCACAGGACGACCTGGTCTCGGCCGGCCAGATCGAAGCCCTCAGCACCGATGGCGGAGAACCGGGTCTTCTCCAGCGGAGAGGCCTCGGCCGGCAGGACGTTCGAGACCTCGGCAACCGTTACACCGAGGCCCTTCGGGTACTGCTCGGTGCAGATGACGGGCACTCCCATCTCCACCGCTCCCCGGATCAAAGTCGCAGACGCCTCGGCGATCCGGTCGAACCCAGGGACCGCCTTCCTGAACGCCTCCTGGAGATCGACCACGAGCAGAGCGGTGCGCTCCCTCGACAGCAGGTCCCCGGCGTTCATTCGGCAACCGCCATGGCGAACGCCCGATGTCTGTATGCCACCTGTCCCGCGGCAACGGTCATCAAGACGCGGCCGGTGAGCCTCCTGCCTGCAAAGCAACTGTTGGCGGAACGGCTCTCGTAGCCGTCCTCTCCGACCGTCCACTCTTCCGCTGGATCGACCAGCACCAGATTCGCATCGCTGCCTTTCTCCATAGTGGGAGCCTCGATTCCGAACGCCTCTCCCCCGCAGGTCATCACCTCGACCAGGCGCTCGAGCTCCAGGGTGCCTGGCAGGACGAGCTCCGAGTAGAGGGCCGGGAACGCCGTCTCCAGGCCGGTGACGCCCATGGCTGCCTGCTCGAATGGAACCTCCTTGTCCTCAGCGGCGTGAGGTGCGTGATCAGTCGCTACGCAGTCGATCGTGCCGTCACGGAGGCCCTCTACGAGACTCTGGCGATCGTCCTCGGTGCGAAGCGGAGGATTCATCTTGAAGCGAGCATCGAGGCCACGGACCTCTTCGTCGGTCAACAGGAGATGGTGCGGCGTCACCTCACAGGTGACCTTGGTTCCAGCCTCCTTCGCACGTCTGATCGCCTCCACCGACGCACGTGCCGAGAGATGCTGGATCTGGACCCGCGCATCTTCGTAGAGAGCGATCTCGCAATCGCGCGAGATGATCGCCGACTCCGAGATCGAGGGGATGCCCTCCATCCCGAGCAGCGCCGAGACCGCGCCCTCGTTCATCACACCTGAGCCAGACAGATCCGGGGTCTCCTCGTGCAGGGCGAAGGTTCCGCCGACCAGGCGTTGGTACTGCAAGGCTCGCCGCAGCACGCCGCCGTCCGCAATCGGGAGACCGTCGTCCGAGAATCCGATCGCGCCGATCTCGCGCATCTCGGCCATCTCGGCCAACTCCTCACCCCGCATCCCTTTGGTCACACAACCCACGAATCCGGTGGGGATGCAGCACTCCTTCTCGGCGCGCTCGATCACGGAACCGAGTACCGATGCGCTGTCCACCGGAGGTTCGGTATTCGCCATGGCGATGACTGCGCTGTAGCCGCCCGCCGCCGCCGCGCGAGTGCCGGTGACCAGGTCCTCCTTGTTCTCCTGGCCCGGCGTCCTGAAATGGACATGAGGATCCACGAACGCGGGCATCAGGAGCAAACCGGCGCAGTCGATCACCTCGGCGCCCTCCGGAGGCTCCGTCGCCCCGGCATCGCCGATCGAGGAGACGGACCCGGCCTCGACCGTCAGGTCGGAAATCTGATCCAACCCAGCCCGTGGGTCGAACAGCCTCGCACCGAGGAATTGGAGGGACTTGACCTCGCCTGGTCTCTGGAACAGACATGGATTGCTCATGCGGGCTGACCTATCCGGGGCGGCTCACTGACCGGCTCGTTGTCATCAGACCCCTTGCCGGCGAGGAGTTCGTAGAGGATCGCCATTCGCACGAACAATCCGCTCTCCACCTGCTCGGTGATCAGGGACTGAGGTGAATCGATCACCTCGGAGGAGAGCTCCACCCCCCGGTTGACCGGGCCGGGGTGCATCAACAGTTGTCGTGGCAGCAACCTGCGCGAGTCGATCTGGTACTCGGCGGCGTACTCCCGAAGGGACGGAATCAGGCTCTGGCTCATCCTCTCCTTCTGCATCCTCAGTCCGTAGATCACATCAGCCTGCTCGATCCCATCGAGCGAGTACGCGGTCTCGCAGCCCAAGGCTGGACCGATCTCCCGCGGGAGCAAGGTCGGCGGACCACACAGGGTGACCTCGGCGCCGACCTTGCCGAACGCAAGCGCGCAGGAACGTGCCACACGACTGTGTGCCACATCGCCGACGATCCAGATCTTCTTGCCGTCGAGCGATTCGAAGTGACGGCGGAGGGTATAGACGTCCAGCAGCGCCTGGCTCGGGTGCTCGTGCTTGCCGTCACCGGCGTTGATCACCGACGCATCGGTCCATCGAGCCACGAGGCGTGACGCGCCTGCCTGAGCAGAGCGGATCACTATGGCTGCGGGATCGTAAGCGGTCAGTGTCGCGACGGTGTCCTTCAACGACTCCCCCTTCTCCACCGACGAACCCTGCGCCTTGATCGAGACCACATCGGCAGATAGGCGTTTCGCAGCCAGTTCGAACGACGAAAGTGTCCTGGTACTGGGCTCGAGGAAGAGGTTCACGACGGTCCTCCCTCGCAACGTCGGGACCTTCTTGATGTCCCGGCGACCGACCTCGGCGAGTCCTTCGGCGCGTGCGAGGATCCGCTCGATCTGTTCCCGGTCGAGATCTTCGATGCCGAGCAGGTGCTGCATCTAGGAGCCTCCTCCATTACCCGCTGCGACTCCTGCGGACACGGTGACCTCGTCGACTCCGTCGGTCTCAGCGAGATGCACGTTGACCCTCTCCTGCGGCGAAGTCGGGAGGTTCTTCCCGATGTAGTCAGGACGGATCGGGATCTCACGGTGGCCGCGGTCCACCAACACCGCGAGCTGCACACGCTCGGGCCTTCCGTAGTCGAAGAGAGCATCGATCGCTGCGCGCACCGTCCTGCCTGTGAAGAGGACATCATCGACCAGGACCACCGTCCTGCCCGCGAGGTCGAAGTCGAGATGAGTCGCGTGGACCACCGGTGCTTCGCCCGAGCCGCGCCGCTCGAGATCGTCCCGATAGAAGGAGATGTCCAGATCCCCCAGAGGCACGGCTTCCTCGCTCAGCTCGGAGATCAGCGTATGGAGCCGATTGGCGAGTACTGCCCCGCGCGTGTGGATCCCGACTACGGCCAGACCCTCACCGTCAGGATTCTTCTCGACGACCTCGTGCGCGATGCGGGTAAGGGCCCTGCGCAACGAGTCCTCGTCGAGGACGCAATTTTCTGTCATGCCGCTCCTTCTTGGTCTCACTGGACCGGGTTAAAGGATCGTTCGGCTACGAGCCTAGCAGCGCTCTCCGACGGTTTGGGGCGAGTCGCCCCAGCTGGCGCTGCGTGTCAGCCGTCGGCCGCGGCATCGGTAAGCGAGGCGGTCTCTGCCTGAACCGCTTCCCTCGCACCGTTGGCGACCAACTTCGGCGCACCGCGCTCCGGGTAGGGGATCTCGACCAGATCGAAGTCCCTCGGAGCGATCGTCTCCGCGTGGACCTCCCGGGCCTCCTCGAGGACATCGCCGATTCGGTAGCGAGTGGAGATGTGGACCAGCGCGAGCATCTCGACCCCTGCCGCCGCTGCCAGCTCGGCAGCTTCTCTAGCAGTGGAGTGACCGGTCTCGACGGCGCGCTGGGCATCCTCGTCGGCGAAACTGGAGTCGTGGATCAACAGCTGGGCACCACGGGCAGCTGCCGATGTGAGTGAGGAGGGCCGGGTGTCACCCGTCACCACCACCCGCCTCCCGGGCCTCGCCTCACCGAGGACCTGTTCCGGCTCGACCTCACCCCCGGCCACTTCCACCACATGCCCACGCTGCAGTCGGCCGAAATCTCGCTCATCGGTGATGCCGAGCCTGGCTGCTTCGGCGGGATCGAACCTCCCCGGTCGCTCGGGCTCGATCAGTGCGTAGCCGTAGGCCTCGACTCGATGTTCGACCGGAAACCCGTGGATGCCGAAGCCCTCGTAGGGGATCTCGTCCCCTGGCTGCATCTCGACCAACTCGATCGGATAGGACACCCTGCCGATGATCCGCCCCAATGACGCGTAGAGCGCCTCCAGTCCTCTGGGCCCGAGGATGCGGAGCGGGCGCTCTCGCCCATGGAGGTCGTAGGTCTTCAGCAGGCCGGGCAGACCCAGGTAGTGATCGGCGTGGAAGTGCGTCAGATAGATGTCGTCGACCGCAACGAGCCCGAGTGAACGCATCAGTTGACGCTGGGCGCCCTCACCACAATCGATCATCACCCGGGCGCCGCCTGCACGTAAGAGCACGCATGCGGTTGCCCGCCGCGCGGTCGGCACAGAACCACCGGTTCCCATGAATGCAACGGACAGGTCCATCCACGCGGAGGCTAGAGGCGCACGGGAGCGAGCGGTGGGCGCTCGAAACCGCGCCGTTCCGCGAGACGAGGTGTTCCTGCTAGCGATGAGTCTCCTACTCTTTTCGTCCCCATGCTCATGACGGCACCTGACCCCTCGCCCCGCGCTGCGCTGCATGGGAGACGAATGAGAATCGTCGCCTTGACCGCAGGGATCGCGATGCTGATCTCGTTCACCATCGGAAGCCCTGCAGACGCTGCGGGCACAGCTGGGGGCACCTTCAGGGCCTCGGCTTCACCGCCGAGAAGCGTTCAGCCTCACCTGAAGGGTGACGTGCTCTCAAGAGTCAACTCACTCGCTTTGGCGGGAAGATCTCGTGGTCTCCGAGGCAAGGTCTTCATGAAGATCGGCGATTCGAACTCGTGGTTCCCTACTTACCTGCAGGGAGCCGGATGTGGTCCCATGAACCTCTCCGAACACAAGACCCTGCGGAAGACGATCGATTGGTATCGCGCTGGCAGGCTGGATAGTTCCATGACCGATCTCCCGTGCGCGGTGGGCAACTCGTTCACCCGGGACAGCGCCGCAACCAAACCATGCGAGACCTCCGCCTGGCCGCTTTCCGACTTGCCATCCCCACCGAGCAGCGGATACTGCGACACGCCAGCGCCCACCGAGTGTGTCCTTCCCGAGACCCCGATCGAATGCGAGGCGAGACTTCTCAGACCCAGCCTCGCTCTGGTGATGATCGGAACGAATGATGCAGGATTTGGAGGTTCTCCCGACCCCTTCGAGTCGAATCTGCGTCAGATCGTCCGCTCGCTCACGCAGCGCTCGATCGTCCCGGTTCTCTCGACGATCCCTCCGCGGACCGACAGTGAGCAGAGACGTCTGCTCGGGCTGGAGATCAATGAACGCATTCGCAAGGTTGCGCGCGAGGCCCGTCTCCCTTTGTTCGACCTCTGGCTCGCGTTGAATCGCAGCTCGAGCCTGATCGACGGCGGTCTGCTTCCGGATGGAGTCCATCTCAATGTTCTGGGGGGATGGGGGGCCTTTCCGTGGGCGGGGCTGTCGATGTTCCTCGGACCTACGGGCCTGAGATACGGTTCGAACCTCCGTAACTTGCTCACTCTCGAGCTACTCGAGAGACTCAGGCTCCGCACAGCCCTTTGACAGTCCCGACGGGCCTGTCCCGCTGCTCCTAGACTGATCTCTACAGGCGCCCGTAGCTCAGCTGGATAGAGCGCGTGCCTCCGGAGCACGAGGTCACAGGTTCGAATCCTGTCGGGCGCGTATGACTCAGGGAATGCCGGACTTCGCTGACGAGAACGACTTCGCCGAAGCCACGCAGGGTCTCGTGGCGGCCTACGAAGGTGCCGCCATCCTGGACGCAGACGGGAACGAGGTCTGGGCGCCCTCTCGATATGCGTTCGTAGACGGAGATGCGCCGGAGACCGTGAACCCGAGTCTCTGGCGCCAGACCAAGCTGCTCAGGATCGCGGGGCTGTTCGAGGTCTGCGAGGGCATCTACCAGCTGCGAGGGTTCGACCTCTCGAACATGCACGTGATCGAGAGCAACGACGGCATCATCGTGGTCGATCCGCTGATCACCACCGAGACAGCCGCAGCAGCGATCGCGCATTACCGGGAGCACCGTGGAGACCGACCCGTCATCGGACTCATCTACACCCACAGCCACATCGATCACTTCGGTGGAGCCAAGGGACTCTTCCCGGATGGAGTCCCGGACGACCTCCCGGTCATGGCACCCGCCGGCTTCACGGCGGAGGCCGTCGGAGAGAACGTCTTCTGCGGCATCGCGATGGCCCGCCGTGCCGCCTACATGTACGCAGCGGCGCTCGAACCGGGGCCAGAGGGGCAAATGGGTGCAGGGCTGGGCCTCACCACCTCGACGGGCTCGATCAGCCTGATCCGTCCGAACGACGAGATCTCCGGGACGGGTCAGGAGAGGACCCTCGACGGAGTCCGGATGGAATTCCAGATCACCGCCGACTCAGAGGCACCAGCGAACATGAGCATCTTCTTCCCCGACCATCAGGCGCTCTGCGTTGCGGACATCGCCGTACACGGACTGCACAATCTGATGACACCGAGAGGGGCTCTGGTTCGCGATGGCCACGCATGGGCCGGTTATCTGGGCGAGGCACTGGACCTGTTCGGAGACGAGACTCAGGTCATGTTCGCGGGCCATCACTGGCCGATCCGCGGCAGCGAAAGGGTCAGGGAGAGACTCGCGCTCCAGAGAGATCTCTACACCTACCTGCACGACCAGACCGTGCGGATGATCAACCTCGGATACACGGGTGCCGAGATCGCAGAAGAACTCGAGCTGCCCGAGAGTCTCGCCTCGGAGTGGAGTTGCCGTGACTATTACGGCTCGGTGAGCCACAACGTAAAGGCGATCTACCAGCGATACATGGGCTGGTTCGACGGAAACCCCGCGCACCTCTGGCAGCATCCGCCGACCGAGGCGGGGAAGCGATACGTCGAGTTGGCAGGTGGCCCCGAAGCTCTGATCGAGAAGGCGGAGGCGGCACTGGATGCCGGCGACTTTCGCTGGGCGGCAGAGATCTCATCTCACCTCGTTTTCGCCGACCCCGGAAACGTCGAGGCGCGCAATCTGGAGGCCCGGGCCTTGGAACAACTCGGCTACGGGGCCGAGAATGCCACCTGGCGCAACTTCTTCCTGATGGGCGCGCATGAGCTGAGGGAGGGCCGCGTGGGAGCGCCGGTCATCGCGACCCCCCTCGACATGGTCTCCGCGTTGACCGTCGAGCAGATACTCGGTGCAATGGCGCTTCGACTCGATGGCCCTCGGGCAGCCGGATCCCGAGTGGAACTCCGCTGGGAGATCTCCGACACCGGCGAGGCCTTCGTCCTCAACCTCTCGAACGGCGCCCTCACGCACCGGCCGGCCCGAGACGGGGCCAAGCCCCCGACCACCCTTCGCATGGAGCGGGCAACGCTGGACGCGTTGATCGCCAAGACCGAGCCGGTCGAGGACCTGCTCGGCAGCGGACGCATCACGGTCGAAGGAGATCCGATGAAGCTCGGCGAGTTGCTCTCGTTCCTCGACGAGCCCGATCCGGACTTCGAGATCGTCGCGCCCTAGCCGACCGGTTTCCGGGCGACCGCCTCGGGGTGTTCCGCATACCACTCGTAAGTTGCAGCGAGTCCGTCGGACAGGTCTACCCGAGGTGTCCAGCCGCACATCTCCGCGATCTTGCCCGAATCGAGGAACTGTCGGTCGATCTCCCCGTCGGGCGTGCCGGAGCCGCGGATCTCAGGCTTCACCTCGGCCCCGGAGACCTCACAAATCATTTCCACCACCTCGAGGACCGACCATGGCCGGCCTGAGCCTGCGTTGAATGCTTCTCCTCCAACGCTGTCTCCGGATTCGAGCGCATCCGCAACGGCGAGATAGGCATCGGCAGCGTCGGTCACGTAGAGGTAGTCACGCTCCGGAGTGCCGTCGGACCTGAGCACCGGCGCCCTTCCGGAGAGGATCGCACCGATCGTCTCAGGGATCAGCCGAGCGAAGTTGAGGTCACCCCCGCCGTACAAGTTCGCGAAGCGGGTGACGGCTACCGGCATCCCGTAGGTGGACCAGTAAGAGCGGGCGATCAGATCCGCCGCGGCCTTCGAGACGTCATATGGATAGCTGGCCAGCAACGGCGCCTCCTCTCGGTATGGAAGGTCTTCTTGGGCGCCGTAGGCCTTGTCGGACGATGCCACAACCGTGCGTGTTCCCTGATCGAGCCTTCGAACCGCTTCGAGGAGGTTCCATGTGCCGGCCACGTTGACCTCCAGCGTGGGCAAAGGGGACGCATTTGCCTCGCCGACCTGCGTCTGGGCGGCGAGATGGAAGACGAGGTCCGGCGAGAACCGGTCGATCGAGTCACCTACACCGTCTCGGTCGAGCAGGTCCATCTGGATGTCCTGGACCTCGCTCTCTATCCCGAGCAGAGCGAGCGAAGAGACGCGCTCACCGGTCGGAGGACGGTCGAGACCGGCAACCTCGATGCCGCGGTCCAGTAACGCCCTGCACAGCCATCCACCTGCGAATCCGCGAGAGCCGGTCACCAGCGCCTTCGCTGCGCTCATCGGTCCCATCCTCCCCACGGCGCAGGTCCAGCGGCGAGCAGATCCTCGAGCGCCTGCCGATCCTTGTAGGTGTCCATGCAACGCCAGAAGCCCTGATGTCTGAAAGCACGAAGCTGCTCCTTCGCGGCGAGCGACTCGAGCGGTTCCCGCTCCAGTACGGAGTCCTCGTCCAAATGCTCCTGGACTCCCGGCTCGAAGATGAAGAAACCACCGTTGACCCAACCGTCGAGGATGGGCTTCTCCGCGAATCCATGGACGCGATCCTCAGCATCGATCTGGGCCAGCCCGAACTGCAACTCAGGTCTGATCACCGTCATGGTCGCGAGACAGCCGTGGCGGTCGTGCTCTGCCAGTTCGGTGGCGAGATCGACATCTGCGAGGCCGTCAGCGTAGGTGAGCGCAAAGCGTCGGCCACCCATCTCCCTCGCGGCCCTGAGGACCCGACCACCGGTCTCGGTGCTCTCGCCCGTGTCCAGGCAGGTCACGGTGATCCCGTCTGGCCACTCGACACCTTGGACCCACTCGGTGATCTGTTCGCCCTTGTAGCCGGTCAGGAGCAAGAACTCCCTGAATCCTTGGCTGGCATAGATGCCGATCACGTGCCAGAGGATCGGTACTCCGCCGACCTCGACCAGGGCCTTGGGGAGGGATTCCGTACGTTCGCTGAGCCTGGTGCCTCGACCTCCGCAGAGGATCGCCACCGGTAGCACTTGGGCGTCGCCGCTCACGCCCAGAGGATAGGACGGGATCGGGGATCAGCCGCCAGCGACTGCAGGCAGGATGGTGACCTCGTCGCCGTCGGAGATCGGCGTCTCGAGTCCATCCTGGAAGCGGATGTCCTCACCGGAGACGTACACGTTCACGAAACGTCTCAGGTCTCCGTCCTGGGTGATGCGCTCTCGAAGGTCCGCGTGTTGCGTGAAGACCGCATCCAACGCCTCTCCGACGGTCGCGCCATCGACCTCGACCTCATCTGCGCCGCCTGTGGCGACTCGGAGCTGACTGGGAATCTTGACGGTTACCGACATCGGTGCAGGATCGTAGCGGCCCTCAGCTCGCGGCTCCGACCGCCTCTACCTCATCCTCGAAGGACTTCACATCGGGCTCTATCACGCTCATCTCGAAACTCTCACGGGTAGCGTCGAGGGTCTTCAGGCCATCCCCGGTGATGTAGGCGACCACTCGCTCGGTCGGGTCGATCCTGCCCGCCGCAGCGAGTTTGGCGAGCGTCGCGATCGTCACGCCACCAGCGGTTTCGGTGAACACCCCTGTGGTCTCGGCGAGTAGCTTGATCCCCGCCCTTATCTCGTCGTCGGTGACCGCGTCGACGGATCCTCCCGTGTCGCGAGCGATCTCCAATGCATAGATACCGTCCGCTGGATTCCCGATCGCGAGGCTCTTGGCGATCGTGTCGGGCTTCTGGGGACGACAGACCTCGTGTCCTTCCTGGAATGCGGTCGCAACCGGCGAGCAGCCGGCGGCCTGAGCACCGGAGAAGGTGGGCATCTCACCTTGGACCAGACCGAGATCGAGCCATTCCCCGATGCCCCGGTTGATCTTCGTGAACAGTGAGCCCGATGCGACCGGACAGACGATGCGGTCGGGCAATTCCCAGCCGAGTTGCTCGATCGTCTCGTAGGCCAGAGTCTTGGAACCCTCCGAGTAGTAAGGCCTGAGGTTGACGTTGACGAACGCCCAAGGTCTCGACTGGGAGAGTTCGGTGCACAGTCGATTGACATCGTCGTAGGTTCCCCTCACCCCGACCAGCTCCGTGTCGTAGATGCCGGTTGCGAGGAGCTTCTGTTCCTCGAGGTTCGAGGGTACGAAGACGAAGGACTCGAAACCACCAGCCGATGCGTGGGCTGCAACCGCGTTTGCGAGATTGCCGGTGGAAGCACAGGCGACGGTCTTGAAGCCGAGTTCACGGGCTCTCGCAAGCGCAACGGAGACGACACGGTCCTTGAAGGAGTGGGTCGGGTTAGCCGCATCATTCTTGATCCACACCTCCTCCAACCCGAGGCTCTCGGCGAGGCGATCCGCCCGGATCAGGGGGGTCATGCCGGTGCAGAGAGGGTCGGTCGAGCCCGCAGCTATCGGGAGGAAGTCCGCGTAACGGCGAATCGTCTGCGGTCCCGCCTGAATGCTCCGACGTACCTCGTCTGCGTCCAGGCCCGTGAAGTCATAGGCCACCTCGAGCGGGCCGAAACAGTCCGCACAGACGAAACTGGCGTCGAGTTCGTACTCGACTCCGCATTCCTTGCATCTGAGTGATTTCTCGTTCACAGCCTGAACATCCCCTAGAAACGTTTGGACCTCCGCCTGGAAGTTGTTGCGGAGGTCCGGTTGAGGACATCTCCCACATCTTCCAGGCCTTGCGTGCCTGCTGGATTTGGCACCTACCTCGAACTCTCGTTCTCAGTGGTTGCCGGGGTTTCGTCGGGCCAGTCCCTCCACCCCTCTTCATGTGGTGACTATGTGAACGGGGACTATAGCAACCGAATCCGAGGTGATGAACGCCACGGCCGCAAGACGCCCGCCACGTGTCTTTCGCGATGGGCTGTAAGGTCCCTCTCACGATGGAAACGACCACCAACACCGATGGCGAACGAGCGGCGGATCCCGAGCCTCCCTCGCCCGAGGCTGCGCAGGCAGCGTACCGGTGGGCTGGTCGTACCGGGAACGCCTGAGCAGCGCGGGCCGCGGATAGAGGAGGTCGCCGCCGAAGGGCTGCGCTGGATCAAGATCGACGCCCCCGGCGCCGTGGAGCAGAGCTGGCTGGAGGAGAACTTCGATTTCCACGCGCTCGATCTCGAGGACGTTCTGTCTCGCAACCAGCGCCCGAAGATCGATCGCTACGACGATTACATGTTCATCGTCTTGAACTTCCCGGTCTTCGATGCCGAGATCGGTCGGCTGGTCACCGGCGAGCTCGACATCTTCGTCGGCGAGGGTTTCCTGATCACGATCCCGAATCGGCCCCTTCCACCGGTCGATTACCTGTTCGAGCGATGCAGACAGAAAGAGGATCTTCGCGAGGAACTCTTCTCGAGAGGATCGGGCTACCTGCTCTACCGGATCGTCGACGATGGATTCGACTACTGCTTCCCGATGCTCCGGAAAGTCGGCAACAAGCTCGATGCATTGGAGGCGGAGATCTTCTCGGGGAGATCCGAGGAGATAGTCAGGGATCTGTCGAACGTCAAGCAGGAGATCATCAATTTCAGGAAGGTGATCCGGCCGCAGCGGCCGGTTCTGACCGATCTCGAGAGAGTGAAACAGCGATATCTCGCCGCCGATCTCGATCTCGAGATCTACTTCGACGACATCGTCGACGCTCAGGAGCGGATCTGGGACATGCTCGAGAACTACAAAGAGGTCGTCGAGGCCCTCGAGGAGTCGAACGAGGCCGTGATCAGTCACAGGGTGAACGACATCCTCAGAGTGCTCACCTCCATCAGCGTGATCGTCCTCCCCTTGACCTTGCTGGCGAGTATCTGGGGGATGAACGTCGGGGTACCTGGACGTGGCGACGCGACGGCGTTCTGGGTCGTGATCGGTCTCATGCTCGGGCTGCTGGTCGGCATGGTCGCCTGGTTCCGCAAGCGCGGCTGGCTCTAGCCGGCCACGGCCGAGAGCGCCCTCCCCCCTACGATGCATCGATGGCCAATCATCGGATCTGGGCACCCTGGCGGCTGAAATACGTGAAGGACGCGAGCAAGGACAGCGATCAGGAGTGTGTCTTCTGCCAGGCACCTGCGGAGGGCCGGGATCGCGAGATGCTGATCGTCCACCGAGGGAAAACCTGCTTCGTGATCCTGAACAAGTTCCCCTACACGAATGGCCACCTCATGGTTGCTCCCTACGACCATCTCGGGTCGCTCCAGGGCCTTCCGGATGAGACGATGGCCGAGATGATGGCTCTGACCCGCCGTGCGATGACCGCACTGGAGGAGGCCTACGGACCCCACGGCTTCAACGTCGGGATGAACCAGGGAAGAGCCGCGGGTGCCGGAGTCGAACACCACGTTCACATGCACGTGGTTCCCCGTTGGGGCGGCGACACCAATTTCATGCCGGTGCTCGGTGACACTCGGGTGATGCCGCAGACCCTCGAGGAGAGCCTGGCCATGCTCGAGGGAAGGATCTGATCGAGATGGCCCCGGCCTCTGAGGCACTGCTTCCCGACGAGATCTTCAAGGCGTACGACGTGCGCGGACTCCACGGCGAAGAGATGGACGCGACGACGGCCATGGCGATCGGCAATGCCTTCGTTCGTCTTCTGGCCGAGCGAGAGGGTAAGCCGGCAAGCGAGGTCGTCATCGGCCTCGGACGGGACATGCGGCTCACCGCACCCGAGATGGCCGAGCGATTCGCGGCGGGAGCGCAGAGCGCGGGCGCGTCAGTGCTCGACGCCGGGGAGATCGCGACCGAGGTTCTCTACTTCCTGGTCGGATCGAGGAGCCTGGACGGCGGAGCAGCGATCACCGCCTCCCACAACCCAAAGGCCTACACCGGAATCAAACTCGTCGGGAGGAATGCTCTGCCGTTATCCGGTGACAGCGGCATCCAACAGGTCCGGGACCTCGCGCAGTCCGGATCTCTCGAGGTGTCTGAGCACGGGTCCGTCGAATCCGTCGATGTAACGCGCGACTACCGAGAGGCGATGGAGTCCTGGGTAGACCCGGACAAGGTTTCGACGATGAAGGTGGTGGTCGACGGCGGGAACGGCATGGCTGGGCCGACGGCAGGTCCGCTCCTGCAGAGTCTCCCGATAGAGCTGGTACCTCTCTACTTCGAGCCCAATGGCGAGTTCCCGGGCCATGAGCCCAATCCACTGCTGCCGGAGAACCGCGAGCTGATCTGCAGGACAGTGGTCGAGCAGAAGGCTGATCTCGGCATAGCGTGGGACGGCGATGCCGACAGGTGCTTCTTCGTGGACGAGGAGGGCCGATTCGTCGACGGGGACTTCCTGACCGCGCTCCTCGCCCAGACCGTCCTCGAACGAGATCCGAACGCCGAGGTCCTCTATGACGTGCGGGCGAGCCGTGCGGTACCTGACCTGGTGGAAGCAGCGGGCGGGACGGCCCGGATCAGTCGGGTCGGACACGCCTTCTTCAAGGCGTTGATGCGAGAGACCGGAGCGATCTTCGGCGGAGAGGTTTCCGGGCACTACTACTTTCGCGACTTCTATTGCGCCGATTCGGGCACGATCCCGGCCCTCCTGGTCTGCGAACTCCTGTCTGAGCGCGGCTCGTCGATGTCAGAGATCCTCGAGCCGCTGAGGGCTCGGTACTTCATCTCGGGCGAGATCAACTCTGAGGTCGCCGACCCGACCGGGAAGCTCCAGGAGATCGAGGCGGCGTTCGAAGACGCCGAGATCTCCACTCTCGACGGAGTCTCGGTCGACTATCCGGACTGGCACTTCAACGTGCGCGCCTCCAACACCGAGCCGCTCCTACGACTGAATCTCGAATCGCTCGTCTCGCCCGACGACATGATCGAAAAGCGCGACATGCTGCTCGGGATGATCCGCTCGTGAACTCGACCGGGGCGACAGGACCCGAGCCAGATGATGGTCGCGGATGGGAGATGGCCGGGGAGGCAGGGCTACACGTACTCCGCATCCCGACGCCGTTCGCTGTCGGTCGGGTCAACTGCTACCTGATAGAAGACTCCCCCCTGACGCTGGTCGACGTCGGTCCGAACTCCGGCAAATCACTCGACGAGCTCGAGAGCGGACTCCGCGATCGGGGTCATGCGATCGAAGACCTCGAGCTGATCATCGTCACCCATCAGCACATCGATCACATGGGGTTGCTGGAGATAGTCAGTCGTAGATCGGGGGCGGAGATAGCCGCGCTGGGGCTCCTGGCCCCGTACCTCGCACGATTCGAAGAAGACGCCGAGCTGGAGGATCAGCGCGCAACGGCGGTGATGGGGAAGAACGGAGTCCCCGAGGACGTTGCCACCGCGCTGCAATCGGTCAGCCGCAGCTTTCGTGCATGGGGAGGCAGTGCCACGGTGACCCGCCCTCTCGTGGATGGCGAAACAGTCGAGCTCGCGAATCGACAGCTGGAAGTCCAGCATCGTCCCGGTCACAGTCCCTCGGACACCTGCTTCTGGGATGAGGATCGCAGGATCCTCCTCGCTGCCGATCACCTCATCGCCAAGATCTCGTCCAATCCGCTGTTGTCGCGTCCACTCGACGGATCGGCCGAGAGGACGCGCGCGCTGATCGACTACATCGAGTCGCTGAAGCAGACACGGGAACTCCCGGCGGAGCTCGTTCTGTCCGGCCACGGTGAGCCGATCCTCGATCACGTCCCGCTGATCGACGAGCGATTCAACCTCTACCAGCGCCGTGCGGAGAAGATCTACGGCCTGGTCAAAGGCGGGCTGAGCACCGGCTACGAGATCTCCCAGGAGATCTGGGGGAATATCGCCGTGACACAGGCGTTCCTCACCATCTCGGAGGTCGTGGGTCATCTCGATCTGCTCGTCGAGGCGGGCTTCGTAACCGAGGATGAAGACGGTGACCTGATCCGCTACGCGGTCACCGGCGACGCCGAGCCGGACGAACTGGGCGACCTGATCCCGGGCGGCAACCCGGCCCCGAGGGAGTGAGGGACACGATGCCCACGGGCCTGGATCAGATGTCGGAGGCGGATCACCATACGGTCACCGCAGGAGAGCGGAAGCGAATGCTCGTCGTGGTCAACCCGTACGCGACCACTGTCTCCGAAGAGCTGAAGAACCTCGTCGTATACGCCCTTCAGGCCCGATACGAGGTCGAGGCAGTCGAGACAGAGGAGGCCAACCACGCCACCCGGCTCGCTGCCCGCGCTGCAGAGGAGGGCTTCGACCTCGTAGTCGCCTTCGGCGGGGACGGAACCCTCAACGAGGTCGCCAACGGGCTCGCCGGATCCGGTACCCCGGTTTCGGTGCTACCCGGCGGCTCCACGAACGTCATCTGCCGCACATTGGGCATACCGACGGATCTGGTCGACGCTGCGGAGCACCTGATAGCGATCGCTGACACCTTCACACCACGCCCGATGGACCTCGGTGTGGTCAACGGCCGCAGGTTCCTCTTCGCATCCGGCTTCGGTCTCGATGCAGACGTGGTCAGACGCGTCGACGAGAACCCCAGGATGAAGAGCAGCGCAGGCAAATGGTTCTACGCCTATTCAGCCCTCAGCGGCTTCTACTCCTACTGCCTCGGATCACCACCCAAGGTGAGGGTCAACGGTGGGGAGGCGGATGGACTGACCGGTGCAACGGCGATAGTCCAGAACTCTTCGCCGTTCACCTACTTCGGCTCTCGACCGATCGAACTCTGCGAGAACGTCGAGCTCGATGACGGGAGGCTGGGCCTCGCTGTGCTCGAGCGATTCGCCCAACGGGATGTACCCAGTCTGATCCCGCGGCTCCTCAGCTCACGACTGTCTGTACCCGCATCGCGGCGGGTCCATCAAGAGTCCGGCCTGAAGGAGGTCGTGGTCGAGGCGATTGCGGACGGGGGAGGCGATGCCACGCTCCCGCTGCACGTCGACGGAGATTTCATCGGTAAGTACGACCGCGCCGAGTGGTCGGTGGAACCAGCAGCGCTCAGAGTCGTCTACTGACCCTCATCGGAAGGTGCGAGTCGTGCCAGAGAGGCTTCCGTACGGCACCGTACCCCGCACGGCGATCCGAATGGCACGCTGGGAGGAGATCCTGCGGCGAAACGACTTCGGGAGGGAGATGGCGATGACCTTTGCACTCCCTGCGGCAAGATCACCCGTTCCAGAACCGATCCGGCGGTTGCCGCTGTGCACCTCGAAGCGCAGCGCAGGAACGGCCGACTCGGACCTGAACTCGATCCGCAGGATGCCTCGGCGGACGAGCACGCGTTTGCGAGCCGGCAGGATCCTGGCATCGACCAAGGGCCTGTCCCAGGCCGCCCCTCCCGGACCTACGGTCAGGTCCGCTTCCATCCCGGGGTGCAGTGAACAGAAGAACGGATAGGTACCGCTGACGAGGTACTCCACCCCATCGACAGTGCCGGAACCCCCAGGCCCCACCGTTTCAGACTCGAAGAGGAATCCGCCACCGAAGAGCGAGAAGGACTTGACGTTGTGGGGCCGGTCATCCGCATTGTCGAAGGTCACCGAATCACCCTGCTCGATCGAGTAGTCCGCAGCAGAGAAGACGTTGCCGACACCCGTCCCGATGGTCACGGTCGCAGCGTGAGCCGTGACCGGTACAGCGAGCAGTACTGCGGATACGAACAACGATGCGATCGCTCTGCCCATCAGGAACTCGGGGTGACGCGATAGGCGTCGAACACCGACTCGACCTGGCGTAGCCGCGTGATGCACTGCTTCAGCTGACCGAGGTCACCGACCTCGACTACGAATCGGTTCTTGACCATCGGGTGGGAGGTCGAGCAATTGGCACCGATGATGTTGACTCCCTCCTCGGCGAAGGTCCGCGTGAGGTCCTCGAGCAGTCTGACCCGGTCCCATGCGTCTACCTGCAACTCGACACGGAACGCACTCTCGTTCCCTCCCTCCCACGAAACGGGCACGAACCTCTCCGGGGCCTTGCGCAGAGCCTGCAGGTTCTTGCAGTCCTCACGGTGGACCGTGATTCCCTTTCCGAGCGAGACGTAGCCCGCGATTGGATCACCCGGAACCGGCCGGCAACACTTCGCCAACCGGACAGCCACGTTGTCGGCCCCCTCGACCTTGATTCCGAAAGAGGTCGAGTCGAGAGTGCGTCTCTGCGACTCGTCGGTTCCCTCCAGGAGTCCTTCCACCGGAGGCTTCTCTACCTCCTCCCCTCGCTTGAGGCGTTGCAGCAACTTGGTGACGACCACCCGACTCGAGATCTTCGACTCGCCGATAGCGATGTAGAAGTCGTCAGCCTTCTTGAAGCCCATCTCCCTGATCACGTCCACCAAGAGAGGCGATCCCGAGATCTTCTGGTGGGGGATGCCCTTCTTCCGCAAGCCCTGCGCGAGTTCATCGCGGCCACGCTTCTCCGCGTCCTCACGGCTTTCGCTCCGGAACCAGGCGCTGATCTTCTCTCGAGCCCGAGAGGTACGAACCAACTCGAGCCAGTCTCGTGAGGGGCCACGACCCTGCTTGGAAGTCTGCACCTCGACGATGTCGCCGCTCTGGAGCCTGTAGTGGAGGGGAACCATCTTCCCGTTCACCTTTGCGCCTACACAGCGGTGGCCGACATCGGTGTGGACCGAGTAGGCGAAGTCCAGCGGCGTGGAACCGGCCGAGAGGCTCTTGACCTCACCCTGCGGGGTGAAGACGTAGACCTCGTCTTCGAACAAGTCCTCCTTGAGAGCAGCGAGGAACTCGCCAGGATCACCGTCACCCTCTACCTCCAGCAAGCGTCTCAGCCAAGTCATCTTCTCCTTCGCTACATCCTCGCCCGAGCCGCCCTCCTTGTAGACGACGTGAGCGGCAATCCCGTATTCGGCCAACTCGTGCATCTCCCGGGTCCGGATCTGGATCTCCAGCGGTCGCCCCTCGGGCCCGATCACCGTCGTATGGAGTGCCTGGTACATGTTCGCCCGCGGCATCGCGATCATGTCCTTGAAGCGGCCCGGGAGCGGCTTCCAGAGGGAATGGATCACACCGATCGCCCCGTAACAGTCCTTGACCGAGTCGACGATCAC
Organism: uncultured Conexibacteraceae bacterium; assembly: GCA_964594365.1. Lineage (GTDB taxonomy): Bacteria > Actinomycetota > Thermoleophilia > Solirubrobacterales > 70-9 > CAIUSP01. The sequence continues at coordinate 105,228 of CAZQMB010000001.1, forward strand.
CCGCATCGCCGTCAGGTCGAAGATCTCGTTGAACTCCTTCCCCCTACGGGTCATCTTCGTGTAGATCGAATAGAAGTGTTTCGCACGGCCTGAGATCTCGGCCTCGATCCCGAGCGCGGCAAGCTCGGCTGCCACCGTCTCTCCTGCAGACGCCACGTACGACTCGCGCTCCAGACGCTGCTGCGCCACCAGTTGTTTGATCTCCTCGTACTTCCGGGGATGGAGAGTCGCGAACGCGAGATCCTCCAACTCCCACTTGATCGCATGGATCCCTAGACGATGGGCGAGGGGCGCGAATACCTCCAGCGTCTCACGTGCCTTCTCGGTCTGCTTCTGTTTGGGAAGAGCGCCGATCGTCCGCATGTTGTGGAGACGATCCGCGAGCTTGATCAGGATCACCCTGATGTCGCTCGCCATCGCGACCATCATCTTGCGGTAGTTCTCTGCTTGCCGCTCGTCGCGGCTGCGGAAGGTGATCTCGGTCAGTTTCGTAACCCCGTCGACCAACTGCGCCACGGTATCCCCGAACTCCTCCCTCACCTCTTCGATGCTGGCGGTGGTGTCCTCCACGGTGTCGTGGAGCAGCGCAGCCGCGATCGTCTCGGAGTCGAGCCGGAGCTCGGCACAGATCTGGGCCACCTCGAGAGGATGGGTGATGAACCGCTCGCCGGACTGCCTGACCTGGTCGGCATGCTGGCGACCGGCGAACTCGTATGCACGCTCGATCAACCCGCGATCAGCCTGAGGGCCGGCGTTGTGCTCCTCGATGACAGCGAACAGATCCTGGAGCGAATCCTGCTCTCCATCCGGACTCCCGACACCCGAAATCCGTGAACTGCCCGAGCTTTCACCTGTCTGTCCGATCCTGCCTTCCATCCGAGACAGGGTAGGGCCTCGTGACGGCGGGTCAGGCGGCCTCGGCCAGAATTCCTGCATTCGCGTCCGCTGCGTCAGCGAGATAGCCGATCGCGCGCTCGCGATAGGCCTCGGCCGAACGAAAGACCTCCGATTCCTCCAACCGTCGCCCGTCGGAGGCCAGGGAAGGCACCGGGCGAGGAGATGAGGGGTCGAACGAGATCTGACCGACTTCCTCGAGAGCCCTCAGTGCACGCCCCACGGTCTCAGGGGGACGGGTTCGGGCCGGCTCTCTGCTGCGGAGCGCGCCCTCGAACTGCTCCGGGGAGACCGTCTCGCCGACCCCATCGAGGGCCCGCCATATCTCCACTGCCACGGAACGCAGATCCCAACGGAGGTCGAGAGCCGCTCTCGCCGCCGAGGTGTCCGTTCGGTGCCAGAGCAGATGCAGGAAGCCCTCACCGCCCTCTGCGCCGTCCCGACGGGCGAGCACCTCCAGATGACTCGACTCGCAGGGAGGATCGACCACTGCGATGTGCGTGAAGTGCGTCATCCGTTCGCGATGCCCCATCGCAGCATCCCAATCGGCGAACACGACGGTCCCCGGCCGGACCTCGGTCTCGAGCGCCTCCGATTTGGCTGCGCCAGGGGCAATCGACGGCGGCATACCGCCAATCCGCGACGGATCAGCTGCTGCGACCAGGCCCCGCCGCACGATCGCATCACAGGAGACCACCAGAACCGAATCCCCTGTGGAGACCAGATCGAGCACCGCGGGTATGACTGGAGCGCTGCGTCTGTCGACGACCCGACGCCCCGGACCGTCCCGGTCGGACTCGCCTGAGGCCACATCAGGTGGGGATGGATCGGACACTCCTGCGGCGAGACGCTCCCACCATGACTCGCTGTCGAGCATCTCGACCGAAGCGTCGCTCTCATCCCCGTCGGGTGCGTCCGGCAGCGGGATGACCTCCCGCGCAACCACCCGCGCCTCGACGCTGTCATTCCAGCGATTCACCTCGACCTCGACCTCGACGTCCGCGGGCGCATCCCCCAGTGTTTCGATCTCCCCGGCGAGCCCGAACCCCACGCCCTTGATCTTGGCTGAGCCGCTCTGCAAGTCGAAGCTCGCATGCTTCCCGTCCTTGCCCATGACCCTGAATGCTCCGAGCCTCGCCGATGGGAATAGGAGTCTCGGGCGGGGATTGCCCATCCCGAACGGCTCCAGACGATCGAGCTGCTCGGCGAACTCCATGTCGATGCCGTCACTGCCCGCGCCGACGATTCCTTCGATCTCGACCACCTTCTCGGGCGGCTCGCCATCGAACACCTCGATCGCTTTGCTCGTGAAGGCGTCACGGAAGTTCTCTATCTGATCAGCGCGAATCTCGAGACCGGCGGCCATCTTGTGGCCCCCGAATCGCTCCAGGAACTCTGAACCTGCCGAGATCCCGTCGAGGAGATCGAAGCCGGGAATGCTGCGCCCGGAACCCCTGCCGGTCCCTTGGTCGAGCGCAATTACTACGACCGGTTTCCAATACTTCTCCACCAGACGCGAGGCGACGATCCCCACCACCCCGGGATGCCAATCCTCACCAGCGACAACCAGCGCAGGGGCCTCTAGTTGCTCTTCGCTCAACTGACGTCTTGCAGCCTCGGCTCCGCTCAGGACCTCTCGCTCGACAGCACGTCGTTCCCCATTTGCGCGGTTCAATTCCTCTCCGATCGCTGCAGCGCGGGCAGGATCGCTGCTCAGCATGAGTTCTACGCCCGCATCGGCCCGGTAGAGACGTCCTACGGCGTTTATGCGGGGTGCGAGACGGAAACCCAAGGCCCCTGCGTCGACCCGATCCGGGGATACGGCGGCAGCATCCATCAGCGCCCGCATCCCGATCCGCGGGGATGTGCGCATCCTGTTCAGCCCTCTCTGGACCAGACTCCGATTCTCACCGACCAGCGGCACGAGGTCGGCAACCGTGGCGAGCGCCACCAGATCGACCCCCTCGTCCGATTCGATTCCGGCCTCGCTCCGCAATGCGGTCGCGAGCTTGTAGGCAACACCCGCTCCGCAGAGCCCCGGGAACGGGTAATCGCCAAGCGCGGGATGGACCACGGGGCAGTCAGGGAGATCTCGGGGAGGCTCATGGTGGTCGGTGACGACACAGTCGATCCCGCTCTCACGGAGAAGCGCTACCTCCTCCCTTGATCCGATTCCGCAATCGACGGTGATCATCAACGAGGTGCCGCGGGCGAGCATCTCGTCGATGCTGACCTGACTGACCCCATACCCTCCGCCACGCCTATCAGGCAGGAACCAGTCGACCTCGGCGCCCATCTCGCGCAGGCACTCGACCACGATAGAAGTGGCGCAAACGCCGTCGGCATCGTAATCGCCGTGGACAGTGATCTGGTCCCCCGCGCGGGCAGCTTCGATGATGCGCTCTACCGCCCGGTCCATGCCTTCCAGGAGGAAGGGATCGTTCTCCGGCTCGCCGTCGATCAACTCACGTACCGCCTCCGGCGTGCTCAACCCTCGCCGCACCAAGGCTGCCGCTAAAGGCAGTCGCAGACCCAGATGCTCAGAGACCTCCAGCGCGGCAGCGAAATCGTAGGGCGCCGCAGTGAATTTGGGCCTCGGAGAGGGATGGTCCGCCATGTCCAGCAGCCTAAGGCGACCGACCGACGCGGTGACCGATCAGGCGGTCGGTGGCTGTCCGGAAGCCCGCTCCTTGCGGATTCCGAGCCAGTAGATGAAGGCGAGGCCGCCGGCAACACCGGGAAGGGCGAACAGGGCTGTCGCCAGGCTCGTCTCCCCGATCCCCCAGCCGAGTGCGATCTGCGCGATGGCGCCGGTGATGACCGCACCAGTCACCGAACCCAGGAATGCACCGACGATGCCACCCCAGAAGCGGTCGGGTACGAACACCGTCATGTGCCACAACGCCACTCCCATCGTGAACCAGACGAGCAGAGCCATCCTCTAGTTGCCCCCCCTCTTCTTCTTGCCCCGACGCTCCCTGACCTTCTTGAGTGCCTCGGCGCTCGCGTCGGAAAGGTCCGGCGACTCTCGTCCCGCTGCGTCGTCCTCTTCCCCTTCGGACTCTCCCTGCGGTGCCTCGGCCACCGGGACGGGTGCTGGCTGGTCGCCCATCACGCCGGGGATGGGAGAGGTGGAAGGCGGCGGGCCGGCTGCCGGCTCCGCATCGGATCCGACTGATGGCTCCTCCTCGCGATCTGAACCGGAGGCGTCTTCAGGGGCGATCTTCGCGACCATGCTGTCGTCGGGGAAAGGAGGAACCGTCCCCAGCTGCTGTTCGATCCGGTCTCGCCTGCGGCGGTATTGAGGCTCCCGTTCCTTCCACGCTGTGAGTACCGGTGTCGCGATGAAGATGGACGAGTAGGTGCCTGACGCTATGCCGATCATCATCGCGAAGGCGAAGTCCTTCAGAGTGGCCCCACCGAAGATGAACAGGACGCCGACCAGGAAGACGCTCGACAGGCCGGTGATCAGAGACCTTGTCAGGACCTCACTCATCGACTTGTTGACTATCTGGGAGAAGGCAGCGCGAGGCAACCGTGGAACGTTTTCACGCACGCGGTCGAACACGATCACCGTGTCGTAGAGCGAATATCCGAGGATGGTGAGGAACGCAGCGACGGTCCCACTCGTCACCTCACGCCCGGAGAGCGAGTAGACACCCGCGGTTATCAGGACATCGTGGATCACGGCGATGATCACGGGTACCGCGTACTTCGGTTCGAACCTGATCGCGACGTAGCCGCAGATCACGAGCAGGGAGAAGAGGATCGCCAAGGCTGCGCCCTTTGCCACCTGCGCCCCGAAGGTCGGGCCGACGGTCGTGTTGTCGAAGGTGGTCACCCCGTAGGCCTCGTTCAAGACCGGCTGGATCTCAGTCGCCTGACTCGGAGAGAGATTCGCCTCGATCTTGAACCCGTTCTGACCGAGGTCCTCGGAGGTCACCTCGGTGATCTGGGCCTGTCCCGTGTTGGGGACCCCGCCCGCCGCGAGTGTGGAGCGCACCTCTTCTATCGTGGCGGACTCCTCGAGGCCGACAGTCACGCTGCTCCCCGACTCGAAGTCCAAGCCGAAGTTGAACTGGCTGACAGCGAACGAGATCGCGCCCACGAGCAGGATCGCTCCCGAGACCGAGAAGAACCACTTCGATGCCCCTGCGAAGTCGAATCTCCAGCGGACTCTCTCCTCGCCGGCCCCGATCAGCTTGCCCGACTCGAGGAGCTTGGACTGGCCGAAGACACCGAGGAAGGCCTGAGTGAACACGACCGCAGTGAACAGCGAGACGATGGTTCCAATACCGAGGGTGAAAGCGAACCCCTTCACTCCAGAGGTGGCGAGGACGAAGAGGATGAAGGCCGTAATCAGGGTGATGACGTTCGCATCGATGATCGTCGCGATTCCCTTCCGGTATCCGGTCGCTATCGCGGAACGTATCGAGCGCCCCGTCCTGAACTCCTCCTTGATCCGTTCGAAGATGACGATGTTCGAGTCCGCCGCGACACCGATGGTCAGGATCAGACCTGCGATACCCGGGAGCGTCAAGGTGATCGGGATCAGCTTCACCAGGGCGAAGAAGAAGGCTGCGTAAACGAGCAGACCGACCGAGGCAACCACTCCGAGGAAGCGGTAGTAAAGGATGAGGAACAGGAGGACGAGGAGCAGTCCAGCAATACCCGCCCGGAGCCCCTGCTCGAGTGCAGTCTGTCCGAGCGTAGCCGAGACGGTGGTCTGGCTGATCAACTTCAAGTCGATCGGCAAGGCGCCGATCTGGAGGAAGTTCGCGAGGTCCTGCGCCTCCTGGATATTGAAGTTCCCTTCGATCTGAGCCCCGGTACGCCCGTCGATTCCCGCAGGGTTGTCGACGAAGTTGATGATCGGCCTCGAAACGACCTCCTTGTCGAGCACCACCGCGAAGCTGCCGGAGAACTGAGAGGCCTGGATCGAGTTGCCGGCGGTGCCCGGGGGTGCATTACTCAGGCCTCGCTCCGCGATCCGGCGGGTCACGTCCTGGAACGCCTGCTGGCCCTTGTCGGTGAACGAGAAGGTGACTATGGGCTGGTTCGTGGTGGGGTCGAAACTCTGCTTCGGATCACGGATGTCGTTTCCGCTCAGCTCCGGCCGATCCTTGATCACGTAATAGCCGCGAAGGCCCGTCGTGGACTCGTCTATCTCGGCCGTGTTCGGGTCATCCGGAGGCGCCTCGGCCTGCACGACGATCGTGCCCTGCGGGACCGCGACGATCGCTCGATTGGCCTTGTCCGGGAGTGATTCCGGGTCGAGGTAGAGATCGGCCCTCGTCGCCGCCGGACCAGCCGCGATCTCCTTGGTGGTCGCATCGAACAGGTAATAGGTCGGGCCCGAGGCCGTGCACTGACCCTCAGGGCATTCCGGCTTCTGCTTCGAGGCCAGCTGGACCGCGTCGTAGAGGCTGGTGATCGGCGTGCTCGTCCCGCTGGCGGTCCCCGGCTCCGCGATCACATTCGGTTCCCAGTCGTAGAAGTAGAGCTGCGCGGTAGTACCGACCTGGTCCTTCGCCCGATCTGCATTGCTCACGTCTGGAAGGGAGACCCTGATCGAGTCAGCCCCCACCCTGGAGATCTCCGGCTCAGCCACACCGAGCTTGTCGGTCCTCTTGCGGATGATCTCGATGGAACGGTCTATGTCCTGCCCGTCGATCTTCGGGTTCTGCGGCGTTGGCCGGCCCTGGTACACGAGTTCGGTTCCACCGCGAAGGTCGAGACCCAAGACGGTCGGCTTGCTCAGGATCACGACGAGAGAAGCCGCGAAGAGCCCTGCCACGAAGAGCAGCACGAAGAGGTTGCGGCGCCGGTTACCCACGCTCAGTCGGACTCCGGCGTGAGGACGAGCAACAGTCCTCCGTCATCGTCATAGGCAGGAAACAGATCGGCCACGGCCTCGGTAGGAAGATCTCCTTCGGCCTGGACCTTGACCTTCTTGCCGAGTGAACGGACCCCCCACTCGAGAGTCGTATCGACTGGGTCGCCTCCGGAACCCTTTGCGTCCGAATCCAGGTCCGGCTCGGCGTCCCGCCACTCCAAGCCGAGGACCTCCTTCACAGGACGACCGATCACATCCTCGTCGCTCAAACCGGTCAACTCGAACGCGCCGCGGCCGAGTCCGAGCACCTTTCCGTCGCTGTCGCAGGCGAAGAAAGCCGCTCCGGGCGCAACCATGTAGTCGTCGAGCAGTTCGAAGACGAAAGCCGAGCCGCATTCCGAGCATCCACGTGGACGGGAGGAGAAACCAGCCGTTCGCTCCCCTCCCTGCTCCCTGTGTCCGCAATTGGGACAGATGAAAAATGGCATCGGGCAAGGCTAGCGTGACTCAGGCGTGGCTGAGGTGGCGCCTGCTCTCAGAAGAGTGTCGCGTGGCCCTCCGGCATCTCGATCCCGAGATGCTCATAGCCACGCTCGCAGAGCACCCTGCCTCGCGGCGTGCGCTTGATCAGACCTTGCTGCAGCAGGAACGGCTCGGTGACGTCCTCGATCGTGTCGGCCTCCTCGCCCATGGCAACAGCGAGAGTCGAGAGGCCCACTGGACCCCCGTTGAACTTCTCGGCCATCAACTCGAGCATGCGCCGATCGTGTCGGTCCAGGCCCGCACCGTCCACCTCGAGCATCTCGAGTGCCTCTACCGCGATCGCGTCGGTGACGCGACCGGAACCCTTGACCTCGGCAAAGTCCCTGACCCGGCGGAGTAAGCGGTTGGCGACCCTCGGCGTCCCCCTGGAACGCGCAGCGATCTCGGCAGCACCACCCGCCTCTATCTCTACCCCGAGGATTCCGGCGGAGCGGATCACGATCGCGTCGAGATCCTGCGCTGAGTAATGCTCGAGCCGGTGACAGACGCCGAATCTGTCCCGGAGGGGTGTGGTCAGCAGGCCCGTCCGGGTAGTGGCCCCGATCAGGGTGAACTCCGGCAGGTCGAGGGTCACGGTACGTGCTCCCACTCCCTGCCCCAGCACGACTGGCAGATTGCGGTCCTCCATCGCCGGGTAGAGAGTCTCCTCTACGGCACGCCCGAGTCGATGGATCTCGTCGACGAAGAAGACACTGCCCGGCTCCAACGCAGTGAGGAAGGCAGCGATATCGGCTTTGCGCTCGAGTGCAGGACCTGCTGTCTGGATCATCGGCACGCCCATCTCGGAGGCGATGATGTGCGCGAGGGAAGTCTTTCCGAGTCCGGGCGGACCGGCCAGGAGCACGTGGTCCAATGCTTCACCGCGCTTCTTGGCGGCCTCTATGAACACCGAGAGCTGTTCGGTGACCTGAACCTGGTTTACGAAGTCGGCCAGAGTCTGCGGACGCAGCGTAACGTCGAAATCCTCATCGGGCTCCGTTGCGCGCGAATCGTGGATCCTTATCTCGTCCGCACCGGGGGTCCTTATCCCCTCACCGGGCTTGAAGTCATCCCCGCTCACGACCGGGCACCAGCTGCACGGCGTAACGCGGACTGGATCATCTCCTCGGCCGATTCTCCTTCACCCTCGTCGAGCAATCGCTCCGCCTCCTGCGGTGTGTACCCGAGTCCGATCAGACCATCACGCGCCTCAGTCCTCGGTTCGACGGGACCCTCGGCGGTGATCTCGGCGCCATCGGGATCGACCCCGATCTCAGCGGCAACCTTGTCCTTGAGATCGAGGATTATCCGCTCAGCCGTCCGCTTGCCTATCCCCGGCACGGCCTGGAATCTCTTCGCATCGCCGGTGAGGATCGCGCTCATGATCTCGGAGGGTGGACCAGCGGAGAGTGCAGCCAAGGCGACCTTCGGCCCCACCCCGGAGACCGAGATCAAACTCAGGAACAGCAGTCGCTCCTCGTCGCTCGAGAACCCGTAGAGATTGAGGGAATCCTCCCGCGAGACGAGATGCGCGTAGAGCGTGGTTCGCTGTCCGAGCTCGGGAACCGCACGAAGGGTCTCGGTCGAGACGGCCAGTCGGTAGCCCACGCCCGAAGCGTCGACGACCACGTGGTCGGCCCTCCGGACGACGACCTCGCCTGTGACGGAAGCGATCATCACCGATGATTGTGCGCCCAGCGCCGGATGCCTTCTACCCCGCCGCTCGCCGCCCGGACGCAGTCACCGCGCCAGCGGGCACGTCTCCCGCTCGAGAGACGGCATCCAGTCTCGGTGCGTGACCGAGATGGCAGATGGCGACGGCAAAGGCGTCTGCGGCATGGTCCGGATGTGGCGGCTCGTCGAGCCCCAGCAAATGACCGACCATCACCTGAACCTGTGACTTGTCGGCGCTACCGGTGCCGCAGACCGCGCTCTTGACCACCTGGGGCGTGTAGTCGAAGCAGGGAATCTCCTTCTGAGCGGCCGCCAGCATCACCACGCCGCGCGCTTGTCCTACCTCCATCGCGCTGCCGACGTTCTTCCCGAAATAGAGATCCTCCAGGGCTAATGCGGCTGGCTCGTGCCAATCGAGGAGCTGGACCACCGACGAATGGATCCGGTCCAATCGCTCCGGCAGGGAGAGATCGGGCGAGGTCTCGATCACGCCGCCATCGAGAGCAACGCTCTTGGTCGCAGAGCCACGGACCACACCGAAGCCGGTATTTGCGATCCCGGGATCTATGCCGATCACGATCATGCCGCCGGATTGTTTCGTGAGCGGCGGATGTTCCTGTCGCATCGGCGACCGGAACGGTTACTCGGCAGCCAGCTCTTCCAGCACGCCCTGGGGGATGTCGAAATTCGAGTGCACCTGATCGACGTCGTCGTGATCTTCCAGTGCATCCATCAGCTTCAACAGGCTGGACGCCTCTTCCCTGCTCACCTCGACGGTGCTCTGTGGCTCCATCGAGAGCTCGGTCGAACGGACTTCGACTCCGCTCGAAGTCAACGCCTCCCGGACCTCTGTCGCCTTGGCCGGCTCGGTTATCACCTTGATCAGGTCTCCGTCGATGCTGACGTCCTCGGCACCTGCATCGATCGCCGGCATCACGTCGTCTTCCCCGTACTGATCGCCGTCGATCAGCAGCACTCCGCGCTTCTCGAACTGCCAGGCCACCGAGCCGGGCTCCCCGAGGCTTCCTCCGTGTCGGTCGAATGCATGTCTGACCTCGGAACTCGTGCGGTTGCGGTTGTCGGTCAGGGTCTCGACCAGGATCGCCGCTCCTCCCGGACCGTATCCCTCGTAGGCAACCGCCTCGATCGCAGCGGCATCAGTTCCCTCGCCTGTTCCGCGGTCGATCGCGCGCTGGATGTTGTCCTTCGGCATCGAGGCGTCGCGAGCCTTCTGGACCGCCAACGCCAAAGCGGGGTTCCCCTCGGGGTTGCCACCGCCGTCTCGCGCAGCGATCGTGATCGCCCGCGCGAGTTTGGTGAAGAGCTTCCCGCGCTTGGCATCGGCAGCGCCCTTCTTGTGCTTGATCGACGACCACTTCGAATGTCCGGACACGAGCCTCTCCTCCTCTCAGACCACGAACTTGCCGTCTTCTTGCAGCAGGTCACCATCGACCTCGATCTTGCCGCCTTGACGCAGGTCGCAGATCATGTCCCAGTGAACCGCGGACTCGTTCGTCCCGCCGGTCTCCGGGTAACTGCTGCCGATGGCCAGGTGCACTGTGCCCCCGATCTTCTCGTCGAGGAGGATCTCACCCGTGCCGCGTTCGATCCCGTAGTTGGTCCCTATCCCCAGCTCCCCGAGGCGCCGTGACCCGTCGTCGGTGTCGAGCATCGAGATCAGGAACTCCTCGCCCTGCTCGGCAGATGCGTCGACGACCTTCCCTGCCTCGAACACGAACCTGACCCCGGACACCTCGTTGCCCCCGTAGGTGGCGGGGAGGTGGAAGGTGATCTCGCCTTCGGCCGAGTCCTCGACCGGTCCGGTGAAGAACTCGCCGTCCGGCATGTTCCTCTTTCCGCCGGAGGCGACGAAACTACGCCCCTCGATCCCCAGCTTGATGTCCGTTCCGGGCCCCGTGATGTGTACCTCCGAGCGACCCTGGATCCAGTCACGAAGGCGCTCGGTGTTCTCGGACTGGTTCCTCCACGCCCCCACGGGGTCATCGAAATCGGCCAGGCAGGCGCTGAAGAAGAAGTCCTCGTACGAGGTCAGACTCATCCGCGCATCCGATGCGTAGGCGTTGGTGGGAAAGAGCGTAAGCGCCCAGCGGTAGTCACCTGCCGCGCTCCTCTCCATCGAGCGGGCCATCAAGCCTCGCGTCGCGGCCCGCCGCCGGGTCTGGCGCTCGGGTGGGACCCCCGAGAGCGCACGCGTGTTCTCGGACGCCATCACCGCGAATCTGACATCCGCGTTCTCGACGGTCCACTCGGATACAGGTGACACCCAGTCGAGCTGATCATCGTTTGCCAGATCGAAATAGGCCGAGGACTGACCCGACATCGCCATCTGCACTATCGGGTTTCCACCGGCCCTGAGGACCTCCTCGTAGATCGCCTGAAGGAGCGGCTCGGCCGCAGCCTCGCCCTCGATCACACACACGTCTCCCGCCCTGACCGCGGTCGAGTGCTGGACCAGGATCTTGGCCAGGTTGTCGATTCGCCTGTCCCTCATCCCGCCTTGCTCGATTCTCTGCTTCGGGTTGCCATGGCCATGAACTTGGCATGGAGCCGCGAATCATCGGTCAGCTCGGCATGGAAGGCAGCGGCAAGGAGATTCCCCTCACGCAGCGCCACAGGGTGCCCCTCGACGGTTGCCAGTACCTCCGTCGAGTCGCCGACCTCGGCGACCCATGGGGCGCGGATGAAAACCGCTCGTATCGGCTCCGAACCCAGCCCCTCCACGAGTACGTCCTGCTCGAAGCTGTCCAGTTGACGCCCGAATGCGTTGCGCTGGCACAGGTAGCTCCCCAAACCCAGGTGTGACCTGTCGGCCACGATCATGCCCGCGCATGTACCGAATACCGGCAACCCAGCGGAGAAGGCCTCGCGGACGGCTCCATCGAGTCCGTCGCGCGCCATTCCCTTCGAGATGGTGGTCGACTCCCCGCCCGGGATGACCAGGCCGTCGATCTCGGTCAGGTCACCGGGGAGCCGGACCTCTGACGTTTCCGCACCCAGAGAATCGAGCATCGCGAGGTGGGCCGCGAAGTCCCCCTGCACCGCGAGGACTCCGATGCGAAGCGGGCGCTCGGACACGAAACCTAAGTGCCGCGGTCCTGGAGCAGCTCGCCCTCGGCAGCCAGAGCGCTGATCTCGAGGCCCGGCATCGCATCACCGAGGTCCATCGAAGCCGCCGCGACCCGGTCAGCGTCGGCGTAGTGGGTGGTGGCCTCCACGATCGCTCGCGCCCGACGCTCGGGGTCGGAGCTCTTGAATATCCCGGAGCCGACGAAGTTCCCCTCGGCGCCGAGCTGCATCATCAGCGCTGCATCGGCAGGCGTCGCAATGCCTCCAGCGCAGAAGAGTGGGACCGGAAGCCTGCCTTGCTCGGCTACCTCCTGGACCACGTCGAGGGGTGCGCGGTGGTCCTTGGCCGCGGCAGGTAGCTGCTCCGGGCTGAGGTTGGCCAACTGCTTGATGCCACCGACGATCTCGCGCATATGACGCACCGCCTCGACGATGTTGCCGGTTCCGGCCTCACCCTTGGAGCGGATCATCGCTGCCCCCTCGCCGATCCGCCTCAGCGCCTCGCCGAGATTGGTCGCGCCGCAGACGAACGGGATCTCGAAGGCGAGCTTGTCGATGTGGTTGGCCTCATCGGCCGGGGTGAGGACCTCGGACTCGTCGATGTAATCGACTTCGAGCGACTGCAATACCTGAGCCTCGGCGATATGCCCGATACGCGCCTTGGCCATGACAGGGATCGAAACCGCTTCCTGAATGCCCTTGATCATCGCCGGGTTGGACATCCGCGCCACCCCTCCGTCGCGCCGGATATCCGACGGCACGCGCTCGAGAGCCATCACAGCGCATGCGCCAGCTTCTTCGGCGATGCGAGCCTGCTCGGGGTCGACGACGTCCATGATCACGCCGCCCTTGAGCATCTCCGCGAGACCCGTCTTGAGCCGGAATGTCGCCCGTTCAGCCATGCCGAGATAATAGCCGGGCGCAGGATCCGGCAGCGCCGTTGCCAGACGCCTCTGCGGCAAGGCGGGACCCGCGAAACCTCATACGGGATCCGCGGTCGTCCGCCAGCGCCCCCCAAGGCGCATTAGAGGAAGGAGGTCGATCAGCGAAGCTTGAAGGCGCGAATGCGATCGCGATGGGCTGCCTCGTCGCGCGCGTAGACGCCGTGTGCGAGGGCTTGGACCAGACCCATCAGTGCCGCGTTGGAGCGGATATAAGAGGGGCCGTTGGAGGAGAAGTAGAGAACCATCTCTGCGTGATCGGCCACGTCGGAGAGGGTTGCATCGGTGATCGCCAAGGATTTCGCGCGCCGGTGACGGGCGAGCTTGAGACCGCGGAGGATCAGCGGGTGGGCCCGACCGGCAGTCAGCGCCACCAGCATCGTGTCCTCGTCGATCCTCGAGAGCTTCTGGATGTTCTCCTGGCTCGGGGAGGAGACGATCTCGGAGCGGATGTCGAGCAGCCCCAGCAGGTGGCGCAGGTAGCTCGCGAAGAAGGCCATCTGATCGACACCGACGATCAGCAGGCGCCGAGAAGTCGCCAGCGCAGCAACCGAGGCCTCGATCTGCTCGCGGCTGAGTGCCCGGGCGGTCTCCTCGATATTCGCGTAGTCGGCACCGAGGGACGCCTCGAACTCGGAGTGATCGAAGTTGAAGAGCGAGCCCCCTCCACCGCCACCACCGGTATCTCCTCCGGCGACCTTGGTCCGGTACTCCTCGATCGCGGCCTGCTGGAGCTCCGGATATCCCTCGAAACCCAGCGCCTGCGAGAAACGAACCACGGTCGAAGACGAAGTGTTGGCACGGCGGGCGAGCTCTTCAGCGGTTTGGAACGCAGCCTCGTCGAGGTGATCGACGATGTAACGGGCTACGTCCTTCTGGGAGCGGGAGAAATCGTCGAAGCGCTCGCTGATGTAGTCCGAGAGCGTCTTACGGGACGATGCAGTCTTTGTGGAAGTCTTGGCCACGGGCGTGTATTTCGCCGGTAGCAGGGGTTTCCCTTCCATGACACGAAAGTTTCGCTCGGCACCTGACCAATCGGTGTCAGGCGTGCGCGGCTACTGGAAGAGGATCTTGAGACCGGACACGCCCAGGTAGGCGGCGAAGAGGAAGCAGATTCCGACCTTTACCCCCTGCTGGTGGGTGGTGAGAAAGTGGTTCAACCTCGCGAGCACGCGGCGGGCATGCTCACCGAAAGCGATGGTTGCCAGCAGTGGCACGTAGGCCGGGATCATCGTGATCAGGAACACGATCAGGATGACCACGAACTTGTCGGTAGAGCTCTCGGAGCTGGCCGAGACCTCGTGTATCGCCGGGAAGTAGAGAGCCAGCGTGGTGAAATTGATCAGCATCATCAACGCGCCGAACTCGAAGCTCCTGACCAGCCCCGGGCCCTCCGCGGGCTTTCTCTTCTCCTTCTTCGGGTCCGCTCCGCTGTCGAGTCCCGCCTTGATCCCGAGTCCCAGAAGCACGAGAGCGAACACCAGCTTGACGATTCCGTCGACCGTGCTCGGATGGCTCGTCGAACTGCTGCCCACGCCGAGGGCGAGAGGGACCGCCGTGTAGAGGACCAGGACCAGACCAGACCCGATCAGAGCCGCTGCGGAGCGCTTGAGCGGATCGCTCCTGTTCGAGAGCAGCAGCAGCTGAGCGGCGAGGATGGTGGGGCTGATCGCCGCACCGATCGCCAGCGGGAGGACGGATGCGAGGAGCGTTCCCATGCCGACCAACCCTAGGGAAAAAAGAGAGCCGCCGCACTCGTTGGAGGATTGCGGCGGCTCTCTGACGAAACGTGCGGCCTGCTTAACCGGACGGAGCTTGGTTGGTGAGGCGGGACTCTTCCCCACCACCCCGGCTGGCCGGTGCTCGGGTGGTATTCACCGGGCGCCCGCACAGACGCCCTCCCCGCCTCATATGGAAGCGAGGGACCCGAACCAGTGGCTCGGGCCTAGCGGCCCTGCACCTCCAGTGTCCCGGAAACCATTGCTATTTCGATTAGGACCACCTCCTTTCTCTGGTCCGGTAATCAAATCAGACCGGAAAGACGAACGCCCCCGAAGGTCTACGGGGGCGTTCGATCCAGCTATGCGACTGAGGGACTCTCAGCCGCCCAGGTTGTTGACCTGCTTCTGGAGCTTGTCTATCTCCTTGTTGATGTTGGCGATCTTGGTGTTGATCACCTTGACAGCCGTCTCCAAGGCAGCGATCGACTGACTGCTGCTGGTGTCATCGGCCTGGAGGCGCTTGACCTGCGCCCTGATCTGCCTGCGCTCACGTGCTGCTATCCGCTGGGCAGTGATCAGTTTGCTGAACTCGGAACCACCCTGGGACTTCAGGGTGTCGAGTTCCTTCTGCACCTGCTGGGCAACGTCCTTGTTGCTGGTGGTCGAGTTCTTCGCGTCGATACCGATGATCAGCGCGACCACGCCGATCACCAACGCTACTGCTCCTATGGCGACTCCGATTTTTGGGTTCATGGCTCGAACCCTACCGGTCGGCAACCCGGCAGGAGGTAGGAATCGGGCCTGCTACCTCGCACACTCGAGCGTTCCATTCATCCGGTGCAGGGAATATGTTGCGGCCGTCCGGGATTCCCGGCTGTCAATCCACAGAGGAGGACACGATGGAAGAAGAGAATCAGGAGATGGCAGCGGAGGCTGCCGAGGGAGCCGAAGAGGCCGCCGAAGTCGCCGAGGAGGCTGCTGAGGGAGCCGAAGAGGCCGCCGAAGTCGCCGAGGAGGCTGCCGAGGAGGCCTGAGCCTCCCTGCTTCAACGCGTTTCAGGAAGGGGCGTTCGGACACTCCGGACGTCCCTTCCGCATTTCAGGGGGATGCCGCCCTAGATCTCATTCGCCCAGGCCTCCACGAGCGGGGTCAGCAGCGATCTCGCACTGCCGGGCTCCCAACGATTGAACACCCAGGCTCCGCCGATCTGCGTCTTCTGTATCCCCTGCCTCCGCCACTCCCTGCGGATAGCCGGGTCGGTGGTGATCCAGTCTGCTGAATCGGTGAGTGTCCAGCGTCCACTGCGCCGCATCGGCATGGCCGGGTCGAGTATCTCCGCGTCCCGGTCGTCGGGCGACTGGGTGGAATTCGGGTCCAACAGCACGTAGTGAGAGGCAACGGTGTCGTCGTAGGTTCCGGTCTTCAGCATCACGAGGAAATCGGTCCGACTCTCGGGAGGCATCGAGCGGTATGCCCGCACCAGTGGCGCGGAGTCACAGTAGACCCGCTCCCACGCCGAGACCCCGGGCAGGTACTCCTCCTTGATTCCAAGCTGCACCCTCCCCCATGTCACCTCCTCGACCAGATCGGCGTAGAGAGGCACCAGCGACAGTCCCGACTTGGTGTAGTAGAGACTCGCGTGCGCTTGAGCGTTGAGCCGCGGAGGGGTCCAGACCGGGCGCCTGTTCGGAGCCAACATCCGCAGGACCATCGCCATGCAGGTCAACTGACAGCCCTCGTTCCCGATCGTGTTCCCGTTCGGGAACCTGCGTATCAGTGACGACGCCTGCTTCCTCGTGTACCCGTCGAGCATCGCCGTCTTGATCACCTTCTCGCGGTTCCACATCAGGTCCCTGGACCAGCGCGGGTCGTCCTGCCGGTACGGCATCCCAAGCGCGCGAAGGTCGAACCGCGTGCCGGTGGCCCTGGGCCGATTGCCTCCTGCGATCGCGGCGCCGGCGAATGGACCGAGCAGGGAGCTCGCGCCGACCGCAGCACCGGCCCCGGCCGCCTGACCTATGAACTTGCGCCTCGAGGACTTCTTCGGGGGGTTCATACATCCACTAAACACCTGCCCCCGGCGGAGTTGCGATTGGAATTGAGCTGATCGTGCATGGCCTAGGATGCCCCGATGCCATCGCGCCCGACGGCCTACCAGTTGAAGCGCCTCGTCCTCTACCCCCGGATCCTCTACGGGAGATTCCGTCACCGAGGCGAAGCCTGGACTCAGGTTCTCGACGTCACCAACTACCGGAAGGACATCTACCGTTTCATCGGCGATCGAATGGCGGATGCGAGTCTGATCCACAGTCCCGGGAGAGTCGGGGCGGGACTGATCCTGGATGTCGGTGCGTTCGATGGAGAATGGGCCACCGAGGTCGCCGAGAGATACCCCGATGCGACCATCTACGCCTTCGAACTCAGTCCGCCTACGATCGATCAACTCCGCTCGGCCCTTCCCGAAGACGGCCGAATCGAGGTGTTTCCATTCGGGCTGGCGGGGAGCAATCGCACCGAGTCGATATCCCGGATGGGAGCGGGATCATCGATACATCGCATCGGGGAAGGGGATCAGATCGATACCGGGACGCTGAGGGACGTCGCCGAGGTGTGGCGCGAACTGGATCTGGGTCAGGTCTCAGGGATGAAGATCAACATCGAAGGCGGTGAGTACGAACTGCTCTCGCGAATGGCGGAAACAGGCCTCTTGCCCAAGGTGGACACCTACCTGATCCAGTTCCACGAGTGGATGAGGGGCAGTCACAGGATGCGCCGCGAGATCAGGCGGAAGTTGACCAAGACCCACAGGCTGACCTGGGACTACCGCTTCATCTGGGAGCGCTGGGATCGGATCGAGTCGCAGTAGTGGGCCGGGGAGGACTCGAACCTCCGACCTACGGATTATGAGTCCGCTGCTCTAACCAACTGAGCTACCGGCCCTCGAGCACCGGTATCCCGGGCTCGGAGCGAGGATATAGAGGAAAGGGTGCTCAGCCTCCCGCGACCTTGGCAACGGCCCTCTCCAACTCAGCCACGCTGAAGGGACCCTCGATGACGGTCGACACGACACCATCTCTGTCGATCACGAACAGCCACGGCTCGGTCGGGAGTCGGTACGCAGCCACCTGCGGACGGAGGCCTTTCGACAGATCGTTGTCGCGATAGATCTCCATCTGGATGAATGCGACCCGGTCGCCGTACTCGGACTTGGTCTGCTCTGCCACGTCTACAACCGGCCCGCACACGCGGCTCTGGCACAGCTGCGGAGTTGCGAACAGCAGGACCACCGGCTTGCGGCCGACCACGTTGGCGAAATCTTCCTCGTGCATGCTGCTCGGAGGTATGCGGGTGTCGATGGTGGAGACGTCGCCGACGCTGTCGATCGTCGGTGTCGAGATGACCGGGGCCTTGTCGCCGGGCCGAGGGATCCCCTCGTACTGACCGACCAGACCCGGAGTCGGTACCACGCTGGCTCCGTAGGAGCCGTCCTCGTTCTTGACCAGCGCACCGAACGCCCACTTGCCCTCTCGGTCGAGCGGAACATCCGCGACGTACACCACGGTCGCAGCCTCGGGATCGTTGGCGGTGGTCTGGGCCCGGTACTTCTCCTCGGTCGTGATGTCCTCTATCCGCGCGGGGAATGGTCCGATCGCCTTGCCCTTCAGGCCGGCACCCGGCGCAGCGTAGATGGCCACCTGAGCATCTTTGATCTGGGTCCGATCCACCTCGAATACGGCGAAGGAGAACCGGTTCTCGCCTTGCGCCAGCACCCCGAAGCCCGGTGCCACCACCGGACCCGGCTTGCCCGCGTTGGAGAGCACCTGCTCCAGCGACTGCCCGTTCGGGGACGGGAACTCGGATGCCGGCGGAGCGGGCTGCGAAACCGCACCGGAGCCGGCATCACTTCCACAGGCCGTCAACGGAACGGCCAGGACCGCCGCGGAGAAGGCAGTCAAGATGAATTTCCTGCGTCGGGTCACGACTCAATCCTACGGGGTTCGCTCTAGGCTCCTCTCCCAGAGCATCCGAGCGAGACGAAAGAGGGAAGAGATGGCCGAGAGGGCAGCGCTTGTGACAGGCGGTTCCAGCGGAATAGGGTTGGCGATAGCGCGTGCGCTCGCCGAAGACGGCTATGGCCTGACGATCTCCTCTCGTCGCGCGGAGAAACTCGAGGCGACCGCCGAGACCCTCCGCAGCGAAGGTCACGAGGTGAATGCGATCGCTGCACAGATAGCCGACGAAGACGAGATGAAAGGCGTCGTCGCTGCGCACCGCGACGCCTACGGGAGACTCGATGTCCTCGTCAACAACGCTGGCGTCGGACTAGGGGAACCGATCCATGAACTGACGTCCAGGAAGGTGGACCTGCAGATAGAGGTGAACCTGCGCTCGCTGATGCTGATGACCCGTGAGTGTCTTCCGATGCTGCGGGAGGCGGGCGCCGAACACCACAAGGCGTTGATCGTCAACACGGCCTCCGTCGCGGGCAAGGCGGGGCAGGCGTGGCTTTCGGTGTATTCGGCAACCAAGTTCGCCGTGATCGGCTTCAGTCAAGCGACCCAGCGGGAGGTGAGCGGACAGGGCATCGGTGTCACAGCGCTCGCCCCCGGGTTCGTCGATACGCCGATGACCGAGTTCGTCAAGGAGCAGGTTCCGGCCGAAGAGATGATCCAGCCGACCGATATCGCTGAAGCCGTGCGATTCCTGCTCAAGACCTCGCCGAACTGTGTCGTTCCGGAGATCGTCTTCCTGCGGCCGAGTGATTCGGAGGGACTCCTCTAGACCGACGGAGGCCTCGCCGGTCCCCACGGGTCGCTGGCGAAGATGCGCCTTCCGCGCTTCACTCCCTTCCTCCCCCCGGTGACCCAACCGTATTGACGGAGGAGATTGGCCCAGGCCTCCTCGAGATAGCCGCTCTCCCCTCTCCGCCTCATTCGCATCAGACAGACGAGCAGGAACCCCTTCAGCTGAGGCCAGACCGAGGACAGCCCGGCAGTAGTTGCCCGCGTGCCCCCCTGAGCCTCCAGCTTGGCGGCACAGAGTCCCGCTCCGTAGGCCCAACCGCGCTGCTGGTCGTAGAAGCCGCGCCAGGTTCGTCGGTGGGTGTGGCGGGCGAGTGCTGCAGGTACGTACCTCATCTCCAACTGTTCCCGCTCGGCAACGCGGTTGTAACGGAGGGAGATCTCGACATCCTGTGCGCGCACCATCCGCGGATCGAACCCGCCGATTTCCTCCAGGATCCAACGACGAAAGGCAGCATTGGCGGTGACTACGTATGGCGGATCGCTGACCACGCCGAAGTCCTGCCAACGCCCGAGGATCCGGGCCGCCTGTCGCTGAGGGCCGGTTTCGAGCGGCCCATGACCCAGTCCTCCCCCGACGCAGCCGACGACGGGATCGTCGAATTCCGCGACCATCCCGCGGAGCCAGTCCGGCTCCACTTCACAGTCGACGTCGAGGAAGCAGACGATCGGTGCCCGAGAGTTCGCGATACCCCGATTGCGTGCATTCGAGACGCCCGGCTCTGGCTCCTCGACCACCTTCACCGGGTATCCGGCTGCGATCTCCGCGCTGCGATCGCCTGAGCCGTTGTCCACTACGACCACCTCGCAGGGGCGACCGAACCTGGCCACCGATTCGACCACTGCACTGAGACAGGGTCTGACGACGTCCTCACCGTCCCTCACGGGTATGACCACCGAGACTTCCGGATCCGGGCCCACGGCGTCTGGATCTACCTGTCCGCCCGAGGACACCCTCTCAGGTGCGGCGTCGGACCTCGATCGAGGGGCCACCATCGCCCGACTCGATGCCGAGGGGTGTCTCTTCTACCGGCTCACTCGCCAGCAGGTACTCGGCTCGCTGCTCCGCACGGCGTTCTGCCGCAGCGGCATAGGTCTTCGAGAGAACGTCCTCGAGATCCTCCGAGCTCCTGATCGCTGCCGACTCCGCCCGCCTGCGCCGGTCTTCCTGCACCTCTCGGACCTCCTCGGCCAGAGAGCGCTCTCCACCCGGGTCGTCCACCAGTGCCCGCTCGAGGTAATGCTGGAGCATCGCGATCTCGCGTCCGGTTGCCTCCCGTGGCTTTCCGGTCGGCGTGCCTGTGAACTCGTCCCAAGCCCTCGCGAAGGTCCCCATGTCGGTTCGACCACCATTCCTGTGCGCCGAGAGCATCGGGCAGGCTCCTCCGTCTCCATCGGTGTAGCCACCCGTGATCACCTTCCCGCTCTGGATACCCCGAAGCATCGCTTCCTTGGTATGCCGGGGGAGCGCCTGCACCGCGTTGCGGAGTCGCTCGGTCGCTGTTCTCTTGCGTCGTGCCATCCACAGGATGGATAGCGGTATCCGGCGTCCTCCATCGGAGCTTTCCGGGGCACGAAACGGCAATTGCAGCAAGACCTGCTAGGGCGGGAATCCACTTGCGCCGCCAACTGCCTAGGGTCAGGCCATGCCAGCTCGCTTCATCGTCGCTGCGTTCGGAGATCCAGGTCACGCCCTGCCGGCGATCACCCTCGCCAGAGCCCTTCGCCAGCGCGGAAACGAGGTCCTGGTCGAGTCATGGGATCGCTGGCGGGAGATGGTCGAAGAAGACGGAATCGACTTCCGCTCCGCTGAGCAGTACTCGGTCTACCCGCCGCCGGGGCCCGAGAGCGAAGCCGGCGGGACGGCCGCGCGCGCTGCGAGGGCGCTGATCGGACTGATGGAGGAGTACCGACCGGACGTAGTCGTGAACGACATCCTCACGCTCGCTCCTGCGCTGGCTGCGGAGGCGGCTGGGATACCGCGAGCAACCCTCATCCCACATGTATTCGCCGAGCAGCAGCCCGGTATGCCCCTCTTCTCCATCGGGATGCAGCCACCCCGTACGCCGATCGGGGGTCTCGCGTGGAGAGCGACCATGCCCCTGATCGGCTTCGGGCTGCGGCGAGGTCGCGATGACCTCAACGGCATCCGAAGCCAGTTGGACCTCCCACCGCTAGAGCGCTTCCACGGCGGTACGTCGGAGAGCCTCGCACTGGTGGCAACCTTTCCCCAACTGGAGTATCCGCGCAAATGGAGGGACAGCGTGCGGATCACGGGGCCCCTGCTCAGCGACATCGAGAAGCCGGAGGTGGAATTTCCCCCCGGAGAAGCGCCCCTGGTCCTCGTCGCACCGAGCACCTCGCAGGACCCGGACTGCGAGCTGCTGCGAGCGGCGCTGGAGGGACTCGACGGCGCTCCGGTGCGCGTCCTCGCGACCCTCAACGGCCACAAGCCGCAGAGGCCCCTTCCCTCACCGGATAACGCACGGGTCTATGACTGGATCTCGTACCGTCAGGCGATGGCCGCGGCGGACTTGGTCATCTGCCATGGCGGGCACGGCACGGTCGTTCGAGCGCTCAGTGAGGGCGTTCCGGTTCTCGTCTCGCCCGCGGGAGGGGACATGGGAGAAAACGGTGCGCGGGTCAGCTGGGCGGGATGCGGTCGGATGCTGCCGCGACGGCTGCTTGGACCTCGCAACCTCAGACTTGCCACAGCGAGCGTCCTCGACGATCCCGGCGTAAAGGACCGAGCGGTCGAGATCGCGAGTTGGGGTAGCCAGCACGACGGGCCGCAGATCGCAGCAGGTTCACTCGAGGCCCTCGCTGCGGGTGAGGAAGTCCCGCCGACGCCTTCCTGACCACGAGAAGCTCCGGGGGTGGGACTCGAACCCACAACCTCTCGGTTAACAGCCGAGCGCATCTACCAATTGAGCTACCCCGGAAGGCAACGACCATCTTGGAGACGATCGCGAGAGTGAACCTTACCGACGCCGCACCGACGGGGCACTAGGCGCCGCGTAGCCCTGCATCCGCATGGGTGATCCGCTCGGCCAATTCGGCTCTTTCGCGTGATAGCCTCGCGCTCTCTTCATGGTCTCCGGCCTCTCGCGCCGCCGAGATACCGTCCTCGAGACGTTGCCGCTCGAGGAGCATGAAGTTGAGTTCCATCGCACCCTCCGAGTAGGGCTGATCCTCGGCGGCCATGACCAGTCGGGCGATCAGCGATGCGAAATCCTGATCCTCATGTGGCAAACCCTCGGTCGGTGCCGAAAGGTGCTCGCGGAGCCACGCCGCCACCCGTCGTCCGGATTCAGATAGGTGGTCATCGGTCAGTCGCCCGAGTACGCGAGCACCCTCTTCGGGACGGGCGATCGCCATCTCGAACAGAGCACGCTCCTTCAACTCACGCGGGGTGAGTGCAACCGGTTCCGGAGCCACGGGTTCCCCCTGGTCTCGTTGGGCCGCGTCTGCTCGAGATGGAGGCTCAGGTGGAGCGGACTTGACCCTTGCCGATACGAGGCTCGGATCGGTGTCGAGTCGATCGGCAACCTCACGGATCAGATCATCCCGTCCGACTACCTCTCCCATCACCGCGAGCACGGGCGCCAACTCGGCCATAGCAGCCTCCCTGCCGGTGCCCGAGGAGAGATCCGATCGCGACAGGACCGTTCGCACCCTGAAGGTCGGAAGATCGATCGCCTTCTCGACCAGTTCCGAAAAACGCTCCAGTTCACCAGCCTGAGCCATCTCGGCTGGGTCCACTCCCTCTGGCATGGCCGCAACTCGTAGTTCGAACCCCCTGTCGCCAGCAACACGCTGGGCGCGGATCATCGCGTCGGTTCCTGCGCGATCAGCGTCGAGGGCCAGAACGATCGTCTTCGCGAGCGATCCCAGGATCTTCAGCTGCTCCGGGGTGATGGCGGTCCCCATCACCGCTACCGCCTCGCGGATACCAGCCTGGTGGAGCGCCAGCACGTCGGTGTAGCCCTCGACCACGATCGCGCGGCCGGCCTTGGCGATAGGACCACGAGCGATGTCGATTCCGTAGAGAGTCTCGCTCTTGCGGTAGAGGTCTCCCTCGGGCGAGTTGAGGTACTTGGGCTTCGAGTCCGCTGCCATTCCGCGGGCTCCGAACCCGACCACTCTCCCCCGCGGATCCCGCACCGGGAAGATGATCCGGGCCCGGAAGCGGTCGTACATCGAACCGTCTTTCTCGCTCTTCTGGACCAAGCCTGCAGCGCGGAGCTCTTCGATCGAGTAGCCAGCCCGCTGAGCCTGATCACGAACCTGGTTCCAGGCACTGGGCGCGAAGCCGATCCCGAACTCAGCGAGCACCTCCCTGTCGAGTCCTCGCTCAGCGAGGTATTCCCGAGCCTTGCTGGCCTTCGGTGAATCGCGCAGGAAGGAGGCGTAGAACTCCGAGGTCCGCGCGAGCAGGTCATAGAGCCGGGTCCTCCTCTTTCGTGCCTGTTCCGCCCTGGGGTCTTCGGCCTCTCTCTCGAGCTCCACGCCGTACCGCTCTGCCAACCACTCGACCGCCTCGGGGAACGAGAGTCCCTCCTGCTCCTGTACGAACCGGAAGAGGTCGCCTGAAGCCTCGCAGCCGAAGCAGTAGTAGAGCTTGTCTGTCGCATCGACCGAGAAGGAAGGGGTGCGCTCGTCATGGAAAGGGCAGAGGCCGGAGAACCGCTGTCCCTGCTGCTTGAGTTCGGTATGAGCCGAGACGACCTCGACCATGTCTGCGGCATCCTTGACCTTGTCGACGCTGTCACGGGAGATCATCGCCATCTAGAGCCTCGACTCCTCCGGTAGCGCGAGATCCTTGAAGGTCGCAATCGCGAAGCGGTCTGTCATCCCCGCGAGGTAATCGGTGACCCTCTGCAGCTCATCCGCATCGGGGTCGAGTACAGGCACCTCCTCCGGGTGGGCCAGGTAGTGGTCGAAGAGAGACCGCAACGCTGTCCTGACCCTCTCCTGCTCACTGCGGGCCTCGGGGCCGAGGTAGACACGATCGAACATGAACTTGCGAAGCCGCAGCATCGCGCCGCCCGTTTCCTCGCCTTGCACGATGTCCCCGGCCGCGAGCGAGCTGTCGATCATGTCGGCCACCAGCGTGCTGATCCTGTCCGACCCGGTAGGGCCCAGCAGTTCGATCTGTGCGGCAGGGAGGTCTCCGTCCGAGAGGATGCCGGCACGCAGCGCGTCATCGATGTCGTGGTTGATGTAGGCGATGCGGTCGACGATCTTCACCACGCGCCCCTCGAGAGTCGCCGGTCGATCAGAACCGGTGTGATTGAGGATTCCGTCGCGGACCTGCTCGGTCAGGTTGAGGCCACTGCCGTCACGCTCGAGCGATTCGACGATACGGAGGGAGTGCTCGTTGTGGCGGAAGCCCCGACCCTGCTCGGTGAGCGCCTCATCGAGGACTTCCTCACCGATGTGGCCGAAGGGCGGATGGCCGAGGTCATGGCCGAGACCGATGGCCTCGGTCAGGTCCTCGTTGAGTCCGAGAGCGCGAGCGACCGTCCGCGAGATCCCACATGCCTCGAGGGTATGGGTGAGGCGGGTGCGGTAATGGTCTCCCTCCGGAGCAACGAACACCTGCGTCTTGTGCTTGAGCCGCCTGAACGCCTTCGAGTGGACTATCCGGTCACGGTCACGCTGGAAGGGTGTCCGGTACGGGCTGTCGGGCTCGGGATCTACCCGCAATGCGGGATACGACGGGGTCGCGAGGTCCCAATGGAACTCCGCCTCCCATGCGCGGACGCGGTCGGGCAGAGGCGTCGCCGCAGGCGGCGCTCCCCCTTCCGTATCTGTGTTCACCCGATTCACACCTACTCCCGATTCTAAGTCGGCAGGGGTTGTCGCTACCGGACACCCCCGCTTTCGCGTCACGTCAGGCGGCGGCTCGCAACTGCACGTGTGCGTGGTGTTCCAGGGTCTCGCCGATCGCACGCTCTACCTGCTGAGAAGTCTGACCCGCGGCGACCGGAGACTCGGCGAGGGGCTTGGCCAACGCCTGGACCATGAACTCGTGCGATTCCCGATCGAAGACGAACCCGTCCCCCTGACAGCTGGCGCAGACCACGCCTCCGGCAGAACCGGAGAACGCCGTAAGTTGATCGACCTCACCGCAGCGCGCGCAACCAGCGAGCTCGGGCGAGAACCCTGCCGCGAGGGCCAACTTGAGTCTGAAGGCCAGGGCGAGGCCGCGATCGGAGGCCCGATCAGGGTCGGAATCGATCAACGACAAGTAGTTGCAGAGCAGGTTGTAAGCGGCGTCGTTCGGGTCACCGGTGTCGAAGAGCCTCAACACGGCATCGCAGGAGCGGGCAGCAGCTGTGAGGGCAGTGCCACTCCCTCGCAAGTCCGGATACCCTTCGAGCGTCTGCGCCGAGGTCACGGTGGAGAGGTCCCCCTTCCCTCTATAGAGGACCAGGCGGAGCCGGAAGAAGGGTTCGAGTCGACCACCGAAACGTGACTTCGGTTTCCGCGCGCCCTTGGCGATCGCATTCAACCTTC
Organism: uncultured Conexibacteraceae bacterium; assembly: GCA_964594365.1. GTDB lineage: Bacteria > Actinomycetota > Thermoleophilia > Solirubrobacterales > 70-9 > CAIUSP01. The sequence goes on from CAZQMB010000001.1 coordinate 131,227, forward strand.
CGTGCTCGGGCGAGTAAAGATGGACGATGCGATCGGCCTCGGCGTACCTGATGCTCCGCAGGACTACCGCTTCGGTCTTGAAGGTCTTCGGCTGTGCCACGAGTTCAAGTTGCCCGACCGGCCGGACGGCGCTTGCGTGAGCGGCGAGGTGAGCGTCTCAGCCTCTTTTGACAACCGCCGCAGTAGTAGGTGGAGCGGCCAGCGACGACGATTCGCGAAACCTCGCCCTCGCACCGAGGGCAACCCTCCCCTTCACGGGTGTGGACGAGGAACTCGTCCTGCATCTCCCCTTTCTCGCCGGCCAGATTCCGATAGTCGTCGATGCTCGCGCCCCCGTTCTCCAGGCCGAGGCGCAGTGCGGCGACGATTCCCTCTGCGAGGTCATCGCAGTGCTCGGGCCGCATCGAGGCCGCTGGAGAAAGCGGGTGGAGTCCGGCACGATGCAGAGCCTCATCGGCATAGATGTTCCCGATGCCAGCCACCCCGTGCTGGTCGAGCAGGAAGGACTTGAGTGGGGTTCGCCGATCGCGGGAGATCTCGAACAGCTTCTCGCCCGTCAAGCCTCCATCCAACGGTTCGATACCGAGACGAGCGTCGAGATACCGATTGCGCGAGTCCCGGTCGGGGAAGTGGACTGCATGGCCGAATCTGCGCACGTCGCAGAACAGGAGCGTCGAGTTGTCGTCGAGGGTGAAACGTGCCCGCAGGTGGGTGAGGTCGGGGCTCGCTTCGTAGAGCCGGATACCCCCCAGCCGCGGTGGAACCTCCTCCTCCCCCTCTCGACTGGACCCGACGAGCAGGTTTCCGGTCATGCGCAGGTGGATAGAGAGCGAAGAGGCATCCTCGAACTCGATCAGCAGGTACTTGCCCCTGCGGCCGACGCCGCTCACGGTCGCGCCGCGGACCGCGATCTCCACCTCGCCGGGGTCCACGGGCCTGGTCCAGCGCCTGTCGAGCACCTCCAACCCCTCGATCCGCCTGCCAACGAGTACGGGCTCGAGTTGAATCCTGATCGTTTCTACCTCTGGGAGTTCAGGCATCTTCGGCAGGCCCGATATCTCGGGGGGCCTGCACGGAGCCTATCTTGCTGTGCTCTTCGCCCTCGCCCGAGGGTGGGCATCGAAGTAGGCCTGTTTGAGGTCTTCTCCCGAGAGGTGTGTGTACAGCTGCGTGGTGGCCAGATCTGCGTGACCGAGCATCTCCTGTACCGAGCGCAGATCGCACCCACCCGATAGGAGGTGCGTGGCGAAGGAATGTCGAAGCGTATGGGGGCTCGACTTGGCAGACAGCCCAGCCTCTGCCGCTCGACGCCTGATGATCTTGTAGAGACCCTGTCTGGTGAGTGGCCCCCCTCTGAAATTGAGGAAGAGCGCCTTCTCCTCGGGAGAGCGCAACAGTTCGGCTCTCGCTCCAGAGAGATAGGAGCGCACCGCGGTCTGCGCCGTCTGACCGATCGGCACCAGCCGCTCTCTCGATCCCTTGCCTTCGGTCCGCACGAGTCCCTGCCGGAAGTCGATGTCGCCGACTTCGAGCGAGATCGTCTCGGAGGCGCGAAGACCGGAGGCGTACATCACCTCGAGGATCGCTCTGTCCCGGCGGGCAATCGGCTCATCTCCGCGTGGAGTAGCCAGGAGCTTCTGTACCTCTGCGTAACTGAACACCTCAGGAAGCCGCCGTCTGCGCCTCGGAACCGCGAGGTGTGCGGTCGGATCGTCGACCACTATCTCCTCGCGACGGAGGTGCTTGTAGAACGACCTGAGACATGCAGCCTTGCGATTGATGGTCGCCGCAGAGAGTTGGCTCTCAGGACCCTCAGCGAGCTCGGCGAGGAAGTCCGACAGGTCCTGTGTGTTGGCCTCCGTCACAGAGGAGTTCCGGGTTTCGAGGAACTCGCCGAACTGGAGGAGATCGGTGCGATAAGCGGTCAGGGTGTTCCGCGATAGTCCGCGCTCGAACTCGAGATAGGCGAGGAAGTCGAGGACCATCGCCTCGTGTCGGATCTGCGAATCGGAGGATTCGGAAGTGCCGCCTGCGCCTTCTGGTGTCTGGACTGCCATCCCCTTCGATTTCACCACCCGTGCGCCTCTCCCTGCCCGTGAACGGAGACCCGCAAGACCTGCTCAGCTGGGAGTCTCATTCCTCCACGCCTCACGCCCGGGCGCCTGCAGGCGCTCACGCAGAAGGGAGAGGCCGATGATCGATTTGGCATCTCGACATCTGTCGATCAGGAAGTCGAGGTCGGCAAACGGGAACCTGACTACCTCGAGGTGCTCCTCTGGTCGCTCCGGCTGCTCTATCTCGTAGAGCTCAGTTGCCATGAACAGGACGACTGCTTCGCTGGTGAACCCGGGGCTGGTGTAGATGGTGCGCAGTTCCTCCCAGTCCCCGGCTGAGCGACTGATCTCCTCCGCGAGCTCACGCTGAGCGCACTCCAGAGCCGATTCCCTCTCCTGATCGCGGGTCCCAGCCGGTATCTCGAGCACATCCGCCTCACCGACAGCCTCGCGGGGCTGCCGGACCATGTACACGTGGGAGCCGTCATGAGCGACGATCCCAACCGATCCGGGATGGACCACGAGATCGCGCTGGGTGGTTCCGCCGTCCGGGTGCCGGAACCGTTCGTTCCGCACCGAGAAGAACGAGGTATTGACCAGGAGCTTGCCGCCGACTCGCTCCAGTGGGCGGGATTCGAGGCGCGAGTCATCCTCAGCCTGTCCATCCTCCGCTGAGCCAGCGAATTCAGTTCTCGGGCGGTCCTCCGACACAGACCTAGATGCTAGGCGTCTTCGGTTTGCTCCTTGGCAGGTTTCTCTTCACTATCGGCGCGCACCTCGACGCCTGCGCCGTGCTCACCGGCAGCGGCTACGACCGCATCCACCGCCGCCTCGACGGCACCGAGCAGCGCATCCATCCGCTCGGCCCGCGCCACGGCCCGCAGTTCGAGATCGTCGAGCTTTGCCTCGATCGCCGCATCGTCGGGCATCGCCTTGGCGAGTGCCTCTTCCGCCGCCTTGGCTGCGGCGGCTGCGCCCTCGCCCTTGAAACTGGCTTCGAGAGGCCGATCGTCCGGTGAGTCGTCGCCCATCGAAGGCGAGTCAGGCGGTTGCCGGTTGGTCGGCGTCTTCGGTTCCCTGCTCGGAATCGTCGCCTGCCTGCTCGCCGTGACCGAACTCGGCCGCCCTGGCCGAAGCCGCACCGACGAACTCGCGGAACAGAGGCTCGGGATCGGTTGGGCGGGAGTTGAACTCGGGGTGGAACTGCGATGCGACGAAGAACGGGTGATCCGGGATCTCGACGATCTCGACCAGGCGCTCGTCTGGAGAGGTTCCACTCACCACCAGACCTGCATCTTCGATCCGGCGGCGAAGCTGGTTGTTGACCTCATAGCGATGGCGGTGTCGCTTGTAGACGACTGCCTCCCCGAATATCTCCCTCGCCTTGGTGGAGTCGTGGAGCTTGACCGGATCGGCACCCAGTCGCATCGTCCCGCCCATGTCGGAGATCTCCTTCTGTTCGGGGAGCAGATCCACCACCGGGAACGGAGTCTCGGGATCGAGCTCAGAGGAGTTCGCACCTTCCATGCCGGCGATGTGGCGCGCGTACTCGATCACGGCGATCTGCATCCCGAGGCAGATTCCGAGGAAGGGGATTCCATTCTCCCGGGCGATCCTGGTTGCCTCGATCTTGCCCTCTATCCCGCGCTCGCCGAAGCCGCCGGGTATCAGGATGCCGTCTGCCGACTCGAGCTCCGAGGAGTCGATCTCCTCCGAGTTCACCAGAACGGTCTCCGCTTCCACCCCGTGCATCCATCCCGCATGAGTGAGCGCCTCACTGACCGACTTGTAGGCGTCCGCGAGCTCCACGTACTTCCCGACCAGGGCGATCTTCACCTTCTTGCCCTTGGCGTCCTCGGCTCGCCGGACCATCTTCTCCCAGTCCCCCAGATCCGGAACCGGAGCATCGATGTTGAAGTGATCGAAGACGAGATCGTCCATGCCCTCCGCTCGGAATACGAGTGGGATCTTGTAGGTGTTGTCGACGTCCATGGCGGAGACCACGGCCTCGACCGGAAGGCTGGCGAAGAGAGCGATCTTCTTGCGTATATCCCGATCCAGCCCCTTCTCCGACCTGCAGACCAGCGCATGCGGCTGGATGCCGATACGCCTCAATTCGTTGACCGAATGCTGAGTGGGTTTGGTCTTCATCTCGCCCGCATGCCCGATCCAGGGAACCAACGTCAGATGGATGAACATGCAGCGCTTCGGGCCGAGGTCCGTGTAGAACTGGCGAATAGCCTCGAGGAACGGCAGGGACTCGATGTCGCCGACGGTACCTCCGATCTCGGTGATCACGAAGTCGACCGACTGTGACTCGGCCACGATGCGGATCCGGCTCTTGATCTCGTCGGTGATGTGGGGGATGACCTGAACCGTCGCGCCGAGATAGTCGCCCCTCCTCTCCCGTTTGATCACCGAGTTGTAGACGGCGCCGGCGGTCACATTCGAGGCACGTGAGGCATTCTCGTCGGTGAACCTCTCGTAGTGACCGAGGTCGAGATCCGTTTCGGCTCCGTCCTCCGTCACGAAGACCTCACCGTGCTGGAAGGGGCTCATCGTTCCGGGGTCGACATTGATGTACGGATCGAACTTCTGTAGTTGGACCCGGTAGCCGCGCGCTACGAGGAGCCGACCGATCGAAGCCGCCGCTATCCCCTTGCCGAGGGAGGAGACGACGCCGCCGGTGACGAAGATGAACTTCGTCTCACCCTGCTGGCTTTGCGTCATCGGAGGGGCCTCATCAACTCGCGCGCGAGTCTAGTCCACCGGGGAGCGGAAGTCACGACATCGCCTGCATCGGATCCCGCTGGATGCGGCCTCGCCGGACTCAAGCTGCTTCGAGCAACTCGCGCGCATGCTTCCCGACCGCGCCCTTCTCGTCCTCTCCTCCGAGCATCCGGACTATCTCTGCGACGAGCTGCTCGCCCTCAACCTGCTCGACCTTGGCGACCGCGTTCTCCCCTTCGACGGTCTTCTCGATCCTGAAATGAGTACCGGCCAAGGAAGCCACCTGGGCCAGGTGGGTGATGCAGAGGACCTGGCCGGCCTCGCCGAGCTCACGCAGGGCTTCACCGACCGACTTCGCGGTGTTGCCTCCGATCCCGGCATCGATCTCGTCGAAGACGAAGGTCTGACCAGCCGAACCTCCTGCCTGCTTGACCAGAGCGAGGAGGACTCTGGACATCTCGCCGCCAGAAGCGGCGTCGCGCAGCGGAGAAACCGGCATCCCGGGATTCGTAGCCACTCGGAACTCGACCCTGTCTGAGCCCCACGGTCCGGGTCCCTCGGGGTTCTCCTCCACCGATACCTCCAGACGAGCCCCCGACATCGCCAGGCGATCCAGCTCCGCGGCAACCTTCTCTTCGAGCGCTGGTGCGGCCTTACGACGGGCGGCGGCGAGATCGGTAGCGATACCGTCGCGGCTGGATCTGGCCTCTGCCAACTCTGCCTCCAGCTGCTCGCTCATCTCCTCGCCTCCTTCCAGCGCCTCGATCTCCGTCCGGCAATGGTCTCCATGCTCGAGGACCGCTTCCAGCGTTCCGCCGTGCTTGCGCTTGAGCCGGTCGATCAGGTCGAGGCGCTCTTCGACCTGCTGCAGGGAGGCGGGGTCGGAATCGACCCCGTCTGCATAGGAGCGCAGCTCAGCCGCCATCTCTCCTATCTCTACCTCCAGGGCCCTGGCGCGGACCGCCAGAGCATCCAGCTCAGGGTCGACCCCCTCGACTCCGGCAAGCTCGCCCACGACCCTGCCTATTGCGTCGGTGGCTCCGCCACCTTCGTCACTCGATCCTGCAAGGGCTGCCTGTGAAGCTGCAGCCGCCGACCTCAGGCCCTCGGAGTGACGCAGGCGGGCTCTCGTCTCTTCGAGATCTGCCTCCTCGCCAGGTTCGAGCTCTGCCGCCTCGATCTCGGACAGTTCGAACCGGAGGAGGTCGATGTCCCGCTCTCGCGCACCGGAGCGCTCGCGGAGGTCGGAGAGTCGACGCTCGAGTTCGGTGACGACGGCATGTGCCTCACGATGCCTCTCGCGCAGCTCGATCTGGCCAGGTCCGATGAAGCCGTCGAGGGTGTCCATCTGGGTAGAGGCGAGCGTCAGCTTGCGGTGCTCGTGTTGACCGTAGAAAGCCAGCAACCGCGAACCGAGAGACTGGAGGTCGGCGGCAGAAGCCGAGCGCCCCTGGATGAACGCACTGGTGCGCCCGCTGGCCGAGACTCGTCGGCCGAGTGAGATCTCATCAGCATCTTCCGGCAGACGGTCGACGATCTCGGAGAGATCAGGATCGGAGAGCAGAGCCGGAGGGAGCTCGAACACGCCTTCCACGTACGCCTCGCTCGCACCGGGCCTGACGATGTTCGGCCTGGCCTTTCCACCCATGATCAGGTCCAGCGAGTGGGCGAGCACCGTCTTGCCGGCGCCGGTCTCACCCGTGATCGAGTTCAGGCCCGGACCGAGCCGGAGTTCGGCCCTGTCGATCAAGAGCAGGTTTTCTATCCGGATCTCGAGCAGCACACGTCCCGTTCTAACGGGAGGAGCCGACGGATTAGCCCCGGAGCGGGTGAGAACGTGCGGTGCCCGGAATCTCGCTCAGCGTGAGAGCCTCCCGAACTTCTCGCCGATCCGCTGGTAGAAGCTGGAGCCCTCGAGCTGAGCCAGCACTCCGACATCGTCCCGGAAGTGGACCTCCACCTCTTCGCCCGGGGCCAGTTCACAGTTGTGCACTCCGTCGATCGAGACCGCAACCGAGTCCTGCCCCGCGGCGTTACCGACGTGCAATACGTCGTCGGGGGCTACTACGAGCGCTCTTGCGGTCAGGGTATGGGGAGCGATGAAGCTCACCACGTACCCCTCCACACCCCAGGCAAGGATGGGCCCCCCGTTCGCCAGGTTGTAACCCGTCGAGCCTGCAGGGGTGGCCGCGACCAGCCCGTCGCAGCGCACGTGCCCGACCTCCTCCCCCGCGATCCGGTACGAGATCTCTGCAACGCGATCCTGGGGTAGCCGCGAGAAGCTGATGTCGTTCAGACCCAGCCGGTTTCCGGAACCGCCACCAGTCAGCTCCAGTCCCGGCAAGCGCAGCGCCCTGAACTCTCCGGCGAACGCCTTCCCTAGTCCGTCCGCGATCTGATCGCGCTCCGAGGCAGCGAGGAACCCGACGGTGCCGAAGTTGATGCCGAACACGGGGACACCGCTCCCCGCAAGCGTTCGAAGGGCGTAGAGCAAGGTCCCGTCGCCTCCAAGGACCAGACACAGATCCACCTCCTTGGGGGTCTCGCCGCTCCTGGCCGCTGCTGAGAGTGCCTCGGGGTGCTTGGCGAACTCTTCGTCGGACACGATCAACTCCACCCCGGCGGCCGCGGCTGCGGCAACGGTCTCGGTGATTGCGTCACCGACGTTTCCGGGATGGCGATGGCTGATCAACGTTGCTCTGCGGATCTCGAATCGACTCATCAGACCTCCACCTCCGAGAGCGCCGATTTCAGGGAGTCGGGTTCGGGGCCCTCGCGATCGCACCAGATGAAGGTCTCGCGATTGCCCTTCGGACCGGTCAGACCGGAGGCGGCAAAACCTCGGATGTGCAAGCCCTCGGTACGAGCGGCCTCGGCGACCATCAACACCGCTTCCGCGCGGGCGGCAGGATCCCGGACCACTCCGCCCCGTCCCACGCGCTTGCGCCCGAGTTCGAACTGGGGTTTGACCATTGCGAGCAGATCGAAGGCCTGAGCGGCCGAAGCCACGACGGGTGCGAGGATCTTGGTCAGCGAGATGAACGAGACATCCACCGTGACCAGATCTGGCTGGAGATCGAACAGATCGGGAGACAATTCGCGTGCGTTGAAGTCCTCGACCACTCTCACCCGCTCGTCGTTCCTGAGTCGCCAATCGAGCTGCCCGTGTCCGACGTCGAGCGCCATGACCTGTTTGGCGCCTCTCTGCAGCAGACAGTCGGTGAATCCGCCGGTGCTGGCTCCGATGTCGAGGCAGGTTCGTCCCGAAGGATCGAGATCGGGCAGGGCATCGAGTGCGTTGGCGAGCTTCTCTCCACCTCTCGACACGTACGCGTCTCCGCCTGTCAGCACGAGATCCGCATCGGTCTCGACGAGATCCGAGGGACGCAGGAGAACCGGGCCGTCAGATCCCACCCGCACCTGCCCTGCTCGCACCGAGCGCGCCGCGGCGGACCGAGAGGGCGCCAATCCCCGGTCGGCGATCACTGTGTCGACGCGCTTCTTCATCCAGACAACGGTAGCGACGCAGGCGCCGCGCGGAGCAATGCCACACGCAACGGAAAACACCCCGCAAGCGGGGTGTTTTCGTACTACAGGGAGGAGAGATATATGTGTCTATGGGAAGCGGTTGGAGCGATTGCCGCGAACAACTCAACTGCGGTATCTACTTTCAACCTGAAGTCTGAGGAAGACTCTAAGAGTCGAGAGGAGCGGTGTGTGTGAGATCCGGCACAGTCAGGGGATCCGGATCGGAGCCCCATCTCGGGCTAGGAGACCGTCTTGCCGATACCCAGTTCCGCCAGGACCCTCGCCGCCACTGCGTCGCCGGTGAACCCGACCTCGGCGCGGAGCAGATCGGGCTTGCCATGTGTCACGAACCGATCGGGGAGACCGATCCTCACCACCCGTCCGCGGGACTTGCCGGCAAGGGAGTCCTCGACTCGATCTAGCACCGCAGCACCGAAGCCGCCCGGGAGGACATTCTCCTCCAAGGTGACCACGAGCTCGTGGTCGGAGGCAAGCGAATCGATCAGGTCGGCATCGAGCGGTTTTGCGAAACGGGCATCGGCCACGGTCGGCTCGATTCCCTCTCCGCGCAACTCCTCCGCCGCTCGAAGCGCAACCTGCACGCCATACCCGTAGCCCAAGAGGGCGACTCGTTGCCCCGGGAGTAGCAATTCACCCCTGCCGATATCTATCGGTTCGGGAGCCTCAGGCATCGGGACTCCCTCCGCTACACCGCGCGGATACCGGAGTGCGACCGGGCCAGCGTCATGCAGGAGTGCGGTCCGCAGCATGTGGACGAGCATCGCCTCGTCCCTGGGTGCCATGACCACCATGTTCGGCAATGGGAGGAAGTAGGAGAGATCGAAGACTCCATGGTGGGTCGGGCCGTCGTCGCCGACGAGACCGGCACGATCCATCGCGAAGACGACGTTGAGGCTCTGCAGCGACACGTCATGGACGAGTTGGTCGAACGCCCTCTGGAGGAAGGTCGAGTAGATGGCGCAGACCGGCTTGGCTCCCTGTATCGCCAACCCCGACGCATAGAGCACCGCCTCCTGCTCGGCGATACCGACATCTATGTACTGCTCGGGCAGCTCTCGCTGCAGACGGTCGAGGCCGGTCCCCCCTGCCATCGCCGCCGTGATCCCCATCACCCGCTTGTCTCGACGAGCCTCCTCCACGAGCGCCTCGGCGAACACCTCCGTGTACTGGCGGGGAGCCACCGGGGGTGGCACCTCGAGCTTCTCTGGCGCGATGCTCTGCGGGGAATCCGACTCTTGTACCCCGACCAGCGGCTTCTCCTGATCCTTGCCCTCCTCCGCCGGCCGGCGATCGACTATCGAGCGCGGTTTGGCCGCATGCCACTTCTCCATACCCTCGAGGCCGCCCTCCTCCGCGGGCTCGAAGCCCTTGCCCTTGACGGTGTTTATGTGGACGACGACGGGACGGTCAGCCTCCAGGGCCTCGATCAGCGCACGCCTCAGCTGGTGGACGTCGTGACCGTCGATCACACCTACATAAGCGAGGTCCAGTTCCTCGAAGAAGAGTCCGGGGGCCCAGTAGGCCTTGAATGCGGACTTGATCTCCGGACCGAGTCGACTGATCTTCCTGCCGAGGCCGAGAGGCAGCCGGGTGAGCCGGTCTTCGGTGGCTTCACGGCGACGATGCCAGCGCGAGTTCAGGCGCATGCGGTTGAACAGGCTCGACATCGCTCCTACGTTCGGGGAGATCGACATCCCGTTGTCGTTCAGCACGATCACCATCGGGGTCTGGAGGCCACCCGCCAGGTGCAAGGCCTCGTAAGCCACACCGCCGGTGAGTGCACCATCGCCGATCACGGCTACGACCTTTCCGTCCTCGCCGATCCCGTGCCGCATTGCCTCCTTGAGACCCACCCCGTAGCCGATCGAGGTAGAGGCGTGGCCGGCCCCCATGATGTCGTGCTCCGATTCGAAGATCGAACAGAATGGCGCAAGGCCCTCGTACTGACGGATCGAAGCCAGCTGGTCACGACGACCGGTGAGAACCTTGTGCGGGTAGGACTGATGGCCCACGTCCCAGAGGATCTTGTCCTTCGGGGAATCGAGCAGGCTGTGGAGGACCACGGCCAATTCACAGGTTCCCAGGTTGGCCCCGAAGTGCCCGCCGATCTCACCGATCGTGTCGATGATCATCTCGCGGACCTCCTGTGAGACCTGCTGCAGCTGCTCTTCGTTCAGCCCCCTCAGGTCGGCGGGGCCATCGATACCGTCCAGCAGTGGGTATGAGGTGGTCCGGGTCTGGCTTTGATCTGTTCCGTTTTCCATTGCTAGCTCTCTCTTGTGTAGATGAAGTTGGTGATTCCCTCGAGCTCGGGTGTTCGAGGCGCTGCCTCTTCCAGGGCATCGAGTGCACGGCGGTGGTATTCCGCCGCAAGCTCGCGGGCACCGGAGAGACCGTGGACACTCACGTAGGTGAGTTTCCCGTGCCGCTCGTCGCTGCCGCTTGGCTTGCCGAGCGCGTCGTCACTTCCCGTCACATCGAGGATGTCGTCGATGATCTGGAAGAGGACTCCGAGCTCCGTCGAGTATTTGCGATACGCCATTTTCGCAGACTCGTCGACCCGCTCCAGCGTCATCACCACCCCCACGCTCGCACTGATCAGACGTCCGGTCTTGAGCGAGTGGATCTCGAGCAGTCGATCCTCGTCTGAGCCTGATCCCGCAGAGCCAACAACGTCCAGATACTGACCGCCCACCATGCCCTCTACGCCCGCCGCAGCCATGAGCTCCGCGAGCGACGTGACGATCGTCTCGGGATCACCTTCCTGCTCCGCGCAGACCAGACGCACCGCTTCGGCGAACAGACCGTCTCCGGCCAGGATCGCGACGTTCTCGCCGTACTTCACGTGCGAGGTGGGCATCCCCCGCCTCAGGTCGTCGTCGTCCATCGCCGGAAGGTCGTCGTGGATCAGCGAGTAGGTATGGATCAGCTCGAGAGCGGCTGCGGTCGGCAGGAGCCTCTCCGGACTCGAGCCGATGGACAGGGCAGTTGCGAGACAGAGAACCGGACGAATCCGCTTTCCGCCTGCGAGAAGCGAATACCGCATCGCTTCTTCCAGCCCCCGGGTCGCGTCCCGTGTGGTGAACTCGAGGGTGGAGAGATAGTCGTCGACCTGCTCACGCAGTCGGTCCGGATAGGCCAAGCGGGGACCTATTCCTCGCGAGCCTCTGAAGCCGCCTTCAAGGCCGTCTCGACCTCGCGGCCGGCCTCCGCGGCAAGATCCGATGCCTCGCGGACGAGACTGGCTGCCTCGTCGGGGCGATCGGCCGCCTGCTCCAATTCGCGAGCCAGAGCCTCGAGTCGCTGACTGAGTTGATCGAGACTCGATCCGCTCTCCGACTCTCCCGCCCCGTGGCTCGGTTCCGGCGATCCCTGTGTTCCCATTTCCATCACGGAGAAGGTAGCGACCGCATCGGGCTACTCGGCGCCGCCCGAGTCTCCTTCGAGCGCGGCACCGAGGACCCCGTTGACGAAGCCAGGGGCGTCTTTGCCGCAGTACTCCTTCGCCGTCTCCACAGCCTCATCGATAGCCACCTCGATCGGCACCTCCTCCATCTCCAAGCCCTCGTAGAGAGCGACGCGCATGATGTTCAACTCGAGCGGCGCAATCCGATCGAGCGTCCAACCGCGCAGATGCGACGAGATGATCTCGTCGAGTCGCTCGGAATCGGCTGCCACCAGAGTGGCGAGTTCCCGCGTGAACGGTTTCGAATCGATCAAGAGGTCTTCGAGGTCTCTTCCGGTGACGTCGCGTTGGTAGAGGGCGAATACCGCGTCGCGACGTTGATCCGAGCGCCTCACGCTGCCCGGCTCAGGCCCTGGAGACGTATTCGCCGCTGCGGGTGTCGACCCTGATCGACTCGCCCTCCTCGATGAAGAGCGGCACCTGGATCACCACGCCGGTCTCGAGTGTGGCTGGCTTCGAGCCACCGCCTGATGCGGTGTCGCCCTTCAGTCCGGGCTCGGTCTCGGTCACCGTGAGGTCGACGGCACTCGGTACCTGCAGACCCGCAGGCCGCTCATCCACCAACAGGAGCTCTGCTTCCGCGTTCGGCGGCAGCCACTGGAGACCCTCACCGACTACGTCCTTGGGAATCTCCGTCTGCTCGAAACTCACGTTGTCCATGAACACAGCGGAGTCGCCGGAGTCGTACAGGTACTGCATCTTCCGGGTCTCGGTCCTGACTTGACGGAACTTCTCACCGGCACGAAAGGTCTTGTCGATCACCGCGCCGTCGTCGAGCCGCTTCAGCTTGGAGCGCACGAACGCCCCGCCTTTGCCGGGTTTCACGTGCTGGAACTCGGCGATCCGGAAGATCTGGCCGTCAACCTCGATGTGCATCCCGTTCTTGAACTGGTTGGTCGATACCACGATGTAGTCAGGGTAGCGACGAGGGGCGGGATTACGCCAGAGGCTTCAGCGGTAGGCCTGTTGGCCGGTCAACGCAGCGCCCACGACGAGCGTGTGGATCTCTGCGGTGCCTTCATAGGTCAGCACCGATTCGAGATTGTTCGCGTGCCGCATCACCGGGTACTCGAGGCTGACTCCGTTGGCGCCGAGGATGGTCCGCGCGGTCCGCGCCACACCGATGGCGGCCACTGTGTTGGAGAGTTTCCCGAAGCTGACGTGCTCGGGCGCGAGTACTCCCTCATCCTTCATCCGCCCGAGATGGAGCGCCAGCAGGGACGCCTTGTTCACCTCGAGGGCCATCTCGACCAACTTCTGCTGAGTCAGTTGGAAGCCCGAGAGCGGCTTGTCGAAGACCTCCCGCTCGCCGGAGTAGCTCAAGGCCTCCTCGAAGCAAGCCCTTGCGGCCCCCGCTGCTCCGAAGATGATCCCGAACCGTGCCTCGTTGAGACACGAGAGTGGGGCTCCGAGACTCGACGCCTCGGGCAACTGTGATGCAGATGGCACCCTGACATCGTCCAGCACCAGTTCGGATGTCACCGAGGCTCTGAGCGAGAGCTTGCCATGGATATCGGTGGCGGAGAATCCGGGTGTCCCCTTCTCGACCAGGAATCCGCGAATCCCGTCGTCGGTCTGCGCCCAGATCACCGCAACGTCTGCCACAGAACCATTGGTGATCCAGAGCTTCGACCCGTTTATCACCCAGTCGTCGCCGTCGCGCCGTGCGCGAGTGCGCATCGCAGCAGGGTCGCTTCCGGCATCGGCTTCGGTCAGCCCGAAGCAACCGATCATCTCCCCGGACGCCATCCCCGGCAGCCAGCGCTCCTTCTGCTCTTCGCTGCCGTACTGCCAGATCGCGAACATCGCGAGAGAACCTTGAACGGAGACGAGACTCCTCAGGCCCGAGTCGACCGCCTCGAGTTCCATGCAGGTGAGGCCGTAGGCCACCGCGCTCGCAGCCGCGCAGCCATAACCAGAAAGATGCATCCCGAGGACCTCCAACTCGCCCATCTCCCGTGCTACTCCTCGTGAGTCGAAGGTCCCCTGCTCGAACCACTCGGGGACCCGAGGAAGCACCTTCTCCTGCGCGTATGCGCGCACGTTGTCACGGATCAAGCGCTCTTCGTCGGAGAGCAGGGAGTCGATCTCGAGGAAGTCGCGCGGGTTCGCCTTCGGTTTGCTCACGGAAGTGGTCGCCATATGAGCATTCTGCCGCAAGAAGCGGGCGAAGTGGCCGGAGATGACGGATTCAGTCCAACTGAGGCACCGAGACCACGCCGGATTCGACCAGATCCGACCTCTCCTCTGGAGACAGCCCCATCTCGGTCAGAACCTCGATCGTGTGCTCCCCCAGCCGAGGCGGAGGATCGAGTCTGGGTTCCGCGGAATTCGAGAGGAACCGGATCGGCTGCCTGACCAGTTGGATCTGCTCTCGCGCTCCGCGATCCGATTCCACCTCCACCTCCACCTCGACTGTGACCGGGTCTCCCGCCTCTGCGGCGGCGACGATCGCGTCATGGACCCCACGGACCTTGCCGCAAGGGATCTTCTGCTCACCCAGCAAGCTGAGCCACTCTTCGACGCGACGCTGGAGGAACCTCGCCGAGAGCTTCGGGACGAGCTCCTCCCGATTCTCGACTCGGGAATGGTTGGTCGAGAATCTGGCGTCAGTAGGGAGATCGTCCAGACCCATCGCGCCACAGAGGCGCTCGAACGCCGGGTCGTTGGCGGCAGCCACCATCAGGTGTCCATCAGATGCCTCGAACAGTTGGTACGGAACGATGCTCGGATGTGCCGGTCCGATCCGGGGCGGGTCCTCTCCCGTAGCCAGCGCATTCTGTGCGATGTTCACCAAGCTGGCAATGGATGCATCGAGAAGGGACACCTCGAGCATCTGGCCTTTGCCGGTTCTCTCACGCTCGTGCAGAGCGGAGAGGATTCCGATTGCGGCCTGCTGTCCGGTGAGGACGTCCACCAGGGCCACACCGACTCGGTTGGGTGGCCCGTCGGCACTGCCCGTGATCGACATCAGTCCGCTCTCGGCCTGCACGATCAGGTCATAGCCAGGTCGGTCTGCAGGTACGCGAGTCGAACCGAACCCGGAGATGGCGCAGTAGATCAGCCCCGGATTGACTTCTCTCAGATCCTCGTAAGCGAGGCCCATCCCGGCGGCACCGCCTGCTTTGAAGTTCTCTATGACCACGTCCGTATCCGTTGAGAGTCGCTTGATCAGATCCCTGCCGCGATCGGTGGAGAGATCGACGGCGATGCTCCGCTTGTTGCGGTTGATCGAGAGGAAGTAGGACGAGATACCGACCTGATCAGGTGGCCCCCAGGACCTGGTCTCGTCTCCGACCCCGGGGCGCTCGACCTTGATCACCTCCGCACCCAGATCGGCCAGATTCATCGTGCAGTAGGGGCCCGCCAGCACCCGAGAGAGATCGAGCACTCTGAGCCCTGCCAGCGGCAGCTCGTCAACCAACGATCTGCAGCTCCTTGGGCAGGGTGCTCAGATTCTCGCAGCCGTCGTCTGTGACCACCACCAGGTCTTCGATTCGAACCCCCAGCTCGCCTGGCAGGTAGATCCCCGGCTCGATCGTGATCACCTGACCGGTGCGGAGATCACCAGTTGCAGCCTGTGAGACGCGCGGCGCCTCGTGGATCTCCATCCCGACCCCATGCCCCGTTCCGTGGCCGAAGTTCGGGCCGTAGCCGGACTCGGTGATCAGTTGGCGACCGGCCGAGTCGACCGCAGAACAGGCCGCTCCCGCCTTCACTGCCGCCAGGCTGGCGGCCTGAGCGGCCAGTACCGTTTCGTACACCTCCCGGGCTCGATCGGAAGGCTCACCCACCGCGTAGGTTCGTGTGCAATCCGAGCAGTAGTAGTCGAGCTGAACGCCCATATCGATGGTGAGGAGATCTCCATCACTGATTATGTGGGCACTTGGCTCAGCATGTGGAATCGCACCGTTCGGACCAGCCGCGATGATCGGAGGGAAGCTGGTCGAGGCGCCGAGCTCGGCGATTCTCACTTCACAGGCCTTGAGCACCTCGAGTTCCGACCTACCCGCAAAGCCGAATCCGATCATCCACTCGAACACCCCATCCGCCATAGCGGCGGCCGCCCGAATCCGTTCGACCTCCTCCACGTCCTTGATCTCCCTCAACCCCTCGACCAGATCACCGGCTGGGAGGAGCTCCAGACGGCTACCTGCGGCGTCGCGCAGTGCCTCGAATTCGCGAACCGTGACCGATGCATCCTCGAAGCCGACCTTCGAGCCGTCAGGCATCAGGGCCATCGCGTCACGCCAGAGGAAATAACTCGGCTCCGGTCGAGACCATCCCTCCCCGACCTCCTCATCGGCGCGTTCCACATAGCGGAAGTCGGTCAGGAAGCTGCGGTGATCCGGACCAACCAGACAGAGGCCCGAGCTCCCGGCGAAGCCAGAGAGATACTGAACGTTGACCGGGCTGCCGACGAGGACGGCATCCATCCCCCGTTCGCGAACGGCCTCGGAGAGTTCGTTCGCGCGTCCATCGGCTGAGGTCATGCTGGCCGACACCTCAGGAGACCATTACCGCCCGGAGCTCCTCGAGCGCCTCGCGGTACCCGTCCGGACCCTTTCCTGCGATTCGCGCAACCGTCAGGCCCTCCAGCACGCTCACCCTGCGCCACTCCTCGCGCTGATCGACGTCCGACAGATGGACTTCGACGCTCGGAAGGCTTGCGATCTCGACTGCGTCTCTGATCGCCCATGAGTAGTGGGTCCAAGCGCCAGGGTTGACGACCAGAGCATCCGCCGTATCAGGGAGCCGGTGCAGGAATTCGACGAACGCGCTCTCTGAATTGCTCTGGAAGGTGATCGGCTCGAGGTCGAGTTCCTTGGCCCACTTCCTGATCTGATTCTCCAGCTCCGAGAGGGTGATCGTCCCGTAATGGTCGGGGTCACGCTTACCGAGCATGTCGAGGTTCACGCCATGCATCACCGCGACTCGATTCTTCGTCGGTCCGTTCATCGCTCTCAATCCTCCCGCAACTCGTCGATCGATGCACGTATATCCGCGTCGTCGACCAACTCTCCCCAACGCGGCTTGCCAGGCAGATCGAGGAGGACGAACTTGACGCCTTCTGAGTCACGCTTCTTGTCGTGAGCGAGCGCTGCCAGCACCGCGTCGGTGGTGATCTCGTCCGGGAGCGTCACCGGAAGGCCGGCGGCCGAGAGGATCCGCCTCACCTCCGCACGGAGGTCATCTCCCCCAGAGAGTCTCAGTGCCGCCAACAACCCCAGCGAAACGGCCTCACCATGCCGGTGTCGACTGTAATTACCCGCGGTCTCGATCCCGTGACCGATCGTGTGTCCGAGGTTGAGGATCTGTCTGCGCCCCGAGTCACGCTCGTCCTCGACCACCACCGAGAGCTTCACCCTCGCGCAGGCGCTGACTATCGGCGCCATCGCCGCGGGGTCACGCATCGAGGCGGGGTCGAAGTCCTTGACCCGCTCCCAGAGCTCCCCGCCCTCGAGCAGCGCGGTCTTGACCACCTCGGCCCAACCAGCGGCGGCCTCCGCCTCGGGAAGGGTCGCGAGACAATCCAGGTCCACGACAACCTCGACCGGCGGGTGATAGGCACCCACGAAGTTCTTCGCGGTAGGGAGGTCGACACCGGTCTTTCCTCCATAGGCTGAATCGACTTGGGCAACCAGAGACGTGGGGATCTGGACCAGCTCGATCCCGCGCTGGTAGGAGGCTGCGCAGAATCCACCGAGATCGCCGACGACGCCTCCGCCGAGAGCGACCAGATGATCGGACCGTACGACCCCCATGTCGGCCATCTGCTGCCAGACGCTCTCTGCAGTAGCGAGGCTCTTGGATGATTCACCGGCATCGACCACGATCGTCTCTTCGGCATAGATCCGGTCTGCGTAGATCTCGCCGACGGTGCTGTCGGTGACACAGAAACGCCGCCCGGAGGCTCTGGTTGGCACTCGACCGATGATCTCGCGGCCGATCCAGACCGGATAGGTGCCTGCCTTCGAACCGCACCAGAGCAACTTCGCGCGTTCGAGTTCATTGCGACGCGCCGCGATCCAGCCGATGGCCTCGGCGGTCCTCGCAGGCCCGTCGCTCAATACGACGGCATCGGCCGCGCGTTCGTAGACGGCAGTCCGTTCCGTGAACAGCGCTTCGAATGCCATCCGATCGCCAGCCAGCGGGCGACCCGGGTCACCTGCAACCCGATCCCAGGCCTGTTCCAGCGATACATGGAGCCAGATCACCACGTGGCGCCCGAGCGCTTCGCGCGTGCGGTCCGACCCGAGCGCCCCTCCTCCCAGGGCGATCACGGACTCAGGGCCGGCACCATCGAGGAGGTCGCATATCAGCGCCTCCTCTCGACGGCGGAACTCCTGCTCACCCTCGGCGGCGAAGAACTCGCTGATGCTCGAACCGAGATCTTCCTCGAGGAGTAGATCCACGTCGTGGACCTCGGTGAACATCGAGGCCGCCCTCGCGGCGGTGCTCTTTCCGGCACCCATGAAGCCGATCAGTACGAGGGCGCCTCCGCCTCCGGGTTTCTCTCCGGATCCGGTGCCCCCCGCGACTACCGCCGCCATCCGATCCGCTCCTCGTAGGCTGCGAGAGCCGAGCGGACATCGTCGATGTGATCGCCGCCGAACTTCTCGCGGTAAGCGGCAGCGAGCGTGAGCGCAACCATCGCCTCCCCCACGACTCCAGCCGCCGGCACGACGGTCGAGTCGGTTCGCTCACGCATGGCCTGAGCGGGCTCGTGGGTCTCCGTATCCACCGATCGCAGCGGCTTGGTGAGGGTCGAGATGGGCTTGATCGCGGCCCGCACGACTAGCGGTTCCCCGTTGGTCATACCGCCCTCCAATCCGCCTGCGCGATTCGTCTCGCGGAACCATCCTCGCTCCTCGGACCAGAAGATCTCGTCGTGGGCCTCCGAACCGGGTCCTCCGGCGACCTCCCACGCTTCGCCGAGGGAGACGCCCTTCACGGACTGGATCGAGCAAACCGCCTGGGCGAGGCGTCCATCGAGACGGGTGTCCCAAGCGACGTGGGAACCCAGCCCGGGCGTCAGACCGAAGGCCCTGACCTCGAAGGTCCCACCCAGCGACTCGTTGGCCTTACGGAGACGATTGATCTCCTCGACCATCGCCTCCGAGGTCGTCGCGTCGAGACAACGAACGGGTGAGTCGTCGACCTCGCTGAAGTCTTCCGGTCCGAGGTCGGTTTCCGTCTCCGGCACGCACACACCTGCGATCCTGATCACATGGCTGTGGATGCTCACGCCGAGGGCAGACAGGAAGGCTTTGGCCAGTGCGCCCGCGGCAACTCGCGCCGCTGTCTCGCGTGCGCTGGCGCGCTCGAGCACGTTCCGGACATCAGTGTGTCCGTACTTGTGGAGGCCAGCGAGGTCCGCGTGACCCGGACGAGGTAGATGTGACTCTTCGGGTTCGAACCCGTCCACCGGCCACGGGTTCATCCGCTCCTCCCAGTTGGGGTAATCGCGGTTCGCTACCAGGAGGGCAATCGGGCTGCCAAGGGTCCTGCCGTGCCGCACGCCTGAACGGACCTCGACGGAATCCTGCTCGATCTTCATCCTGCCCCCGCGACCGTGCCCGAGTTGGCGTCGTGCCATGTCACGATCGATCGCTTCGCGATCCAGTTCGAGGCCAGCAGGCAGCCCCTCGACGAGAGCGACGAGACCGGGGCCGTGTGATTCACCTGCCGTTCGGAAGCCGAATTCCATGGCTCCAGCCTAGAGCGCGACCGCTCCCGAGGCAGGGCACGCGCTTGCGTGAGTCGGAGTGCAGAGCGGCCCGCCTATCTTTACCCGATGGCCGCGAGACGTCTCATGATCCTCTTGATGGCGCTGATCGCTGTCTCGATGGCGATAACGGTCATCTCGCAGCCCTTGCGCAACAACCTCCGCTCCCAGACGACCACGACCGAAACTACTTTGCCTCGGGAGAAGGAGAGGCCCACCGACCGAGGCCGCGCTGTCCGAACCGTTCAGGACAAGCCGATCACCGCCACCTTCGGCCCTCGATCGACTGGTCGTGTATCTGTCGAGGCCGGCGATCGGCTGACGCTGGTGGTCCAGGTAGATCGGCCGTCGGAGGTCTCGATCCGTGGACTCGGGCTCACAGGGTTTGCCGATCCCTATGCGCCGGCCCGATTCGACATCCTGCCGAGAGACCCGGGGAGTTTTCCGGTCTATACGGTCCCGGGCGGGAGGTCGGGAGTGATCGAGGTGTCGCGAGCCACCCGGCCGGGAAAGCCGTGAACAGCGTCTGGCGGTAGATTTCGGGGTGCTTCGTCCTTTCCGGCGAAGCAGGAACGGAGAGGAGAGCCCCGCTTGACCCAAGCCGTGGAGACGCTCGGTGCGGTAGCAGCCGAGGACCTTGACGCCCCCGCGATCCAGGCGCGATCCACGCGCGAACTCTTCTGGCGGAGGTTCAAGGACGACAAGCTGGCTCTCGGGGCACTGATCTATCTCGGTCTGCTCGTCCTCCTCGCGCTCCTCGCCCCGGTGATAGTCGACGTGCTCGGGATTCCCCATCCGAACGAACGTGACATCGAATCACTCGATGCGTTCGGTCTGCCAACCGGCCCGAGTCCCGACCACTGGCTCGGAGTAGACCAACTGGGCCGTGATGTCCTCAGCCGGATCCTCTACGGAGCACGAATCTCCCTGTTGGTCGCCTTCACCGCAACCGCCATAGCCAGCTTGATCGGAGTGGTAGCAGGCCTTCTCTCCGGCTACTTCCGGGGTTGGACGGACACGATCATCTCTCGCGGAGTGGATGTCCTGCTGGCAATTCCCTACCTCCTCCTGGCCACTGGGCTCGCCGCGGCCTGCTCGTTCGGGAACGGCTGCCTCGGCGGACTGCTGAAGCCGGGACTTGCCGTCGTCATCTTCGTCATCGCGGTGACGAGCTGGACCTACCTCGCCCGCATCGTGCGGGGGCAGACCCTGTCGCTACGTGAGAAGGAGTTCGTGGATGCGGCGCGATCGGTCGGCGCGTCGAACCGACGGATCATCTTCCGCGAGATGCTCCCCAACCTGACCGCGCCGATCATCGTCTACTCGACGATCCTGATCCCGTCGGTGATCCTCTACGAGGCGGCCCTGTCGTTCCTCGGCGTCGGCATCCAGCCTCCCGCAGCGAGCTGGGGTCAGATGATCTCCGACGCCACCGACATCTTCGATGCGGCGTGGTGGTACCTGCTCTTCCCCGGGCTCGCGCTCGTCTCGACGGTCCTCGCCTTCAACCTCGTAGGCGACGCCCTGCAGGACGCGCTACAACCGAAAGCGAGACGGAATCGCTCATGGCTTCCAGGACAGTCCAAGAAGGATGAAATCGAAAAGGAGGAATCACAATGAAGAGGAAGAGAGCACTTGCAGTCGCAGTGGCTTCCCTCTCGATCGTCGCGATGCTCGCTCTGGCGAGCTGCGGTGGCTCGAGTGGAACGGCCACGACCGATTTCCCGCTCCCGACGGAGGCCCCGAGTGACGCCCAGAAGGGTGGAACCATCGAGGTCCTGTCAGGGTCCGACATCGACTACATGGATCCGGGGGCGAGCTATTACCAGTTCACCTTCATGATCCATTACGCGATGTTCAGGCCACTGTTGTCCTGGCCTCCTGGAGAGACCAAGACCCCCCAGCCGGACCTCGCAGCCGAACAGCCGACGATCAGCGATGACGGCAAGACGGTCACCTTCAAGATCAGGGAGGGCGTCAAGTTCGCTCCACCGGTCGATCGTGAAGTGACCTCGGCGGATGTCAAGTACGCGATCGAGCGAGGTCTGATGCCTGGTGTCGCGAACGGTTACATCGGCGCCTACATGGACGGCCTCGACGGCTTCGACGCTGCGATCGAGGCGGTCGAGAAAGCCCCGACTGTCGCACCCGACATTTCGGGGATCAAGACGCCAGACGATCAGACGATCGTCTTCGAGTTGACCGATACGAGCTCGGCGACGCTGATCCAGGCACTGTCGCTTCCAGTGAGCGCACCGGTGCCCGAGGAGTACGCCAAGCAGTACGACTCGGAGAGCCCCTCGACCTACGGCGACCATGTCGCAGCGACGGGTCCGTACATGGTCGAGAACGATGCGAAGGGAGCCCTGACCGGCTACGAGCCCGGCAAGGAGATCCGCCTGGTCCGTAATCCCAATTGGGACTCCTCGAGCGACGCTCGTCCCGCGTATGCGGACCGGATAACGGTCAAGGAGGGATATGCGGATTCCGCCTCTGCATCGAGGCAGATCCTGACTGGCGAGGGCCAGCTGAACGGTGATTTCGGGCCGCCGCCCTCCGTCCTCCGGGAAGCTGCGACCAGATACAAGGAGCAGCTCTCACTGCCGGTAAGCGGAGGCAGCAGGTACGTCTCGCTCAACACGCAGCTGGCACCCCTGGACGACCTCAATGTCCGCAAGGCAGTGCTCGCGGCGACCAACCGTGAGGCCCTGCGCCTCACGGCGGGTGGAGAAGCGGCTGGCGCGATCGCCAACCACTTCATCCCGCCTGACATCCCCGGGTTCGAGGAGGCCGGTGGCTTCGACGGCACCGGAGCCGATTTCCTCGAGAAGCCTGCCGGAGATCTGGCGCTCGCTTCCGAGTACATGAAGAAGGCTGGATACAAGTCGGGCAAGTACGACGGCAACGACGAGCTCCTGATGGTCGGAGACGACAGCGCCAGCAGCCGGCAGATCGGCGAGATCATGCTGGACACGTTCCAGAAGCTGGGATTCAAGGTCAACTACCGACCTGTGTCTCAGGAGATCATGTACACGAAGTTCTGCGGTACGCCAGCCGCCAAGGTCGCCATCTGCGCGACGACCGGTTGGCTGAAGGACTTCAATGACGCCGAGTCGCTGCTGGATCCGACGTTCAACGGGAACAACATCCTCCCGTCGAACAACGTCAACTGGCCTCAGCTCGACGTCGAGTCGATCAACGATGCAATGGCCAAGGCAGCGCTTCTGACCGATCAGGATGAGCGCATCAAGGCCTGGGCTGATATCGACAGGCAGATCACCGCGCAGGCTCCGGCCTTGCCGTGGATCTGGGACAACTCCCCGGTCATCTGGTCGGAGGATGTTGCACCGGTGATCAACCTGTTCAACGCCACAGCAGATCTCTCCTACACCTCGCTGAAGAAGTAGGAGACGACGCAGCAAGAGATCGAAGAAGCAGCAAGGAGCGTCTCGCGATGACCGATCGCGGGACGCTCCGGGCTGCTGACCGCCGGGACTGAGAAGGGAGCCGGAGAATGCTCGAGTACATACTGCGGCGTGTCCTCTGGGGCGTCGCGATGCTCTTCCTGGTCAGCGGGGTGATCTTCGTCATCTTCTATCTGCTGCCCTCGGCCGACCCCGCAACGCTGAGAGCGGGAAGACAGGCATCACCGGATCAGATCGAACGGATCCGCGAGAGCCTCGGCCTGGATCGGCCTGTGTTCATCCAATACGTGGATTACATGAAGCAGATCTTCTTCCACTTCGACTTCGGTTACAGCTACCAGTACGAGACCTCGGTCTCCTCTCTGATCCTCGACCGATTGGGACCGACCGCATCTCTCACATTCGGGGCGGCGATCCTCTGGTTGCTGATGGGCATTCCGATCGGGATCATCTCCGCAGTGCGCGCCCGGTCGCTGCTCGACCGGTCCACGATGGTCATCTCGCTTGCGCTGATCTCCGCTCCCGTGTTCTGGTTGGGCCTGATCTCCCTCTATCTGTTCGCAGACGACATAGGCCTGATCCCGATCCTCCCAGGAGCGGGTAGCTACGAGCCCCTCAGCGCTGGACCCATCGCATGGGCGGGCCCGCTGATCCTTCCGTGGACGGTGCTCGCTGCGGCCTCGGCCGCGGTCTACGCCCGATACCTGCGCTCGGACATGATCGACGTGATGGGTGAGGACTACATCCGAACCGCCAGAGCCAAGGGCCTGCCGGAGAGGAAGGTGGTGATGAAGCACGGGGTCCGGAGCGCCATCACCCCTGTCATCACCCTGCTCGGTCTGGACATCGGAGTCCTGCTGGCCGGCAACGCGATCCTCACCGAATCGGTCTTCAACATCCCGGGCGTCGGCCGCCTCGTCCTCGATGCCATCGACAAGTCGGACCTCCCGCTCATCCAGGGAGTGACGCTCTTCGGAGCCTTCTTCATCGTGATCTTCAATCTGGTGGTCGACATCGCCTACGCCTACCTCGATCCAAGGGTCAGGTACGACGACCTGTGAGCCTTCTCGAGGTGGACAACCTCCGAGTGGCGTTCGACACCGAGGACGGTCGTGTCCAGGCGGTCGACGGAATCTCCTTCACCGTCGAGAAGGGAAAGACCCTCGGCATCGTGGGAGAGTCTGGCTGCGGGAAGAGCGTGGCCTCACTGACCATGCTCGGCCTGACCAGAGCGATGAATTCCCACATCGAAGGAAGGGTCGCATTCGAGGGCCGTGACCTGCTCTCCATCCCTGAGACCGATCTCGAGGCGATCCGTGGCAACGAGGTCTCGATGATCTTCCAGGACCCGCTCTCATCCCTCCACCCCTTCTTCAAGATCGGACATCAGCTCTCCGAGGCTGTGCTGACTCATCGTGATGTGAGCAAGGGAGAAGCCGCTCGACGGGCGATTGAGATGTTGGACCTGGTCGGGATCCCGAACGCCGAGGCTCGCTCGCACAGCTACCCGCATGAGTTCTCAGGAGGCATGCGCCAGCGCGTGATGATCGCCATGGCCTTGATCAACGACCCGAAGCTG
The DNA here is from genome assembly GCA_964594365.1 of uncultured Conexibacteraceae bacterium. Taxonomy (GTDB): domain Bacteria; phylum Actinomycetota; class Thermoleophilia; order Solirubrobacterales; family 70-9; genus CAIUSP01. Next base: position 155,759 of record CAZQMB010000001.1, read on the forward strand.
CTGATCGCCGATGAGCCCACCACCGCACTCGACGTCACGACGCAGGCCCAGATCCTGGGTCTGATCGACGACCTCCAGGAAGAGCTGGGGATGTCGATGATCCTGATCACCCACGACCTCGGTGTGGTCGCCCAGAACGCCGACGAGATCGCTGTGATGTACGCCGGACAGATAGTCGAGCGCTCGCCGGTCGAAGAGCTGTTCTTCTCCCCGCAACACCCCTACACCTGGGGCCTGCTCGGTTCGATCCCGCGGATCGATCGCTCCTCTGACGAGCCGCTGATACCCGTTACCGGGCAACCTCCGAGCCTGATCAATCCCCCGGGTGGGTGTCGCTTCCACCCGAGGTGCCCGTACGTGCAGGAGTCGTGCAGCACGGAACGACCGTCTCTGGAGCCGAGCGATGGCGCCGGAGTCCATCGGACGGCCTGTCTCCTCTCCGGGGCGGAGCGGAAGGCTCTGTGGTCTTCGCTGGAGAAGTCACCGGATCCCGAATCCGCGATAGCGGCCGCCGAACTGAAGGTGGCGCGGAGATGATCTCGAGCGAGAGATCCCTTCTGGAGATAAAGCACCTCGTCAAGCACTTCCCGCTGACCAAGGGGATCCTCTTCCGCAAGCAGGTCGGAGCGGTGCAAGCGGTCGACGACCTCAGCCTGAACGTCGCCGAGGGCGAGACGGTCGGCTTGGTCGGCGAAACGGGTTGCGGCAAGAGCACCGTGGCTCGAATGCTGGTCCGACTCCTCGACCCGACCTCTGGCGAGATCCACTTCGACGGAGATGACCTCGCGAGCGCGAAGGGCAACGACCTGAACAGGCTGCGGCGTGAGATACAGATCGTCTTCCAGGACCCCTACTCGGCACTCAACCCACGGAAGACGGTCGGCGCGATCATCGCCGACCCCCTCGTCATCCACGGGATCGGTAAAGAGGGGGATGCCCGGAAGAAGATGGTCCAAGAACTGATGGAGCAGGTCGGGTTGAGTCCCGAGCACTACAACCGCCTGCCCCACGAGTTCTCGGGTGGCCAACGTCAGAGGATCGGGATAGCCCGAGCCCTTGCCTTGCGACCGAAGCTGATCGTGCTCGACGAGCCGGTTTCGGCTCTGGATGTCTCGATCCAGGCGCAGGTGGTGAACCTACTCTCGGATCTGCAGGAAGAGAGGGACCTCAGCTATCTGTTCGTCGCCCACGACCTCAGCGTGGTCAGACACGTCTCGGACCGGATTGCGGTCATGTACCTGGGGAAGATCGTCGAGATCGCGCCTGCGGAGGAGATCTTCGAGAGGCCCATCCACCCCTACACACTCGCCCTCTACTCAGCCGTGCCGAAGCCTGATCCGGGTGAACGGAGTGAGAAACCCATCCGGCTCGAAGGCGACCTTCCGAGCCCTACCGACCCGCCCTCGGGTTGCCGATTCAGGACCAGGTGCCCCTGGGCGACGGATATCTGCGCCAAAGCAGAACCGCCGCTGGTCGATTACGGAGGAGGCCACCTCGCCGCCTGTCACCACCCGCGAAATGTCGAAGGAGCCGATATCGAATCGGCCTCGATCGCGCCGTCGAGTCCGGTCACCGCCTCGGATCAGATGCCTGCAGCTCCGTGACCTCAGAGAGCGGGCCACCGAACGCCCATTCAGTCTGCTGAGGCGGCCTTACGCATCACATCGAGAGGCGGCTCCACCCCGGTCCAGAGCCTGAAGGAATCCGCTCCCTGCCTGACCAGCGACTCGAGACCACCGATCGCGGTCGCACCCGCCAGAGCGGCCTCGGCCACCAGCCGGGTCTCGACTCCCGAGTAGACGAGGTCGAGCACGACGCTTCCGGCGATCGTGTCACGCGTTATCGGAAGGACTTCGAATGGATCGTCGTCACGCCCGGGCATACCGATAGCCGTGCAGTTCACGATCAGGTCGAAGCCCCCCGACTCGGCCTCTTCGGAGGAAACGCTCACCGGGGCAGGGCCATCCACCTCCAGAGTCGCCACCAACTCGTCGGCGCGTTCCGGACTCCTGTTCCACACCGAGACTGCGGAACCCGCGCCCGAGAGGACCCACACCGCGGCCCGCGAAACTCCGCCGGCCCCGAGCACCAAGGCCCGTCCGGACCGCACCGACTCAGGGGTTGCCTCCAGCACGCCGGTCGCGTCTGTGTTCTCGGCCCTGATCGACCCTCCTTCGAAGATCAGCGTGTTGCTCGCGCCTATGGCAGCTGTGGCATCCGAAACCTGATCAGCCACCTCAAGCGCCAGGGACTTATGGGGGATCGTCACGTTGACCCCGACATACCCCTCCTCGGGCAAGGAGGCGATGCGCTCGGGGAACTCCGCCGCCGATACCTCGATCGCGTCGTAGATCCACTCCTCGCTCATCCCGAGTGCCTCGAGCGCGGCATTCTGCATCGCCGGTGAGCGCGAGTGCGATACCGGCTCCCCCACTACGGCGAGCCGCTTCATTGTCCGCCCCCGCAGTTGCTGGGTGCCTGTCCCCCCGCTGCCTCGCGGGCTGCGTTGTACTCGGCGACCAGGCGATTGAACTCGTCCGCGCTCGCGGTGAACGAATGGGTGCCGCAGCCGTCCGGGTCCACGACGTAATAGAGGTAATCGACCTTTGCCGGTCGCGCCGCCGCTTGCATCGAGGCGAGACCGGGGTTGCCTATCGGAGTGGGAGGAAGCCCCGCGTTCAACCGTGTGTTGTAAGGCGTATCCGTCTCGAGTTGATCGGAGGTGAGAGGCTCCGTGTAGCTGTCGTACTCGTAACGGGTAGTTGCGTCGATGCCCAGCGGTTCGCCGATACGGAGGCGGTTGTAGATGACCGCAGCCACCAAGGGGCGCTCCTTCGGAACGACGACCTCACGGTCGATCATCGACGCGATTATCAAGATGTCGTACGGGGTCAGATTCTTCTTCTTCGCGTAGGCAAGGTCGACCTGATCCAGGTTCTGACGGAAAGCATCTAGTTGCTGGAAGACCAGATCATCGACGCTCGCACCCGGCTCCAGCTCGTAGGTGGCCGGGAACAGGAAGCCCTCCAAGCTCGGCGGATCCTCCGCTCCGTACTTGGCAGGATCGAAGCCCTTGAAGGACTCAGTCGCCGCCGCGTAGTCGCCTTGGATGCCGACATCGGACACGATCGGCGCGACCTGTGATCGCGGTAACCCTTCGGGGATCGTGAGAGTGATCAAGCCATCCGCAGACTCACCCGTGAGGCGATCGATGGCCGTGCTGTAGCTCATCCCCGAAGCCATCAGGTAGCGCCCGGGCAAGATCGATCCGCTCTCGCCAGATAGACGTAGCCTCAGCTGGAACAGCGACCCGCTCGAGATCACTCCCTCGTCGGAGAGGATCTCGGCGACCTGAGATGCGTTTGCTCCGTCAGGCACCGTTACGACGATCCTGCCCTCCCCCTTGCCCTGGCCTGCAAAGGGCTGGAAGAGCGCGACCAGGAACCAGACGAGGAGGACGCCTGCAAAGAGGATCAGGCCGGCGAGGACTCTCCGGCGGGCGAATGCACCACGGCTGGGCCGTGCTGGCGCAGGCCTGCGACGGCGAGGATCAGGAGGGCCTCCGCGCGGAACCCGGCCTCCGCTGGCGGACGGGCGAGCCGACGGACTCGGACGTGCCCGCCCATCTCGAGGCTTGGCCCGTCGGGTCCCTTCCGACCGTGGAGACCTCGACGGTCTCCCGCCGGAAGGACTCGACCTGCCCGGAGGCCGATCCCCTGGCTCGCGCGGTGGGCGCTCAGACGTGGTCATCCGCGACCACTCTCCCTCGATGCCAGCCAGCCTTCGAGCAGGTGGGCAGCGGCCAGCGAATCACGATCCGAGGTTGCACCCTCCCGTCCGCTCCGATCGGCCATCGCGGAAGTAAGACGCTCGTCGTAGACCTCGACAGGAACATCGAGGTGACGCTCGAGATCCTCTGAAAATGCGCGTGCGATGGCTGCTTGCTCGCCTTCCTCGCCGGAGAGATTCCTAGGTAGCCCGACGACCACCAACTCCACCTCGTGCTCCTCCACGAGTCCCCCGACCGTGGAGACCTCAGGCGAGATCGCTGCCAGGGGGGTGACCAGCACCCCGGTAGGGTCACTGATCGCGCAGCCGCACCTGACGGTGCCGTGGTCGAGGGCTAGAACTCGCACCCCTTGAGTCTTCCACCTCCCGTCGGGCGTCGCCTGCAGGTGCCGAACGGTCACGAGAGCTTCTGCTCGATGGCCGAGCGGGCTGCAGCCAGAGCCTTCGGTACTCCTTCGGGTGACTTTCCGCCAGCCTGCGCGGCGTTCTCACGCCCGCCACCCCCGCCACCGATGAAGCCAGCGCAGTCTCCGATCAGGTCCTTCGCCGAAAGACCGGCCGAGATCGCCGCTTCGCCGAAGACTGCCGCAAGCGAGGCCTTCTCGCCGTCGGCTCCACCGAGTACCACCGCGGCATCCCCGGCCTTCTGACGAATACGATCAGCCAGATCGAGTAGCTCCTTCGGGTTGCCGTTCGCCTCTGCGATCACGACCGGGGTTCCGCCGATTTGCTCGGCAGCCGCTGCCAACGAATCGGCGATCTCGCTTGCCCGCTCGGAGTTCGCGCTCTCGGCCTGCTTCTCGAATTCAGCCAAGCGGTCGGCCACTTTCCTTGCCGAGCCGACGAGATCGTCTCCACCTCCACCGAGCAGATCTCTCGCACGGTCCATCTCCTCGCTCCTCTCCCGGTACCAGTCGACCGCAGCAGGCCCGGTCAACGCTTCGATCCTCCTCACATTCGCTGCGGAAGAGGACTCGGAGGAGATCTTGAAGACCCCGATCTCTGCGGTGTTCGCTACGTGGGTCCCCCCGCAAAGCTCGCGGGAAACGTCCTCGACCTCGACCACGCGGACCCAGTCTCCGTACTTCTCACCGAACAGCGCCATCGCGCCGAGCTCCTCGGCAGCGGAGCGAGACATCTGGAGGGCGCGAACCGGAAGGCTCTCGCTGATCCAACCCGTGACCCTCTCTTCGACCGCGGCCACATCCTCATCGCTGAGCGCCTGTGAGTGGGTGAAGTCGAAGCGCAGCTTGTCTGGTCGCACCGACGAGCCTGCTTGACGTACGTGATCACCGAGTCGTTCTCGGAGTGCCGCGTGCAGGAGATGGGTCGCCGTGTGATTGCGCATCGTCGCGTGACGGGTTGGTCTTGCCACCTCTACCTCTACCCGCGCCCCCGATGCGAGGCCACTGCCCGAACTCACCTCGACGCTCAGGGCCTGGTCGTCGCCCAGGCGGTAGACGTCCTGGACTACCGCCTCCCCCCCGTCCCACCTCACGACACCCGAGTCGGCTACCTGACCGCCTCCCTCGGCGTAGAAGGGACTCTGTTCGAGCTTTACGAGGAACCGGTCATCCTCGGCCTCGGCTGCGGTAATGCTCGTCTCGCCCTTGAGACGTTCGTATCCGACGAACTCGGTGGGGGCGACAGCGCGAGCGAAGTCCTGGACCCGACCGTGATGGTCCTCCGATCCGTGAGCCGTGGCTGTACCCATCCTCGCCCGGGCCCGCTGCTCGTCCATCAACTCCTCGAATCCCTGATCATCCACCGACAAGCCGTCATCGGCGAGCAGTTCCTTGGTCAAGTCATAGGGAAACCCGTAGGTGTCGTGGAGCAGGAAGGCGTCGGAAGCGTCTACCCACGAGGTATTGGATTCCTTTGCCCGCTGGGCCATCTCCGCGAGGATCTGGCTGCCGCGATCCAAGGTCCTGCCGAAGGCTTCCTCCTCATCCGTCGCCCACCTCGAGATCTGATCGCGCTCGGCACCGATCTCGGGATACGCGGGGGCGAGAATCTCCACCGAGCGCTCGGTGAACTGTGCGAGAAACGGCGTTTCGAGTCCGATCGAGCGCCCCTGCTGGATGGCGCGCCGCATGATCCGCCGGAGGACGTAGCCCCGGTCCTCGTTCGATGGGACGACTCCGTCCGCGATCAGAGCTGCCGTTCCCCGCGAATGGTCGGCGAGGATGCGCATGGCCCGGGTCACCTCGAAGCTTTCGTCACGGCTCCTGCCGGAGAGATCCTCGGCCAGTTCGACGAGCGGGGCCAAGACATCGGTCTCGAAGACCGACGGCACACCCTGGAGGATCGCTGCCATCCGCTCGAGTCCCATCCCGGTGTCGATATTCCGCATCGGCAACGGTGTGACCTTGCCGTCCTCACCCAAGTCGTAGCTCATGAACACGTGGTTCCAGTACTCGACGAAGCGATCGTTGTCGCCACCGGGGCGATCATCCTCGGTGCCGAACTCGAGGCCACGGTCGAGGTACATCTCCGAGCAGGGACCACACGGGCCGGTCGGTCCTGCCTGCCAGAAGTTCTCGGATCTCGGCAGAAGGACGATCCGCTCGTCCGGGATCCCGACCTTCTTCCATACCTCGATCGCCTCCTCGTCAGGACCGAGACCCAATTCGTCGTCTCCCTCGAAGACGGTCACCCAGATCAGATCGGGGTCCAGCCCGAACCCATCTACCGACAGGTCCCATCCCCAGGGGATCGTCTCCTCCTTGAAGTAATCGCCGAAACTCCAGTTCCCGAGCATCTCGAAGAAGGTGCAGTGACGAGCGGTGTTACCCACCTCTTCTATGTCGGTCGTGCGGAAGCACCGTTGCACCGAACAGATGCGGCTGCTCGGAGGCTCCTCGCGCCCGAGGAAGTAAGGCTTGAACGGCTGCATCCCTGCGGTGGTGAGGAGTACCGAAGGATCGTAGGAGGAGGGGATCAGGGACGCGGAGGGCACGAGGAGATGCTCCCGTTCACGGAAATAGGAGAGATAGGTCTCCCGGATCTCTACCGAGCTCATCGCCATGCGGACAGTCTAGGTTCGGGCCAACCGGTAAGTCGCTACGAGGCGACGAACTCCGCGCCGTCCGGCTCCTGCGTGACGGCCGTCTCCTCGATCGTTCCCTGCCCCACCACGCTACCCCCCGAGTAGAGGGTTGCCGACTGGCCGGGCGCGACTCCCACAGCAGGCCCATCAAGAGACAGACGGAGCACTCCGGGCTCTGAGTGAGCCACGGCGACGCACGGGATCGGATCCTGGTGACTCCTCAAGCGAACTGAGTCGACCGATGCGAGCTCGCGGTACACGCGGTAATCGGACAGCACCATCTCGGTTCGCTCCAACGATGCCCTCGGTCCGATCACAACCCGGTTGGATGCGGCTTCGACCCCGAGGACGTACATCGGGGTACCGCCGCCGAGTCCGAGACCGCGGCGCTGGCCCACCGTGTAGCGGTGGTAGCCACGGTGGGTTCCGACCACCTCACCGTCGACGGTCACTATCTCTCCCGGCTCGTCCTCCAATCCGGCGTGTCGCCGCAAGAACTCGAGCTTTCCCTCACCCGCGAGGAAACAGAGGTCTTGGCTCTCGGGCTGTGCTGCAACGGGTAACCCGGCTTCCGTGGCGATCTCCCTGACCCGGGACTTCTCCAGATCTGCCAGCGGGAGTTCGAGGCGCTCTACGGAGTCCGGATCCAGCGCGGCGAGCATGTGGGTCTGATCCTTCTCGCGGTCGGTAGGTCGGGCCAGGAGCCTGCCCTCGCCGTCATCGACGATCCGGGCGTAGTGACCTGTGACGAGACGATCGGCACCCAGGCGGTCGGCCAACTCGATCATGGCGTCGATCCGCACCTCTCCATTGCACCGCACGCAGGGATTGGGGGTGCGACCGGATGCATAACCCTCGTTGAAGCTCGCCACCACCTTCGACGCGAACTCCTGACGAAGGTCGAGCGTGAAGTGCGGCATCCTCAACCGGTGAGCGAGTCGGCGCGCCCTCAAGACGGCCTCGGGCGAGCAGCAACTCCTCTCGCCGTCGTTGCGAGGATCCTGCCAGAGCTTCAAGGTGACGGCCAGCACCTCGGCACCACCGCGCGAGGCGAGAAGCGCCGCAACACCGGAGTCCACACCCCCGCTCAGTGCGACCAGCAGGCGATCCTGACCGGCGACCGGGGGAACCAGTCGCCTCCCAGAGCTCGCTGCCAGGGATAGCGCCCGGGAAAGCGCGTCGACTGCGAGCTCAGCGGCATGATGATGGCTCGGCGCAAGGCCTCCCAGCAACTCGGTGACGTCTTCTTCGCCTATCCGCGCAACATCGAGCAGATCCGCTCCATCGACGGCTTCAGCGAGGGCAGCCAGGGCTGCGCGCGCGACTGCACAGCCCTCTGCCGCAGAGGTCACTCGGACCACCTTTCCATGCTCCACCACGATCGAGATCCGCAGGAGATCTCCGCACGGGGCCCCGCCCGCAACGCCCGAGAAGGAATCGGGAGGAGGATCACCCTCGCGGCTGGTGTCTGCCAGATAATGCTCTACCTGCAACCGGTTCACCTCACGCAGGATATTGACCCTGCGGAAGGTCCTCAGCCGGAATCCATGCGGAGTGGGAGTAGACGAATCACTCTTCCTGAGGACTCGGCCGCAATCAACCTGAGGGCCTGCCTGCCACTCACCGCGACCGTGGCTTTCCAGCCGTCTCCGGGAGAGTCGGGCTTCGCCAGCCGCACCAGAGGCACACCGCGCGCGACCACTTCGGTGCGTCCCCTGCCGAGGCCCGGCTGACCGGAGACCACCACGTCGACCGAGATTCCGCCACCCTCCCCGGCTGCGAGGGTCAGCGCCCCGGCACCCACGACGCTGACCTCGACCGGCCTTCGACCGGAGTTCGAGGTCGCAGACCCATCGACCTCACCAGGCTGCTCGAGGAAGGCTTCTTGGAGGTAGGTGCCGGAAGGAATATCGATGGCAGCTCTGGCTCCGATCGCTTCGCCGGGATCATGCAGGGTCCCCGGTGGGATGAACACCACCGGTATCCGCCTCACCGCGATCTCCCGATAGAGAGTCTCGGCCGTGAAGAGTTGACCCTGCTCGATCCCGTCGATGACGACGGCTGATCCCCGCATGGGTCCGTAACCGGCCGTCACCTTCTGCTGCAGTCGCAATGCAATGACGACCGTGAACAGGATGCACACCCCGGCCGCGCCGAGCAGCAGCAGACCACGGCGACGCCTGTTCACCCCGACCCGACCCGCGGCTCCGATAATGGGAGTTCCACCACGGCCTCGTACCCCTCAGAGCGCTGGCGTGACTCGAAGCGACCGCCGTGCTCCGCAACGAGATCCCGAACTATTCGCAGTCCATGACCTCCTCCCGATCGCGGTGGCCGGGCATGCGACCCTCGATCCGGACCGGGATGAGCGTTCCCCACAGAGACCCTCAGCGAGTGTCGGGTACCACTTGCGCTTATCCAGACCGGCGGCCTTCCGTGGACGAGAGCGTTCTCGATCAAGTTGTCGAAGACGCTACGCAGGCGATCGGGATCTCCGACGACTAGATTGCTGGTCGCCCCCCAGCGGAGAAGAGGCTGCTCGACCGTGGGGCCGTGCCGCCTCAGTTCGAGACATCCCTCCACGATCTGGCGCAGATCGACCGGCAGTCGTCGAACGGGCGGTCTGCGGCTGTTGGCGGCCGCATCGAGCAGATCGAGGGCGGCCAACGATCTCTCGAGCGCAGCTTCCACCGGCGACCCTGCACCGGCATCCGGAGCGACGAGGAAGGCCTGCTGAAGCGGCCGCCTCAACTCGTGGAGTCCCCGGTTCACCCGTTGCTTGAGTCTTCGGAGACCGTAGCCCCAGCTGAGCGCCAGACCTGTGGCCAGGATGGAGACGGAGACGGCCGCGATCAGGGCCATTCAGCCACCGATCAGGCGGTAGCCCACGCCCCAACAGTTGAACACGTAGCGGGCTCCATCGGGGTCGAGTTTCCGCCGGAGCCGGGAGGCATGAGAGTCGAGCGTGCGGGTTCGGCCCATCGATTGAAAGCCCCAGACGTCACGCAGGAGCTCCTCCTTGGTGAATACCCGATTGGGCTCTGCCGCAAGGGCCACGAGGAGCGCGAACTCCTTATTGGCGAGATCAACCTCGCGCTCTCCGACCTTGACCCTTCGGGTTACAGGATCGATTGCGAGTTCCCCGACCCGAAGCGGCCCAGATCTCGCTCCCGAGCGGCGGCGCAACAGGTTCGCGACCCGGCAGGCAAGCTCGGGGTAGTGGAATGGCTTGACCAGATAATCATCCGCGCCTTCCGAGAGCCCCCGAACCCGGTCGGTGTCGGAACTCCGTCCCGAGAGGACGATCACAGGCAGGTCGGGGTCGAGCCTGTCGGTTGCCCCTTCTGCCGACCGGATCTGGCGCAGGACATCCATACCCGCGGCGTCAGGAAGCATCAGGTCGAGAAGGAGTAGATCGGGCGCGTTGTAACCGCACATCCGGAGCGCATCCGAGGCGCTCGGAGCAGGTAGCGCCTTGTAGCCATCGGCCGACAGGTGGTCGCAGAGGAGTTCCCGGGTCGGATCGTCATCCTCACAGACGACTACCGTCGCCAAGTCGAGAGTCTCGGGGAGCATGACCGCTCAAGTCCCTTGCTGCAGAAGCTCTCCCCCTCGTCCGGAGGGAACCTCGAGGACGGCCCACGCCCCACGCTGGCTCAGGAGCCGCCGAGGACATACGTCTCGCACCTCCCGTAACGGCCTGAGAGAACGGTCACAGAAGGTGATGTCGAGATCGAACCTCATCCCGAAGGTGTGCACAGCCGAGCAGCGAGGGATCAAGAGTCCGCTGCCTGCATCGACCCGATCCAGAAGCGCCAGTCCCAACAGCCTGCTCGTCGCTGTGTTCGCGAGAGGGATATGCAACCCGCAAACCTCCAGGATCGGCAGGCGACTGAAGCGGCGGCATTCGGTCTCGGAAAAAGAAAGCGGGCCCACTCCTTACCGGAGGGACCCGCTCTGAAATCTCGCCCCGCTTCAGGGCCCTCGAGAGACCCTCAGTAAGGTGCGCCGACCGCCTTCGCCCAGGCCTGACTGGTCTCGAAGTTGCCGTCGGATGTGACCTCTGTGATCACTACGGTCGCGGGCTCCCGATTGCCGGTCTTGGCTTCGATGTTCACCGTTCCCGTCCACCCCTTCCAACCAGAGACGGTTCCCAGGTAGTCGCTCAACTGACCGTAGTCGAAACCGCCGACCTGCTTGGCGGCATCGACCAGGATGTTCAACGAGTCGTAGGTGTAGGGAGACCAGACGTTCGGCGACTCACCGAACTCATCCTGGAACTTCGAGACGTACGTGTTGGAGCCGGCGAAGTCCGACGGAGCGGGAACTCCGGCGACATCACAGGTCTGAGCGGCATCGACTCCAGCATCACTCACGTAGCCCTCGTCGTAGGTCGAGTAGTCGAACAGACACTTCTTCGCGCTGGACCCGCCGAAACCAAGGGACTGGAGGTTCCTGGCCATGGTCGCTGCTTCCGGGTAGTAGACGACCGGGTAGATCACATCCGGGTTCTTCGCCTCGACCGACTTCAGCTCACTCGTGTAATCGGACTGCCCTGGCCTGATCGGAACGTAGTCGGTGACGGTTACCCCGGCGGCCTCCAGCTGCTGCTTGACCTTGGCCGAGGTCTCCTTGTCGTACGCCTCGGTCGAGTCGTAGAGGATCCCGACCGACTTGGCCCCGTAGAAGTCGATCAGCGCCTTCGCGATCACCGGAGCGATCTGAGTGCTCATCGGCTGCAGAGTGATCCCGTAGCCCTCGGTGCCTGTATCCGTGGTCAGTCTGATCGGCATCACCTTCGCATCCGTGTACAGAGGAAGCGTCTCGAGGCCGACGCTCGAGTTGTAGGGACCGACCACACCGTCGAGACCTTCGGAAATCGCCGCGTTGGCCGCAGTCACACCGGTCTTTGGATCTCCGGCGTCGTCGATCTCCACGATTTCGATCTGCTTGCCGAGTACGCCGCCGTCGGCGTTGATCTCATCCGCGGCGAGCTGCGCTCCGTGGAGCATGCCCTTGCCTAGATTTGCGGTGTCACCAGAAAGTGGGGCCTCCAGGCCGATTCGCCAAGTGTCGCCGTCACCGCTGGATGAATCGCCAGAGCCGCAGGCTGCGACGCCTACCGAGAGTGTGGCGAACAGCGCCAATGTGACAACAGCCTTCTGTGACTTCCTCATCTGGGTGGTGCTCCTTTCGCGGTATCGAAAGCTCGATACCAGTCGTTATCGAAATCTGTTCAAACGGAAAGAATAATCAACAGACCTTCGGGCCGCCGCTCAGGCTGGTGGTCCATCCGGCCCGAAATCCCCCCATCCGTCCAGGAAGACATCCAGCAGCAATTCACCGCCAGCTGCGCCACGATATCCCGAGAGATCCGTGACTCCGGCCTCGGCGAGGACCTCGTCGTCGACGAAGGTGTTTCCGGTGCAGGAGGCCGGGTCGCGTGCGAGAACGACCGCAGCTGCATCGGCGAGGATCTCAGGAGTGCGCGACTTTGCCATCGCCTCGTCTCCTCCGAGCAGATTCTGGACTGCAGCCGTTGCGATGATCGTCCGGGGCCAGAGACAGTTCGCAGCGACTCCGTTGGCTCGCTCGCTCGCTGCCACTCCAAGGGTCAACATCGACATTCCGTACTTGGTGAGCGTGTAGGGAGCGTGCATCTCGAGCCACTTCGGGTCAGGGTCGATCGGAGGGCTGAGCGAGAGCACATGCGCGTGATCGGACTCGCGGAGATGCGGCAGACAAGCCTGCGTCACTACGAAGGTGCCCCGGACGTTGATGTTCAGCATCAGGTCGAATCGCTTCAGCGGCAGGTCACCCATCGGCGAGAGGTTGATCGCCGATGCATTGTTGATGCAGAAGTCGATGCCGCCGAACTCTGCGACCGTCTTCTCCACTGCCTCGGTAACAGCCGTCTCGTCCCTGATGTCCCCCACGATCGGAAGCGCCTTGCCTCCGGCCTGCTCGATCTCCTCGGCGGCGGTGTGGATCGTGCCAGGGAGGCGAGGATCAGGCTCGTCCGTCTTGGCCACGATTGCGACGCTGGCGCCGCCTTCGGCCAATTTCTTGGCGATCGCAAGACCGATGCCCCGGCTGCCGCCTGACATGAAAACCCTGCGTCCCTCGAAATCGCCCACAGCAACTCTCCTCTCGACATCCTTCGCTTGCCCAGCGCAGCCTACTCGTGCCAGAGATCAACCGTCTCCTCCTCTACCATTCGGACCACATGGAATACGGAATGGGACAGAATCAAGAAGTCACGAGAGATACCCGATCGGGTGTCGCGGCCGACTCGAACTTCCTCAGGCGGGTCTTCGCCTGGATGTTCTCAGGCCTGATCATCACCGGGATCGTGTCAGCGCTGATCAGTTCGAACGAGTCGCTGATGCAGCAGATAGAGAGCAACGGAGCGATCGTGATCGGCGTGATCGTCGCTCAGCTGGCCTTGGTCCTCGTTCTGATCTTCGCCCTGCCGAAGATCAGCCCGGCGCTCGGTGTCTCCCTCTTCTTCCTATACGCGGCAACCGTCGGCGTCACCTTCGCCATCATCTTCCAGCTCTACACAACCGAGTCGGTCTACACGACCTTCGGCATCACTGCGCTGATGTTCGGGGCGCTCGCCGCCTGGGGCTACTTCACGGACATCGACCTGACCCGGCTCGGGCCGATCCTCTTCGGTGCCTTGATCGGCTTGATCCTCGCGACCATCGTGAACATCTTCTTCGCGAGCAGCACCCTCTACTGGATCACCACCTACGCCGGCGTGATCATCTTCGCCGGCCTCACCGCTTACGACATGCAGAAGCTGAAGAAGATCTCCGAACAGGGGGTCTCCGGAGTCGAGGGCCAGCGTCTCTCCATCTACGGGGCGCTCTCCCTGTACCTGGACTTCATCAACCTCTTCCTCTTCCTGCTTCGCATCTTCGGCCAGCAGCGCTGAGTCGAGCGCCCTAGCAGCCTCGGACCGGTTTCGCGGGACAAGCGTTACCCCGGGTGCAAACCGGCGTTCAGAGACCGACGGATATTGGCAATCGTCTCCTGGATTCGGCAACATGGTTCACGGTCGCCGGACGGGAGAAGCCCGGCCAGCGACCCGGAGCAAGACCAACAGTGAGAGACGACACAGCACGCAGAGGCAATTACGACTCGGGGTCGGATTACGTCCTCGAATACGGCGAACTCCGTTTCGCCTTCAACGAACGTGACTTCGCGCAGCGCGTCGAGCAGGCTGCCGTGAAGCTGGGGTTCGTCGAAGCCGGTCTGGATCGTGAGGAGCTCGAGGACCTGCTGGAGCTAGCTGTCAACGGTGAGATCCGTGAGCCCTCATCTCCGCTCGGCGTCCACGTGAACGAACGCTGGGAGGATCTGGTCGGTCCCCAGCAGAAGAGCCTCGTCCACTGGCTGCGTCGTCTCGTGTTCCGTGGGGCCTGGCTCGATCAGCGGGTCAAGGAAGGTGAACTCGACGTGATCTTCGACGAGGACACGCAGACCTTCGGCTACGTCCAGCCGGAGCGCGATAACGATCTGATCGAACTCTCGCCTGAGCCGTCCTGGGCAGACAACGCCTACGGCGCCAGTCGAAGCGCCTGAGCAGAAGGCCGCTCGGCCGTCCGCGAAACGCGGTGCTCGCGGTCCTAGAGTTTCTTGCCGTTGACTTCGGTGACGCGGACCATCGCCCTGTGTCTCTCGCCCTCACGAGGATCGCGAGCGATTCCCTTCACCTCATCGCCCGGCCGGAGCTTGCAGCGCCGGATCTGGGACGGTGAGATGTAGCTGTCCTGATCGCTTTTGGACCCCTTCTCGAGGCGGACGAAACCGTAGCCCTTGGGCATCCGGTCGAAGGTTCCAGAAACCTCGAATCCAGCCTCGTCTCCTCGGGCACTCGCACGGGAGGAGGTCTTGCCACCTCTCGCCGGTTTCTTCGGCTTCTTCGACTTCTTCGCCCCTTTTCCACCCCCGAAAAGGGCTGCGATGCGCGCGAACAGGCCAGGGCCGCGCTTGCCCCCCTTGGCAGAACGACGCTCGATCTCAGCCACCAACTCTTCCTTGCGCATCCCCCGGAAATGGGGGATTTCGAGGTCTTGGGCTTTCGAATGGAGCTCCGCAAGATGAGGGAGGCGATCGGGCTTGGGCTTTCGTTGGTCTACCGGCACGGCCTCCACCTTACCCGCTGACCCCAGAGATGGGTTTCCCACCGCAGGGCGACCTGTCCCGGAGCCAGGATGAGGACAGATGACGATCGATCTGGTATTTTCACGCCGATGAGAGCACGGCTTATGAAGGCATCCATCGCCCTAGTAGCGGCCACCTTGGTAGCACTGGCTACCTCGGGTACGCCCAAGGCCTCTGCCGGGGGCGTGCCAGTCCTCCCCTGCTACAACTGCAAACTCGGCTTCAATTGGCTCGATTCTGACTCGACCAGCGGAGTGCTCCAAGTCACCAAGAGGTGTCGTGCCAACCGGAAACTCGTGCTCTACGGCACCCCCGTCGGCAATCAGTTCGGGGTGCTCTCCATGCTCGACCGAACTTCCTCTAGTCGTCGGGGCAACTGGGAGCTCGCATGGACAGGTCCCCGCTTGCTGGTCGTCAAACTCGCACCCAAGGTAGTGCGAGGGAAGACCTGTCAAGGCGCCTACGCAGCCTTCGTCGGCGGCGTCTGATCGAAGGCCAGCGGGGCTAGCCTCGAGCCTGAACCAGGCCCTGTAACCACTCACCGAACTCAGGGCGCGACTCCCAGTCCTTGGTGAACTGCTCTGCACCCGCTGTCGTCAGCGGGTGGTCGAGCATCTGATGGAAGATCTTCGGAGGAATGGTCGCTATCTCACAACCCAGACGAGCGCAGGTCACCACGTGTTCGGGATGGCGAATGGAAGCAGCGATGATCTCGGACTCCACCCCACCGGCCTGGAAGCAGTCCACGATCTCACCCAGCACCGCGGCTGAATCGACCGATATGTCATCGAGACGACCGAGGAAGCAGGAGACGTAAGTGGCACCGGAAGCGGCGGCGAGCAAAGCCTGATTCGGCGAGAAGACGAGCGTCATGTTGACGGGTATGCCATCTCCCGTGAGTGACTTCGTCGCTTCCAGTCCGGCTTTACAGAAGGGGACCTTGACCACGATGTTCTCGTGTATCGCCTTCAGTGCGTGACCCTCGGCGATCATCCCCTCGGGATCCTCCGAGACCACCTCGGCCGAAGTCGGACCCCCGACCAGGTCACAGATGCGGGCGATGATCTCTCCCGGGTCGCCGTCCTCTTTGGCCAGCAGTGAGGGATTGGTGGTTGCGCCCGAGAGGACTCCCCATGCCGCTATCTCCTCCACTTCAGCGGTTGCGCCGGTGTCGATGAACAACTTCATCCTCGCCGAACCCTACCTCTCCGCCCGGATGAGCGGGTTGATTCCCTCGCGACGCGCTTCCTCGGCCCAGACCTCACACTCCTCCGACTGGCGCTTCTTCGACCAACCCAGTTCCCTGCCCATGAGCGCCGCAACCGGCGCAACCGACTCGGCGTCATCGACGTCCTTGGCGGCGATCAGCCCGAGCCGGGTCCGACGGAGGATCACATCCCCGATGCTCCGGGCTTGCTCGTTCCGTGCCGCGATGACGACCTCGGCCATCAAATCGGGGAAGCCCTCGACGATCGGCTCCGCGAGCTCAGGCGTCTCCTCGCAGAGGTCGAGTACCTCTCGCGCTCCGTGCCCGTATCGGAACGCCAACTGATCCACCGCCCCGTGGGGCAGGTCGAGATCGGTCTCGAGATCACCCGGGCGCGCAGGCAGCCCCAGTGGGATCTCGGCTGTCCTGCAGACAGCACTCGTGCCCTCACGCTCGACTATCCGGTCGACGACCTCCTTGCCCATCCGGCGCCAGGTCGTGTACTTGCCTCCGGTGATCGTCAGCATTCCCGACGAGGTCTCGTACATCTCGGCCTTCCGAGAGATGTCGACTGACTTCCGGGAGTCTCCGGAGGAGATCAGAGGCCTTACCCCGGCGAACGCTCCGGTCACCCGATCAGGCTCGATGTCCGTCTCGAAGTAAGAATTGACCGCATCCAGCAGGTACTCGACATCGGATTGGCTCGGCGCCACCGAGTCGATACTGCCGTCGTAATCGTTGTCGGTAGTGCCGATCAGCGCTCTCCCGTACCAGGGCAGGGCGAAGATCCTCCGACCAGCTCCAGCCGGGACGATGCAGGCGGCCTCGCCGACCGGCAGATCATCGAGTGAAAGGGTGATGTGCGTGCCGCGACTGGGTGAGATGACGGGTATCTCGTCCATATCGGTCACACCCTCGACCCCTACCTGATCTGCCCAGACGCCGGTGGCGTTGACCACGTTTCGTGCCCGTACCTCGACCCGGTCGCCCGACTCCTCCTCGACGAAAGCCACGCCGTTCGCCGTACCCCGCTGCTCGAGGATCTCGACGACTCTCGCACCGTTGAGCAGTACTGCCCCGTAGCGCTCGGCCTCCTGGAGGGCGGTGATGATCAGGCGGGAATCGTCTGTTTGACAGTCGTAGAAGAGATAGGCCGATCTGGGCTCGAGCGGCGCAAGCGCGGGCATCATCCTGGACGCCTCTGCTCCGTCGATCGTCCGGTGTCGTTCAGGTGACCAGGATCGCGTGTGCTCGACAGCAGCAGCCAGCGTGGTGTTCTCGGCGGTGTCGGCCTCCGGGTCCTCGCCGCGAGATCGCACCGTTGCGAGGGCGTCGTAGGCGTTGAGCCCTACTCCGAGCGCGAGGTCACGGCGATCGTCTCCCAACCTCGGTACGAGATACGGCGTCGGGTACACCTGGTGCGGCGCCAGCTCGACCATCAGGCTGCGCTCCACGAGGGCTTCGCGGACGAGTCCGACATCGAAGTTCTCGAGATACCGCAGGCCGCCATGGATCATCTTCGACGAGCGCGACGAAGTGCCCTGCGAGTAGTCATCGCGCTCCAGCAGGACTACCGACATGCCTCGGGAGGCTCCATCGAGGGCCACCATGGTTCCCGTCGCCCCTCCGCCGATCACGGCGAGATCGAACTCGGTCGAGTCGAGGGCTGCCAGCGCTTCTTTCCGAGAGATCATCCTCTCTCCATCCTAGGACCTGATCGTGTTCCGAATCCTGACCCCGAGCCACGCTGAGCCGGCGATACAGACCACCCCCAATGCGAGCGCCCACCACCAAGTGGAGATCCACGATCCCGCCCCCTCGGCCTGCGCAATGGCTCCCTCTTCAGGGAGAGGACTCTCGTCGATCACAGGGGAGTCGTCTCCGATCCGGCTGGCGTCGTCCCTCGCTCCGGTGCTCGCGGTCGGGTTCCCGTCCGGATCGACACCCGCGACCGTAGATCCCGTCGCTCCAGCAGACGCAGCGTCAGCCGGCTCGGTCGACGACGGACTGCCTACCGCCTCGAGTGGGAACGGTTCTCCGGCCACGGCGACGAGAGCCTGCGCGGTGACCCAGACCGGTGTCTGATCGGACGAAGCCGAGTATCGGAAGTGGCCGTCACGGGCCTGCCGAGAGGCGAGGTAGTCGATCGGAGATCGTCCAGCCCGCCGCACCTGCCTCGGGGGCTGTCCTGCCGCGAGCAAGCCCTGAACGGCCCAAGCCGTGGATTGGGCGTTGGGGGCGGCACCCGGCAACCCCCAGCCTCCCTGCCGATGCTGGTTGCGCTTCAACCAGCCGCTGCCTCGAGTGACTGCCGCGCGGCCACCGTCCACCGCGACCAGAGCCTGGATTGCCGCACCCGTGCTGTCTGCATCGGGATTCACCCCGGGTCCATAACCCCACCCGCCACTTCCTGTCTGGGCACGCTTCAGCCAGGCGACCGCCCTCGAGGACGGCTCGACGTCTGCGGCGGCCAGCGCGAGCAGATAGAACGCAGTCAGGTTGACCTGACTGCCGAGCGAGCCGTCCCTTCCGACTCGGGCACGCAGGCGCCTGATCGGCCGCACACCTCCGAACCGACGGGGATCGAGTCCGCTTGCTGCCAACGCGAGGATCGTCCGCTCGAGATCTCCCGTCGTCTGGATCTCGTCTGCACGGCTTCGCAGGTAGTCGATGGCACTCTTGCCGGATCGGCTCTGCACCACGGTCGGATTGCGGCCTGCAGCAGCGATCGCCAACGCGACCCAGCCTGTGGTCGCCGTGTCGGACTGCCTCCGCGGCGCAAAACCGAACCCCCCGTCCTCGTTCTGACTGCGTCGCAGCCAATCGAGAGCCGAAGACGCACTGGCAGTTGCATGGGCACTCGGCGCGGACCGGGATGGTGGCTGTCCGGCCTGGGCGGAATCTCCTCCTGAAAGTGATCCGGCCGCAATGGCCAAGGCCATGATCAGCGAGGCTGCGCCCGCGCCGATCCGGGCAGATGATTTCTCTTCCCAGCGGTGGGTGAACCGCCTTCGATGGCGCTCCAGCAAACCGACGATGGCCGGGCCTGCGACCAACGCTATTGCGAAGTTCCCGGCTGCATGTGCCAAGTTGAATGGGATGCCCCTGACCGAAAGCGCGAGGTAGCGCTCCACCGACTGTTCACCGCCGAAGACGACCATCGCCGAGTAGTCGAGCAAGGCGCCGTAGAGCAGGCCCATCGCGCCACACGCGAAAGCGAACCCGAACCTCCCCATCCTGCGTCCGGTGACGACTGCGAGGCCCGCGCCGAACAGTCCTGCAAGACCCCATCCCGCCATCTGCCAAGGGGTCCATGGGCCTTGGCCCAGCCAGAGATTCGAGACCAACGCCGAGAGGGCCCCGACCATGAATCCCGGCGCACCACCGAGCGCGTAACCGGAGAACACGGCCAGATCCGTGGTGGGTACGACGTTCGGTATCGGTGAGAAGATGACCCGTCCAGCGGCAGCGAGCGCTGCCATGGCTGCCACGAGCGCGATGACCTGTGGGCGCGGGCGGGACCTCTCGTACCAGAGCGCGCCTCCTACCAGAGCGCCTGCGAGGAGCAGCATCGAAGCTCCCTGCCAACTCACGAGAGCCCCTTCGAAGCGGTCGGGGATGCCGATCGATCGCGCTCGAGGAGGAGATCCTCGGGTGTGAGGGCCGCACCGTCCGTCAAACGAGACACCTCGGTGGCGAAGTGCAGGCCGCTGGAGAGCACCTCCCTCACCGGACCGTCTGCGATCGCGCGGCCTCGGGCCAGCAGGACGACGCGGTCGGCGAAACCAGCCGCGAATTCGACGTCATGGGTCGCGACGAGCACGGCGCAGCCTCTACCCGCGATCTCGCTGGCCAGTGCCGAGAGGTCGGCCTTTCGCCCACGATCCATCCCGCGAGTAGGCTCGTCGAGGAGGAGTGCGGACGGCAGTGGATCTCCCGCCCCTGATCGACCGGCGATGACCAGCGCAACCGCGAGTCGCTGACGCTCTCCCCCGCTCAGGTCGCGAGGGTCCGCGTCCTCGAAACCCTCCAACCCGACCGCATCCAGTGCGGCGCGTCCGGCAGGCCCCGGGAGCTCGTCGCCCACTCGCTCGCGCACGATCATGTCGGCAGGGCGCTGCGGGAGCATCGCGACCCCTCGCTCCCCGCGAAGAACACTGCCCTCGGAGTTTTCGATCAACTCGGCAGCGACCCTCAGCAGGGTCGTCTTACCAGCGCCGTTGGCTCCCATCAGCGCCACCCGCTCACCTTCCAGGATCTCCATGTCCAATCCGTGGAGGACCTCCACCTCGCTGCCTCCCTGACCCAGGGATACCTCCACCCTCTGCATCGAGAGGGCGGTCCGGGCCTGGGCCGCAGATGTACCGGATGACTCAGCTCGACCTGTGACCCTGTCGACCGACTCCAGAGAGAACGCCCCTGCCAGAGCCAGACGAGCCTTACGACGAGACACGACCGCAGGTGATCCGACAGCCCGAAGAGCATGTGCTCCGGGGGTTGCGAGGTCCGGTTCCTCATCGAGTGACCACTCGAGGAAATCGTCCGGATCGCCGTCGAAGACGATGCCGCCCGATCTCATCGCGATGGCCCTGTCCGCACCCTCCAGACAACGCTCCAGGCGGTGTTCACAGCAGATGATCGCGACGCCGAACTCCTCGTTGAGCCGCCTGAGCGTCCAGATCAGTCCCTCGGCTGCCACCGGATCCAATTGTGATGTGGCCTCATCGAGCAGCAGCAACGCCGGGCGGGTGACCATCGCCGCTGCGAGGGCGACCCGCTGCAATTCACCGCCGGAGAGGGTCCCTGTCTGGCGCTCCAGCAGATGATCGATCCCCAATGCAAGCGCGATCTCTTCGACCGCTCGAGCAACCTCTGCTTCGGGTGCACCCCGTAGCTCCAGCGGAAGCCGCAGTTCTGCGAAGACAGTGGTACTGACCACCTGAGACTCTGGGTCCTGGGCAACCAGACCCACCTCGGTCGCAAGCTCGGCCGGGCCGTGGTTCCTCACATCGTGGCCAGCGACCTCGAGCGCCCCCGAGATGTATCCCCCGTGGAAGTGCGGAACCAGTCCGCAGGCGGCACGGATCAACGTCGTCTTGCCTGAGCCCGATAGTCCGGCCAGGACCACCATCTCGCCGCGGGCCACCTCGAGATCGATCGACTTCAGAGCCAGCGGCCCGTACTCGTCGCTGCCTGTCACCCCGGATGCAGGACCCAGCCCCAGTGGGTACCGGTAGTCGAGCTTGGAGCACCTCAGTGCAAGGGAGCTCGCGCCTGCACTCACCTGCTCCACCTCCTCGCCCCGAGACCCCAAGGCACGAGCGACAGAAGGGTCGAGCACGGGATCGCGAGCGTGAGCAGGAGGGTCGGCAACGAGACCTCCACCGACACCTCCGGATAGGACTCGAAGCTGGCAAATCCCGCGCCCAGCAAGAGCCCGACGGCCACGGCAACAGCACATCCCGAGACCAAGGGCCAGAGCCCGCCTCCTGCAACGTGGCGGAGCGCCTCGCCCGTGCTGTGGCGCCGACTCGGTCGCAACGAGTGCCCTCGTAACTCGAGCGTTGCCGCCACCTCGACCGAGCGGTCGAGTGAACCCGCTACGACACGACGTGCCAGCTCGGCCTTGCCGACAGGAGCGGCGGCGGGGCCACGAAGGTCGACACCTTCCTTGAGGCGGGTGAAATCAGCGGCTGCCACCGGCACCAGACGCGACACCAGGGTCGCGGTGAGCGCCGAATGTCGGGCGACCGGTCGGAGTGCCGCGAGCACCCGATCCGGATCCACGCAGGCGGACCAGACCGCGAACAGCAGAGCGACCGAGACCACCCTCAACGCAATCACCCCTCCCGCAGCGAGCGACTCGAAGGTGATGGTCCCACCGATGACAGGGATCTCAGGAGCGCGGAAGAGCACCGTCGCGCCCGAATGGCTGATCAGACCATTGACCACGATCATCAGGATCGCCAGCGGGATCGAGAATCGCAGGGCCTGACGCATCGCCGGCCCCGCGCCGCAGGCCCAGCCGAGTACCCATGCGGAAAGGCCGGCTGAAATGATGACCAGAGGGCTGCCCGCCGCGAGCGCAATCACGCACAAGGCCACCAGAGGGGCGGCGGCTACCGCCGGATGCGCCCGATGCAGCGGGCTGGCGCCAGGGGTGAAGGCGAAAGCAGCGAGCGCCTGTCGACGGTCGGTGCTCACGGTCTCGGTATCTCGACTGGGCGTGAACCTCGAGCTGCCGGATACACGACCGCATATCGGTGCTCGAGATCGGTGGTGGCGAGACGCTGCGGCACCGCTGCCTCATCGACCCCGGTGACGATCCAGGTGACGCGGTCCGGTCGGTCGGACAACGCCGCCACAAGTCCTGCCCGGACAGGACTACCGGCCTCACCTCCTCTGGAGTCGAGGGGCTGGAGCAGCCAGTTGCCGCCCGCCGACGCGACGAACCGCGCGTAGACCCCACTCGCGGAGGGTCCCCTCGCCAAGGCCTGGACCATCTCCTCGCTGCGCAATCGACCCCAGGGACCTACGAGCACGCGAAGCGAGGCCGTTTCGTTTCCGGCGTCCGAGATCCGCGCCCCTGCTCGCTCCAAGTCCCGAACCACCCCATCACAACCGGCAGGACTCGCCATGAGACACTCCACGTCGACGGCGCCAGGATGTCCCTCGAACGGCTGCGGCCACGAGCCGACCACTGCAGGCACGTACATGGTCACGGACCAGTCGCGTCTGTCCCACCAGATCGAGTCCCCGGGCTCGACCACAGACTGGAGGGCACCTACCGGGGACTCGGTGCCGTCGCGAAAGAAGAACCAGTCGACAGGCGCTCCATCGGCATTTCCTGCCGCAAACCCGTCGATCGACTCCACGAAACCACCGCCATAGGTGGTCTCGACGCGGTCGACAGAGCGAGTCAACAGCCGCATCACGTCGTCGGACTCACGAACCGGCAAGGACTGGTCGTACATCACGGTCCTCCCGAAATCCCTGGTGACCGACATCCTTGCATCCCCGCGCTCCTCACCAGGACCGAAGCCGCAACCGATGAACAGGCCCGCCACCACGAACGAGCCAACGGCACCGAGAGCGAATCGAAGGCGAGAGCCACTCAACCCCTGCGGACCTCCTCGCAGTCCGCAGCGACCGTGTCGCGAGGATCGACGAAGGCGATGTCCTCTCCTCCCGAGCACCGCACCAGATCGCGCGCACCATCGCGTGCGAGCACTCGATCGCTGGCCGTGGTGCCGGTCACCGGGAACGATCCAGGTGCGCCTACCACCGCTCGCCGCCCCTCCCTCGGCGCCGGCCCGGGGATGCTCGTCGACGGGTATTCCTCGGTCAACTGATAGACCACCGTCTGGCCACCCCTAACTCGTGCGTTGTCAGCACTCGTCTCGACGAAGGTGCCGCCTATCCACACGGCCCAGTAGGCGAGCCCGGAGGCCTCCACACCTCCGATGCCACAGAGAGTGTGCCCGAACGAGTAGTAGTCGCTGACCCGGAGCGGGCGCAGGACACCGAGTTCCGCGGCCGCGTCGGCCAACACTCCCATAGCGTTGGGGCCGCGCACGGCCGTCGGCGCGAACCCCCCATCGCCACCGGTCCCCTCGCCGAAACAGAGGGCTTGTGGTGAGGTCCTCACCCTCATCGACGAAGAGTGGACTACAGCGTCCACCAGTTGCCGATCCGAGCCATCCACGACCCTCACCTGAACCCGAACCTGCTTGGCCGATGCGCCGGCCGGCGCAACCGCCAACGAGATCGAGGCCAGGGCTGCGACACACGCCCCGCCCACGGCCAAGTACCTACACGCTGCGCTGCGGACGCAGAGCGTCCTCACCTTCGATCCATTCATCTCTGCCTCCCCTTTCCTCGAGGGATTGATTGGCTTCTGGCCGGAGGCAGGTCTCCTGGCTCGGGATCGATCTCCATGCCTTCCCGGTCGCTCGTCGCTCCCAGTGGCTCTCATCTGGAGATCCCGGTCGCTATCGGACCGGAACTCTTCCCTCACAGTGGCGGGACCGCGCAGGATTCACACCTGACTTCCCTTGGACGCCCGTGCCTAAAACGACGCCACGACCACCGACCTATGTCGCTGGCGACTCTATCGCAAGCAGAGGGCGATCAGACCGGAAAGCAGCGTGAACTCGCGGAGGCGCCCAGAGAGCTCCCGTCGAGGTAGGTGATCCGGCCGTTCATGTTCAACATACGATTGCGGTCGGAGCACCTGGCGGTCACGTAGCCGCGGCCGTTGCCTCCGCCGATCTCGATCTCGAAATCGGTCAGTGCAGCGAGGCCGTCGAGGAAGGTCGGGACGGAGATGTCCAGGCGGTAGCCGAAATCCTTACCGCTGCGCGATGGCCGGATCGTCCCGAGGAGCGCGCCCCCGTAAGCTGCGCTCTCCACCCGCGCGAGGATCACCAACTGGGGTCGCCCGGTTCCGGCCTCTGCGGGACCCTTGAACGCCGTCAGCTCGGTCGCGAGCTCCTCGTAGCCGTACGGATGGCTCTCGTCCACCGGCCAGGGGAAACGGGCCACGGCAGCGCCAGTCCCGAGCACGGAGTCCGGACAGCGGGCTATTGCCAGCTGGGTACTGAGGCTGTCGAGCCACTCACGACGACATACCTTCTGCCGCGCGATCCGGCCGTTGAATACGAAGTCGTCGTCGAAGTTGAAGCTCGCGTACACCGTCGGACTCGGAATCCTGTTCGGAGCGGTCTCATTCAGCGTCGTGGAGGTGATGGAGATGACGGCTGGCTTGCGCTTGTCGCGCTTCAACTTGGTCGGAGAGACCCCTAGTCCGAGCGTCTGCGTCTGAGCCGCGTGACCCGAGCCGGTTTTGACCACGAAGCAGGCGAGCGCAACCACGACCACGATCTTGACCCGCCTCTTGCGTCGCTCGCGAGACGTGGGGGCAGCCGCGGGAGCGGCGAGGAACTCTCTGGATCTTTCTAGAAGCGCTTCCATCAGATCAGGTCCTGAATCCTAAACACCCGGTTCGACTCGAAGTTTCCCTCCCGAACCACTTCGACCCGAGAAAGGAAGAGGGGCGGCTCGCTGGCCGCCCCTCTTTCCGGAAACTGATGCGTTTCGCTTGATTCGGATTCGACTCGAGGAAACCTCAGCCGCACTTCTTGCTGTCGATCGCCCTGTTACCTGCGGGCAGGTAGCTGTCCGCGTTCGGGTCGGCTCCTCCGCCCGCCTGGTCCTTGGTCGAGAAGTAGAACCGGCTCGAGGACTTGAAGGTCGGCTTGACGCACTTGGCCTGGATGAACCCGGCCTTGTAGCCGTTTCCGACCGTGAGCTCGAACTGCGTCAGCGCGGTCGTACCACTTGCGAGCAGCGGGATGAACACATCCAGCATCTTGCCGTACTCCGCACCGGAAGCCCAGCTCGGCTTGTTGACGAGGGTGCCGATCAGTGCCGACCCGGTACCCAGCGACTCCGCGCGGGAGAACAGGATCACCGTCGGGTTGCCGGCGGTGTCGTTCTCACCACGGAAACCGGTCAGCTCGACCTGAGTCTCGCCGAACGTCTCGTAGAACCCGGGCACGCGGATACGGGCAACACCACCGCCAACGATCGAGTTGGGGCAGGCCGCCTTGGCGAGTGCCGTGCTGAGACCAGCGACAGCCGACTGCGCGCAAGGCGCTGCCTTGGTGACGTTGAACTTCAGGTTGCTCGAGAACACGACCTGGGCCCGGACTGCCGGATCCGGGATTCCCGTACCCGGATAGGCGCCGTTACCGGTCGCTGTCCGGAAGGTCATGGCGACGTTCTTCCATGCCCTCTTGGTGAGCAACTTGCCGCTCGGCTTGGTGAAGCCACTGACGAAACCGACCTCGCCATTGGGGCTTCCGGCCGGCTTGAACTTCGCAGTTCCGGTCGAGATGCCGACGTAGCCGGCGGTCTGGTACTTGCCCGTTGCCAGCGGCACGTTCGGCGTCGGCTCAGGCGGTGAGGGAGCAGCCATGGCGATGCCGGTGAAGGCAAAGAGGCCCAAGGCCGCTCCTGCGGTTGCAAGAACTTTTCTTCTACGCATCAGATTCCTACCTCTCCTGTCGTTTTCAGGACCCCTCTCGGATCCCTGTCTACTGCATGAAACACCATTGAGTGATGGTGCGCACTCAGTATAAACCCGCAAACATCGGATAGTTGCGGTCGCGGCTCGAATCGCGATCGCCCCACCAGCGCTCAGGGCAGAGGCCAGACGTGCTGGTACTGGGTGTTCTCGGAGGGGAAACCGATCGAGGCGAAGTCCCCCTGCTGGACGCAGGTGGGCGTGGGAACGGTAGCGGTGGTAGATGGGCCACCGAAAGCGAACTGCTGGATCCGGCTGAACTGGAGCGGCGTGAACGGGGTGCTCCCTCCGTTGGTGATCGTGGCGCTGGCACCGCCCGAACACTGTCTGGTCTCGAAACCAGCGAGCGGGCCGAAGAAGAGGGGCGGCGCTCCAGTAGGGACGGCCGCCACGTAGGGGTTGCCGCGGGAGGTCTCGAACCGGCCGATCGTGCCGCTGCCGACCAGGGACTCCGGGTTCAACGCGGTCGAGGTGCGCAACACCTTGACCTTCCGGGTCGTACCCGGGGAGACGAGGATCGCGTTCGTCGCCGCAGCGACGTTGCCGAGGGTCGAGGCGAACTCGCGACGGTAGTCGCTCAAGCCGTTGAGGATCGGTGTCACCTGGCGCGTGAACGGCGTCGACTGACCCAGTAGCGGTTTGAACCCACCCTGAGCCGCGGTCGAGGTCGGATCCACCATCGTCTGCAGCGCGGGGATGCCCGCGGTCGAGTTGTCCTCGACCTGCTTCAGGCCGATGAAGAAACCCTCGGCCTGAGGCGAGAGCTTCGCGAGCTGCTCGAAGGTGCCACTGAGCTGCTTGGAGGCGGGCAACATGCTGTTGACCACCGGCTGCGCGGTGGAGGAGAAGCTGTCGAGCTTGCGCAGCGTGAGCCGCGACTCGCGGAGGAAGGTGGGCAACGCCACGAAGAGGTCGCGGAGGTCGTCGTCGCGATTGCCGGTGGTGGTGAAGACCGTATCGGCGTTCTCGATCAGTCCGCGCAGCTGCCCACGCCGTTCACTCAAGGCTTCGAAGACCTCACCTCCGTTCCTCAGCAGGCCGCTTACCGCCGCATCCTGGGTGGCGAGGATCTGCACCAGCCGGTTGGCGTCGGCGGTGAAGGGTTCGAGCGTGCCGAAGGCAGTCGAGATCGCGTAGCCGTTGCCATCGGTCGCCGCCGCGGAACCCTGCATCCAGACCCTGAATGCGAGGCGGGTCCTCTCGTCGAGAGAGCGGAATATCTCGTCGAGCTGAACCGACTCGGCCACTTGTGCGGGCGGCAGGGTGGCACCCTCCGCCAATTCCGGCCCGCTACGCGTTCCGGGGGTCAATTCCACGTAGGTCTCACCGAGCAGCGTCTTCTGGCGCAGCATGGCCCGGCTGTCGGCAGGCAGCGGTGCGTAGCGGGAGTCGAGTTCGATCGTCGCGGTGGCGGTTCCGGTCTCCCCCTCACCCTCACCAGTGTTGAGATCGATCGCTTTGACCTTGCCGACCGAGACGTTCGAGATTCGCACGTCCGACTCTACCGCCAGCTGGGTTCCTTCCTTGAACGGGATCTTGACCCGATAGCCCTCGGGGGTGAAGGGGACCGGACCACCGAACGAGCTCCAGAGGAAGAGGAGCAGCCCGAAGCAGGAGAACGCGAATACGACCGGGATGACGACCTGTGAGAGTGTTGGTTTGGCTTTGCCCATGGATTCCTAGGGGTACGGGACGCACTGGTCGGGGTCGTTCGGATTCGGGATACCCAGCTGCTGGGGGGTCGGAAGACCGGCGAGCGCGATGATGGTGCTCAGGTAAGGGTCATAGGCCTCGACCGACTGCGCATAGTTGCGGGTGTTGCAGTCGAGCAGCGCAGTCGCCCGCCCGAGCGGGCCGTTCGCATCCTCGAGACTGAGCGTGGAATTGGTGTTCCGGTTCAACCACTGCAACCAGAAGAGGTACGACTGCTTGGTCGCGGAGTTCTCGGGGTTGTAGGCAAGGGCATTGAAGATCGAGTTGAAGTCGGTCAACCCCGACTTCAGCGGCTCGGTCGAATAGCCGAGTCCCTGCGATGCGAGCTGGAGCGCCTTGATCGGCCCTGGCGAGCCGCCTCCGTAGAGGGTCTGGGTGAACGGCCGAACCTGGGTCTGGAGGGGACCCACCGTCTGGGTGAAGAACGGCTGCAGCTCGCGAAGTGCGGGTGCGAGAGCCTTCGCCCCCGGCAGCGACTTGGTGAGGGCGGGTTTGGCCTGGAGCGAGAACTCGTTGCCGTAGGTGACCGCGTTCCTCGTCGCCTTCAGCGCTCCCGGCAACTCACGGATCGCCGCGCGGAGAGAGCTCTCCTGCGCGGCGAAACCGGCCAGTGCCTGGTCCGAGTAGGTGACGAAGTCGGCCACGGCATCGTCGCTCTCGGCGAGCGCCGCCGACACCAAGCCGAAGTTGTGGATACCTTCGGCGATGTCCGTGCGGCGAGCCGCCATTCCCTTGTTGATCAGTCCTATGTCGCGCACTGCAGGCTCGAAGCGCCTCATCACATCGCCGAGCCTGCGACCCTTCTCCACCCCGCCGAAGCCTTCCGCACCTCCGGCCAAGAGGAGCTTCAGATAGTCGCGGGTGTCCGTGTCGAGAACCGTGAGGAACTCGTCGGGGTTCACGTTCGGCTCGGTCTGGGACAGCGGAAGGGTCTCGCCCTCGGTGACCTGAGGCGCGTCCTCGGTGCCTGGATCCAGCGCCAGCACCATGTCGTTCAGTCCGGTCTTGGGGCGCAGCAGGATGCTCGCGTCCCGGTGGATCAGCTCCGAATACTCTTCCTCGACCTCTACCGTGACCACCGCGGTGCCGTCCTGCTGCTCGACGCCCGTGACTTCTCCGACGCGGACTCCGGCGATATCCACGGACTGACCCTGACCCGGTGTGACGGCCTGCGCCGTGCTGAACTCGGCGCTCATCTCGAAGGTCTTCTTGCCCAGACCGGGGAACCACTCGGGGAAGTCAGCGCGCTGGTTGACCAGGATCACGAGCGTGGTCGCCACGCCGGCGACGACGATCATGAGGATCGCTATGAAGTCACGCAGGTGCTCTCTTATCGCTTTCTTCATCTCTCAGCTCACGGTCCGAAGGGGAAGGGTTCAGCCTGCGGAGACGGCGCGCCTACCGCGGCCGCAGGCCCATTGAGGTTGGGGATGGACTGGTCCTGGCAGAGTGCAGAGGTGCTGAAGGCAGGCTGAGTCGTTCCCCCGGTCAGATCGAGAACCGGCCGAGTGCCGAGCGGCGCTGCCATCGCGTTACCCCAGAGGAGGTTCTGCGGACCCTTCTCGGGGTTCGTGGCGGAGATCGAGGTGGGACCGCCCCCGGGCTGGGTCCGGAAGAAGCGTCCGTTGCCATCGAATCCCTGCGTTGCGCCGGAGAGATTGACCGCGCTGTAGAAGAAATCCATGTAGCTGGGGTTGCCGGTCGAGAAGGTGTCGGTTCCCGAATCCTGGATCGGAGTGTTGCCGGTGGGTATGAGCACCTCTGTGCCGCACTTCGAGAAGCGCTCGGTCTGGGTGAACACGCCGGGTCCGAACACACCTGTGCGACCGGCAGGTTGGCCGGTCTGGGCGAGTTGCGAAGCCGTCCACGCCAGCTCATTCGCCTGAAGCAGCTGGGATGCCTGGGTCAACCACGGCGTTCCGGTGGTGATCGTGTCCGGCAACTCTCGAAGGCCCGGCGTGATACCGCGAGTCCAGGCGCGCAGAGCAGGCAGCGTCTCGTTCAGATGCCTCAACGAAGGCTCGGCCTGCTTCATGGTCGGGCCGAGCTCCCCCACCGCCGCCTTCAGACTCTTCGACTCGGCGGCCAGCGCACCCGTGAAGGTGGCGTAGTTGGTGATCAGACTCTGCAGTGACTGTTCGTTGGCAGCCAGCACGCCGAGCACGATCGCGTTGGATCTGAGGAGGTTTCGGAGATCGTCGGGCTCGGTTCCCTGCAGCGCCTCGTTGACGATCGCGCTGTCGCGACCTGCTTGAGCGCCGTAGTCGAGCGCTGCGTTCAAGGCCTCTCCACCGGTTACCGGAACGACGGTGGTGTCATCGGTGGTACCCGAGGTTGAGGTGGTGGGCTCCTCGTTCAACGCCGTCCCGAGGCCGCTCAGGGTCTCGACCAGGTTCTGGCGATCATCGGACTGGAGGGCGGTGAGCACCTCGTCGATCTGGACCGACGTCGCGGTTTGTGTGATCGGAATCGTGTCACCGCTCGCCAGCTCAGGCGTGCCGGGGCTGCCCGGGCGGAGATCGATGAAGAAGTTTCCTTCGAGGAAGATGCGCGGGCGGATCTGCGCGTAGGCGTCGTCGTGGACGGGCTGGCCAGCCTGGTCAACCGTGAAGGTGACCTGAGAGACACCGTCGACCCTCTCCGCCGTGAGCACCTTGCCTACGTTCACCCCGGCAACCCGGACCGGGGAATCGGTGCGGATCTTGACCGCGTTCGCAAAGACGGCCTTGAGGGTGTACGGATTACCGAACGGCAGTTCCTTCGTCCATGCGAAGTAGGTCCCGACGACCACGGCGATGATCGCGATGATCGCGATCCGGGCGCGGTGCGGCGGATTCCCCTTACGGTAGATCCGCTCGTCGTAGTCGCGTGGTTTGTTGGTCTGTTCGCTCATGGTCTTCTCTGGGCTCACTTCTGGGAGGGCAGCTGGTCCTCGGTCACGACGCCTTGGTTACCGGGCGGATTGCCGATCACCTGTACCTGCCTCGGGTAGGGCTCGTTGCCGGCCTCACACTCGCGCTGATCCTGACCGGGCGCAGCCGTATTCGGGTAGGGGTTGTAGTGCAGGTAGTTGTCGCCCGGACCTGCCGCGGGGATCTGGGAGGGGGTTCCGATGTTGTTCGCTCCCGTACCGAAGTTGGGGGCGCTGAAGGAGATGAAGCGCAGCAGCGACCCGAGGCTGTCCCCTGTCGAGGCGAGGTCAGCCACGTTCCTGAACAGGAGCGTTGCGTAGTTGCAAGTGCTCTGCGCGGGACCGACGAAGGTCACCAGCGACTCCAGGTAATCACTCGCTCCGATCAGGGAATCGAGTCCGGTTCGAGCCGTCGCGTCGTTGGAGAGGTTCAACACCTCTGCGCTCAGCCCGGGCAACAGGGCATTGAATGCGGGCGCTCCCTGGAGGGCCGGGATACCCTTCACGATCGCCTGTGAGATCGACGGCCCAGCCCTGCGCAACGCAGCCATACCGGGCCGGAGATTCGCGAAGAGCCTCGCGGTATCGGTGAGGAAGGGACGGATCCTCGGCATGGTCTCGATCGTCACATCCTCGGTCGCGGGTCCCTCGCTGATCGCCTCCTGGATGTAGGGGCGCGAGACATCGGCCAGCGCCTGGAAGGTCTTGTCCAGTCCGACGAAGGCCTGAGCCTGCTGCTCTCCTACCGGTCCTGCCTCGGCCGAGGCGGCGGCGATTGCACGCACGAACCGGTCGAGACGAGTGTCGGTCGAAGCGAGGTTGCCCATTGCCCGCGGGAGCGACTCGGTCAGCGGCACCAGGTTGCCGATTGCCGCATTGATGTCTCCCCCACGCCCGGCGAGGCCGTCGCCGAAGTTCTTCAGCTGGACCTGGATCGCCTCTCGGGTCGGCTCATCGAACGTGTTGAAGACCTGATCTATGTCCACCGGCTCTGGCCGGGCTTGAGAGAGCGGGATCGTCGCCCCCTCCGGATAACCCTCTCGAGACTCGCCCGGGGTGATCTCCACGTACTTCAAACCTAGTGCCGACTTGGCGCGGATCAGGACGGTCGAGTCGACTGGCAGCGGCGCGACCGAGCGATTGAGTTTGAGATCGAGTCGTGCGCTGTAGGTTCCCGCCTCGCCGGTGGCGTAAGTGACCTCTTCGTCGGTCCCCGTAGAGGTGGAGCCGGTCGAGGAGCCGTTCTGGACCGCCTCGACACCCTCGACGGTTCCGACCTGCACTCCGCCGATCCGGACCTCGTTGTTGGGAACGACGGTGTCCGCGTTCGGGACCAGCACCGAGACGCGATAGGTCGGTACGAAGGGCAGGCCCGTATTGGCCTGATAGGCGAGGAACACGGCCACGGTCGCGACCAACACCGTCACTGCGCCGACCATCACCGGGCTTGCAGCCAGCGACTGGACTCTCTTCCGCCCGTTCATCCGCCGACCCCCAACAGATATCGGAGCAGTATCTCCGCCCTCGCCATCGCGGCGCGGCTTCGCTTCAACGACTCCCTCTCTCTCGGCGTGAGATCTCGCTCGCCAGCCTGGTCGCCGGAACCGCCGGGCTGACCGGTCTCCCCCTCATCCGTGGACGGATCCGTCGGAGAGTCGGTTCCCGGCTCGCCTCCATCTCCAGCGGGGTCGGGGGGATCGATCTCGGGCAGAGCCTCGAGATCGGTAGGCGGCTTGGTGAGAAGGCGAGCTCCGGGCGGAGGGGTCGCGATGTAGCGCGAGAGAGGTGCCTGGGCTGCGGTCGAGGTGCGGCCTCCCCAGTTGGCGATACAGCCTGAGAGCGGGGTCCCGCGGTAGTCCGGGCAACCGGTGATCAGCACGTTCCCGCGCAGGAAGTGGCCGTACTGGTCGTAGCCGTTGGTGGCTCCAGCCAGGTTGTAGACGGTGTCCATCAGGTACTCGATTCCGTTGGTCTGAGCGAAGGTCCCGAAGGTCTTCTGGATCTCTGTGGCGGTGGAGACCGAGTACTGGTTGCCGGGATCGGGGACCGTGCCGAGGTTGTCACCGAGGTCCTGCAGGTCGCCGAAGAAATCGTTCGCATACGTGGCCGCCATGTCGGGCCCGACCAGGTCGCCTGCGTCACCGAGCGACTCGAGGGCCGGAATGCCCGCCTGGGCGAAAGGCGCGAGTTTCTTCGTCGCTACGTTCAGGTACGGGGCGACCTTCTTGAAGTTCTCCATCAACGGGGCTCCCTGCTTGCCCACCTTGGTCAATTCGTTCATCGTCTTCCGCACCTGCACCAGAGATGCCGGCAGCTTGCGAATCCCCTCTTCGAGCGCCGGACGCCGCTCGGCCGTGGCTTCGGCAGAGATCGACGCGTTCCGCAGGAAGCCCACCAGTGCTTCCCGGTCTCTGGCGAGAGGAGCCATCACCTTGTTCCCGTTGTCGGCCAGGGTCTCGAGGGAATCCCTCTGCTCGGCGAGGATCCGGAGTACCTGATTGGTCGCGCGCAAGCCGGGGTTCGCCCTCTTGATCA
The DNA here is from genome assembly GCA_964594365.1 of uncultured Conexibacteraceae bacterium. Classification (GTDB taxonomy): domain Bacteria; phylum Actinomycetota; class Thermoleophilia; order Solirubrobacterales; family 70-9; genus CAIUSP01. The sequence goes on from CAZQMB010000001.1 coordinate 189,222, forward strand.
CGCCGCGGAGATCGTCACCTCGCGCGGCGAGGCCGGCGCCCAACTCGCTGAAGATGATCCTGAACCGCTCCCGGTACGGGTAGCGCATCACGTTCTGCACCAGGTCGAGATCGACCACCTTCCCGTTGTTCTCCAGGGGCAACAGGTACTGACCTTCCCCGGGCTGACCCTCGGGGACCTGCTCCAACTCCGGCGGTGGTGGGGTGCCGGCAGCGCGTGGCTGCGTGGGGAGGCAGTCGATGAAGCGCTCACCGATCAACGACTGCGGTCTGACTATGCAGCTCGCATCGGCGCGGAAGTCCTTGAATCCGCCATCGGTGATCTCCATCACGATCACCGCCTTGCCGGCCATAGCCTCGTCGCCGTCGCGCAAACTAACGATCTCGCCGGGACGCGTCACATCGACCGACTCGACCAGGCCGACCGTCGCACCCGCGACGCGAACCTCCTCGCCTTGCACCACGAAGCCCGCGTTGTCGAAGATCGCACGCACCAGGTAGCGGCCTCCGTCGCCGCCCTCGGCCGGCCAGGCCCAGAAGGCGAGTCCTAGCGCGGTCAGGACTCCAGCTGTCGAGAGGAGCCGCCTCATGGGGGCCCCGGCGGCATCTGCGACGAGTCACACTCGTTCGCGGTCAGTTGCCCTCCGGCGAGGAAGGGGTTCGAGGAGTCGGCCGCTACCTGGGTTCCCCCACCGGGGCATCTGGCGAAGATTCCATAGGCCATCTGGTCGTACTTCTGTGAGGGAGCGTTCGGCACGAGGTTTCCGGCGAGATAGTTGAAGGTGAGGGTGACCGGTGAGGCCCTGACGAAGTGGCCGTCCGCGTCGTAGTAGCCGGCGATCTGACTCAATCCGGCCAGAAGGCCTGTGAGGTCAGGGGTGTAGGGACGAGCGAACTCGAAGAAAGGCATGGTCGACTCGTTGCCACACTCGGGGACGTTCTGATCGATCGCCGAGCACTGCATCCCGTCGATCGTGGCCGGGAAAGATGTCGACGCGGCCTGTTGGAGATCGACCAAACCGCCGGTGAAGTCGGCCAGGTCGTAACCGTTATTCGGCCGGTTGACGGCGTAGCGGAGATTCTTGAAGACCGGAACCCCCTGACCGGCGACCCCCTTCAACTTCTTCAGGAAAGGGGTCAGATTCTGCGGCGTGATGTCGGCGGTCGCCTCGATGAACGGCTCGAGGTCGGTCAGGGTCGAACGCAGGTTGACGAAAGTGGTGTTGGCCTGCCGGAGCGTCGGGGCCAGATACCTCAACCCTTGGTCGAGGCTTGCGTTCTCACTCGCCACTGCCCCCAGCGCCTCGTTGGAGTTGGACACGGCGTCTGCGAGATCGTCACGACGTGCCGCGATGGCGGCCGTTGCCTTCGAGCCATTCAGCAGGAAGTTGGTCAAGACAGCCTGATCGCCACCGACTTGCTTGAACAGCTCATCGGTCTGGACCAGGGACGGGGCGAAGTACTTCACGGCCTTGTTCTTGAGCTTGCCGTTACCGGCGTACCAGGAGGCCGACCCCTGGATCAGATTCTGCAGACCCTTTCGGGCCTCAGGGGTGAAGGTGTTGAACAGCTGGTCGATATCCACCGGCGAAGTGGTCGCGACCTGCGTGATGATGGAGCCATCCTCGAGATCGGGCTGATTTCCGGAGGGCTGGTTGAGGGTGATGTACCGGTTGGCAATCCCCGAGAGCGAGGTCGCCCTGATCACCGCCGAAGTGCCCTGGGGTATCGGCTCCTCCGTCGTGATCGTGATCTCGGCCTGCGAATCCTCGGTCAGTTCGACCGAATCGACTTTGCCTACCGGGACACCGCCGATCTTGACCTCGTTGCCCGCCACGAGTTGGCCGCCGTTCTCGAACAAGAGCGTGTAGGAGTAGCCGCTCTTACCACCCGACAGCAGGAGGACGATCAGCGCGACGATGACCAGACCCAAGGCGCCCAGCGCTGCGATACGGGTCGTGGAAGCACCACGGACCAGACCGCCCGCATTGCGGTCTGGGCTCACGCCTGAACCTCCGGCATCGACCCCTCTGGCTCTGCCTGTGGGACCAACCTCTCTCCTCTCGATGAGGGTGCACCATGCACCCCCTATCTCTCCTTTATCCCAAGCGTGACTTTACTTCAGGTGCCCCTGGAGACCACGCCTGCCTCAGCGAAATCCGGAGGACTTAATAGGCGCTTAGCAATGCCATCCCGTCGGATTCCGGCTGCGGGTGGCGCTGGGAGAGGTACCGCTACGGGGATTCGAACCCCGGTTTCCGGACTGAGAATCCGGCGTCCTAGTCCCCTAGACGATAGCGGCGGGTATTTCATGCCCAGATCAGGGCCTTACACCCTCGGACATGAGCGAGGCGCGATTTTAGCGAGCGCAACGCCGGTCTGGGTGATGCGGCTGAGAGGAGTCGAACCTCCACGTCCCGAAGGACACAGGCACCTGAAGCCTGCGCGTCTACCAGTTCCGCCACAGCCGCGGGACGATGGAATCTAGCGGGTGGAAGACTGTGGCCCATGCTCGACGAGCGACAAATCAGATCCCTCCACGTCGAGGCGCTGACCCGCGAGGAGATGGCAGCCGAAGGCCATGAACCGCACGTGCTCCATCAGACCTCGACCATCCAGGCCCTGCTCGACGGCGCATACGACGGGGACCTCACCCTCGGCGAGCTGCGCGAAACGGGCAACCTGGGGCTGGGAACGACGAACGGTCTGGACGGAGAGCTGATCGTGCTCGAAGGCTGCTGCTACCGGGCATCCATCGACGGGTCGATCGAGAGGCTCGATGACGATGTGATGACACCTTTCGCAGTCGTCGCCGAATTCGAGCCCACGGCCGAGAAGGCCTTGGTGGGACCGATGGATTTCGATCAGATGACGTCGGAGCTGGACGCCCTCCGCCCCTCAGGTATGCCCTCCTGTGCTGTCCGGGTCGATGGGAGTTTCGCTCGACTACGAGCGAGGTCGGTGCCCCGGCAGGAACCTCCGTACAGACCTCTGACCGAGATCATCGGCGACCAGCGGATCTTCGATTTGGGAGAGGTCGAGGGGACCCTCGTCGGCTTTCGCTTCCCCGACTATGCCGAAGGGATAGAGGTGGGCGGCTGGCATCTCCACTTCATCGACAGGGCCAGGACGGTGGGAGGTCACGTGATGGATTTCGATCTGCGCCGTGGAACGGCACAGATCGATCCGAGCAACGAACTCCATGCCGAGATGCCACCCGGGATCGAACTCGGATCGATCGCCTCCGATCGAGGGGTGGCGGAACGGATCTCGAAGGTGGAGAGGGATCCGGGGAATCGACCGAGTTGAAAGTCTCAACCTCGACTGGAGGCTGAGGCCTTCCCCATGCGCGGACGCAAGGCCCGTGGATCGATCGTCGTTAGTCGGGGCGGTCGGATTTGAACCGACGACCTTTCGGCCCCCAGCCGAATGCGCTACCAGACTGCGCCACGCCCCGATGTCGAGATGCGGGAGAGCGGGCGACGGGATTCGAACCCGCTCTAGAAGCTTGGAAGGCTTCTGTGCAACCAATAACACTTCGCCCGCATTCGCCTGAGCGATTATAGGTAGCCGGAGTCCATTCCCCGGTCAGGGCAACTTGTCCACCGAGGCCGGGTTCTAGTCTGAGAGCGGGAACGACCCGCCACCATGAGGCAGACCACGCAGATCAGACGACTACCGAGCCGCCGGGAGCCACACCGCACCCGCGTGATCGCGCTCTGGGCAGCGCTGCTCGCGATCTGTTCTCTGGGAGCGGCCACTGCCTCGGGATCTCTCGCAGCCGGAGACCCACCTCCCAATGTCCTGATGATCCTGACCGACGATCAGAGATTCGACGAGCTCGAGGCAATGCCGAACGTCCAGGAGTTGATCGCAGCCGAGGGCGTTACATTCGAGCGCGCCTATGTGAGCTATCCCCTCTGCTGCCCTTCTCGCGCCAGCCTGCTCACGGGCCTCTACGCCCACAACCACGACGTGCGCGGCAACTTCGCTCCTCAAGGTGGCTGGGCGAAGTTCCAGGAGTCGGGTGAGCAGCAGGCCCTGCCGGTTCGCCTGCAGGCGGCCGGTTACCGAACCGGACTCGCGGGCAAGTACATGAACGGATACCTCAGGGATCGCCCAGAGACGCCACCCAGGACTCCCGGCTGGGACTTCTGGTCTGCCAAGACCTCAGAGGGGAACTTCCTCGACTTCTATTACAACTTCAACCTGGCCACCAGCGTCGACCAGAACGACCCGCTGACCTACAGCGATTACGGATTCGACCCGGGCGACTACATGACAGACGTCGTCGGAGCCAAGGCACTGCAGTTCCTGGAGAGCCAGGAGGGAGAAACCGCGCCCTTCATGTTCGCCTTCTGGCCAGGGGGACCCCACTTCCCGTTCGAACCCGCGCCCCGACACTGGGGACTGAAGGCAGGGGAGAAACTCGAGCCGGTCCCCGGGAGCAACGAGCGGGACATGTCGGACAAGCCAGCCTGGCTGAGGAAGGCAACGAAGAAGCTCTCCAAGCCCAGCCTCCGGAGGATCAACGACGAACGGAAACGCCGACTCGAGCAATTGATGTCGGTCGATGAGGCGATCGGCTCTCTGATCGATGAGATGGATCGCACCGGAGATCTCGAGGACACCTACATCGTCTTCACCTCGGACAATGGTTACTTTCGGGGAGAGCATCGGATACCGGCCGGGAAGTTCTTGCCCTATGAGCCCTCGGCGCGGGTTCCTCTGATCGTTCGGGGACCGGACCTCCCTGCAGGAGAGACGAGTCGGGAACTGGTCTCGCTGGTGGACGTCCCGCAGACCATCCTCGAGATCGCCACGGGCTCGATCGACCCGGCAGCAGATGGACGCTCCCTCCTCCCCTATGCGAGTGATCCGGACAGCCGGAGCAACCGGCCCTTGCTGATCGAGGGCTTCACCGGCGGTTCCACAGACGACGAGGATGCTTCGGAGTCAGGCGATGGAAGCGGTTCGGCCTCCGGCCTGATCGGAGTCGGTGATCTCGAACAGGAACCCGTGGCGCCGGCCGCCGATCGCTACCGAGCGGCCGGAACGAGGGCTCGGATCACCATGAAGGCTCCGGGCTACTTGACGGTGAGGACGAACAGATACCTCTTCACCTCCTATTCCAACGGACAGAGCGAGCTCTACGACATGAAGCGCGATCCCGCACAGATGCGGAACGTGGCAACCAACGGCAGGTATCTCTACGTCAGGCGCTGGCTCGCCGAACTGCTCGCCGAACTCTCCATATGCAGTGGCGAAGCGTGTCGCGAGGAAACCGGGCCGCAGCCGCTCCCTCTCCCGAAGAGGTAACCCTCGATCGCTGAATCATTCCGGCACGCCTGTCGGGGGGCGGCTGGCTAGCATCACAGAGGTAGGGACAGTGGCCAAATTGGATAAGGCTCCGGTCTCCAAAACCGGCGATTCCAGGTTCGAGTCCTGGCTGTCCCGCTCGCAACCTCGATCTCGTTCCTGAGTCCAGACGGTGAAACGAATGCGGACGAGAGGACTCGAACCTCCACGAGCGTCAGCCCACCAGGACCTAAACCTGGCGCGTCTACCAGTTCCGCCACGTCCGCTCGGGTCCTGAAGCGAGCGACCCGCCGAGATTCTAGACTTGACAGCCATGGAGGTCGCAACCGCTCGTCCGGGGTATGAACTCTGGAGACCCAATCGGGAGAAGTCCGCATCGCAGGGCGCCCGAGTTGCCGTCATCTTCCTGCTCCTCCTGTCGGCGCTGCTCGCTCTGATCATCATCCTCGGCGGGTGGAGCAAGCTCGAGGGAGGCAAGAACTTCGCCCTCGCCTACGTGGTGATCTATCTCTTGCTTGCGTGGCGGGTGTTCAACTGGAGCAGAGGGGTCCTTCCGGTCACAGCAGCTCTTGCGATGATCCTCGCGATCTTCTCTGTGCTGGCTGCTCCTGGCTGGTTCGAGCGCGCAAAGGACGGGCTGACCAGCCCCGCGCTGCCGGAGGAGGTGTTGGGTCTGCTGACGATCGCGATGATCCCACTGCAGATCGTGCTGGTAGCCCTCTCGATCGTCGCCTTCAACCAGGACTGGCACGTGGAGGAAGAGCGCCCTATCGGCAAGCAGGTTCCCGCTTAGAAGAGGTTCATGGGCGGCTCGAGGAGTTGGGGTCCCTCGTTACGCGAAGAGTTGACCGACTCCGATACCTCTCTCACCTCGAGGCCCGGAAGGGGCGCCAGCATCTCCAATAGTTCCTCGACCGGAGCATTCGGACTGAGCCATCGAGCCTCATCCTCCTCGGCGAGGATGACCGGCATCCGCTTGTGGACGGGGGCCACTTCGGCGCTCGGCTCACAGGTCAGAAGGGCACAAGAGGTCAGGATGCTGCCGTCCGCGGATTCAGCCCGCGACGATATCCCCGCGAAGGCGAACAGATCCCTTCCCGGTAACGAGAAGAAGTGTGGTCGCTTCCCTGTCTCGGTCTTCTGCCACTCGTAGAAGCCGTCTGCCGGGATCAGACAGCGTCCGCTCTCGAAGGCCTCGCGGAATACCGGTTTCGATGCGACCGTCTCGGAACGGGCGTTGATCAACAGCCGGTCGAAGGTGGCCGGATCAGCGAAGGACGGAACCAATCCCCACCTGAGCAGGCCTGATTCCCTGACCGGTGCCTCATCCGCGGATCCCGGCACTCGCCTCACCGCGAGCACCTCACTGGTGGGCGCGATGTTGAAGCGAGCGGGCTGATCGATGATCGAGTCCCCGGGTAACTCGAACCGCATCCGCAACGCCTGCGGATCGGGATCGGTGAGCGTGTACCTCCCGCACATGGCAGCGACGCTATCGCAGGTCGTCTCGAAACTGAGGTGCCGGAGGTGGGATTCGAACCCACAAGCCCTTACGGGCAACGCATTTTGAGTGCGTCGCGTATGCCAGTTCCGCCACTCCGGCCGGCAGAGCAACCATAGACGCGACACCACTCCCCTTGACGGGGCGATAATCCCCACCATGGTCGACAGGGAAATCGATTCGCTGGTGGCAATTGAAGGCCGCGCCCCCGGAACCGATGCCGAGCGTCGGGCGGCGAATCTGCTCAGAGACAACCTGAGACAACTGGGCCGCTCGACGGAGATTCAGGCCATCTACGTGCACCGCAGCGCAGAGGCCGTGCAGGCCCTGCACGCGATCCTCGGCGCTCTCTCGAGTGTCATCTCCGCCTACAACGCGCCGATCGGATTCGGATTGCTCCTGCTGGTGATCGCCTCTTGCTACCTCGACCTCTCCTCCCGGTTCTACCTGCTGCGGAGGCTCCTGTTCCGACGTGGATCGCAGAACGTGATCTCGATCGGAGAAAACCCCGATGCAGCAGAGCGGATCATCCTCGTTGCGGGCTGTGATGTCCCGCGGACGGGCTGGGTCAAGGGTGCCCGCGCTTTCGATCTGCGCCGCCGACTGCCCGGCGCCGTCGGCACACGGCTGGGAATCTACCGAGTCCTCCTCTGGGCCGGACTGACGCCACTGATGCCGTTGATCGGGGCGAGGCTCGCAGGCTTCGATCCGGTCTGGTTGACGATCGTCCAGATCGTGCCCACCGTCATCCTGGCCATCGTTGCCTTCCTCTTGATCGATTCCGCGCTGGCGAAGCCGAGTCCGGGCGCCTCCGAGAATGCATCGGGAGCCACCGCGTGTCTGGAACTCGCCCGTCGTCTGAGCGCCGATCCTCCGAACCGCACCGATGTCTGGATCGTCTTCACGGGAGGATCCACCTGCTTCGGGGAAGGTATGAAGGCGTTCTTCGCCGACCGAGGACTGCGCGATCCCGGCCGCCACACCACCGTGGTCGAGATGCAGTCGGTGGGCTCGGGGGTCGTCTGTTTCAGATCCTCGCAAGGCGCCGGAGTGGGAATTCAGCCCCCCTCCAGGTTGACAGCCTGTCTCAGCGAGATTCCGTCGGCCCCCGAGCCGGTCAGTGGCGACGCAGTGGCCGCCCACTCGGCGGGAGCTGACGCTGTCACACTCACGGCCCTCGAGGGGGGCCTGCCCCAGCCGTGGCGAAGCACCATGGCGGACCTCGCGGTCACCGTGGATCCCGCGGTGTTGCTACATGCCGTCGACACGGCGGAGGGTCTGATCCGAAGGATCGACGCTGGAGCCGAACCATCTGAGGATGTCGGGCGGCGCGCTGGAGCGAGCGGATGAGCTCCGAACCGACGCCGCTCTGGCAGCCCTCTGCCGAGCGAATCGACTCCGCACAATTGACCGCGTACACCAGATGGCTGGAGGAAACCCGCGGCCTCGACTTCCCCGAGTACGCGGATCTCAGGTCCTGGTCCGTCCAACAGATCGAGGGATTCTGGGAATCCCTCTGGGAGTGGTTCGAGATCGACGCCGACGGTGAAGGACCCGCGCTGACCGATCGAACAATGCCGGGAGCGCGATGGTTCGAAGGGACCCGACTGAGCTATCCGGAACACATCTTCCGTGGCAAGGACGATTCGGATCTGGCGATCATCCATACGTCAGAGACCAGGGAGACGACGGAGGTTACCTGGGGTGAGCTTCGCGCTCAGGTGGCTGCGATTGCCGCGAGTCTGCGGAGCCTCGGCGTGGAATCGGGGGACCGGGTCGTCGCCTATCTGCCCAACTCCCTCGAGGCGGTAGTCGCATTCCTCGCGACAGCCTCGATCGGCGCCGTCTGGTCGAGCTGCTCGCCTGACTTCGGAGAGTCGAGCGTGGTCGATCGCTTCGCTCAGATCGAGCCCAAGGTGCTCTTCGCCGTCGATGGATACCGCTACGGCGGCAAGGACTTCGGCCGGCTGGAGCAGGTGGAGCGCATCTGTCAGGAGATGGAGAGCCTCGAACACGTGGTGCTCTGCCCCTATCTCGACCCGACGAGGCGGGTGGAGGAGATCGGGACTCTCCCGGTTACCGCCTGGGGAGATCTGCTCGAGTCCGGAGAAGGAGCCGATCTGACCTTCGAGAGGGTGCCGTTCTCACACCCTCTCTGGGTCCTCTACTCATCGGGGACTACCGGCCTGCCGAAAGCGATCGTCCAGGGGCAGGGCGGGATCCTGATCGAGCACCTGAAGAAGCTCCACCTCCACAACGACCTGAAGCGGGGTGATCGCTTCTTCTGGTTCACGACCACCGGCTGGATGATGTGGAACTTCCTCGTCTCCGGCCTCCTAACCGAGGCCGCGATCGTGCTCTACGACGGCAACCCGGGATATCCGGATCTCGGGCGCCTCTGGGATCTGGCAGCCGAGACTGGCGTCACCTGCTTCGGCACCAGCGCGAGCTTCATCGCTGCCTGTATGAAGGCGGAAGTCCCGCTCCGAGACGGCAGGGATCTCTCAGCACTCGACTCGATCGGTTCCACCGGCTCACCTCTCTCCCCGGAAGGCTTTCGCTGGCTCTACGAACAACTCGGCTCCGACCTCTGGCTCTTCTCCACCAGTGGCGGCAGCGACGTCTGCACCTCGTTCGTCGGCGCCGTACCGACCCTGCCGGTTTATGCGGGAGAGCTTCAAGACAGATCGCTCGGAGCGTCCGTCGAAGCCTGGAGCGAGGATGGAGAGCCGCTGACGGATGAGGTCGGCGAGTTGGTAGTCACCGAACCGATGCCTTCGATGCCCCTCTACCTGTGGGGAGACTCGGACGGTAGTCGGTATCGAGACAGCTACTTCTCGATGTTCCCAGGCGTTTGGCGGCACGGTGACTGGATCGAGATCACATCGCGAGGTACCGCGATCATCTACGGGAGGTCCGACTCCACGATCAACCGGCAGGGAGTTCGAATGGGAACCAGCGAGATCTACTCGGCTGCCCTACGCATCCCTGAGATCACCGATGTCCTCGCGGTGGATCTACCGCGAGAGGGAACCGAGGGCTGGCTGGCACTGTTCGTGGTGCTCGGAGAAGACCGAGAACTGGATGAGGATCTGAGGAAGCGGATACGTGACTCGATCCGACAGCACTGCTCGCCCCGCCACGTGCCAGATGAGGTGACTCAGATACGGGAGGTCCCGAGGACGCTGTCCGGGAAGATCCTCGAAGTTCCCGTGAAGCGGATCCTGATGGGAGAGGACCCGGCCCGCGCGGTCAGTCGTGACTCCCTCTCGAATCCGGAAGCACTCGACTTCTTCATCCCGCCGACCGAGAGCTGAGGTGCAGCGCTCCTCAGACCGGTGTGATCGCGCGATTCCGCGGGGGGTCATCCCGGCCACGTGATGCGGCCATCGAGAAGCGGCGGATCAACTCCTCACGCAGAGCAGCTGGCTCGACGATGGCGTCTATCACCATCTCAGAGGCGAGATGGAGGAGATCGATGTCAGCGGCGTACTCCTCGCGCTTCTGCTCGACGAAACGTGCACGCTCGTCGGGATCGGTGATCTCGGCGATCTGATTGAAGAAGACGGCGTTGACTGCCGCTTCTGGACCCATCACGGCGATCTGAGCCCCTGGCAGTGCCAGCGAACAGTCAGGGTCGAACGCCGGGCCGGCCATGGCATACAAGCCTGCGCCATAGGCCTTACGGACGACCACCGAGATCTTCGGCACTTGGGCCCCTGAAACCGCACTGATCATCTTCGCACCGTGTCGGATGATCCCCTGACGCTCCACCTCCCTGCCGATCATGAATCCAGGCACATCGGCGAGGAAGAGCAGGGGGAGGTTGAAGGCGTCGCAGGTCTCGATGAATCGCGCGGCCTTGTCTGCGGAATCGACGAAGAGCACTCCCCCCTTGACCTTGGGCTGATTTGCCACGACGCCCGTGACCTTCCCGTCGAGGCGGGCAAGCCCGACCACGATCTCGCCAGCCCAGCCTTCCTGGACTTCCAGAAAGGACTCGGCGTCCACGAGTGACTCGATCAGGTCCTTGATGTCGAACGGAGTCTTCTCGTCGTCCGGAACTATCTCGGACGGAGAAGAGCCAGCCGATGGCTCGGCTGGGGGTGCGGCAGGAGGCTCTCCATCCCAACTCTGAGGCATGTAGGTGAGGTAGCGCTTGGCAAGCGCAATGGCCTCCTCGTCGCTGCCGACCAGGAAGTGGCCACACCCCGAGACAGTCGTGTGCATCTTCGCTCCACCCATCTCCTCGAGGGTGACCTGTTCGCCGATCACCATCTCCGCCATCCGGGGGGAACCGAGATACATAGCTGCGTTCCCTTCGTGCATCACCACGACATCGCAAAATGCCGGGATGTAAGCGCCGCCGGCAGCGCTCGGCCCCAAGAGGAGGCAGATCTGTGGGATCTGGCCGGACATCCTGACCTGGTTGCGGAAGATCCTCCCTGCACCACGACGGCCGGGGAACATCTCGACCTGATCCGTGATCCGAGCACCGGCGGAATCGACCAGGTAGATGATCGGCACCTGCAGACGTATCGCGTCCTCCTGGGTCCTCAGGATCTTCTCGACCGTCTTGGCTCCCCATGAGCCTGCCTTCACCGCGGGATCGTTGGCCACGACCGCCACCGTGCGACCGCTGATCCTCCCGAGACCGCAGACCACGCCATCCGCTCCGAGTCCCTCCTTCTCCCAGTTGGCAAGCAGCGCCGACTCGGAGAAACTCCCTTCGTCCAGGAGAGCGGCGATCCGCTCACGGACCTGCAGCTTCCCCTGGCCTGCGACCTTTTCGCGATGATGCGCAGGACCGCCGCCGATTGCCGCCTCGGAAGCACCCCGGATATCGTTCATCTCGAACCGGCCGCTCAGGACTTGGACTTGGCGGAAGCCTTCTGCTTGGCAGTGCCGGCCTTCGGCTTAGCCGCAGAGCCGTTACCGCCAGCGTGCTCCTTCGCGGTCTCTCCAAGCTTCGACGCGAGAGTCTCGAGGTCGGCGACCGTCTCGTCACGTCTCTCGTAGAGATCGTCGATCACGGATTCGATGTCGCTCTTGCGTTGGGCGGCATCTTCGAGGATCTCATCGGCCTCGGCCTTCGCTTTCGCGATCAGGGCTTTGGCTTCGGTCTCAGCCTTCTTCTTGCTCTCGGACTGGAGTTGATCGGCCTTCTTCGCGGCATCGCCAGAGGTCTTCTTCGCCTTCGCAAGGAGGCTCTCCGACTCGCGCTTTGCGCGGGTGAGCAGGTCGGCAGCCTCGGATTCAGCCTCCTGCCGGATCTGACTCGCGCTGTCCTCTGCTTGAGCGAGGATCGCCGAAGTCCGCTGACCGATGCGTTCCAGCTCGCGCTTTACCGCGTCGGTCCGCGATTCGTCACCCGCGCCGGTCTCGAGCCAGTCGGCCAGTTTGGTGAGGAAACGCTCCACCTCGCCCTTGTCATATCCCCGACGTACGGTCGGGAACGAGGCGTTCCTGATGCGATCGAGACTTGTCTGATCTACGGCCATTGCCTGGACAATCCTAAACGGAAACGAGTGTCTGGCTAGAAGTATTCATGCAAGATCCAGGTCTCCGGAATCGCCAACTCAGATCACGCCCGCAGCCTCGAGCCGTGCCTTCATGGCCTCCGCCAGCGCCATCGCTCCACTGAGCGGCCGAATCATCACCATCATCTCCTCCACCTGGCCGCCGTCGTCGAAATAGAGGAAGTCCGCCCCCTCGACCTCGCGCTCGCCGACCCGGGCCTTGAAGACCAGCACCGCCGAACTCCCGGTTTCCACTTGATCCGTGTAGCGGAAGTCTTCGAATACCTGCGAGACCGTGGAGAGAAGCAGACCGAGCGCCTCTCTGCCCTCGTAGGGCTTGAACACGACCGGACTGCGGAAGACGACGTCCTCCGTGAAGAGATCCTCCATCTTGGAGAAGTCCTTCGCCTCTGCGGCCTGCCTGAATTGATCGCTGAGCATGTGCTGAGGAGAATCTAGACCTTCACGCTTCCGGAGACCGCTCGGGTCCAGTCCAATCGACCGGTCCAGCTGTGAGGACATGAGAGCCGAGGGGCCTACCCAATATCTCCTGAGCTGCTGACGAGGCCGTGACCACCGCACCCGGGTCGACCCCCGTATCGATACCCATCTCCCCCAACATGCCCACCAGGTCCTCTGTCGCGATGTTCCCCGTGGCCCCCGGCGGGAAAGGGCAGCCCCCCAGTTCACCGAATGAGCTCTCGAACGAAGACACACCTGCCTCCAGTGCGGCGAGGGCATTCGCGAGGCCCTGCCCTCGGGTGTTGTGGAAGTGGGCAGTGAGCTCGGTGCCGTCCAAACGCTCGCTCGCCGAGACGAAGAACTCACCGACCTGAAGAGGATTGGCCATACCCGTGGTATCGCCGAAGCCGATCTCGTCGCAGCCAGCCGCAACCAGACGTTCGGCAATTCCGAAGACGGTCTCTGGGTCCACCCTGCCCTCGTAGGGGCAGCCGAAGCTGACCGATATCACCGACACGCAGCGCAAACCGGATTCCGCAGCCTTGGCGACCGCCTGCTCCAACTCTCCGAGTGACTCATCGATGCTGCGGTTGACGTTGGCTCTGTTGTGTGACTCGGTCGCCGAGCAGAAGAAACTCACCTCTCCCAGTTTGTCGCTGAACCCGAGGGCCCGATCCAACCCGCGCAGGTTGGGGACCAGAGCGGAGTAGACGACTCCGTCCCGCGGTTCGACAGCCGACAGCACCTCCTCGGCGTCCGAGAGCTGCGGAATCACGTCGCTGCGGACGAACGATGTCAACTCGATCCTCCGGAGACCCGAATCGAGGAGCAACCCGATCAGCCTCAACTTGTCCTCGGTCCGAATCGTCTCAGGCTCGTTCTGGAAGCCGTCCCGCGGGCCCACCTCGCGTATCGAAACCTTGTCCGGGAACACGGACACCACGCGGCGTCAGATCATCCCCAGGCCGCCGGAGACGCCGAGCGTCTCCCCGGTCACGAAGGAGGCATCATCCGAAACCAGGAAGGCAGCGGCCGCGGCGACCTCTTCAGGCGTTCCGAGTCGCTTCATCTGGGTCGAATCCCGCATGGTCTGGATCAGCTTCTGCCCCATCTCGCCGAATTCGGTGGCCTGCATAAGCAAGGGCGTCTCGATCGGTCCGGGGGCAATCGAATTCGCGGTGATCGAGTAGCGGGCGTTCTCCCGGGCGATCACCTTCATGAAGGCGATGACCGCTCCCTTCGCGGCGGAATAGATGGCCGAACCCTTCGATCCGACACGGCCGGCCTCCGAGGCGATCGAGAGGATCCGCCCGTAACCAGCTTCCTGCATCGCTGGCAGCACCGCGTGGGTGCAAGCGAACACTCCGCCGAGGTTGACCGCCATCACCCGCTCCCACTGCTCGGGGGTCGTCTGTGTGAAGAATCCGAACTCGTCGGTTCCGGCGTTGTTGACGAGGATCTCGAATGGACCGTGCTCGGCCACGAAACCAGATACCGACTCGGTCGAGGTCACATCCAACTCCCCTGCCGATCCCCCGATTCGCTCTGCCACCTCTGCGGCCAGATCGTCTTTCAGGTCCCCGATCGCAACCGTCGCGCCTTCGGCCGCGAGGCGCTCAGCGATCGCTGCGCCGATTCCCTGCGCCCCACCCGTGACCATCGCTCTACGCCCTTCGAGTCTCATCTGCGGAGAGGATAGTCCGGCTGCCGAAGTCGGTCCTCAGCGCCTAGACTCGCCCCGTGATGAATCCTCCCGCACCAGCCGAAGAGATGAGGACCGTCCCGATAATCGGTGGAACGGGTGCCCTCGGATTCGGACTGTCGCTCGCCTTCGCGCGGGCCGGTCTCTCCGTTGCCATCGGCTCCCGCGATGCAGAAAGAGCAGTGGAGTCTGCAGCGCGCGCAGTGGAGCAGGTCCCCGGCTCGAGCGTCGAAGGGCTTTCAAACGAAGAGGCTGCGAAGCGTGGTGAGGTCCTCTTCCTCGCCGTTCCGTTCCGGGCGCAGTCCGAGACACTGACCAACCTGAAGGAGCATCTCTCGCCAGGTCAGATCCTCGTCGACTGCACGGTTCCGCTTGCCGCGGCGGTCGCGGGTAAAGCCACCAGACTGCTCGGGGTTTGGCAGGGCTCAGCAGCTGAACAGGCGCAGGAGATGGTCCCCGACGGCGTCACCGTCGTCTCCGCTCTGCATACGGTGAGCGCAAAGTCCCTCGCGGACGGGGATGAGTTCGACGAGGACACACTCATCTGCGGCGACCGCAAGGCCGACAAGGCCGTAGTCGCTGAACTGATCGGATTGATCCCGGGCCTGCGACCGGTGAATGCAGGTGCACTGGAGACGTCTCGAATCACCGAATCGCTCACACCGCTTCTGATCTCGATCAACGGGCGCTACAAGACCCATTCGGGCATCAGGATCACCGGGCTTCCAGACGGAGACCACTGGAGTTGAGCGACTCCCCGCGGGTCGCACTGCTGGCGGGCGGAACCGGCGGCGCGAAGCTCGCGGCCGGGTTCCAGGCTGAGATCGGCGGCAATCTCTCGGTCATCGCGAATCCCGCAGATGACGAGATGGTGCTCGGGATCGACGTATCGCCGGACCCGGACCTGATCACCTACTGGCTGGCTGGACAGATAGACGAGGAGCGTGGCTGGGGAATAGCCGGTGACACCTTCACGGTCTTCGATCGTCTCGGTTTGCTGGGCGCGCCCGATTGGTTTCGGATCTCCGATCGGGATCTCGCCACCTGTATCTACCGATCCACCTTCGTGTCCGAGGGCGGAACGCGAACCGCCGCGCAAGCGCAGATCGCCTCGGCCCTGGGGGTGACCGCATCCGTCCTCCCAGCCACGGAAACACCGATCCGGACGCGCATCAAGACGGGTGCGGGTTGGCGGAGCCTCCAGCAGTATCTGATCGCCGATGGAGGCTCTGATCCGATCGAGGAGGTGAACGTCGAGGGCCTCGAAGAAGCGAACGCCACGCCTGAGGTCCTGAGCGCCCTCGCAGAGGCTGACCTCATCGTGATCGGCCCCTCGAACCCCGTGCTCTCGATCGGCCCGATCCTGGGGATACCCGACCTGCGGTCGGCTCTGGAATCGGACTCCGCACCAGTCATCGCCGTCAGTCCCCTGATCGCCGGCAGGTCGATCAAAGGACCGACCGAGGAGTGCCTGAGGGCGCTCGGTCGGCCGGTCGATGCCTCGGGTGTCGCATCCCTCTATGAAGGGCTCCTCACCGCACTGGTTTGCGACGATGACGACCCAGCAGAAGACCTGGAGGATCCTCCCTTCTATCGAGGCAAGACGCTGATGGAGAGTGCGTCGGATCGACAGGAGCTCGCGCGCTCCCTGATCGAACTCTCCGAGACTCTCGCCTGATCTGGATCGGGTCGCCAAATGGGGCGCGATCTGCCAAGGCGAGGACCGCCCCTCGCTAGCCTTCGAACGGAATGTTCGGAGCAGAACGACTTCGCACCCTGGCGATCCTCCCCGTGAAGGAGTTCAGCCGTGCCCACGAGCGACTCGCGGGCGAGATCTCTGCTGCCGACAGGGCCCGACTCGCCGAGGAGCTATTCCTCGACATGATGATCAAGGTCCGCCGTTGCAAGACGGTGGACGATGTGCTCATCGTCACCTCTGACTCGGAGGTGGTGAGGCACGCCAAATGGGTCGGTATCGACGTTCTCTCGCTTGCGGAAGACCCGGGACATTCGGATGCCGCGGCACGTGGAATCCGCGACGCGGTCGCCGGCGACTTCGAGCGTGTGGCCGTGCTCCCGACCGACTGCCCGCTCTTCGATCCGGGCGAGTTCGATGCACACCTGGGCCGAACCCCGCGCGCCGCGCTGATCGTTCCAGACCATGATCACTCCGGCACCAACGCTCTGATCCTCACTCCGCCCGATTGCTTCGAGCCAGCTTTCGGCTCTGAAAGCCTCATCCGACATACCGGTCGCGCGAGGGCATCCGGCGTGAGCTTCGCACTCGAGGAAATCCAGGGCCTCGCCCATGACCTCGACACGCCAGAGGACCTCGCCTATCTCCGCGAAGCGCTTCTGGTCAGCCCCGAGCGCTCGCCACGTGCGGCACGTGTCCTGTGGGAGGTCGGCGGAGAGCCGACCGAGGACGACGAGTCGGTAGTCGGTCTGACCGATCGCTACCCCACACCTCCTCCGGCCTGATCACGGATCTCGACGACAGTCGACGGATCGAGGTCCGGCCACTCGCGGGGCTTCCGGAGATATCGGAGGGAGATGACCTCGGCGCGCTGATCGCTTCCAGTTCCCAACCAACCGGCGACGAGATCGTGGTCTGCTCTCAGAAGATCGTCTCCAAGGCAGAGGGAAGGGTGAGGCGTCTCGACGACGTCGAGCCGGGAGAGGAGGCAACGCGCGTCGCCGAGCAGGTCGGACGAGACCCACGCCTGGTCGAGCTGGTCTTGACCGAGAGCCGGAAGGTCCTCCGGGCGACTCCGGGCAGACTGATCGTCGAGACGAATTCCGGATGGGTGTGTGCCAACGCGGGCATCGACTCGTCGAATTTGCCGGACGCTGAAACGGTCTGCCTGCTCCCGGAGGACGCGGATGCCTCGGCCCGCCGGATCAGATCCGGAATAGAGGCATCTTCCGGCGAGAGGCCCGCGGTGGTGATCGCCGACAGTTTCGGTCGTGCGTGGCGACTCGGTCAGGCCGAGGTCGCGATCGGCTGCGCAGGGATCGAACCGCTCGACGACTGGGAGGGACGCAGCGACACGCAGGGCCGAAAGCTGAGCGCAACCGCCATCGCGACGGCTGATCACCTTGCCGGAGTGGCGGATCTGATCAGAGAGAAGGACTCACACGTGCCTGGCGCAGTGATCTCAGGACTGGGGCATCTGGTCGCAGACGACGACGGACCGGGTGCCTCGGTGCTGCAGAGACCCGAAGCCGAGGACCTGTTCCGCTGAAACCAGAGGAGGCGCTCAGTACGTCTCCAGAACCTCGTAGAGGGTGGTCCTCTGGGCTGGCTTCCGGCCAGCCCGGCGAGCCGCGCCGATCAGGTCCTCGGGCTCGAGCCGAGTTCCGTGCTGGGATCCAGCCATCCGCGAGATGTTCTCCTCCATCAAGGTGCCCCCGAGATCGTTCACTCCCCACCGCAATGCTTCAGTAGCGCCTTCGAGGCCCATCTTCACCCAACTCGCCTGGAGATTCACCACGGAACGCCCGAGCCCGAGGCGGAATGCTGCAGTGTGTTTGAGGTTCTCGGCCATGGATATCTCCTCCACGCCATGCGTGCGACCGAGCAAGGTGTTGAACGGTATGAAACTCAACGGCACGAACTCGGTGATCCCACCGGTCCTCTCTTGGACCTCTCGGATCACGCCTATGTGCCGCGCCAGTTCGCGTGGCTCCTCGATGTGGCCGAACATCACCGTCGAAGTGGACCGCAGTCCAACCGAGTGAGACGCCTCGATTATCTCCACCCATCTCTCGACCGGGAGCTTGTTGGGTGAGATCCGATCGCGTACTCCATCCACCAACACCTCGGCTGCAGTTCCGGGCGTCGATCCGAGTCCGCAGTCGATCAGGTACTCGAAGATCTCCACCGGGTCCTTGCCCTCTCGTTCACACATGTGGTCGATCTCCATCGGTGAGAAGGCATGGAGGTGGATGTCGGGAGCCGTCTCCTTCGCAACGGTAAGCCAGCGTCCGTAGTCCCGAAGCTGGTACTCCGGGTGTATGCCCCCCTGCATGCAGATCTCGGTCGCACCGAACTCCAGCGCCTCTTCGATACGGTCGACGAACTCTCCCTCATCCAAGGTGTAGGCCTCGGGTGAGCGCTTCCCCTGGCCGAAGCCACAAAAGGCACAACCGACGATGCACACGTTGGTGAAGTTGATGTTCCGATTGATCACGAAGGTCGCCAGATCCCCTGCAAGGTCGGCTCTGAGCTCGTCGGCGGCGACGCGCATCTGCTCGATCGTCTCCGGATCGGTCTCGGCGAAGAGAGCAGCGAGCTCATCCTCGCTGAGACGTTCCCCCTCTCGTCCCTTCTCTATGGCAGCCGAAGCCAGGACGGAGTTGGCATCAGCGGAGTTGAGGGACCGTCCGGATCCCTGTCGGGGAATGAAGCTCCAATAGCGGGACTTGACGAGATCGAGTACTCCCTGCTCCATCCACTGGGGGTCGAGGAACTGTGGGTAGGCACAAAGCCTCTCCGCCACCGCATAGCCCCTCGGTGCGAGATTCGCGCGGACCTCTCGGGGGCTCGGGAACGCCTCCTCGGGCGAGATGTGATCGCCGTTGGCCGACAGACCGCCGAGGTCCGTCGCACCGGCATCGACTAGTTCGGGCCACCAGTCGGCGAGGTTCGGGGGAATCTGTATTCCAACCTCAGGCATCAGCGCCCGGCAGGCGGCTACCAACTCGACCATCTCGTCGAGCGTCACCTCCGAAGCCCATTCAGGGCGCTCCACGGATTCAGACTGCTGCAGACCCGCATCGACGCCTGACCATCTCCGTCGAGCCGAGGAGTCCGCGATCTCCGCTACGTCCTGGTCGTAGTAACGAGGATGCGGTACGTAGTTCTGGAGGATCACCTCCTGGATGTGACCGAACCGCTCGTTGAGTCCCGCGATCGCCTTCAGCGATTCGAGGCGCTCGTCGGCGCTCTCACCGATGCCCACGAGTATCCCGGTGGTGAAGGGAATCCTCAGTTCACCCGCCGTCGCGATCATCTCGATACGCGGCGCGGGATGCTTGGTGGGAGACCCTGCGTGGACCGTCTCCATCAGGTCCTCGGAGACGGACTCGAGCATCAGTCCCTGCGAGGCAGTCACCTCACGGAGCCTGATCAGATCCTCACGGCCTATGACGCCGATGTTGGTGTGGGGCAGGAGCCCCCGCTCCATCGCACGCTCGCAAGTCCAGGCGACGTAAGAGGTGAAGTCCTCGTGCCCCCAGAGGGAGAGCCTTTCGGCCACCTCCGCGTTGACCTCGGGGCGCTCACCGGTGAGGATCAGCAGCTCCTTGCACCGCCGTCGCACCGCGTCGTCGAGCCGACGCTCGACCTCCTGCGGTGCGTACAGATGGGCCTGATGGGTCGCGAACGAGCAGTACTTACAGAAGCACTGACAGGTTCGAGACAGCGACAGCGTGTAGTTGCGTGAGTATGTGACCCTTCGCACCGAAGGGACGCTACCGCAGGGGCGCCCTCGCCCCCGCTCTGACTAGCTTCCTACGATGCCGCCAGGAGGAGAAGCGGGCGGCTGACCACCCTGATGCTCCTGGCGAAGGTGCGGTGCCTCACCTGCTGGCGGAGCCGGACCGCGTGGGGCCAGCTCATCGGCCAGTTCCTGATCGGGCCCGCTGGCCTTCTCGATCACGAACTTGTAGAGGACCACCGCCAGCACCGCTCCGAGGATCGGACCGACGAGGTAGGGCCATACACCGCCCCAGTCGCCGCTCACGAGAGCCGGGCCGAACCAGCGAGCGGGGTTGACCGCTCCACCGGTGAGGGGAATCAGGACCATCTCCACCATCCCGTAGGCCGCTCCGATTGCAAGCGGGGCCCAACGGCGGGCGTCGGGGTTGAGAGCCAAGGCCAGGACGGTCATCACGAGGAGGAAGGTCCCGATGCCTTCGAGGACCATGCCCGGGAAGTCACCTCCGAGGAGAGGGCTGACAGAGGTTGCACCGTAATCGGCGGCACGCCCTTCGTCCAGCAGGAACCACTTGGTCAGCAATGCGCCGAGGACGCCCCCGGAAAGCTGCGCGAGGATGTACACGGCGCCATCGACCGGATCCATCCGGCGAAGCGCCATGAATGCAGTGGTGACCGCAGGGTTGAAGTGGCCACCGCTTGCCACCCCGATGCTCGCGATCAGGATGAAGAGCACGAAGGCGCTGGTGAGCCCGACCACCGCGAAGTCCGAACCAAAGGATGCGTTCTGACCAACCGCCACGTAGAGCACGATGGTGCTGGTGATGATGAAGGTCAGAATGAGAGTGCCAAGCAACTCTCCGATGTAGGCGCCGAATCCTTTGCTCTGCACAGTCGTTCTCCTCCTTGGAGTAGATGGTCTCTCGAGCCCCGCGAGGAACTGCCACGCTGGACCCGACGCAGTGTATACGCGTCACAGCACGGATGCGTGAAACCAATATGGTCAAGGCGTGAGATTCATGGTCGCGTTGCTGGCGGCCCTGGTCGGCTTGGCGGTGCTGCAGGCTTGCGGGGGCGCAGAACCGGACGCGCCCCGCCAGCGCGGGGCGCTGCTGACCCTCGATTTCCGGCCCAACGCAGTTCACACCGGGATCTACGCAGCAGCGGGAAGCGGTGCACTCGGAGAAGAGGGGATCGACCTCACGATCAGGCAGCCAGGTTCCTCCGCCGAGGTGGCAAAACTGCTCGGCGCGGACAGGACGGATTTCGCGGTCATGGATATCGCCGATCTCGCAACTGCAAGGAGTCAGGGTCTACCGCTCGTCGCCATCGCGGCGGTAGTCCAGAAGCCATTGGCTGCCGTGATCATCGGACCGGGAGAGACCGGCACGCCGCAGGTCGATCTCGAGGGCGCAACCGTGGGCGTGACTGGCACCCCGGCCGACGACTTGGTGCTGGACACGATCCTCGAGGCTCAAGGCCTCGCGAGGTCGGACGTCGACACGATCAATGTCGGTTTCGGTGCGGTCGCCGCGCTGAGCGGCGGGCGCCTGGATGCCGCAACGGCATTCTGGAATGCCGAGGGTGTAGAGATGCAGCGGGCGGGGATCCCGACCAAGGAGCTACGGATCCAGCGCTATGGCGCCCCCGCTTACCCGCAACTGCTGCTCGCACTCGACTCACGAGAGATCGCCCCAGACTCACCTCTGGCCTGCTCGCTCTCGAGGGGCTTGTCGCGCGGATACTCTCTCACCCGCGATGACCCGGATGAAGGCCTCGGGTTCCTGCTCGAGGCCAATCCCGGCCTCGAACGAAGCTCCCAGACGGCGCAACTGGAAGCGCTCCTGGCTGGAGGGGCGGTAACCGACACGGTCTCGATCGACCCCAGAGCCGTCAGCGAGTGGATCGCATGGGCAAGGAAAGGGGGCCTGTTGACCCCGGAAACCGCCGCTGCCGCGCACGGGATGATCCCGCCTCCCGGCGCGGGCTGTCCTCAGCTGCCCTGAGGGCCCAGGAGATCGGAGGTCAACTCGGTGAGATCCCTGATCAGCCGCGATCTCGGCACCGCCTTTGCGATGCCGAGGGCCAACGCGGAATCACGAGGACCGGGATCCACGTGCGAGTAGTAACCGAGTACCGGGCAAGACACATCCCCAAGACCAGAGAGGTCACCCATCTCGGGAAGGTCGACCACCAACAGATCGGCGGTCGGATCGACAGTCGCAGAGAGATCCACCTCGTATCCGGCTGCGATCAGAGCCTGCTGGATCTTCGAACCGAACAGCAGGTCGCCGGTTACTACGACGATCCTCGCCATGCTCTCAGAGGCTGCGACGGTGGCGGAACTCCTCGCGGACGCTCTCGGGCCGTCCCCACATCTGGACGACCTCGGCCCTCCCCTCCTGAGCGTCGCGAACCTTCAATTCACCTTTGATCCCCTCCCGATCCAGACGGTCGAGTATCCCTGCAACCGTCTGGGCAGCGGCCGCATGTCCGAAGTTGCTGGCTACGTCGATACGCCAGTGCCACTCGGAGCGTGAATAAGGTTGAGCATTGATCTGTGAGAGCAACACCGCGGAATCGATGTAGTCCTCCGGGTCGAAGATCCTCAGGTCCAGAGACAAGTCGGTCCACCCTTCGGGCAGTGAATCGACCACCTTCCTGAAGTCATCTGCGAGTGCCATCGAGGAACAATCCTAACCCCTGCCGTCTAACCGGCGAACAGTCGAAATAGCAGGAAGAGATTCAGGGCGATTATCGGTGTCACGATCAGGCCCACCAATCCCGAGAGCCATCGGGGGTTGACCAGGCCTCCCATCACCTTCTTCCTCATCGAGAGCACCAAGAGCGGCACCAGTGCAAACGGTATGCCGAACGAAAGCACGACCTGGCTGATCACCAGCGCGTCGGTCGGAGCCACCCCCAGAGCGACGATGAGTATCGCCGGCGCGAGGGTTATCCCGCGTCGGAGATAGAGGGGGATCCGGCGGTCGAGGAACCCCTGCATCACCACCTGACCGGACATCGTCCCTACCGAGGCCGATGCGAGTCCGGAGGCCAGCAGCGCCACCCCGAAGATCGTGGCCGCTTGGTCCGAGATCGCCTCACCGAGGCCTGTATAGGCGCCCTCGATCGAATCGATCGCTCCGAACTCCCCGCCCGAGAAGAGCGCGGCGGCCATGGCCATCATCGAGATGTTCACGAGTCCCGCCAGCGCCATCGCGATCACGACATCCACCCTCTCGAATCCGAGGATCTTCCTCTTCTCGGTCTCGTCTCGCCCCACCACACGCCGCTGGGTGAGGGCCGAATGCAGGTAGATCACGTGTGGCATGACCGTGGCACCGATGATCCCGCTGGCCAGGAGGATGCTCTCGGTGCCGGAGAAACCTGGCACGAAGAGTCCTCGGAGCGTCTCTGAGCCGTCGGGCTTCGCGGCGATGATCTCGAAGGCGAAGCCGAGCACCACGATCCCGACCATCCCGGCGATTCCGGCCTCCAACCTCCGGAAACCGCGACGCTGCAGTTCGAGGACAGCAAACGAGATCACCCCGGACACCACCGCTGCCTCGAGCAGCGGCATGCCGAACAGCAGGTTCAGCGCCAGCGCGGCGCCGACGATCTCGGCGATGTCGGTTGCCATCGCAACCAATTCAGCCTGGATCCAGAGCAGGAAGCTCGTCTTGCGGGAGAAGTTCTCTCGGCAGGCCTCGGGGAGGTTCATACCCGAGGCGATGCCCAGCTTGGCGGACTGGGTTTGAACCACCATCGCCATCAGGTTCGCCATCAGGACCACCCAGAGCAGCAGGTAGCCGAACTGTGACCCCGCGGAGATGTTGGTGGCGAAGTTACCCGGATCGATGTAGGCAACTGCAGCGATGAACGCAGGGCCGAGGAATGGCCAGATCCGCGCGAAGCCCTGCCGATCCCCGTCGAGCGACTGCCTTGCGGCCCGAGCCACCGCTGCTTCTCCGGGGAGCACCGCCTCGATCGAGTCTTCCTCCGATCGGTCGGCCCTCTTTCCCTCACGCTGCGTACGCAGCCGTTCGAGAGGATTCCTCATGCCGCTCCTGTATCGCTGATCACGCGACCAGTCTAGTTAGGCCCTCTGATGCTCGAGCGTCGTCGGAGCGGGCGTAGAATCTCCGAGGATGGAGGAGAAGCCGCAGCAACGAGAGTCCGCAGCCACGAGCGTCGATGAGATCGAACTCGATGCGGGCTACCGCTTGATCACCGAGGAGGCGGGGGTAGTGCATCGCGACACGCTCGCGAGCCTCGACGTCGTGGGACCAGATGCGGTCGAGTTCCTCCAGGGCCAGCTGACCAACGACCTCGAACGGCTCGAACCCGGGGGCGCAATGTATGCGGCCTTGCTCGACCGCAAGGCCCACATAGTCGCCGACTGTCGCGTGCTGATGGTCAGCCCCGAGGAGATCATGCTCGTTGCCGAAGCAGATGCGATCGAAGCTCTCGCTTCCCACCTCGAGACCTACCGGATCGGCCGCAAGGTCGAGGTGCGGGATCGAGCGGGAGAACGAACCGTCATCTCGGTGATCGGGCCCGCGACCCGTTCCTTCCTCGACGCCGCTCCTGCGGGAAGGGAGGATCGTCATCTGGAGACGTTGCTCGGCGGAGTCGGATGCAGGGCTCTGGGCACCCCGGATGGCGTGGATCTGATCTGCGCGAGAGATCACGCAGAGTCACTCCGGACGACTTTGACGGGAATGGGGCTCACCGAGGTTCCGGAAACAGTGGCGGAGATCCTCAGGGTGGAATCCGGGAGACCGAGGTTCGGCTTCGAACTCGACCGGTCGGTGATGCCCGCCGAGGGCGGCATCGTCGAACGAGCGGTTGATTTCGAGAAGGGTTGCTACCTGGGCCAAGAGCCGGTCGCCCGGCTTCATTACAAGGGTCGTCCCAACCGCCTGCTCAGAGGTCTGAAGCTCTCGAGACCGGCGCAGTTCGGCGAGGCGATCAACGGCAGTGATCGCGAACTCGGCAGGATCGCGACGGCATGCGTATCTCCGGCGATTGGACCCGTCGCGCTGGCGCTGGTCAGGCGGGAGGCCGAGCCCGGGGCAACGGTGAAGATCGGAGATGACGGAGCGTCCGCAGAGGTAGTCGAGTTGCCCCTGCGCGCCAGATGAGACCTCCACTAGTCTTATCCCAGTGTCACCTCGAGCCCTGACCCCGCGCCTGCTCTCGTTGGGCCTTGCCGCAGTGCTGATCCCGGCTCTGGCAGGCTGTGGAAGTGACACGGTCACGACCGAGGACCGCCCGCCACGAGGCATCGAGGTATCCGTGCGGATCGGACCGAAGGGCGTACAGGTATCCCCGAGGAACTTCGGCGCCGGTCTCGCCAACTTCACGGTGGCGAACCTCACCGACTATCCAGCGACCCTCTCGATCGAGGGCCCCACACCGGTCAGCAGCGACACGATCCAACCAGGCGGCTCAGCGAACCTGCAGGGTGACTTCCAACCGGGGATCTACTCCGCCATAGCGGTTGGCGGCGCGGGACTTGAGGAATACGTGTTCAACGTCGGCCCCGCCAGAGGGAACTCCAATCAGGAGTTGCTCCTTCCTTAGGCGGCTTCGCGAGACGTCTCGTCGTCGGACGGATCGTCCTCGCCGATAGCGACCAACTCGTCGACCCGATCCAACTGGGACTTGACTGTGTCGCCGAGCTTCTCCACCGCTTCATAAGCTCGCTCTGCAGATGTACTGGCCGAAGTGATGTGGGACTTGACGGTGCGAACCTGATCGAGCGCGTTGCGCGCCTCGCTGATCGCATCCCGAACGGCTGCAGCATCGAGACGGAGAGTCGAGTCCTTCGACATGCTCACCCGAGCTACAGCGAGGCGATAGGCCACCTCGAGAGACAGCCCGCCAGGCTGGTCACGATCGACGGCCACGAAGAGCTTGTTGCCCTCGTATTCGACCAGCTCCTCGGTGTTGGCCGGAACCCGCTCTTCACCAGCACAGACCAGGACAGCGAAATCCGCTGACCGGGTATCCATCGCCTGATCGAGTTCCTTCCATGCCGCCGGCTTGCTGAGGCGCTTCTCCTTGGCTTCGAAGACGATCCTCCCGAGAGGGAACTCACGGGTCGCGCCGCCGACCTCGACCAGAGTGTCCCCCTTCTTTCCGCCGCCCTCTGCCTGTTCGGAGCCGGTGTGGCGAGCTGAATCGCCCCTGCTGTTGGCGATGGTCTCGAGTGCCGCGTGCACCATCTCCTCGAACTCGAGGCCCTTGCGCGTACCGGCTGCCTCGGCCTCGTCGATCAGAGCCTGGGCATCCTCTCGCTCGGTCAGCTTGACCAGCTCCTGCTGCAGACTCTCCAATCTCCGGGTCGTCTCCTTGTCTCTGTCGGCTTGAGCCTTGGACTCCCGCTCGACCGTCCGGAGTACCTCTCCCTTGATCTGTTGGAGCGGGTTGTGCTCGTTCTCGGACGAAAGGTGCTGGACCAACCTCTGCAGTTCAGCGTTGACCAAGTCCTTCATCTCGTGCTGGACAGCTGTCGAGCGGTCGGGGTCGAACTTCGCCGCGATCTGTTCGGCGATCTCATCGGCGTGGGAGGAGAGGTTCTCCTGGAGCTTGCTGTCGTCTCCCATGACCGCCTGATTGAAGATCTCCTCCATCTGACGACCTACCTCGTCAGCTCTACCGCCGAAACTCTCGCTGACCTGCCTGGCGACGCGATCGAATTCCGACCGTACGTATGCCGCCTCGATCTCGGTATCGGCTCCCTGCAGGGCTCGGAGGCCGATCTCGATCGCCCGCCGGACCAGATCCTCCGCGCTGCCACCGAGCTCTACCCGCTCCCGGACGATCTCCGCCGCCCGAGGATCGGAGACCACGAGCGACTCCACGTGGAGCTCGTCTCCTTCGACCTCGACCCGCCCGCCAGCGGGGCCGTCAGGAGAGCCGGAGTCTGGCTCGATCTCACGGAGTCGACCCTCGAGCAGGCTGTCTGTGCGAATTGCATCTTCCATTGGGACCATCGTAGAGGTCGTCCCCGAGGCCTAAAACCTGACCGGCGCCCGGTCGAATAACATCGCGGTTCCACATGTCCCTGCAACCCGTAAGCGAGATGAGATGGCGATAGATATTTCGGAGATCACGACGGTCGAGACCGAACCGGGAGAGCTTCCCGAGAAGATGGCTGCCTGGGTGATCCGGGCGGAGCGCGAAGGCGAGCCGAAGGATGCTTTTGCCCTCGAGGAGATAGAGACCCCCGAGCCGGGAGCGTTCGAGGTCGTGGTCAGGGTCATGGCCGCAGGCGTGAATTTCAACAACGTCTGGGCGGCTCTGGGTGAACCTGTCTCGGTGTTCGGCTACGGGGACCACCCCGAGTACGGCCACCACATCGGCGGCTCAGACGCCTCGGGAATCGTCTGGAAGGTCGGGGACGGAGTGACTCGCTGGAAGCCAGGCGACGAGGTGGTGATCCACTGCAATCAGGCCTCCTATGAGGACGTCGAGGTGCACGGACTCGATCCGATGGCCGCCCCGAGTCAGCGCATCTGGGGATACGAGACGACTTGGGGTTCCTTCGCGGAGTTCACCAAGGTCCAGGCTCAGCAGTTGCTGCCACGCCCTCAGAACCTGTCCTGGGCGGAGGCGGCGTCATATGGTCTCACCTACTTCACCGCCTACCGGATGCTGATGGAGAGGGCGAAGATGCAGACCGGTGACAACGTCCTGATCTGGGGTGCCGCCGGAGGACTCGGGGTCTTCGCCATCCAGTTGTGCAAAGCGTCCGGGGCAAACGCCGTCGGCGTCGTCTCCTCCGACGAGAAGGGCGAGTTGGTGAAGGAGCTCGGTGCGGTCGACTACATCAACCGCAACGAGTTCGCCGAGATGATGCGGACCGGCGATGAGACCCCCGCAGAGGAGAAGGAGCGATTCAAGGCATCGCGCGAGTTCGCCAAGCGGGTCAAGGAAATCCTTGGCGACGCACCAGACGTGGTGTTCGAACACGTGGGTAAGGCAACCTTCCCGACATCGGTCTACACCGTGAAGCCATTCGGAAAGGTGATCATCTGCGGAGCGACATCAGGCTACGAGCTCGACTTCGACGTGAGGTACCTGTGGATGCGTCAGAAGGAGATCCTGGGCTCCCACTTCGCCAACGCCTATGAGTGCATGAAGGCGAACGATCTGATGGCAGAAGGAAAGATCCGGCCGGTCCTGTGGCAGACCATGGGATTCGAGGGCGTGGCCGAAGCACACCAGTTGATGCGCGAGAACAAGCACCTCGGCAAGATCTCGATTCTCGTCGGCGCAGCCGACGATCAGGAAGGTCGAACCGTAGACGGACCCGGCGCCATCCGCGCAGAGGTCGGAGCCTAGGGAGGGACAAATGTACGTCTGTTACATCGAATGGCACATCCACCCCTTCAGAGCCGATCGCTGGTTCGAAGCTTGGGAGCCGGCTGCGGCACGAGCTATGGCGTTCGGTGCGAAGGAGTGGAACCTCACCCGGGACACGGACGACCCTCTCCACTTCCGTCAGGGGAGCATCTGGGAGGACAAGGCCGATTTCGAGCGCTACTGGTACAGCGACGAGATCGGAGAGTTGCGCGAGTCGATCCTTAGTTGGTACAACAAGCCGCTCCTGCCGGTCTGGCACCAACTGCTGGCCTCCGAGTAACCGGCTCGCGCGTCTACCGCGATCAGATACTTTCCGCCGCCCGCCGTGTTTGATCTGGTGATGGCTACACGCACCGAGACTCCCGCTCGACCGGCCCGAATGACGCTCGTCGCGATCGGGCTCTGCCTCCTCGGCTCGCTGGGAGTGAGCTCCGTTGCCGAGGCACGGGTCGGGGCGACCTTCTCCAAGCGTTTGCTCGTGATCCAAGGGACCGCCAAGGCCGAGTCCATCATCGTCGGCTGCAACGAGAACGAAAAGGTCGTGATCAACGGTCGCGTTCCGAAGCTCCTGGCTGGGGACCCACTTCCCTGCGGGCGGGTTGCGGAGATCGATGTCATCTCCGGCGCCGGAAGCGATCGGATCGATCTCACAGGCGTTGGAACTGACTTCGCCTCAGCGAAGTTCCCGGGCTTCGGAACGGGGAGATTGACTGCAATCGTCCCTGGTGCCGGAAGAGATCGGGTCTCCTGCGGTGATGCCTTCTGCTTCGTCCCGGACGCAGGTCCCGGAGAGGATCTGCTCCGCGGCGGGCCGAGACGGGACATCCTCCGTGGAGGCGGCGACAACGATCGGGTGTTCGGGTCGGGTGGCCGTGACGACCTACTCGGCCGAGGAGGCAACGACTACCTGGAAGGTGGCGATGGGAACGACCTGATGAGTGGCAACGGTGGCGATGACCGACTCTACGGCGAGCTCGGAGACGACCTGATCGGCGGTGGTGCGGGCAGCGACCTGCTCAGCGGCGGCCCCGACGACGATCGTCTGCTCGGCGGACCTGGCAAGGACAAGATCATGGGCGGACCGGGCAAGGACACGATCGTGCAGGACCCGCCGCGCAGCAAGCGGTCCTGATCTCAGCGCCGTTCGAGCGGAGCCATCGTCAGGCCGGCCAACTCGAGCTGCTCCCAGTAGTGCTCGGCAGGCTCTCGGGGGCCGCTCCAAACTTCTGCGCGACCCTTGGTGTGGATCTGATCGGCGAGGGCGTACCCGCTGTCGAGCGACACCCCGGGGATGGTCCTGGCCAGAGTCGCCGCAACGTGATCGAAGGTGTTGTGATCGTCGTTCAGCACGATCACCACCCACTCACCACCCAGACCTGACCCTGGACCCGCAGCTAGGGGGCGTTCGAGCGTGTCGGGAGCCAACGCCTACCGGAAGGGGAATGGAACGCGAATCGAAACGCGATCGAATCTGGCGACCGCATCACCGGCGTTACCGGACTTGGCGCCGACCATGACCACGGTCTTGCGGCCATCGGCCTGAGACGAGGTCGAGTCGACGTAGGTACGCAGGAACTTGCCGTTCACCCCAACGCGAATGGTCGTATCGGGCTGGCCCAGATCGAAAGCCCTGAGCAGGATGTAGTTGACCGCACCCAGTTTCGGGACGATCTCCTTCGAATTTCCGCTCGCCAGAACCTCGGCACCCGCGGAACCCTTGGGGTCCTTCACCAGTTGCCAGGTCTGGCGTGTGGGGAAGACACGGAACTGATAGCTGGCGTTGTTGGAGAAACGAACACCGACGCCGACGTAGATCCTCGGACGTTTCTTGGACGGAGTGGCGGGCAAGAGCGCTGCCTGTGCGGCAACTTCCTGATCCGGGGCCGCATCCGTGGCGTCGCCGAGAACACCGCTGCGAAAGGCGCACATCTTGGTCGCGCCCTCGGCCTTGATGCTCATCGACTGGTCGCTGCGCCACTTCTTCGCACAGTTACCCGTGCTGGCCTTTACGAACGCGAGGACCTCGCTCTTCGACTTGAACTGGTACTTGGCCACGTTCACGGGACCCGCGATCGCAGCCGTGACGCCGACAAGCGAGGCTGCCATCGCGATCAGGAGTGTCGTCTTTCGTCTCATCAGCGTGGAAAGGGTAGCCAGAAGGCTGTTCCTACCTGCACGAACACGCCCCACGCCCGAACGGAGCGGTGCCTCACGACCCCGAATTGCCCTCGATATCCCGCCACCGAGGCGCCAGCACGCCTACCATTACGGACATGCCGAGCCACCATCTCGACCAGCCCGACCGCCCCTGGGTGATGCGCACCTACGCGGGGCACTCCGATGCGAGGCGCTCGAACGAGCTCTACCGCAAGAACCTCGAGAAAGGTCAGACAGGCCTCTCTATCGCCTTCGATCTGCCGACCCAGACCGGCTACGACCCCGATCACGAACTCGCCCGTGGAGAGGTGGGCAAGGTCGGGGTGTCGGTGGTCGACAAGGCCGACATGCACGCGCTGCTCGACAGCATCCCTCTCGGGGAGATGAACACCTCGATGACGATCAACGCAACCGCCGCCTGGCTCTTGGCGCTGTATGCGACGGTGGCAGAGGAAACCGGGGTGCCGCTGTCCGAGTTGGCGGGGACGACCCAGAACGACATCATCAAGGAGTACCTCTCGCGCGGCACCTACGCCTTCCCACCCGGGCCGTCGATGCGGCTGATAGCCGACATGGTCGCCTTCACCGTCACCGAGATACCGAAGTGGAACCCGATCAACGTCTGCAGCTATCACCTGCAGGAAGCCGGGGCGACGCCGGTTCAGGAGATCGCCTACTCGATGGCCACTGCCATCGCGGTCCTCGACGAGGTCCGCAAGCGAGGTGAGGTGAGCGACGACGATTTCCCCAAGGTGTTCGGCAGGATCTCCTTCTTCGTCAACGCCGGAATCAGGTTCGTGGAGGAACATGCCAAGTTGCGGGCCATGACCATCCTCTGGGAGGAAATCGGTCGTGAACGCTACGGAGTAACCGACGAGAAGCTGCTCCGGATGCGGTACGGGGTTCAGGTCAACTCCCTGGGGTTGACCGAATCACAACCGGAGAACAACGTCCAACGGATCGTCCTGGAGATGCTCGCCGTGACCTTGGGCCGCGATGCGAGGGCACGCGCCATCCAGCTTCCCGCCTGGAACGAGGCGCTTGGCCTGCCCCGACCGTGGGACCAGCAGTGGAGCCTGCGGATCCAGCAGGTGCTCGCGTTCGAAACCGACCTCCTCGAATACCCGGACATCTTCCAAGGGTCGACGGTCATGGAGGGTCTGGTCGAGGAGATGCTCGAAGGCGCCAGGACCGAACTCGAGACGGTGCTGGAACAGGGCGGTGCCGTCGAGGCGGTGCCGTACATGAAGGCCCGGCTGGTCGACTCCCACCGGGAGCGTGTGGCGAGGATCGAGAGCGGGGATCAGACGGTCATCGGCCAGAACTCCTTCACCGAGACCGAGGACTCCCCCCTCACCGTTGGCGAGGACGGCGGGATCATGAAGACCGATCCCGAGGTCGAACGGGAGCGGATCCAAGCCCTCGAAGAGTGGAAGCAGGAACGCGACACCGCCGAGGTGGAAGCGGCCCTCGCCGAACTCGCCGAGGCCGCACGCGACGAGACGACCAACATCATGCCCGCGTCGATCCGCGCAGCGAAAGCCGGGGTCACCACAGGTGAGTGGTCGGAGACGCTTCGCGAGGTGTTCGGTCCCTATCGCGCTCCGACCGGAGTCTCCGGAAGCGCCTCTTCGAGCGACGCCGAACAACTAGCGGCTACCCGGGAGCGGGTCAAGTCTGCCTCTGACGCCATCGGGAGACCGATCAGGATCCTCGTCGGGAAACCCGGGCTCGACGGCCACTCGAATGGAGCCGAACAGATCGCGGTCCGTGCGCGCGACGTGGGCATGGAGGTGATCTACGAGGGAATCCGGTTGACTCCGGCCCAGATAGCGTCCTCGGCCCTCGAAGAGGATGTCGACGTGGTCGGACTCTCGATCCTCTCCGGCTCACACCGGGAACTGGTCCCGCAGGTCGTCGACCTCCTCCGTGAGTCCGGCTCCCAGGTCCCGGTGGTGGTCGGTGGAATCATCCCGCCCGACGACGCGCGAGCGCTCACCGAAGCCGGAGTCGCGAGCGTCTACACGCCGAAGGACTTCGATCTGAACCGGATCATGGGAGAGATCGCCGAATTGGTGGCCGAGAACGACTCGTCGACCCAGCCTCAACCGGCCTGAGGAAGCGATGAGCACTTCGGAAGAGCCACGCGGTCCATCGGGAAGTGACCTCAGTGCATGGCTGCGCTGCTACCGCTGCTGGGCGAGGGATCTCGAGGTACAGATCCACTACGACGCAATCCTCAAGATCGACCCCGAGACCGCGCAACCCTCAGAGCGCCTGGACGAGGTCCAGGAGGCGGTGGTGCAGTGCCTCAAGTGCCTCCACGATCAGCCGCACCTGACGATCCAGGACGACAAGGTCGTGCCGGTCGAGGACCGATGGGAGCGGATGATCGCCGGAATACCGTGGGTCGCCTCCTGCACCGTGACGATCGACCAAGATCAGGTGGAGAGCTGCTCAGGACCCGAGGCAGCTGACTTCCTGACCTACGGGACATTCGGCGACCAGGGGACCAGAGAGTTCTTCACACATGTCAGGTTCCACAAGCACGATGGGGATCGAATCGTCGTGCACCTGCTCGTGGAGCTCTATGCCCGCTCGACCGAAGAGGCTGCGGAGGTGCTCGAGGGGGCAGCCAGGGGGACGCTCGAGATCACCTCGCTGGCGGAGGAGTCACGGCCACCTGCCCACGCAGCAGACGAGGCTCACTGAGCAATCAGGACACTGGCGCCCGGCCGCTGGCTCGATCAGGCCGAGTCAGGTTGTAGGCCGTATTGATCACCGCGAGATGGGTGAAGGCCTGCGGGAAGTTGCCGAGCAGCCGGCCAGCATCGGGGTCGTACTCCTCGGAGATCAATCCGACGTCGTTCGCTATCGAGACGACCCGCTCGAACACCTCCTTCGCCTCCTCCCGACGCCCACAGAAGGCGAGTGCGTCTGCAAGCCAGCAGGTGCAGGGGAGGAACGCGCCCTCCACGCCCTTCAACCCGTCCACTGAACCGGCAGAAGACGCAGTCGTGTAGCGACGGACGTATCCATCGGGGACCAGTTCCTCCTGGATCGCATCGATGGTTCCGATCACCCGTGCGTCGTCGGGTGGCAGGAAACCAACTGCCGGGATCATCAGGGTTGCAGCGTCCAGTTCGGTCGAGCCGTAGTACTGGGTGAAGGTGTTCCGCTTCGGGTCGTAGCCCTTCTCGCAGACGTCATCGTGGATCTCCTGACGGATCTCACGCCAGCGATCCACCGGCCCCTCGGCGCCGAACCGCTCGACCGTCTTGACCGCACGATCGAATGCCACCCATGTCATCACCTTGGAATGGGTGAAGTGTCTCCTCGGACCGCGTACCTCCCAGATCCCCTCGTCTGGCTCCTTCCACGAGTCCACGAGGAAAGAGACGATCGCCTTCTGGGTCTGCCAGCCGCGCGGCTCCAGGAGTCCGGCTATCTCCCGGCCACGGAAACCGGCATCCATGACTTCTCCGAAGACGTCGAGCTGGAACTGATCAGCCGCTGCGTTTCCGACCCGGACCGGTTTGGACCCCTCGTAGCCAGGGAGGTAGTCGAGGGTTCGCTCAGGCACCTGCCTCTCGCCCGCGATGCCGTAGAGGACGCTGACCTGACTCGGGTCTCCCGCCACAGCCCTGAACATCCAGTCCCTGAACGCGAGGGCCTCCTCCCGATAGCCACTCTCCATGAGCGAATCTATGGTGAGCACCGCGTCGCGAACCCAGCAGTAGCGATAGTCCCAGTTCCTCTCGCCCCCGATCGCCTCGGGCAGTGAAGTCGTCGGCGCCGCGACCACGGCCCCGGTCGGTTCATAGGTGAGTGCCTTGAGTACCAGGAGTGACGAGCGAACCACCTGCTCGTACTCGTCCTCGTAGCCACATCTCGCCGACCATCGCTGCCACCACTCCTCGGTCGTCCGCATCGCCCAGATCGGATCGATCGCCCGGGGCTCAGGCTCGAAGGAAGGTCCCCACGCGAGGGTGAACGGAGCCCTCTCCCCCTCTCTGACCGAGAACTCGGCAACCGTGTGCAGGTTCTCACCATGCGAGCGGATCGGACTCCTGAGATGCAGTGAATCCGGGCCCGCAACGGCGATCAAGCCCGAGGTATGCCGCTCGACCCACGGAATGGTCGCGCCGTAGTCGAAGCGCATACACAGATCCATCCTCATCTCGACCTCACCCTCCAGGCCTTTGACGATGCGGACGATGCTGGTGACGTCGTCGGTCGTCGGCATCAGGTCCATGACCTTCGCCTTGCCCGTATCGGTCTCGAACACGGACTCCAGGATCAGCGTGCCCTCTCGGTAACGCCGCTCGGTCGAGACGGACCCGTCCGCCGGCGCGATCTTCCAGTAACCGTTTTCCTCATCACCGAGCAGGCAGGCGAACGCCGCGCTCGAGTCGAAGCGAGGGAGGCAGCACCAGTCGATCGAGCCGTCGCGCCCGACCAGCGCGGCCGTTCTCATGTCACCGATCAACGCGTAGTCCTCGATCAGCATTCGAAGATCCCTCTTACGAGCGCTTCTTGGGCCTGCGGGCCGCAGGCTTGCGCTTAGACGTGCTCGTCTTGCGCTTGGTTCCAGCAGACGTCTTGCGGACTCTCGACTTCGTCGCCTGCGTAGCGGAGAACCCCTCGTCTTCGAGACCGATATGAGGAACCACACGGTCGAGCCAATTAGGCATCCACCACGCCTTCGCACCTAGCTGATCGAGCAGAGCTGGCATCAAGGTGAGACGGATGAGGCAGACGTCGAGGGCTATGGCGACAGCGAGACCCAGGCCGAACTGCTTGATCACCGGGTCCCCGTTGAGGATGAAACTCAGGAATACGGAAACCATGATCGCTGCGGCCGCGGCGATCACGCTTGCGACTTTGGAGTAGCCGTCGATCAACGCCTTGCGCTCCTTGCCTTTGAACTCACCGCGTGCCTCGGAGATACGGCCGGTCAGGAAGACCTGGTAATCCATCGAGAGCCCGAAGAGGACCGCGAACATGATCAGCGGCACATAACTGACGATCGGTGTCGGACTATCCAGACCCACGAGTTCGATGCCCCATCCGTTCTCGAATACCGCGGTCAACACCCCGTAGGCGGCGCCCACTGAGAAGAGGATCAGCAGCGCCGAGATCGCAGGCAGAACCACCGAGCGCAGTGCGATCAACAAGACCAAGAAGCTGAGAGCGATGATGGTCCCGATCACCTGCGGAAGCTTGTCGGAGATAGAGGTACTCAAGTCGATATAGCCCGCCGTCTGGCCGCCCACATACGCCTTGGCGCCTTCCCCCTTGGTCTGCTTCGGGATCACATCATCCCGGAGCTGGTTGACCAGATCCTGCGTCTTCCAGGCCGAAGGAGCGCTGTCGGCTATCACCGAGAAGACCGCAGCCTTGCCGCCACTGCCGGTCGCTGCAGGACCCGCACTGTCGACGTCGTTGGTCTTGCTGATGGCGGTGATCAGGCTCTGGATTCGGGGATCGCCCGCGGGGGACGAGAGGTAGGAGATCTGCTGCTCGAGGCTGGCCTGCTCTGATTCGAGCTGACTGGTCGGACCATAGGTAGCGATCTGCTGCTGGACTTGGCTCAACTGAGCCTGCGCCGAATCGGCCTGTGCTGGATCGGCTTCGGCCGGTGGATTGAGCTTCATCGCCACCGATAGGGGGCCGTTGTATCCGGCACCGAACCCCTTGGTCATCAGGTCGTAGGACTTCTTGGTCTGGGTCGAATCGGGGAACTGACCGTTGTCCTCCTGGCCGAGCCGCATGTTGAGCATCGGGATGGCAATCACCATGAGGAGCGCGAGGATCCCGACGATGAACCAGATGGGATGGCGGCATATGAACTCGGCCCACCGCGTCCACCCATGCGGGCCTTTCTTCCCCTTGCCTGACTTCTTCGGCTTCGAGGAGCGGATGGCCAAGTGATCGATCCTGGGGCCGATCGCGGTCAGGATCGCCGGCAGCAACGTAATGGCGACCAACATGGCGCCGAAGACAGCGACAGCGGCAGCGAAGCCGAGGGCGCTCACCAACGGGATACCCGCGAGTGCGAGCGAGCAAAGCGCGATGATCACCGTCGTTCCGGCGAAGACCACCGCGCTTCCGGAACTGCCAGTGGCTCTTGCCACGGCCTCGCCCGGCTTCACACCGGAACGGACCAGCGCGAGGTGTCTCGAGACTATGAAGAGCGAGTAGTCGATCCCGACGCCGAGCCCGATCATGATCGCGAGCGTCGGAGCCGCGGTCGGAACACTCATCGCGTGACCGAGGAAGCCGATCAGACACATGCTGAAGAGCAGGCCCAGCACCGCACTGAGCACCGGCACGCCCATCGCCACGGCTGAGCCGAAGGTGAAGAGGAGGATGATCAAGGCCATCACGAGCCCGATCACCTCGCTGCTCTCGCTCGGTGGGTTCGAGACCTCTGATCCGACGTACCCTCCCACTCCGACCTCGAAGCCCGCCTTGGTCGCCGAATTCGTGTGGTCGATTATCCGGTTGGCCTCCTTCTCGGTGATGTCGGCCTGTGAGATGTTCAGGGTGAGCGAGATGTAGCCGATCTCTCCGTCTTTGCTCAGCTGGGCGGCACCCTCGGTAGAGAGCGGGCTGACCGCGGAGATGACCGCCTTGTCTCCCTTCAGGGAGTCGACGGTCTGGTTGACGACCTTCGAGTTCGAGGCACTGTCGAGGCGTCCGCTGGGCGCCTGCATCGCGACGGGGATGCTGCCGTTGGCCTTGTCGGGTATGAAGCTGTTGAGGGTGTCCTGAGCCCTCTGGGAGTCGGTACCGGGGAGCTGCAGATTGTTGTCGGTGGGTGCTCCAACCTGCGACACGGTGATTCCCGCTGCAGCGATCAGGCCCACCCAGAACAAGATGACCAAACGATGGTGGTCGCGGATGAAGCCTCCGAGGCGATAGAGGGCGCTGGTCACGACTTCAGCCTATCGGGGCCATCCACGGTTTCCGGACGAGAGCCTCGAACCGGTCAGGAAAGTGACTCGCCCGGGTTCTTCTTCGGGATCAACGCGGTCCGCTTGAACTCGGCAACCAGGACACCATCCTGGTTGTAGACGCGGGTGTGGACTTTGACCAACCCCCGGTCGGGCTTCGACTTCGACTCCCTGACCTCGAGCACCTCGGATTCACAGAACAGAGTGTCTCCGTGGAACACCGGGTTCGGGTGACTCAACTCGTCGGTCGCAAGATTTGCGATCGCCTTGCCAGAGAAGTCCGAAACCGACATACCGACGGCCAGCGAATAGACGAGCGGACCGACCACGACGTTGCGTCCCTGCTGTGAGGCCTTGGCATGGACATCGTTGATGTGAAGAGGGTGGTGATTCATGGTCAGGAGGCAGAAGAGATGGTCGTCTGCCTCGGTAACCGTCTTGGCCGGCATGTGCTTGTACACGGCGCCAACCTCGAACTCCTCTAGATAGCGGCCGTATGGGTGCGAGCCCGACTCTTCGCGCTCAGCCTGATCGGTGGTGAAGTCGTTCTTCTCGTCGCTCATCGTGCGTGTTCTCCTTGGCTGGAATTGGGGGAGCAGGTGACAACAGGAATCCCTGACTGACGCGAGCAATCCTAGTCCTACTGCGACCCAAGGCGTCCGCTCGCAAGCCGGTCAGTGGGACTTCTTGAGCCGCGAGCGCTCGATCTGCCGCGCTACGACCTGCCCGATCAGCTTCTCGATGTTGGGGTCCCCCGAAGCCTTGATCTCACCCTTCTCCCAGGCTGACCGGTAGCTCTCGATGGTGCCCTTCTCCGCCAACTCGTTGAACTCCGCCCGTCCCACCGTCACGCTCACTCTGGCGTCGTCCGGTTGCTCTTTGCTGACCTTCGGTCCGGGGACCTCCACCCTGAACACCTGAAGGTCGCCCCTCCCCTTCAGTTCCAGGGCGAAGACGAGCTTGAGCTCAGCGAGCGCAGGCACCTCCATCTGAAACCGCTCGACGGCCCGAGTCACGAGCGCCGCGGTGTCAGATGACAAGTGCCTGTCCCCCTTATTAGATCTTGTGCCGCTGAATCAGCTTCTTGCCGATGACCATCCGCTGAATCTCGGATGTTCCCTCTCCGATCAGGAGGAGAGGTGCATCGCGGTAAAGCCGCTCGATCTCGTACTCCTTCGAGTAGCCGTAGCCGCCGTGTATGCGGAAGCAGTCCTCGACGACTTCCTTGCCGGTCTCGGATGCGAGGAGCTTCGCCATTCCGGCCTCGAGGTCGGAACGCTCCCCGGCATCCTTCATCCGCGCCGCCTTCAAGGTCACCAGTCGAGCTGCCTCGACCTTCGTCGCCATATCGGCGAGCTTGAACTGGATGGCCTGATGCTCGGCGATCGGCTTGCCGAAGGTCTTACGCTCCTGTGAATACCGGAGCCCCAACTCCAACGCCCGCTGCGCGATACCGACGCCGCGAGCGGCAACATTGACTCGGCCTACCTCGAGTGCGTCCATCATCTGCCTGAACCCCTCGCCGAGACCTTCCTCTTCTCCGCCGAGGATGCGGCCGCTCGGGCACTTGTAGCCGTCGTAGACCAGCTCGGTCGATTCGACACCCTTGTATCCCATCTTCTTGATGGTCGGGGGGATGTTCAGGCCCGCGTACTCACCCGTGTTCTCGTGCTCCCAGGCCTCCTTCTCGGTGATGAAGCAGGTCATCCCCTTGTAGGGAGGATCGGCCTTGGGGTCGGTCTTGACCAAGAGGAACACGACACTCGATCCCAAACCGTTGGTGACCCACATCTTCTGGCCGTTGATGACCCAGTCGTCGCCCTCCTTGACAGCGGAGGTCTTGATCCCCTGGACGTCCGAACCGACCTCCGGCTCAGAGAGCGAGAAGGCCGCACGGATCTCACCGGTAGCCATCTTGGGCAGGAAGTAGTCCTTCTGCTCATCCGTACCGAACTTCATGAGCAGGTAGGAACCGATGAAGTGGGTGTTGACCACACCCGAAATGGATATCCAGCCCCGCGAGAGCTCCTCCACGATCATCGTGTAGGTGGTCAGGTCGAGGCCCATTCCGCCGTACTCCTCGGGGATCGTGACCCCGAAGAGACCGAGCTCCTTCATCTGCTCGACGATGGGCTCCGGGAACTTGTCCTCGTGGTCGTACTCCTCGGCGTTGGGAAGAATCTGCTCGTCGACGAACTGACGGACCATCTCGATGATCGCCTTCTGCTCCTCGGTCTTGTCCTCGTAAGTAGCGGTAGCTATGGCCATCACGATGCCTCCTTGCTCTGATTAGCGGTGGATCGAAGCTGTCTCTTGATATTCCGATTCCCTCAGTCGGGAATAGGGGAAGGATACTCCGGAATGCGACGCGAAAGGTGGCGATGGTCACCTTGGGCTGTTTGCCGGCATGACCGCCCGGATTGCGTTCGGTTACCGTTCCAGTCGTCCAAACCCTACGCACGAGACGGAGATCAAGATGAGAAACCCGCGTGAGTTCTTCAAGCCGATGGCGATCGACGCTCCGGATCCCGTTACCGAGATCCCCTTCCCGCCCTCACGGATGATCCACTTCTTCGACGCATCCAACGAGAAGATGCGGGCCAAGGTCCCCGATATGGCTGCACAGGCCGACATCCTGCTCGGCAACCTCGAGGATGCCGTTCCGGTCGACAAGAAGGTCGCAGCCAGAGAGGGATTGATCGAGGTCGCAAAGGAGGTCGACTTCGGTGACACGCAACTCTGGACGCGCATCAACGCGCTCGAGAGCCCCTGGGTCCTCGATGACCTGACCGACCTGGTGACCGAGATCGGCGACAAGCTGGATGTGATCATGGTTCCGAAGGTCGAGGGTGCCTGGGACATCCACTATCTGGATCGACTGCTCGCTCAGCTCGAAGCGAAGGCCGGCCTGGAGAAGCCATTGCTGATCCACGCGATCCTCGAGACCGCGCAGGGCGTGGTCAACGTGGAAGAGATCGCCAATGCATCTCCCCGGATGCAGGGAATGAGCTTCGGGCCCGCCGACCTCGCTGCCTCGCGACGGATGAAGACCACACGGGTCGGGGGTGGACATCCCGGGTACCGCACGATCGAGGACCCCGACTCTGAAGACGAAGCCGCGCCGAGGGCCAGTGCCCAACAGGACCCGTGGCACTACTCGATCGCCCGCATGGTGGATGCTTGTACCTCAGCGGGGATACTCCCGTTCTACGGACCCTTCGGAGACATCAAGGACGTAGAAGGT
This sequence comes from uncultured Conexibacteraceae bacterium, assembly GCA_964594365.1. Lineage (GTDB taxonomy): Bacteria > Actinomycetota > Thermoleophilia > Solirubrobacterales > 70-9 > CAIUSP01. Next base: position 229,900 of record CAZQMB010000001.1, read on the forward strand.
TGCGAGACCCAGTTCCGCTCGTCCTTCTTGCTCGGTTGTGTCGGGGCATGGTCGCTGCATCCAGTTCAGATCGACATCGCCAAGAAGGTCTTCAGTCCGGACCCCGACGAGGTCCTCTTCGCTAAGAAGGTGATCGAGGCGATTCCGGACGGACGCGGCGTCCACATGATCGACGGCAAGATGCAGGACGACGCCACCTGGAAGCAATGCCAGGTGATGGTGCAGCTCGCCGAAATGCTCGCCAAGAAGGATCCGGATCTCGCTGAGAAGTACGAGATGAAGGTCTGAGCCAGGCCTGTCCCCCTCACCTTGCCTTCGGTAAGACACCCGCTCCGGGTCAGATACAGCGAATGCGATCCGCAGGGGGTCGTGTTCAACGCCAACTATCTGGCCTACAACGACGTCGCCGCGATCGAATTGTGGAGAGCTTCGATCGGTGGATATGACGAGTTACCCGAAGTCCATGGAGTGGACGTGCTCATCGGGGAGATCAATATCCGTTACCTAGCACCACTCCGCTTCGACGACGAGATGGAGATCGAGATCGGGGTCAGGGAACTGGGCAACACCTCGATGAAGCTCGGCGCGAGGATCTGGCGTGGGTCCGAACAGACGACCGAGATATCGACCAGGTCCGTCTTCATCGAACCGGGCGGAAACAGCAAGACCGCCATACCCGACGCGGTTCGCGAGCAACTGAAGGGCTTCTCGATCGACTGGTAGTCGGGGGTCAGGCGTCGCCGGTGCGGCGCTCGAGCTCATCGAGTTGTGCTCTGATCCCGGCGGGCAGCCGGTCTCCGAAGCTGGCCAGGTGCTCCGCCACCTGGCCGAGTTGGGCGCTTACGTCCAACGGGTTGACGGTGAGCAGTTCGTCCATCTGAGCAGCGGTCACCTCGGCGCCCGTGGTGTCGATCTCGGAGGCAGGGGGTACGAGACCGATCACGGACTCCTCCGCCTCTCCCTGGCCGTCACATCTCTTCATCACCCACTCGAGGACACGGATGTTGTCTCCGAAACCGGGCCAGATGAAGTTCCCGTCCGCGTCCTTCCTGAACCAGTTGACGAGGAAGATCCTCGGGAGCTTCGACTCTTCTGCCTGGTCTCCCATCTCGAGCCAGTGCGAGAAGTAGTCGGCCATGTTGTAGCCGCAGAAAGGCAGCATCGCCATCGGGTCGAAGCGCAGGGCACCCACCTCACCCGCGGCCGCGGCAGTGGTCTCTACCGACATGGTTGCGCCCAGGAATACGCCGTGCTCCCAGCTGCGTGCCTCACTGACCAGCGGCACGACGGTCGCACGTCGACCACCGAAGAGCATGGCATCGATCGGCACGCCGGCAGGATCCTCCCAGTCGGGGCTGATCACGGGACACTGCGCTGCCGCCACGGTGAAGCGGGAGTTCGGGTGAGCAGCCGGATTGTCTGAATCGGGCGTCCAGTCCTGGCCGAGCCAATCGATCAAGTGGTCGGGTGCCTCTTCTGTCAGCCCCTCCCACCAGACGTCGCCGTCATCGGTGAGCGCAACGTTGGTGAAGATGGTGTCACGAGCGATCGATTCGATCGCATTCGGGTTGGTCTTCTCTCCAGTGCCGGGGGCAACGCCGAAGAACCCGGCCTCGGGGTTGACCGCATAGAGGCGGCCATCCTCCCCGAACCTGAGCCAGGCGATGTCATCACCCACGGTCTCGACCTTCCAGCCTTCGAGCGTGGGGATCAGCATGGCCAGATTGGTCTTACCGGAAGCAGACGGAAATGCTGCCGCGATGTTCTTCGAGACGCCGTCTGGCGAAGTCACCTTGATGATCAGCATGTGCTCTGCCATCCAGCCCTCGTCATGCGCCATCGCTGAGGCGATCCGCAAGGCCAGGCACTTCTTGCCCAGCAGCGCATTACCGCCGTAGCCGGAACCGTAGGACCAGATCTCGCGGGTCTCGGGGTAATGGACGATGTACTTCTCGGTGTTGCAGGGCCAAGGAACGTCTTCGGCACCGTCGTCCAACGGAGCGCCGACCGAGTGGACGCAGGGCACGAAGTCACCGTCGGATCCGAGCGCCTCGAGCGCCGCGGCTCCCATCCTCGCCATGATCCTCATCGAAACCACTACGTAAGGAGAGTCCGTGATCTCCACCCCGAGGCGGGCGACCGGAGAACCGATTGGGCCCATCGAGAACGGGATCACGTACATCGTCCTCCCCTTCATCGATCCAGCGAACAACCCCTTCAGTCGCTCTCGCATCTCTGCCGGGTCTGCCCAATTGTTGGTGGGGCCTGCATCGATCTCCTGCTCCGAGCAGATGAAGGTGCGGTCTTCGACACGTGCGACATCATCGGGATCCGAGCGAGCGAGGAAAGAATTGGGTCGCTTCTCCTCCGAGAGCCTGAGGAAGGTTCCTGCCTCGGTGAGTTCCTCGCAGAGCCGGTCGTACTCCGCCTGGGACCCGTCACACCAGTAGACGGAATCGGGCTGCGTCAACTCTGCGATCTCGTCCACCCACTCGAGGAGCTTGGAGTTGTCGGTTGGCGGATTGCTCGGGTTCTCACTCACGTTCTGGGGCTGCTCCTCTCGGATCGATCGTGGAAATTGTCGCGGCGACTGACCGAATCTGGCGCCAGCGGTTCTCCATTCTTTACGAAATCGGGCAGCGATGACTTGCCGACCCTTCCACGTCTGGGTCGGCTAGGGTTCTTCGACCGAAGTGCGGCACGAAGAGCCGGCTTGGGTACCACCTCATGCGCTTCTACGAATTCGAATCCCGAAAGATCGTCGAACTGGCCGGCATCCCGGTCACCGAATACGGCTTCTGTAAGACGGCAGACGAAGCGAGGGAGGCTGCGGAGCGAATCGGCGGACCTGTCGTCGTCAAGTCGCAGGTTCTGACCGGCGGTCGTATGAAGGCCGGTGGAGTGAAGTTCGCGGATTCGCCCGAAGAGGCAGCCGCTCTTGCCGAGGAGATCCTCGGGCTCGAGATCAACGGACACGTTCCGAGAGGCGTTCTGGTGGACCCCAAGGCCCAGGTCAAGCAGGAGTACTACGCGGGAGTGGTCTGGGACGGGACGGCAAAGCGACCGCTGATGCTTTTCAGCGATATGGGCGGGATCGATATCGAAGAGGTAGCGGAGAAGCACCCTGATCATGTAGGCCGGGGACACGTCTCCAATCTCCTCCCGATCTCCGACTACGAGGCGAAGAAGGTGATAGCTGCCACCGGTGTGACCGGCTCCCAACTTAATCGCGCAACACCCGTGCTGGCTCGCTTGGCGCGCCTGTTCCGCGACAGCGACATGACGCTGGCCGAGATCAATCCTCTGGCCGAACTCGAGGACGGCAGCTTCGTTGCCCTCGACGCGCACATGGAGATGGAAGACGAAGCGAAGGGACGACAGAAGCGTCTGCTCGAGGGAGAACTCGGTATCGAGCCGGAGGACACGCGTGAGCCCTACGAACCTAGTGAGTTCGAGCGGTCGGTCAAGGCAATCGACTCGGCGGATCACCGTGGAGTGATCCAGGGAAAGGACCACGGGTTCGAAGGGAACCTCGGTCTGGTCATCGGAGCAGGCGGTGGCTCGCTGACACTCACCGATGCAGTGCGAAGCCAGGGCGGCAAGCCAGCGAACTATTCGGAGATCGGCGGCAACCCCTCGGTGGCCAAGGCGTGCGGGCTCGCCAAGGAGGTCCTCGGCAAGGAGGGTGTGGAGAAGATCGCCGTGATGATGTCGATCGTCTCCAACACCCGGGTGGACATAGTGGCCCGTGGGGTGATCAAGGCGTGCCTGGAGCTGGACAAGGATCCGGCCGAGACGATCGCGATCTTCCGAATCCCGGGCGCGTGGGAAGAGGAGGGCTTCAAGATCCTCGACAAATATGGCGTCGAGTACTGCGACAGGTCGGTCTCGATGTGGGAGGCCGCGGGCCGAGCAGTTGCGAAGATCCAGGGATCGGAGGCCTGACAGGTGTCGATCCTGCTCGACAAGGACTTCACCTTCATCGTCCAGGGCATCACCGGCCGCGAGGCCGTGAACCTGACCCGCGAGTGCCTGGACTACGGCTCGAAGGTGGTGGGCGGGGTTACTCCGGGTCGTAAAGGCCGGGAGGTCCATGGCGTGCCCGTCTTCGACACCGTCGAGCAGGCGGTCGAAAACCATGGGTCGCCTGTCGATGGTTCCGTCGTGACCGTACCCCCTGCGTTCACCAAGGACGCCGTATTCGAGGCCCTCGAAGCGGGAATGAAGTTGATAGTGATCGTCACCGAGCGGATCCCCAGAGGCGACGTGGCCGAGATGGTCGAGCTTGCCGACTCGAAGGGCGCGCGGATCATCGGGCCGAACTGCCTCGGACTGATCGTGCCCGAGGTCTGCAAGATGGGCGGGATCGGAGGTCCGGCGAAAGATGCCGCAAAGGCTTATGCCCCTGGATCGGTCGGTGTGATGTCCCGATCCGGTGGAATGACTACCGAGATCTCATCCTCGCTCACCGCAGCCGGTCTGGGAGTAAGCACCGCCATCTCGATCGGGGGCGATGCGATCATCGGATCGACTTACGCAGAGTTGATGCCGTTCTTCGAAGCGGATGAACAGACCAAGGCGATCGTGATCTACACGGAGCCAGGTGGTCGTATGGAGGCACAGCTGTCCGAATGGGTGTCGGAGAACGACTCACGACTTCCCATCGTCGCCTTCATGGCCGGGAAGTTCATGGACGACGAGGAGATGAAGGGAATGAGCTTCGGTCACGCCGGAACCATCGTCGAGGGCGCAGAGGACACCGCAACCCAGAAGATCGCGAGGCTCGAGGCAGCGGGCATCACCGTGGTAGAGCGGATCGACGAGATCCCGGCTGCGGTGGCGGAGAGGATCGGGAACTGAACATGGCCGGAAACGATCTCTACGGCGTTTTCATAGAGGTGAGCATCGAGGATGCGGTCGCCTCGGATGCCGCGGTTGCGGCGAAGCTCGAGGAGGTATGCCCAGTGGATATCTTCGCGGTCGTAGATGGCAAGGCCACGGTCGTGACGGAGAACGCCGACGAGTGCGTTCTCTGCCGCCTCTGCATCGAGGCTGCTCCAAGCGGCGGTGTGACCGTTCGCAAGCTCTACGACGACACCGTTCTCGAGTAACGCTGGTTCCGGCAGCACACGCCAACGCAGCGCGGCGTGGGTCAAACTGAGCCGATGAATTTCATCAACGACGTCGTCGAGTCCTTCCCGTCCGCGAAGAAGGCCGTAGTTGCGATCGACAGGCAGGGTGCCATCCGCCCTTGGCACTTCGGAGAGTTGTTCGCCATGAGCGCCGGACTCTCTGGAGCGATGGTGGCTAGAGGCGTGAAGCGGGGCGATGTGGTGATGACGCTCTGCGGCAGTCGCATCGAGTGGGTGCTCACGATGCTCGCCTGCTTCCGCATGGGTGCGGTCGTGATGCCCTGCAATCCGCAATTGCGCAAGGACGACCTCTCACAACGGGTCAGTGCAGCGAACCCCGGTCTCTGTATCGGCGAGGAGGCGCTCTTGCAGGAACTCCCAGACGGCGTACCGCACTTCGACCTCTCCGACCTGGCGAGGATCTTCGACGAGGATCGGCCTCAGGAGCCTCCCGCGGTGGCAGAGGATCTATCTCCAGACGATCCAGCGGCCATCATCTTCACCTCCGGGACCACAGGGGAACCGCGAGGGGTGCTCTACTCGCAGCAGTACCTCGCCGGTCAGCGGCTTCAGGCGGATCACTGGTTCGGAGCACGAGAGGGCGAGCTGGCTTGGTGTACAGCGGCGCCAGGCTGGTCGAAGAGCACCCGCAACTCGTTCATCGCACCCTGGCTCTGCGGTGCGACGGCCGTAATCCACGACGGTCGCTTCGATCCGGTCGAGAGGCTCGACCTGATCGAGCGGTTGGGTGTCAACGTCCTCTGCCAGGCGCCCACCGAGTACCGGATCATCGCTCGTCGCACCGATCTGCGGCCTCTGCCCTCCATCCGTCGAATGGTCACCGCAGGCGAGCCGATCAATCCGGAGATCGTCTCCGAGTTCCGTGAAGCGGTCGGAGTGGGGCCGGCAGACGGGTACGGACAGACCGAAACCGGTCATCTGACCGGAATGCCCCTCGGAGAGGACGACCCCTCACGGGACGGAGCGATGGGCAAGCCGCTCCCCGGAATCGAGACACGCCTCAACGACGGGGTCCTCGAGGTGCGGCCGGAAACGGTTCCCACCTTCTTCTCGCACTATCTGGGCGAGGAGCCGTTCCAGGGAGAGTGGTGGCACACGGGAGACCGGGTTCGTGAGGACGCAGAAGGCTATCTCTGGTTCGAGAGCCGCGATGATGACCTGATCATCTCTGCCGGATACCGCATAGGTCCCTTCGAGGTCGAGTCAGCGCTGATCGAGCACCCGACGGTGGCCGAAGCAGCGGTCGTCTCGGCACCGGATCCCGAGAGGGGATCGATAGTCAAGGCGTTCGTGGTGGTTCGCGACGCCGAACCCAGCAGCTCACTCGCCAGCGAACTCCAGGAACACGTGAAGTCCGTCACCGCTCCCTACAAGTATCCGCGTGAGATCGAGTTCCTCTCGGAGCTCCCGAAGACTCCCAGCGGAAAGATCAGGCGCACGGAACTCCGCGGGGACTGAGATCGTGGATCGGGCCGATGAGGCGCATCGTCTGCAGGACGTCGGCCGGGAGCGAGCCGCGATGCGGGAGATCTTCCTCACGACCCTCTGCGGACTCCTCTCGATCGGTGCCCTCCTCCCCGTCCTTCCGATCTACATCACCGAAGAACTCGGTCTGGGTAAGGTCAGCGTCGGATTCGCGATCGGCGCCTATGCCATCACCGGGATCGCCTTCCGTCCGATAGCCGGATGGCTCGCCGATCACCGCAGCCGGCGGCTGGTGGTGGTCATCGGATCACTGACGACTGCCGTCGCAGGTGGACTCCTCTTCCTGCCACTCGGCTTCGTCTCTCTGGTCGCATCCCGCCTCCTGCTGGGCGCCGGCGAGGGCGCGGTATTCACTGCCGGTTCGGCCTGGGTGATCGATCTGGCCCCACCCGCACGCAGAGCGAGACTGATCGGCCTCTACGGACTCTCGGTCTGGACCGGCTTGAGTATCGGTCCGCTCATCGGGCAGACGCTCTTCGATCTCGGCGGTTACGACCTCGTGTGGGGCTTCGCCATCGCCGGGCCTCTCTTCGCCGCAGTACTCGCCAGCAGGATTCCGGACCCCTTCGAGCCGAAGCACATCGAGGGACAACGCCGGAAGTTCATCGCGCGCGAAGCCCTCGGGCCGGGCGGCGCCTTGGCTCTGGCCTCGGTCGGCTATGCCGCAATGGCATCTTTCATCGTCTTGCACCTGAAGGCACAGGGGGTCGGACACGGAGCCCTCGTGTTCTCGACCTTTGCCGCAGCTCTGGTGATCACCCGAGTGATCGCCGGTGGCTTGCCGGATCGTCTCGGGCCGCGCAGGGTTGCGGCAGTTGCCGCGGTGCTGGAGGCGGTGGGGCTCGCGCTGATAGCGCTGGGTGGCGAGCTCACCACCGACGTGATCGGCGCCGTGATCATGGGAACCGCGTATTCGGTCCTCTACCCCGCGCTCTCGTTGATCGTGATCGAGAGGGTCCCGCCGTCTCGGCGAGGTGCAGCGCTCGGCACGTTCACCGGTGCCTTCGACTTCGGTGTCGGGATCGGGGCACCACTGGTCGGGGTGGTCTCGGCGCTGACCGATTACTCCGGCGGATTCCTCTTCGCTGCCGTCCTCGCACTACTCCCCGCCTTGGCCTACCTGTTCACGCTGGTCAGACGAACACCCCGGGTAGCCTGACCTGTATGCCGAATCGCCTGGCCGACCAGACCAGTCCCTACCTGCTCCAGCATCGCGACAATCCGGTCGACTGGTGGCCGTGGTGCGAGGAGGCCCTCTCTCTCGCGAAGCGTGATGACAAGCCCATCCTGCTCTCGATCGGCTACTCCGCGTGCCACTGGTGCCACGTGATGGAGCGCGAATCGTTCGAGGATCCGGAGACCGCGGCCGAGATGAACCGGGACTTCGTATGCATCAAGGTCGACCGCGAGGAACGGCCCGATGTGGATGCGATCTACATGGAGGCGGTCCAGGCGATGACAGGTCAGGGGGGCTGGCCACTGACAGCCTTCTGTGACCCCGATGGCGTGCCCTTCTACGGTGGAACCTACTTCCCACCCGAGCCAAGACAGGGTATGCCGAGCTTCCGACAGGTACTGACTGCTGTGATCGAGGGGTTCCGCGAGAGACGTGAGGAGATCGATGCCTCTGTCTCCCAGATCCGCGAGCGCCTCGGAGTCACTGCCCAGATCGCGGATACCGGTCAGGAGATCTCGACCGGAACGACGGATGAGGCCGAGGCGAACCTGTTGGCGTCGGCCGATCGGCAGTACGGCGGATTCGGCGGCGCACCCAAGTTCCCTCCCGCAAGCGCGCTCGCGTTCCTGCTGGACAGAGGTGAGACCGATGTGACCACCCAGACTCTCGACGCGATGCTCTGCGGTGGCATCTTCGACCAGCTTGGCGGGGGGTTCGCGCGCTATGCCGTGGATCAGCGCTGGCTGGTGCCTCACTTCGAGAAGATGCTCTACGACAACGCTCTGCTCGCCAGGTGCTACCTGTCGGGATGGAAGAGGACCGGAAGGGAGTCCTGGGCCGATGCCACGAGGCGTACGCTCGACTGGGCACTGGAGGAGATGCTGGGCGAGGAGGGGGGCTTCTACTCGGCGCTGGACGCCGATTCGGAGGGCGAGGAGGGAACCTTCTACATCTGGTCGGAGGATGAGATGCGCGAGGTGCTCGCGACAGGAGGGCTGAGCGACATCGAGGTCGAACAGACTCTCGGGTACTGGGGGGTGAGCGCGAGCGGGAACTTCGAAGGAAAGAACGTATTGCACATCGCCGCAGGCCCCAGCGCCTCTCCTCCCGACTGCCTGGGACGAGCGCGGGAGTTGCTCCTGACCGCGAGGGCGGCGCGCATCAGGCCAGGGCTCGACGACAAGCGCCTGTGCGCGTGGAATGCCTTGATGATCTCGGCGCTCGCAGATGCTGGAGCCGCGTTTCAGGATGAGAGATACCTCGAAGCCTCGATCGCCAGTGCACGATTCGTCCTCGACGAGATGCGCACCGAGGAGGGACGCCTGCTCCGGACGTGGAAGCAAGGCAAGGCTTCGCTGAACGCCTATCTCGAGGACTACGCATTCATGCTCGAGGCGATGCTCGATCTCCACGCCGCCTCCCTCGACCCCTGCTGGTTCGACGAGGCGCGCGCGCTCGCCGACCTGATCATCGAGCACTTCGAGGATTCTGAATCCGGCGGCTTCTTCACTACCTCTCACGACCACGAAGAGCTTCTGGTCCGCCGCAAGGCTCTGGACGATCACCCCATTCCCTCTGCCACCTCGTCAGCCGCTCTCGGAATGCTCAGGCTCTCGCTGTTGACCGGCTCCGACCGCTACCGGCGTGCCGCGCTCCGCGCGATCTCCCCTCTCGCCGAGATAGCGGCATCGAACGCGAACGGATTCGGCCATCTGCTCCAGGCGATCGATCTGGCTTCCACAGACCAAGCGCGGGAATTGGCAATCGTCTACCCGAGCAAGGACCAGAGCCGCACCTTCCCCGGCGGTTCGGTGGCGGCCATGGCGGCGCGGTACCCACTGGCCCGTACGGTCGTGGGTGGAGGGCCGGAGGGTTCCGAGCATCCAGAGCTGCTCGAGGGAAGGACCTGCCTCGGAGAGCTGCCGACCGCCTACCTCTGTGAGAACTTCTCTTGCCGGCAGCCGGTCGATCGTCCGGAGGAGTTGCAGGACCAGCTCGAAGCCAGCTGAGGCGCGTCCGCGAGCGCGAATAGCGTGATCGCATGCTCAGCGCAGCCCTGTTCGGAGGCTTGGCAGCAACATCGCTGTTGCTGGGAGCGGCTCTCGGCCTGACCGGCCGGGTCAGCACCAGGGCAATGGGCCTGATCATGGCCTTCGGTGCAGGTGCGCTGATCAGCGCACTCACCTTCGAACTCACCGATGAAGCCTTCGCCCTCGGCGGCGGTGACGCAGTCGCCATCGGTCTCGCACTCGGTGCAATGACCTACTTCCTCGGCGACGAGCTGATCGCCCGGTCGATCGAGACCAGGAGATCACGCAGGAGGCATGGCAAGCCCGACGCTGCACAAGGTCCGAAGGCGCTGCTGCTGGGGGCAGTCCTCGACGGCATCCCGGAATCGATCGTGATCGGGATCAGTCTGCTCCACGGCAAGGGGGTGAGCATCCCCATCATCGTCGCCGTGTTCCTCTCGAACTTCCCGGAAGCCCTCAGCTCTGCACAGGGAATGCGTCAAGAGGGTCACGCTCCCGGCAAGATAATCGGCGTCTGGGTCATCGTCGTAGGTGTCTCGGCGCTTGCGGCTGCTGTCGGTTACGGCGTCCTCGGAGGGGCCTCCGACAACACGGTGGGACTGATCCTCGCTTTCGCCGGTGGCGCAGTACTCACGATGCTGGCCGACACGATGATGCCCGAGGCATTCAGCTTCGGACATCGCGCAACGGGACTGCTCACGGTGCTTGGATTTGCCTCGGCCTACCTACTGTCGACGGCCAGCTGAGACTCCGCTCAGAGGATCGGCAGGAACTGCTCGATCTCGTAGGGCGTGACCCTGACCCGGTAGTCGTCCCACTCCTTGCGCTTGATCTCGACGAAGCGATTGAAGGCGTGCTCGCCAAGAACGCGGAGGACCAGCTCGGAGTCGGCGGCGATATCTATCGCCTCGCCGAGGGTCGACGGCAGCTGTTCGATCCCCTCGCGGTGTCTTTCCTCGGGGGTCAGGTGATAGAGGTTCTGCTCCATCGGCTCGGGCAGCTCGTAGCCCTTCTCGATCCCTTCCAGGCCGGCATGGAGCATTCCCGCGAAACAGAGGTAGGGGTTGCAGGCCGGATCGGGACTGCGGAGTTCGACCCTCGTCGTCTCCTCCTTGCCCGGGTGATACAGCGGAACCCTGATCAGAGCCGAGCGATTCCTGCGTGACCAGGCGAGATATACGGGCGCCTCGTAGCCCGGCACCAGGCGCTTGTAGGAGTTCACCCACTGGGCGAAGAGGGGCGATATCTCCCTCGCATGCCGAAGCTGCCCGGCGATGAACGACTTGGCGGTGTCAGAGAGGAAGTACTGGTCGTCAGGGTCGTAGAAAGCATTGCGGCCGTCACGCGACAGCGACTGATGAACGTGCATCCCGGAACCGTTCTCGCCCTGGAGGGGCTTGGGCATGAAGGTCGCGTGCCAGCCGTACTTCATCGCGTACTCCTTGACCGTGATCCGGTAGGTCATGCAGTCGTCTGCCATCGAAAGCGCGTCCTTGTACCGCATGTCGACCTCGTGCTGAGACGGCCCTACCTCGTGATGTGTGTACTCGACGTGGATGCCGAGTTGCTCGAGCGCGAGCACGGTCTCACGACGAACATCCGATCCTGCATCGAGCGTAGTCAGGTCGAAGTATCCGCCTTCATCGAGGACCTCCGGCACCCCTCCTTCGGGATTGGCCGACTTGAAGTAGAAGAACTCCAACTCAGGGCCGACATTGAACGGTGTGAACCCCATCTCCTCGGCACGCTCGATAGCGCGACGCAGGATCCAACGGGGATCCCCTTCATACGGCTCTCCCCCCGGCACCCGGACATCGCAGATCATCCGCGCGACACGCTTCTCATCCTCCGGTCTCCATGGCAGGAGTCGGAAGGTGGACGGGTCAGGGAGCGCGATCATGTCGGACTCCTCGATCGGGTTGAAACCGGTGATCGACGAGCCGTCGAAGCCCATACCCCCCTCGAAAGCGTCTTCGAGCTCTGACGCGTTTATCGAGAAGCTCTTCAGCTGACCGAGGAGGTCGGTGAACCAGAGACGGACGAATCGGACGTCGTTGTCGGCGCAGAAGGCCAGGACATCAGCCGCGCTGGTCGGCTGGCTGGCTCCAGAGTCTCTTTCCTTTCCACGGCCCATACGTGCCTGAGGAACCTTAGAGATAGTCGCTCTGAGCGGCATTTAGGCGGAACTGAGAGAGCCGAGCGAAACTTTCGACTTGACGGCGGGTCTATACTTACATCAAGTAAGTTACTGGCTAAACGTAAAGTTAACAATCAAGCCACCAGCAAGGGGTGAAGGCAATGACGGTGAAGACCGATGTCAGCCGATTCCATATCCACGACGAGTTGACGGCGCCGGACCGCAGCGCGCCGATCCTGAAGAGCATCCAGACAGCCGGAGGAGCGGTATCCAAGTTCCTCGGTGTCATGGCAGAAGCCCCGAACGTGATTCGCGCCTATACGCGGATGCGCTCGGAGTTGCGGCCGGGCAATCTCGACCCCGCCACGCGTGATCGCATCGGCCTCGCAGTTGCGGAGCGCCGTGGTGATGCCTACACCCTCGCCCAGTTCGCGCGTACCGCACGGTCCAGTGGGCTTGGCCTGGATGAGGTGGCGAAGGCCCGAGAGTGGACCTCGAGCGACGAGAAGCACGCAATGCTGTTGAGACTGCTGAAGGAGACCCTCGATGCGGAAGAGAGGCCCGCTCAGTATCTGGTCGAAGAGGCGCGCGAGGCTGGCTGGACAGACGAACAGATCCTCGAGGCGATAGCCGAGATGGCGATGGTCGAGTTCCAGAGCATGATCGCCTCTGCGGCCGCACTACCCCTCGAGAGCTCGGACCCAGCAGTCCTCGCCTCAGCCGCGTAGGGCCAGAGGGACAGGATCGAGTAACGGGCGCTACCCGACGATGCGGTAGCGCACCGTTGCCACGCCCTGATTGACGAAGCCGAGGCGCTTGGCGAGTTTGTAGCTGAGATCGAAGGTACGGCCTCCGATGTACGGACCGCGGTCCTGGACCACGCCGATCTCCTGGGACCCGTTCCTCGAGAAGAGGATCTTCGTACCGCAAGGAAGTGACTTGTGAGCGACCACCGAGTGCTTCTGGGAGTTGAAGGTCTTGCCGCAAGCGGTCTGGAAGGTGCCTTTTCCGTAGAAGCTCGCAACACCCTTCTTCATCGGCCACTTGTTGCCCTCACCTGGTATCCCGACGCCGGCGCCGCTTGCTGCGATACCCAGCCCGGGAACCAAGAGCATGCTGGAGCAAACCATCGAGATGGCTCCAATTGCAGCGACCTTTTTCCGTATGGGGGTCTTCACTTTCTTTCTTTCGTTGCTTTCGGGGTTAGCTGTCGGGCTCGCGCTGAAAGTTCGCGCTAGGTGGTCGTGACCACCACTCGCCCCAATTCATTGGGTCCCCCGATCTCCGTACTCGTACGGAGATTCAGCGGAAAGCAAGTAGATGCTAACACAATCCAGCGGCGACGAAACCGCCTCCCGAAAGGTGTCTCCAGGGTGTTCCACGCGTGTCGCAGGCGTGAAACAGCCCGATGCAATCCCCTTGCATTCGTGAGCGAACCTTCTCGATCCGTGCCTGAGGCCTAACCTGCCCTCATGGCGAATGGGGATTCGAAAGGTGCGCTCGTCACTGGCGCCGCTCGCGGTATCGGAGCGGCTACCGCCCGACGGCTCGCCGAGGCCGGTTATGAAGTCTGTGTATCCGACCTCGATCAGGACGCCTGTCGAATCGTGGCGGAGGACATCGGGGCGAAAGCATGGGCACGAAGGCTCGACGTCACCGATCCAGAAGAGTGCAGGCGGGCAGCCACAGAGGTCGCAGAGAGGAGTGGGAGTCTGTCTCTCTGGGTGAACAACGCGGGGATCCTCCACAGCGGAAAGGCCCAAGATCAGGGGCCAGACGTCTACCGCAGCATGCTCGAGGTCAACACCATGGGGACCGTGAACGGGACACTGGCCGCACTCGCTCCGATGCGAGAGGCAGGTAGAGGCCACGTGATCAATGTGGTCTCCCTCGCTGGACTCGTCGCCGCGCCCGGAGAGGTCGGGTACGGGGCGAGCAAACACGCAGCGATCGCATTCTCGATCGGACTCCTCTACGACCTGCGCAGGTCAGGGATTCGCGAGATCGATGTCTCCGTGATCTGCCCGGATGGTGTCTGGTCACCGATGATCGCCGACAAGGTGAACGACCGGGACACCGCAGCCAGCTTCAGCGGATCCATCCTGATGCCCGAAGATGTAGCCGGGAGGATCGAGGCTGTCGCGAGGAAGCCCAAGGTGGTGACGGCCATCCCGCGTTGGCGCGGGGCCATGCTGCGGATCTTCGATGCATTTCCAGGCCTCGGGCTGAGACTGCTGCCTGCGCTGCTGCGAGACGCCGAGCGCAAACAGCGCAAATTGGCCGAGCGAGTGGCAGCTGGCCGGTTTCCGCCCCACTGACACAGACCGTGGGCGGCCCGAGGGCCCCTGGCTGAACAGGAAACCCCACCCATCCGACAACCGTGAACTGAGAGAGTCGCCCTTGCGGGCGACGCTGAATTAGAAAGGGCCGCCCTTGCGGGCGACGCTGAATTAGAAAGGGCCGCCCTTGCGGGCGGCCCTTTCCGTAGCGAGCCTGTAAGCCGGATCTTGTCTTGGACGACCATCCATCTCACCGAATCTCTCTCGAGACGCGGCGGGCGCGCATTCTCTGCACGCCTGCGACCTACCTGGACCTCGTCGGGTAAAGAGTCGACGGTCCTGTTTGGCCTTGCACCGGGCGGGGTTTACCGTGCGCGTCCCGTCACCGAAACGCCGGTGCGCTCTTACCGCACCTTTTCAACCTTGCCTGTGCGCGACTCACGTGTGGCCGCGCCATCGGCGGTGTGTTTTCTGTGGCACTTTCCCGCGGGTTTCCCCGGGTGGGTGTTACCCACCGCCCTTACCCTTTGGTGTCCGGACTTTCCTCGAAGGCATCACCTCCGCAGCCGTCTGGCTCGCGTGAGCTAAGTCTAGGCGAGCGCCGGCAGACCCGAGGGGAAAACGCGTGCGGCAGCGTCAGCCGTCGACGCTCGAACCACAGCTCGAGCACCCATCGAACAGGCTCTCGCTGATGGCCCCACAGACCGGGCAGTCGGCCCGACCGCGGGCATCGAGGTCCTCCCACACACCGAGGATCATCCCCTCGAGCGTCAACCTCGACGGCCCGCAGTCGGCCACCACCTCAAGACTGGCCTCGAGCAGGTCCTCCCCCTGCCCGGGCCCCTTCAGCGCGAGGGCGGCCGCGGTCACGACACCCTCCTGAAGACTCCGACGACACTCCCGACGATGCTCACCTCGTTGGAGACGATCGCCTCGAGATCATCGTTCTCGGGCTCGAGGCGGACGTGGTCATCCTGTTTGAAGAATCGCTTGACCGTTGCCTCGGCCTCGTCCCCCACCAGCGCGACCACGATCTCGCCGTCTCGGGCCAGCTGGGCAGGCCTGACGACCACGTAGTCACCGTCCATGATCCCGACCTTCTTCATCGAGTCCCCGCGAACCCGGAGTATGAAATCGCCGGTTTCGCCTCCGATTACCTGAGGTACCTGGAGATAATCCTCGATGTTCTCCTCGGCAACGATCGGAGAACCGGCCGCCACGTGCCCGACCAGAGGAAGCCCTTGGTCTGGTGCCACGACCTGCTTGGCTTTCTCGACCAGGACCTCGATCGCGCGGGGCTTGGTCGGATCCCGCCTCAGGAGCCCGAGGTCTTCGAGGTTCGCGAGGTGCGAATGGACCGTCGACGAGGAATGGAGCCCCACGGCTTTTCCTATCTCACGGACCGTGGGCGGATAGCCGTTGGCCGAGAGGTACTTGCCGATGAAGTCGAAGATCTCCCTCTGTCGCTTCGTGAGGTCTCCCAGGATGTCCATTGCTTTCGTGTCCTTCCGTTGGTTTCGTTCGATGCTGCGAACACATGTTCGCCGATCGAACAGACGTTCCTTCCCCGATTCGGACAATTCGTGAGCGAACCTTCCTCGGCGACCCTGTCATAGCGTCGTCAAGGCTAGAATCGTCGTTCCTCTGGCGGCTGTGGCGGAATTGGTAGACGCGCAAGCTTGAGGGGCTTGTGTCCGAAAGGACGTGGAGGTTCGACTCCTCTCAGCCGCACCTCTGTGCACACCATCGGGCAGGTTTCGCCGCGCAACCCAGCTCGGCGTGGCAGCGCGGTAGGGCTACAGCTCGAGATAGATGATCGCGTTCAGTGCCCAAAGCACCGAGAACACGACCGTCCAACGAGTCAGATTGCGCTCGACCAGAGAACCTCCGCCGAAGGCACCGCCACCACCGATGCCGAAGGCACCGGAGAGGCCCGCGTCCTTGCCTGAGTGCAGGAGGACCAGGAAGATCACGATGACCGAGAGGATCACCTGCAGGATTCCCAAGACGACCGTCATTGAGCCGGAAGTCTAGCCGCTCTTGGCACTCAGGCCCAATTGGGACCTGACCCGGTCGATCTCCTTCAGGACCTCGGCCGCCTCTGCCCGGAGCTCTCCGTCCAGGCGCTCGAAATCGGCCTCGTCCAGCTTCCCGGCGGCACGATCTCCCTCAGCGTCACGGATCTCCCTGTATCTGGCCGCCTTGCGAGCCTCCAGCTCGGCCAGTTCGGCTCGGAGCTCCTCCCTGTCGAACGCGGCCTTCGCAGCCGCTGGATCCTCCTGCTCCCTGCGGAGGGGGATCGTCACCAGCGCGACCAGGCAGACCAGCAGGACCGCTGCAATCGCGTAAGTCATCCGGCTCTACGCCCTGCCGCCGGGGTTCGCGGTCGAACCGCTCGCCTCCCTGGCAGCCTTTGCGGCCTTGGCGACCTCAGCCCGCTGCCTGGACGAACTCGTCGGCCAGACCGCGAACAGCGCTCCACCGACTACGAAGATCCCGCCGATCCAGACCCAGATCACGAGGGGATCCCAGATCACCCGGAAGGTCGCGGCGGGTGGATCGGCAGCGTACGCATCGGCGATTGCGACGATGGCGATCCCCTGAGCGACCGGTCCTGCATCGGCAAGAGCCCTGTTACCCGCCTCGACGTCCTTCTCGATCGGGGCGAGATCCGGCTGGAATGCGGTCCAGAGATCCCCTGTGCCCGAGGTGCGCAGGCCGACTTCGCTGGTGGCCTCGCCCTCGAAGTACCGCCCGATCGGACCCGCCGACGGATCTTGAGTCGGGTAGTACTGGCGTGCCGGCGTGAGCGTGCCGATCCGCTCGCCGTCTTTCGAGACTGCGAGCCGGGCGTTGAACGCGATCCGCTCGTTGTTGGGGTCGACCACGAGCTTCTCGTAGGAGAGCGTGTAGTCGTCGACCTTGCCGGACTGGCCCGGTACGAGGCGCAGATCTTCCTTGGTCTGGAAGCTGGACGAGGCGGTGACGGCGATGAGCAGGACCACTATCCCGAAGTGAGCCGTGTATCCGCCATACCTCCGCCGGTTGCGTGCCATCGCGCTGCCGAGCGCCACCGGTAACGACTCTCCCGTGAGCGCCCTCCGGGTGATCGCCGCGCGGGCGAACTCCTGTGCGAGAGCGACAAAGGTGAATGCCGCGAAACCGAACAGGAACAACGCCCACGGACTGGAGGGAACATCGGTGAATATCGCGAGTGAGACGACCGTCAGAGCCGCGAGTGCGACCGGCCAGGCCAACACCCTCAGCGCGGCCGAGCCGCTCAGCTGACCCCAGGCGAACAGAGGGCCGATGCCCGTGAACAGGACGAGCAACACTCCGAGAGGGGCTACGTAGTCGGCGAACCACGGCGCGGCGAGCGAGGAACTGACTCCCGTCACAGCCTCGGAGATCAAGGGGAAGAACGTACCCCAGAAGATCACCGCAGTGAGTCCAACCAACAGGAGGTTGTTGATCAGGAATATCGCCTCACGTGACAGTGGAGAGCTGATGCGCCTCTCCGGTTGCAGGTCTTTGCGCCGTGACCAGATCAGCAGCGTCGATCCGAGGGAGGTGATCCCGATCAGTACCAGCAGAGGCCCGCCGACCGTCGAGGCGCCGAAGGCGTGAATCGATTGCAGTACTCCCGAGCGGACCAGGAAGGTGCCGATCAGGCAGAAGACGAAGGTCGCGGTGACCAACCCCGTATTCCAGATCTTCAGCATGCCGCGGCGCTCCTGGACCTGGATTCCGTGCAAGAAGGCGGTGCCCAACAGCCACGGCATCAGCGCCGCGTTCTCCACCGGATCCCATCCCCAGTAGCCACCCCAGCCCAACTCCTCGTATGACCATCTAGCTCCCAGCAACAAGCCGATCCCGAGGAATATCCAGGCCACCAGAGCAAAGCGTCTCGTCGACCGGATCCAGGTCGTGTCGAGCCTCCGGGTGATCAGAGCACCGATCGCGAAGGCGAAGGGGATCGAGAACAACACGTAACCGGAGTAGATCATCGGAGGGTGCATCGCCATGTATGGGTTACGGAGGAGCGGGGTCAATCCCGCGCCCTCGACCGGAACCGGATCGAGCCGGACGAACGGCGAGACCGAGAACAGCATCAGGCCACAGAAGAATGCAGCCAGTCCCATCAAGACCGCGGTGGCCCACGGTGCCACCTGGCGCTGTGAGTTACGTGTCAAGTAGAGGACCGCGGACGAGCCGATAGAGAGAACGAACGCCCAGAGGAGCAGCGAGCCCTCCTGGCTGGACCACATCGCGGTCATCTTGTAGAAGACCGGCGTGGTGGTGGAGGAATGCTCGGCCACGGTCTGGAATGCGAAATCGTTGCGCAGGAATGCGACCTCCAAGACCAGGAAGCAGATCACCATCAACCCCATGAATCCGTAGACGGCGAGGCGAGACGAGTCGACCCAGCGTCGTTCCCTGCGAACGGCGCCGTAGATCGCCGACCCGATCGCATAGAGCGTGGTCAGGAAGCCAACGGCGAGCGCCGCGGTGCCGAGGGAGGTCATCTACCCGGGGTCCTCAGTGGCCCCGGCAGCTGCCGGGGACGAATCAAGACTTCTCCTCTGCGGTGAACTTGGAGGGACACTTGGTGACCAGACTGTCCCTCTCGGCGACGAAGACCCCTCCTTCGAGGGATCCGGTGACGATGACCTCTCGGCCCTCGCGGAATGCATCCGGGATGGTCCCCGAGTAGGCAACCGGCAGATTCTCGGTCCCCTCTCGATCCCTGATCCTGAAGCTCAGATCCTCTCCCCGGCGGACAACGGTGTCGTTCACGACCTTCCCGGTGAGCTCGTAGGTGCTTCCCGAGGTGGAGCCGATGATCTCGGAAGGCTCGCGAGCCTCGGTCGAGGCGCTGAACGAGGTGTAGACGAGCCCCGCAGCCAACAAGACGGCCACCGAGAGCGATACGACGAGGCGAATCTTTCTCTTTCGCGAGGGGTCCATGGGTTGATCTGGATTATCGCAACCTCGCCTCCTCTACTGCGCCTCAAGCAGGATTCGTGGTCGGTTTTCGGGTCCTGGAGGGCAATAGATGGCAAACTGAACCCATCGGCTCACAGTCCAAGATCCTCTTGATCACCGGCGCGTCATCGGGCATCGGAGCGGAGACCGCACGACGCGCGGTGGCCGAAGGCTGGCGTGTCGTCCTCGGCGCCCGGCGCGAAGACAGGCTGGAGCGACTCGCCAGCGATCTCGGCGGAGAGGAGAAGGCAGTCGCCCGGCGCTGCGACGTGACCGACTGGGACGACCAGCAGGCCCTGGTGGCTGCAGGGATCGAGGCCTTCGGCCGAATCGATGCGGTGTTCGCCAACGCAGGTTTCGGTGCCAAGAGAGGATTCCTCGAGGAATCCATAGAGCACTGGCGCGAGATGGTCCTCACCAACGTGTACGGGGCCGCTCTGACCATCCGTGCGTCCCTGCCGACTCTGCTCGAACAGGACTCCGGGCACTTCCTGATCACCGGCTCGGTGGCCGGACGGGTTGCACTGCCGGGTTCGCTCTATTCATCGACCAAGTGGGCAGTCTCCGGAATGGGAGAGTCGCTCCGGTCGGAGTTGCGGCAGATGCATCAGAACAGCTCGATCAAGGTGACCCTGATCGAGCCCGGAATGGTCGACACGGAGTTCTTCGAGAACAAGCCGAAGAACGCCTTGAGCGATACGGATATCGCGAACGCGTGTCTATACGCGCTGAGCCAGCCCGAGGGAGTAGACGTGAACGAGATACTCGTGCGGCCCTCACATCAGCCGATCTAAGCGGACGACGGGACTCGAACCCGCTACCTCGAGCTTGGGAAGCTCGCGCTCTACCAGGTGAGCTACGTCCGCAGCGATTCCCGGCAAGTCTAGGCACTGTGCGGCAATGGGCTGGATCCCCCCGCCCTCTAGCCTTCAGGGAAGATGAGCGCCAAAGGTTTCACAGCCACCCTCTCCGTACTCGCCTTGATCGGCCTGCTGAGCTTCGGCCTCCTGACCAAGGGCGGCGAGAACCTCGCAGTCGGTGACCCTGCACCCGACAAGACACTCCCCTACCTCGACGGCTCCGGCGAAGGCAGGATCTCCGACTATCGGGGCAAATGGGTACTGGTCAACTTCTGGGCCTCTTGGTGTGAGCCGTGCCGAACGGAGGCACCTGCACTCGAGGACTTCTATCGCGCGAATCGTGAAGAAGGATTTCTGGTGCTTGGGATCGATCTGGATGATGCTTCGCCCGACGCAGAGGCATTCGTCGAAGAGTTCGGCCTCACCTACCCGCAACTACGGGACGGCGACGGCAGGGAGAGACGCGACGCATATGGCATGACCGGGTTCCCCGAGTCGTTCCTGGTCGATCCCGAGGGGAAGATCGCATTGATTCGGCGCGGACCGGTGACCGCCGACTATCTCCGCCGCTACGTCGAACCGATAATCCAGGAGGGGTCCATCGGATGAGTAGGAGGTTCGTCCTCGGACTGGTCATCAGTGGCCTCATCGGATTGGGTTCAGCACCGGTCGCAGGCGCCGAGCAGGCTTCCCTGCCCGACATCGAAGACGAAGTGATGTGCCCGATCTGCGGCACTATCCTCGAAGCCTCCAACTCCCCGCAGGCGGAGCGGGAGCGGGAATTCATACGTGCTCAGATCGCACAGGGGAAGAGCAAGGAAGAGATCCAGGACGCTCTGGTCGCCGAGTACGGACCCGACGTCCTGGCGGTCCCCGACTCGAAAGGGTTCGATCTCGTGGCCTGGGTCGTACCCATCCTGGGGCTCCTCGTCGCAGTCGGGCTGCTCGGCGTCGCGCTGTGGAGGATCAAGCGCAAACCCGCGGACGAAACGGAGACGGTCAACCGCGTGGGCAAAGAGGAGAACGACCGGATCGATCGAGAGATCGGCAACTCCGATCTCTGAGAAGCCGCAGGCTCAGCCGCGCTTGCGCTTGATCGCCCACGAGTAACTGGCGATCGGCCCGGTGAGCGAATTGGCAATCGCGCGCACACGGAAGATGTGTTGCCCGAAGGGAATCGACTTGTAGGTCTTCGGCGATGCGCAAGAGGTCCAGGCTCTCCCGTCGAGGCGGCACTGGAAATTGGAGTTGACGACGTCGGACTGGAACCTGAAGGTGGCCGAGTTCGAGTTCGCCGCCTTTCGCGGTTTGGAGGTGATACTCGCTATAGGCGGCACCGGGTCGATGCCTTCTCCAGAGAGGGAGACCGTCTCGTCTCCGTATGGACTGTTGGTGGCTGGAATCGTCATCTCGGCCAACTTGGCCCCGGTGGTCGACGGTCCGAAGGTCACCGAGATGGAACAGGTGCCGCCCGGCGCGACCGCCGCCTGGGAACAGGTCTCGGAGGAGATCTCGAAGCTCGCAGCTGATTCGCCGGTGAGGAACGGGGCACCCACGATCAGGGGTTCGAGTCCGGAATTCGTGACGGTGACCACCTGGGGAGCGCTGGGTGGGTCATCTACATCCCTCTCTCCGAAGTCGACGCTGGAGCTGTCCAACGACATGTCGGGCGTGGGTTCGGCCAGCGCGATCCCTATCGGGTCGGCCAACCCAGAGACGAACCCTCCCTCGGGTGCGCTCGAGCCGCCGATCGGGGCGCGTCCGATCACATCGTTGGCGTAGTCGGTCCAGTAGATGTGAGTGCCGTCGACCGCGATGCCGGTAGGAGTAGGCGTAACCGGAGCCGCGATGCCGGTGCTCAGATTCGAGACGTGGTCCATCACCTCCGTGCCGTCCGACTTGGTGACGCGCCCGATCTGCGCGGTGGTGCGGTCGGTGAAGTAGATGTAATTCGCATCCGAGGCCAAGCCTTCGACCTGCGAGCCGGACAGGGTGGCCCAGAGTGCGGCGTTCGCTCCACTCGTGTCTGCGCGCCAGATCTCCTCTCCGCGCGACCAGTAGATCCCACTCGAATCCGCCACGATGGCTGATGCGTAGCTCCCGATTCCGGAGATGAAAGCCCCGTTATGGGTCTCGGTCACCAGATCGACATGGCCGATCGCCTCGCTCTCACGGTTGATCCAGTAGAGGTTCCGACCGTAGGTTGCGACGGCCCGTCGGTCCTGCGAGGCGGTGCCGAACACCTTCCAGGCCCCGTCGGTATCGGTACCGTCGAGCAATGCACGCCCGATCCGGGTGTTCCCGGTTGCGTAAGGCATCTCGGTCCCCCAGTAGACGTAGTTGGGACCGCCGGCCATCAAGCCCGCAGTGCCACTCGCGTCGGAGGCGAATTCCTGGTCCACACCATCGCCGTTGCTGAGAGCGCGTCCGACATCCAGCGCACCGGGGATCTGTGAACCGGCTGATATCGCGTCCTGGGTCCAGAACAGGAACTTCCCGTCCCATCCGGAGTCGGTCACTGCCACTCCGAAGGGATCGTTGGCACCGGTGACGAAATCCGCTTCCGGCGCGCCGGAGCCTGCGATCGGAGCACGACCGATCACGTCGTTTGCGGGATCGGCCCAGTAGATGTAGTTCGAGTCGACCTCGACTCCGTAAGGAGTCGGCGTGGCCGGAGAGCTCAGGCCGGTGCCGAGGTTCGTGACGAAGTTCGGCTCTACCGTGCCGTCCGACTTGGCGATTCGCCCTATCCGCGCGTTCGTGCGGTCGACGTAGTAGACGTAGTTCGCATCGACCGCGACTCCCTCTATCGCAGTTGCTCCCGATGGAGAGACCCAGGCAGCGACATTCGACTGGTTGGTGGTGCCTTTGGCCGCCCGATAGATCGCTCCACCCTTGGACCAGTACAGATTCGTGTCGTCGTGGGCCACGTCGGTAGGGGTGTCCGCCTGGGCAGTGCTCCAAGTCGCGATGTTCTGGCGGCCGGTCGCCACATTCGAAAGCGCAACCCTCTGAACCTTCTTGCCGGAGCTGCCGGTTCCGGTTGCGTTCTGGTCGGTCCAGTAGACGTACGAGGCGTCTACCGACACTCCGGGCTTGGGGGTCTGGGTCCCGAATGTCATGAAAGTAGGCGCGCCTACGGTACCCGCGAGGTCCGTCCTGCCGATCACCGCGTTGATGCCGCTGACCGTGGAGCCCCAGTAGACGTAGCCGTCTGCAACGTCCATGAACTGCGGGATCCCGGTCAGCCCGGTTGCAAACGTCTGGGAAACGCCCGAACCGTCGTGGTTGGCCCGCCCGATACTCGGAGCGCCGCCCGAGTTCGTGTTGGACCAGAAGACGTAGGCCGAAGACGAGGCCGGAATGGCGAGCAGGCTCGCCGATATCGCCAAGGTGGCGATCAGGGCCCTGCGCGGGAGTCTCATCTTGGAAGCGCCTTTCACTCGAATTGTCCACGTCCCTGCCGTGGCGACTTGCGGATATTAACCGCAATAACCCGACCTGGCGACAGAGTTGCGGTCGGTCGCGGGGCTCCGGCGCTACATCCGCTCCGGAGCGGAGATGCCGAGGAGCCCGAGAGTCGTTGCCAGCGTCTGACGCGTGACTTCGCAGAGCGCGAGGCGACTGGCCTCCACACCCTCGCCTTCGGCACCGACTACCTGACAGTCTCGGTAGAAGGCGTGGAAGTCCGCGGCCGTTGCCATCGCGTAAGCGCAGATGCGGTGCGGTGCCCGTCGCTCGGCAGCCTCCAGGACCTCTGCGGGTAGCTCGGAGATGCGCTTGATCAGCTGACGCTCGGAGGGATCGACCGCGCCGGTGAACCCGTTCGCATCGGGAGCGGCAGCCCCCTCCTCGGCCGCCTTGCGCAGGATGCTCGAGATCCTGGCGTGGGCGTACTGCACGTAGTAGACGGGGTTGTCCGACGAGGTCTGGCGAGCGAGATCGAGATCGAGATCCACCGTGGTGTCGTTGCTCCGCTGGAGCATGAAGAAGCGGGTCGCGTCCGCGCCGATGTCCTCGATCAGCGACTCGAGGGTCACGAACTCACCTCTGCGCTTGGACATCTGGGCCTTCTCTCCGCCCTCGACCACGTTGACCAACTGCATGATCGAGATCTCCAATCGATCATCGCCGAAACCGAGCGCCTCAACGCTCGCCTTGATCCTGCTCACGTAGCCGTGATGATCTGCGCCGAGCACGTCGAACAGCGTCGCTTCCGGATAGCGCTCGAGCTTGTCGCGGTGGTAAGCGACGTCGCCCAGGAAGTAGGTGGGCTCTCCCCCTGACCGCAGCAGGACCCGGTCCTTGTCGTCACCGAACTCGGTGCTCCGGAGCCACGTGGCACCGTCTTTCTCGTAGATGTGTCCGTGCTCGGACAGGTCATCGAGTGCTCGCTGCAGGGAGCCAGCGTCGTGCAGGGCTCGCTCCGAGGACCAGTGATCGAACTCGACACCGAGGTCGGACAGTGTCTCCCTTATCCCCTCGACGATGATCGCCTCGCCGGCGAGCGAGAGAGCCTGCGGATCGTCCGCAGCGAGACCTTCGGCAGCGAGGCGCTCGGCGATCCCGACCACGTAGTCACCTTCGTATCCGTCCTCGGGCACGCCCTCGCCTTTCATGCGAGCAGCGATCGACAGACCGAAACGTTCCATCTGAGCCCCCATGTCGTTCATGTAGTACTCGCGGATGGCCCGAGTACCGGTGAACTCCAGCAGCCGGGCGACCGAATCCCCGTAAGAGGCGTGACGCCCCGCTGCGGCGGTCAGCGGACCGGTGGGGTTGGCGGAGACGAACTCGATCAACAGCGTCCCGCCGGCGCTCTCCGGCGGGCGACCCAGATCGTCACCCGCTGCCGCCAGCCCAGCAGCCGTTCCTCGGTACCAGGCGTCCGACATGAACAGGTTGAGGAACCCGGGGCCGGCGATCTCGATCCTCTCGATCCGATCGCCCAGCGCGTCTTCGAGCTTCGAGGCGAGTTCCTCCGCTATCTCACGGGGACTGCGTTCGAGCACCGGGGCCAGCAGCATCGCGGCATTGGTCGAGTAATCACCGAACTCGACCTTGGGCGGACGTTCGAGGGTCGGGACGCCACCTCCTTCGAGGGAGCCTCCGCGGAGATCCTCCACGCAGGAGTTCACTGCCGCGCGCAGCTCGGTTACCGGATCGACAGGACCACTCACCGGGTCGATTATGGAGAGCCTCGACGACGCGAGACTTCAGGAAGATGTCCGATCAGTAGTGGTAAGCCTCGCCGGCGAGGATCTTCGTGGCTCGGAAGAGTTGCTCGAGGAGCACCGCACGGGCCAACTGGTGGGCCATGGTCTGTTGGCCGAGCGAGATCCGCTGATCTGCCCGGTCCAGGGCATCGGTCGAGAGGCCGTGGGCACCTCCGATCAGGAAACACAGGTCCACCGCGGCCAACTTCCGCGAGTCGAGCCAGTCGGCCCACTGCTCTGACGACATTCCCTCGCCAGCGGAATCGAGCGCAACCACGTGTGCTCGCTCAGGTATGCGCGCAGCGACTGAGTCGTCGTCACGGACCTCGATCAACTCGACCGGAAGCCTCCTGGACAGGAGCTTCAGGTAGTGGGCGTCTGCCTCGGCGAACGGTGCCTTCGCCTTGCCGACCGCGATCAGGGTCGTCTTCACCGCGGCCTCTCCTCCCGCTCCCAGGCAAGCGCCAGCCCTATCCGCTGATCGGTGGTGGGATGCGTGCCGAAGAGGAACTGACTCCACCCAGGAGGATCGGGCTGGGTGAGGTTCTGTTCCGCGAGTCTTCGCTGGAGGCCGATCAGGGCGCCGGGCGAATCGGTCAACTCGAGAGCGCGCACGTCGGCGTTCCGCTCGACTGCTCGCGAGAGACCGTTCCCGACCGTCTGGACGAATGTGATGGCGATCGCGAGCGCGAGCACCAGCGCCGGGAGGGACTCGGGCAATCCTCGCGATGAGGTCCGTCTGGGAGCCAGCCGGTCACTCATCAGTGCCACGAAGAGGACCGCAAGAGGACAAGCGAGCGCAACCCAGAGCAGTCCTCGCCAGAGGTCGTTCCGTTCGGCATGCGCGAGCTCATGCGCGATGACCGAGCGCCGCTGATCTGCGGGCAGACCAGCGATCAGCGTGTCATAGAGGACGACTCGCTTGGTGGTGCCGATCCCGTCGACGAACGCATTGATGCCGGTTGTCCTGCGGCTGGCGTCCACCCGATAGATGCCGCCGACATCCACGCCCGTTGCTTCGGCCAGGCGGATGACATCGGTTCGAGCCGGACCGGCCTCGAGCTCCTCGTAGTCGTTGAAAATCGGCGACAGGACCGCCGGACCCGCCCAGGTGATCAGCACTGATGTCGCGATCACGCCTGCCGCGCCGGGTATCCACCAGCGGGCGCCGAACCTGCGACCGAGCCAGAGAGCGCCCAACAGGATCGCCGTACCGATCGCGACGAAGATCACCGTCGCCAGCAGCCAGTCCACGAACCAGGCTCCGAAGCTCTGGGTCGACAACCCGACCTCCGCCGCTCTCTCGTGACTCGCGATCGCGAACGGCAGCCCGACGGTCTGGACGGCAAACAGGAGCAAGGCGGCGACCGCGGTGCCGTAGAAGACGGGCCGGGTAGCCGCTCGGCCCGTCAGACGCTCGCGCAGGCGCTTTGACAGGGGGCCGATCACCAGTGCCAGCAGGAAGAGGGCCTGAGCGAGAAGCTGACCGAGGAAGAGCCAGCGTTGACCGCTTCGGAAAGAGGCGGAACTGGCGAGGAACCCGGCGTCGAACCAGTCGGAGGCATCCACTGCCGCGGGGGAGATACCCACCTTCGGTGTCATCAGCCAGGCGGTAAGGACCGCCAAGGCGACCGCTGCCCCCGCCGCTGCCAGAATGCCGAGTCCGCCTGGCTTGGCAGGGCGATTTCGGGCCGCCCGTTCCATATGCCTACGATAGTCATCAGTGTCGAACCCCTCGCAGGCAGGGGACACTGCTTCCAGACAATGCGCATCGCTGCGATTACTGACATACACGGCAATCTGCCCGCCCTCGAGGCGGTCCTCGCCGATATCGACAAGGCTGAGATCGAGCGAATCTGGTGCCTGGGAGACACCGTGGGCTACGGCGCCTTTCCGAACGAATGTGTGGATCTCGTCCGTCAGAGGTGCGAGGTGAGCCTGGTTGGAAACCACGATCTGGCCGTGACAGGGGAGATCGACACCGGACTCTTCTCCCCTTCGGCGGCGGAGGCGGTCAGGTGGACGCAGGGAGAGATAGGAAGAGAGGCACTCGAATTCCTCACTGGCCTCCAGCCCGAGACGATCCTCGACCAGGCCTCGCTCTATCACGCCTCGCCGAGGGATCCGGTCTGGGAGTACGTACTCGGAGGGGAGCAGGCCGAGGCCTGCCTCGAGGCTCAGGCGCGACCGATCTCGCTGATCGGGCACTCGCATGTCGCACTGTTCTTCTCGAACACGAGCGGAGAGAGTGCTGACCTCGACGGCGGACAATGTCCCGAAGGAACCGAGCACGGTGTCGACGAGGGCCGCTGGTTGCTGAACCCGGGCAGTGCAGGGCAGCCGCGGGACAACGACCCCAAGGCTGCGTGGCTGGAACTAGATCTCTCCGATGCCGGACGAGTGGCACGTTGGCGTAGATGCGATTACGACATCGATCGTGCGGCTCAGGCGATCAGGGACGCAGGACTTCCCGCGATGCTCGCAGAAAGGCTCTACTCAGGGCAATGAATTCCACGACTAGGATCAAGCGGATGTGGCGACGCGTCCTAACCGTCAGCGCAGGCATGGTGATTGCGATCACCGTCAGTTCCTGCGGCAGCAGCCCGAGCAACGGGCTGAATCAGGCTGACTCGGATGTACTGCTGTCGGAGCTCGACCAGATCCGTTCCTTCCTGGCTGCCGGTAGTTGCATCTCTGCAGGGTCTCACGCGGTCACCTTCCTCTCGGAGGTGCAGACTCTGCCGGCGGACACCGACCCCGATCTGCGTCAAGCGCTCGAGAACGGTGCCCAGAATCTCACCGTGCTCCTCGACGACCCTGCCAACTGCAGTGCGCCCGTTCCCACCACCACCACCGCTCCTCCGACCACGACTACCACCCCATCCACCACGACTACTCCTCCGCCCACCACCACGACCACACCGACCACGACCACCACTCCGGGAGGCGGGGGTAGTGGAGGGATAAGTCCCTGAATGGCGATCGAGCGACGCGGCGAGATGATCGCCGACAGATACAGGGTCGAGGGACGGCTCGGCTCGGGCGGGATGTCCAGCGTCTTCGAGGCCGTGGACACGATCCTCGAGCGCCGCGTGGCAGTGAAGGTGCTGGCTGAACACCTGTCGGATGACGAACGCTTCGTAGCGCGCTTCCGCCGTGAGGCACTCGCGGTCGCCAAGTTGGTACACCCGAACATCGTCCAGGTCTACGACACCGGAATCGACGCAGGCAGACACTTCATCGTGATGGAGTACCTCCGGGGCAAGTCCGGAGCGCAGATCCTCCAGGGCAAACGCGAACTCGATGTGGACACGGCGGTCGAGATCGGAATCCAGGCCTGCGCGGGACTCGACTACGCCCACCGTCACGGAATCATCCACCGTGACGTCAAGCCCGGGAACCTGATGATCCTCGGCGGCAGTGCGGTAGGCGGAGGAGAGATGAACGTGAAGCTCGCGGACTTCGGTATCGCCCGTGCCAGCGAGCAGTCGAGGATCACCCAGGTCGGGTCGGTGGTGGGAACCGCCGCTTATCTCGCACCGGAACAGGCGAGGGGTGAGGAGGCGACGCCTGCATCAGACGTCTACGCGCTCGGCGTGGTCCTCTACCAGTTCCTCTGTGGACGACTCCCCTACGAGGGAGCGACTCTGTCCGAGCTCGCTGTCCGTCAGCAGAGCGAGCAGCCACTCGCGCCCGAGACCTACAACGCCAACGTCCCTCACGGGGTGAGTGAAGCCGTCCTGGTGGCACTCGAGAGCGATCCGGAGCGTCGATTCGCGTCTGCCGGCGAGCTGGCCGACGCACTCGGTCGCGGTCTTCGCGGGGAGTTCGAGGACTCGCCTTCCGAAGCGACGACGCGACTCGCGGCGGGCACAGAGGCCGCCACGAGGATCGCACGGGACGAGACGAGGACTACGGTGCAGCCTCGAGAGCGAAGGAGGCGTCAAGCACCTCCTCCCCGCCGCCGGATCCCCCGCGACGAAACGCGCAGGGAAGCGCGCCAACCTCGGGCGAAGAGGTCAGGAAATGCGGCGAAGAACCTGGGTGCCCTGATCGTGTTGATGCTGCTGGCCGCCGTGGTCGCTGGATTGGTGGTCCTCACTACCGGAGACAGCTCTCAGAAGGTCGATGTTCAGAACGTGGTGCGGGACGACGTTCAAGAGCAGATCAACGCTCTCGAGCAACTGATCCGCGAAAACCAGCGCTGATACCTGAGCTCAGCTCTAGGTGTCCCAGGGGGATGCGCCCGAGAGGATCGAGCGTTTGAAGTCCTCGTATCTGCCGTCACCGATGGCCCTTCGTGCGGCCGAACCGAGCCGCTCCATGAAGGTGAGGTTGTGGACCGTGAGCAACTTGACCGCAGTCAGATCCTCGCCCCTCACCAGATGAGCCAGGTAGAGACGGCTGTGCTCGGTGCATGCCTCGCATGGACAGCCCTCCACCAGCGGTCCCTCCTCGGTCGTGAACCGGGCGCGACGGAGGTCCAACCTGAACCGCGATTCGGGCTCTGGGGCGAGCGCGGTCCCATGACGAGCCAGTCTCGTCGGAACAGCACAGTCGAGGGTGTCCACGCCCCGGGAAACCGCCTCGAGTACGTCGTCTACCTCTCCGATCCCGAGCAGATGGCAGGGCGCATCGGGAGGGAGCATCGCGGTGGTGACCGCGACCACCTCGTACATCTGGGACTTCTCCTTGCCGAGGCTGCCTCCGATGGCGACACCGTCGACGTCGGAAGCGCAGATGTACTCGACCGACTCGCGTCGGAGGTCTTCGTAGACACCGCCCTGCACGATTCCGTAGACAGCCTGACCGGCCGGTCCATTCTCCGAGTGCCAGGCGAGACAGCGATCGAGCCAACGGTTGGTCCGCTCCATAGAACGCGCCGTGTATTCACGGTCGGCGTGGAAAGGCGTGCATTCGTCGAAGACCAGAGCGATATCGGAACCTAATTTCGCCTGGATCTCCATCGACTCCTCCGGTCCGATGAACTGCTCGGATCCGTCGGAAAGCGAGCGGAACGAGACCCCCCGCTCTGTGATCTCGACCTTCGCTCCCGATCCGGGCATCTCGCCACGCCGCCCCTTGATCTCGTCGGCGACACCTCCGTGTGCCAGCGAGAAGACCTGGAACCCACCGCTGTCGGTGATGATGGCCCCGTCCCAGTTCATGAATCCGTGAAGGCCTCCGGCCCTCGCGATCAAGTCGGGACCCGGCGCTGCCAACAGGTGGAATGTGTTGCCGAGGACCATCTGGTAGCCGAGTCCTTCCACCTCGCGGCTGGTCAACCCCCGCACCGAACCCTTGGTCGCAAGCGGAACGAAAGCCGGGGTCTCGACCGGTCCGTGTGGAGTCTGGAGGACGCCTGTACGGGCGTCGCCATCGCGAGCGGAGATCTCGAACTTCAGGCGGGCGGGCTCGCTGCGCACGAGCGCCTATTCGCCTTCGGCGGAAGTCCGCAGCAAGCTCGTTCCGGTCATCTGGCCTGGCTGGGCGATATCCAGCAATGACAGGACGGTCGGGGCGACGTCGGCGAGGATGCCGCCGTCTCGCAGCACGACCTCACCAGCCGTGCAGATGAAGGGAACAGGGTTGAGCGAGTGGGCCGTATTGGGTGAGCCATCCGGCTCGAGCATCTGCTCAGCATTGCCGTGATCCGCGGTCACCAGACAGGCCCCTCCGCTCTGGTGCACTGCAGCCACCACCTCGGCGAGCCTGCGGTCCACCTCCTCTATCGCCGTCACTGCGGCCGGGATGACGCCTGTGTGGCCGACCATGTCGGGGTTTGCGAAATTGATCACACCGAAGCGAAAGCTGCCTTCTCTCCACTTCTCGATGAAGCGTCCTGCTGCATCGGCCGCGCTCATCTCGGGACGTTCGTCGTAGGTCGCCACGTCACGCGGTGAGTCCACCAGGGCCCGCTCTTCCCCTTCCCACTCCTGCTCCTCCCCGCCGTTGAAGAAGTAGGTGACGTGAGCGTACTTCTCGGTCTCGGCCGCGTGGAGTTGACGGCCGCCAGACGAGGAGATGACCGACGCGAGCGTCACCTCTGGGCGCTCGGGCGGGAAGGCGACCGGGTGAATCCACTCGTCGCGATAACTGGTCATCGTGGTGACCGGTAGCAGCGGAGCGGTCTTCCTCGGGAAACCGTCGAAATCGGGACTCGACAACGCTTCGGTCAGCTGCCGGGCGCGGTCCGGACGGAAGTTGAGGAAGATGACCGGATCTCCCTCGGCTGCTCCGTCGTAGTCGCCGATGACCGTGGGTGCGATGAACTCGTCGGTCTCTCCTCGCTCGTACCCCGCCTGGACGGCCTGCATGGCATCGGGTGCACGCTCGCCCTCTGCATGCACGATCGAGTCGTAGGCCCTCTGGGTGCGGTCCCAACGGCGATCCCTGTCCATCCCCCAGTAGCGACCGCCCACCGTTCCGAAGCGACCTGCGCGGCGCAGCCAGCGCTCCGCCTCTTCCACGTAGCCCGCGCCAGAAGAAGGAAGCGTGTCGCGACCATCGGTCATCGCGTGCAGCACGAGATCCGGCACTCCGCGGTCGGCCGCCAACTCGACCATCGCTTCGATGTGGTCCCAGCCGGAGTGCACGCCTCCGTCGGAGAGCAAGCCGATCAGATGCAGGCGGCCTCGCGCCTCTATCGCCTGCTGGCATGCGGCGAGGAGAGCGGGGTTCTCGAAGAAGCTCCCATCGGCAATCGCCGCGTCGATGCGCGCTAGGTCCTGCTTGACGATCGCCCCCGCGCCGAGGTTGAGGTGTCCGACCTCGGAGTTCCCCATCTGGCCCTCGGGCAGACCTACATCGGGTCCGCTGGTCGAGAGCGTCGTGTGGGGATACCGCTCCCAGAGTGAGTCGAAATTCGGTGTTTGGGCCAGCGCGACGGCGTTGCCGGGACCGTCATCGGCCAAGCCCCAACCGTCGAGCACGATCAGGCAAACCGACGGGACCGGTAGCGAGTCGGGACCCGGGGGGATCTCGCTCGCCCCACTCACGCGGAGGCCGCGGAGGAGGTGATCGCGGCGAAGTCCTCGGGATCGAGGCTGGCGCCACCGACCAGCCCGCCATCGACGTCCTCCAGCGCCACGAGCTCGGCCGCGTTCTCGGGCTTCATCGAACCTCCGTAGAGGATCCGGAGAGCATCGGCTCCCTCATCGCTCCGGCCAGCGAGCAGTGCCCGGATGAGTCCGCAGGCCTCCTGCGCCTGTTCGGGGGTTGCGGTCTGACCGGTGCCGATCGCCCAGATCGGCTCGTAGGCGATCACGATCCGTGCGATATCGCCCCCTGAAACGTTGGCCAGGTCGGCCCGCACCTGATTGGCGAGCACCTCGTCTGTCTTGCCCTCGCTCCGCTGCGCCTCGGTCTCACCGACGCAGAGAATCGGTGTCAGCCCGGCCTCCAACGCGGCCGGGACCTTCTCCGACAGCGACTCATCGGTCTCTCCGAACGACTCGCGTCTCTCGGAGTGGCCGAGTACGACCGCATGGACACCGAGGTCGGAGAGCATCGCCGCCGATACCTCGCCGGTGAAAGCCCCTGACTGTTCCTGGTGCATGTTCTGGGCCGCGACCTGTATTCCCGATCCCTCGCAGCTCGAGACGGCCGCCTCCAGCGCAGTGAACGGTGGGCAGAGCACGACCTCCACCTGATCGAGCGGCGGTTCGAGAGCGATGAACGCCTCGACGAACTCGCGTGCCTCGGCGCGGTTCTTGTGCATCTTCCAGTTCGCCGCCATCAATGGCTTGCGCTCGGACATCCCGTCAATCCTCCCCTACCGGAAGCAAAGCCGCAACCCCGGGGAGCGTTTCGCCCTCGAGCAGCTCCAGCGAAGCACCGCCGCCAGTGGAGACCCAGTCGATCCTGTCCGCGAGCCCGAACTCGTCGACCGCAGCGACCGAATCCCCTCCCCCGACCAATGTCCGGCCCGGCGCGCCGGCTACCGCCTCGGCGATGGCCTTGGTGCCCGCGGCAAAGGGCTTCAGTTCGAACGCACCCATCGGCCCGTTCCAGAGCACGGTCCCTGCCCCAGCGATCCTCTCCGCATAGGAGTCAGAGGTGTTCGGACCGATGTCGAGACCCATCCAGCCATCCGGGACCTCCGTGCCCTCGAGGTAACGAGTTTCGGTTTCGGCGGAGAAATCACGACCCAGTTCGAGGTCTACCGGCAGGAGCAGTTCGCAGTCCGAAGCCGTCGCATCCTCCATCGCCCGACTCGCCATCGCGATTCCATCCTCCTCGACCAGTGAGTCCCCGGTGCTCTCTCCTCGAGCCGCGAAGAACGGAAAACACATCGCCCCGCCGATCAGGATCTCGTCGGCGGTCTCCAGGAAGCGATCGATCACTCCGATCTTGTCGCTCACCTTCGACCCACCGAGGATCACACAGAGCGGCCGAGTGGCGTGATCGCGGACCGAGACGATCTCGCTC
Source organism: uncultured Conexibacteraceae bacterium (assembly GCA_964594365.1). Taxonomy (GTDB): domain Bacteria; phylum Actinomycetota; class Thermoleophilia; order Solirubrobacterales; family 70-9; genus CAIUSP01. The sequence goes on from CAZQMB010000001.1 coordinate 263,653, forward strand.
ACCTCTCTCTCGAGCAACAGGCCGGCGTAGGCATCCAACAGATGAGCGACCCCTTCGGTCGTGGCATGGGCGCGATGCGCGGCGCCGAATGCGTCGTTCACATAGAGATCTGCCAGCGATGCGAGCTCCGCGGACAGCCCTGGATCGTTGGTCGTCTCTCCCGGCTCGAACCGACTGTTCTCCAGCAGCAGGACCTCTCCGGGCTCGAGGGCCTCGGCCGCCGAGCGAACCTCGTCCCCCACCACGGCATCCGCCCGACCGACCTCCACTCCGAGCAGCTCCGCGAGACGGTCGCCCACCGGTCGCATCGAAAGGGTCGGGTCTGGGGCACCGTCGGGCCTTCCTAGATGCGAGACCAGGACCACCGCGGCGCCGCGCTGACGGAGATCCTCGATCGTCGCCAGTGAGGCGCGTATTCGGGAATCGTCGGCCACATGCCGACCCGATTCGTCAGAGGTCAAGGGGACGTTCAGATCCGCCCTCAGCAGTACGCGTTTGCCCTCGACCGGGGCGTCGCGGACCGATCGGCGGTCGAACCCGAATTCACCGTCCTGCGGCAAGTCGGCTCGCCTCTCCCTTGCGTCAGCCGAGCCGGTTCAGGAGCCGAGCACCAGCTGGGCGAGCTCGACGCAGCGGTTCGAATAGCCCCACTCGTTGTCGTACCACGAGACGGCCTTGACCATGGTTCCGTCGAGGACCATGGTCTGACCGGCGTCGAAGATCGAGGAGTGAGGATCCTTGACGATGTCGGTGGAGACGATCGGGTCCTCGGTGTAGGCGAGGATGCCCTTCATCGGCCCTTCTGCGGCGGCCTTCACCGCACCGTTGATCTCGTCCGGATCGGTATTGCCGTTTGCCTCGAACACCAGGTCGACCACCGAACCAGTTGCGACCGGTGCCCGGACTGCGACTCCGTTCAACTTGCCCTCCAACTCCGGCAACACGAGGCCCACCGCCTTGGCGGCTCCCGTAGTCGTCGGGATCAGGTTGAGGGCCGCAGCCCGCGCCCGACGGAGGTCGGAGTGAGGCATGTCCTGGAGGCGCTGGTCAGCCGTGTAAGCGTGGATCGTGGTCATCAGTCCGTGCTTGATCCCGACCGCATCGTTCAAGGCCTTGGCGAACGGAGCCAGGCAGTTCGTGGTGCAGGAGGCGTTGGAGATGATGTGGTGGCTGTCGGGGTCGTAAGCGGTGTCGAAATTCACCCCGAGGGCAACGGTCACGTCTGGATCGGTGGCGGGCGCGGAGATGATCACCTTCTTCGCTCCGGCGGCGAGGTGCTTGGCGGCATCGTCGCGCTTGGTGAAGAAGCCGGTCGATTCGATCACGACATCGACTCCGAGATCTCCCCACGGGAGATCACCGGGATCGCGCTCGGAGAGGACCTTCATCTGCTTGCCTCCGACTGAGAGCGTCTCCCCCGAGGCCTCGACTTCCTCCGGGAAGCGCCCCAGTATGGAGTCGTACTTGAGCAGATGGGCCAGCGTGTCGGAGTCCGTCAGATCGTTGACCGCCACGAAGTCGATGTCCGCGCCAGCCTCCGTCGCTGCGCGAAAGAGATTGCGACCGATGCGTCCGAAACCGTTGATCCCGACCTTCACTGCCATCTTCTCGAACCTCCTGTCGTCCCGAACGAATGTCTCAAGCGCCAGCGCAGCAGAGGCTCCGGCGACTTCTCACAAGGGAAACTTACGCAAAGAGGCACTGTCGGCGCCCGCCGCCTCACCCCCGGTCAGTTGGAAACCGAGACTTCCACCACGTAGCCGTCTGGATCACGAACCTGGCAGGCGTAGTTGCCAGAGCCCATGCTGGGAGCTGCTCCCGGCTCGGACACCGACTCTCCGCCAGCGGATATGGCGGCCTCGTAGGCCGCACGGACGGCAGGGATGCTGTTACCCGGAAACGAGATCAGACCCCAGCCGGGCCGGACGGCGTCGGACTCGACCACGTAGAAAGCTGCCTTCTGAAGTCCCCAGCAGGCCGAAGCGCTCCCCTCGGAGTACCGACGCCAACCGAGTGGGGCGAGCATGGCGTCGTAGAAATCGGCACTGCGGTCGAGTTCGAGCACATTGATTTGGACGTAGTTGATCATTCGATTGATCCCAGATCCGCGGCGAGGCGAAAGAGCCAGACCGAGCCCTGTCGGTTCACCCTAGCGTCTCGAAAGGTGGAACTCGGAGTAGTAAGTGCTGAGCGTGACTAGCCGCGGGGCTCCCACTTGAAGAAGCGAATCGCGAGCACCAGGGCAACTAGTCCCCAGGCGAGAACTACCGCGAGGTCCAACCACTCGATCCCCGAGCCCGTCGGTCCGGGGTCCCATGCACCGAGGAACGCCTGGAAGAAGTGTCTGATCGGGAAGAGATCGGCGAAGCTCAAGACGCCCGATGGAATCTCCCCCTCGGGGATGAAGATTCCGGAGATGAAGTAGAGCGGCAGGATCACCGCGTTGCTGATCGCGGGCGCAGACTCCTCAGAGGGAATCAGAGCCGCGAGCGCGAAACCGATACAGCTGAACGAGAACGCTCCGATTGCCAGGGTCACCAGCACCGCCGGGATGTTCGACCAAGGGACCGCCACCCCCCACACGAGGCGCCCGAGCAGCGTCACCAGGACGACCATCATCACCGAGACCACCAGCGAGTTGCCGACGCGTCCTGCGATGAATACCCAGGAAGGAAGCGGTGTGCCACGGACACGTTTGAGGATCCCGCCTTCCCTGTCCGAGACGAGGTTGATCGCAAGTGACTGTGTGGTCGCCGAGATCACGGCGAGGGTCACGATTGCGGGCACGTAATAGGTGGTCGTGTCGATGCCGAGACCCTCGATCGGGTCTCCCCCGAAGATCACGTTGAAGATCACCAGGAAGACGAGAGGCAGCATGACCGTGAAGAAGACCGACGCCGGGTTGCGCCAGAACTTCTTCTGGTCGTACCTGAACTGGTGGAGGACGAGTGCCAGACTGCTCATCGCCGCGACCGCCCCCGACCCGCACGGACCACTTCCTCCTGATGAGACCCTGAGTCCGCAGCACCGTTCACACCCGTCAGCTCGAGGTATACGTCTTCGAGGCTGGGCCTGACCGCCTCCAGAGACTCGAGTTCGACCCCGCGTTCGACCGCCCAGCCGGTGAGCGACGCGAGGACGGCCGTGGGGTTCGGCGTCCTCAGATGGACCCTCGTGCCGTCGGCCTGTCCGGGCTCCCTGGGTACACGTGCTGCCAACACGTCGTCGGGCAGATCATCCACCGACGCTCCTCCGGCACCCTCGCCTCCGGGGAGCGTGAAGTCGATTCTCGTAACCGCTCGCTCGCTCCCTCCGAGTTCATCCGGTGGACCCTCTGCCACTATCTCGCCCGCGGCGAGGATCGCCACCCGGTCGGCGAGCTCCTGGGCCTCCTCCATGTAGTGGGTGGTGAGGAAGACCGTCTTCCCGAGATCACGAAGGCTCCTGACGACATCCCAGGCCTGGCGGCGTGCCAGCGGGTCGAAGCCCGTAGTCGGCTCGTCGAGGAAGAGGAGGTCAGGGTCACCGACCAGGGCGAGCGCAACATCGAGTCTTCGCCTCTGCCCGCCGGAGAGCTTGCCGGCGCGGGAATCCGCCTTGTCGGTCAGGCCGACCAGGTCGATTGTCTCCTCTACCCCCCGGGGGTCCTGGTAGTACCCGGCGTACTGGGAGACCGACTCGTTCACCGTCAGTTCGGCGGCCAACTCACACTCTTGGAGCACCACCCCCACCCTTCCGCGCCACTCGTTGGTCGGATGGGAGGGATCGACCCCCAGGACCTCCACCTCTCCCCCGGTTCGGTTTCGGTATCCCTCGAAGATCTCGACCGTAGTCGTCTTGCCGGCACCGTTGGGCCCGAGGAAAGCGAAGATCTCGCCACTCTCGACCTCAAGGTCTATCCCCTTGACGGCCTCGAACTCCCCGTAGGACTTGCGCAGGCCTTTGGCCGAGATGACGGGCGTAGAGCTCACCGGGTCCCGATTCTAGGTGTGGCCGCGATCAGGAGGGGATCTCGGTATCGCGATGCACGACCTGCAGCTTCACGCCGTCGCGATCCCCGAGCTCCTCGGCCAGCCGGTCGGCGACTGCGATCGAGCGGTGACGTCCACCCGTGCAGCCGATCGCGATCGTGAGGTGCTGCTTGCCCTCGGCGACGTAGGCGGGGATCAGGAAATCGAGCAGGGGCATCAACCTTCCGTAGAACTCACCCGCCTGGGTTCCCTTCTCGACGTAGCGCCGTACCGCCGGGTCGAGTCCTGTGAGCGGCCGGAGATCCTCCTCGTAGTGGGGGTTGGGCAGGAATCGAACGTCCAGGGTCAGGTCGGCATCACGTGGTGGACCGTTCTTGAACCCGAAGGTCAGGATGGTGAGGGCGAGACTGAGGTTCTCGTCGACCCTGCCGATCAGCTCGTTGGAGATCCGCCGCCTCAATCCGCCGCCGGTGAGGTCTGTGGTGTCGATCACCACATCGGCTCGCTCCCTCAAGGGCGAGAGCAGTTCACGCTCCTCCCGGATGCCATCGACGATCCGCCCCTCGCGAGCCAACGGATGCCTTCGACGCGTCTCCTTGTAGCGGTGGAGCAAGACCTCCTCGTCCGCCTCGAGGAAGACGACCTTCACGTCCAGGCCATCACCATCGATATCACCGATGACCGCCAGCAGGTCCTCGAAGTACTCACCACCACGAACGTCGGTGACCACCGCCGCCTTCTCGACGCCGCTGCCCTGATGCCGGAACAACTCTCCGAGGGACTCGATCATCCGGGGAGGCAGATTGTCGACACAGAAGTATCCGCCGTCCTCGAAGGCCGCAATCGCCTCGGACTTTCCCGCCCCCGAGTAGCCGGTGATCACGACCAGCTCGACCCGGTGGTCACCGGAATCCCCGGAACTCACCGGCGGCACCACGGCAACCTCGACCTCCCCTCCCTCGATCAGGCGGTCGGCTGCTGCGCTGATGTCGGTCTGGTCTTTCACTCGGCTCTGTGCAGCTGGCGGTGGATCTCGCGGGCGAGCTTATCCGGCACTCCGGGCACTGCCTCCAACTCCTTCCGCGAAGCGCTCATCACGCCGTCCGGAGATCCGAAGTGCGCGATCAACGCCTTCTTCCTTGCGGGGCCCACTCCACGCACGCCGTCCAGCGCAGAGGTGGTCATCGCTTTGTCGCGCTTTTTCCGGTGATAACCGAGAGCGAACCGGTGCGCCTCGTCGCGGACCCTCTGGAGGAGGCGGAGAGCATCGGAACCCGGCTCCAACATGATCGGTGCCCCTCGTCCAGGCACGAAGACCTCCTCCAGGCGCTTCGCGAGACCGATCACCGTCACGCCCTCATCGGCGACCAACTCACCCAACTGCGACATCGCCGCTGACAACTGCCCCTTGCCCCCGTCGATCACGATCAGGTCAGGGATCGCCGAGAAGCTCTCGTCGACCTTGCGGTCCTTCGAATCCTCGTCGCTGGTGGCGTTTCCCCGGCCGATCCGCCTGCCCACGACCTCACGCATGGCAGCGAAGTCGTCGATCCTTCCCGAATCTGCTCGGTCGGTTCCATCCTCGCCGTCGAACCTGACCGAGAACTTCCGGTAATCGGCCTTCTTCGGGACGCCGCTCTCGAACACCACCATCGAGGCCACCGTATGAGTCGCTCCGAGGTTCGAGATGTCGAACCCTTCGATCCGCATCGGGAGACGCTTCATCCCGAGTGCATCCTGGAGTTCCGAGAGAGCCTCTGCTCTCTGGCGGTGTTTTTGCTGCTGACGGAGCATTTCCTGCCCAAGTGCCAACCGGGCATTCTTCTCTGCCATCTCGCGGAGCTTCCTCAGATCACCCCGCTCGGCAACCCGGACCTCGACCTGCTGGTCCCTGTCGACCGCGAGAGCCTCGGTCAGGACCTCAGTGCGCCCACGTAACTCCGGGCCCACCACGAGGAGAGAGGGGATCGCCGGAGTGGCTGCGTAGTACTGGAGCAGGAACTCCTCTGCCACCTCGCCGTCCTCTGAGCCGTCCCCCGAAGTCAGGTAGAAACTCTGGCGCTCGGCGAGGATGCCGTCGCGAATCTGGAAGACCTGAGCGTTCGCATCGCTCCCGTCGACCGCGACCGCGAGGACGTCCGCGTTCGGCAGGGAGGCCCCGGCAACGCGCTGGCGCTCCATCAGCACCGAGATCGCATCCAGTCGGTCGCGCATCACCGCGGCGCGCTCGAAGTCCTGAGCATCCGCAGCGTCCTTCATCTCTTCCTCGATCCTCTCCGCCACCTCCCGGTAGCGGCCAGAGAGGAATTCGACCACCCGATCGATGTTTGCCCGGTACTCCTCCTTGCTGATGTAGTCGACACAGGGACCCCCGCAGCGCTTGATGTAGTAATCGAGGCAAGGAACTCCCGAGCGACGGCCGGGGTCCGGACCATCACAGGTTCTGTACTGGAACAGTTTGCCCAGCAGATCGAGCGTGTTCCGCACCTTGCGCGGAGAGGAGAACGGTCCGAAGTAGACCCTCTTCGGCCTCGGCTTCTCGCGTGTGAAGTACACCCTCGGATACTCCTCGTCCAAGCTCACCCCGATGTAGGGGTAGGACTTGTCGTCGCGCAACATCACGTTGAACCTCGGGCGGTGCTGGCGGATGAAGTTCTGCTCGGTGATCAGGGCCTCGGCCTCGGTCTCGCAGACGAGGCTCTCGATCGTCGCGATCCGCGGGATCATCTCGCGAGCTTTTCGGCCCTCCTTCTCCGTGAAGTGAGACCCGACCCGCTTGCGGATCGAGAGAGCCTTGCCCACGTAGAGCAGCCCGCCGTCCGAGTCGCGGAACATGTACACACCCGGAGCGTCGGGCAACTGACGCCGCTGGGTCCTCAGAGACTCGTCCGTAGAGACATCCGGCCTGTGGGTCTTCTTCATTCCACACAGAGTAGGCTCACGAATGATCGAAACCGTGAAAAGACGGTAATTCAGAGGAAATCGAGGCCGCTTTGACCGAAAACCCAGCACCCGAGTTCGAGACGCTCAAGATCTCGTCGCTCTCCGACGACGGGAAGATCGGGCAGTTGATGCTCGATCGCCCCGACGACGTCAACGCCATGAGCCCTCAGATGATCGGTGAGATGACCCTGGCCGCGAGCTGGCTCGCCGACCGGGCGCCCTTCCGCGCTCTGATCGTGACCGGAGCGGGCCGTGCCTTCTCCGCGGGCGGCGACGTGAACTGGTTCAAGAAGGGGGTCGAGGAGCCGGACATCGACCTGCCAGCGGAAGTTCGTCGCGGTGCGGAGGTGCTCCATCAGGCGATCGTGGACTTCCGTCGGATCCCGTATCCGGTCATCGGGGCGATCAACGGAGCCGCCGCAGGTGCGGGCTTCTCCCTCGCTCTCTCCTGCGACATCAGGATCGCTGCGGAGAGTGCCTTCTTCGTCATCGCCTACGGGCGGATCGGAGCATCGCCTGACGGAGGTATGACCTACTTCCTGCCACGGGTCGTCGGACCAGCCAAAGCGATCGAACTCGCCCTCGAGGATCCGGTCATCAAGCCGGACCAAGCCCTCGAGCTCGGGCTCGTCACCGAGGTCGTTCCCGACGATGAACTCGAGTCGGCAGCCCTGGCGAAAGCCGAGAAGCTGGCAAAACTCGCTCCTCACTACACCCGGATGTCGAAGAGCCTGATCGCGAGCAGCCTGGACAACTCCATCACTGAGCAACTCCAGCATGAGCGTCACGGCATCGCCGACAGCATGGGGACCGAGGATCTCAAACGCGGCGTGAAGGCATTCTTCGCCGGAGAGAAGCCGGAGTTCGAAGGCGAGTGAGTTGCGTGAGGGTCCCAGCCGCGCGCTAAGGTTGTCGGCAATCGATGCTTCAGGGAAGGAGCACCACCAGATGCGCAAGCCAGCAGCAGTAGTACTGACCAGCACCGCAGCGCTTATAGCGGCATTCGGACTCGTAGCGTGCGGCGGCGGCGATTCAGGATCTTCGGGAGGCTCGTCTGCCGCACCGACGACCGAGCAGAGTGGTGCAGCCCCGGCCGATGAGGGACAGACCATCTTCGTCCAGAACTGCGGTACCTGCCACACGCTCTCCGCAGCGGGAACCGACGGCAACGTCGGGCCCAACCTCGACTCCGCTGGAGTCGACTACGAGGAAGTCAAGTCCCAGGTGATCAACGGTGGAGGCGGGATGCCGGTATTCGAAGGCGTCCTCACCGACGCCCAAATCGACGCGGTATCCAAGTACGTCGCCGAGAACGCGGGCAAGTAGTCGGATGGCTGGAGTCAAGGCAACCGGTCTGGAGGAGTTGAAGGCGCTGCAGGGCCAGCAGGTCGGGCCCAGCGACTGGCGGACCATCACCCAGGAGGACATCGACGAGTTCGCCAAGCTCTCCGGCGACGATCAGTGGATCCACGTCGACGTGGAGAGGGCGAAGACCGAGAGTCCCTTCGGAACCACGATCGCGCACGGAAACCTCACCCTCTCGGCGATCGACGGCCTGAGGATGGAGTTGATGGAACTCGACGGCTTCAAGCTCGCCGTCAACTACGGATGGAACAAGGTTCGCTTCCCTGCTCCGGTGCCGGCCGGATCCAAGATCCGGGCCACCGCTGAGTTGGTCGAGGTCGAAGACGTCGGCGGCGGGTGGGTTCAGATCGTGGTCAGGTTCACGGTCGAGGTCGAGGGCTCGGAGAAGCCCTGTTGCGTGGCCGACTCGGTCGGTCGGCTGCTGCCCGACTGAACTGCCTCGAGTCACCGAACCAGCCTGACCTCGGGCATCGGTGCCAGCAACGCACCAGCGCCGTCCATCAAAGCGAGGATCCGCGCCACGTAGGCCTGCGTCTCCGGGTACGGCGGAATGCATTCGCAGGATGAGACCGCGCCCGGGCCAGCGTTGTAAGCCGCAAGAGCAAGCGGAACGGAACCGAACTGCCTGAGAAGTGAACCCATGAACCTCGCCTGGGCTGCGATCGAAGCCACCGGATCGAAACGGTCCCGAAGTCCCCACTCGCGAGCGGTGGCGGGCATGAACTGAGCGATTCCCGCAGCACCCGCTGGCGAAACCGCGTCCGGATCGAATCCGGACTCCGCCATCAACTGCGAGGCGAGCAAGACCGCCGAAACACCCGACCTCGCGGCCGCTCTGACGATGGGGGCCCTGAATCGAGCCGGAACGAACGAGGGCAAGCCAGCCGCGCCTGCCTCCGGGGTGGTGTTCGAACCGATACCCGCGGTCGACGAGCACGGTGCCGGGCCTGCAGTGAAGCCGTAGTGCCACGGCTCCCACGAGTAGCGCTGCGTGAAACCGAATCTACGCGCCTTGGCACCCAGCCATCCGTAGGCCGAAGCCGGACCGATGTCGAGTTCGGTAGCGCAGCGATGTAAGGATCTACCCGGCGGGGCAACCCAGCGCGGATCGGGGTGCCGGGCGAAGAGCTCCGCCTGTTCGGCATCGGATCTGAATCCCGAGACCACGTACATCGTCACCCCAGCTCTGGCAGCAGCGCCCGACATCCGGTCGAATGCGGCGGCAACGTCGGGACGCATGCCTTCACCGTTGCGGTAGGCGAGCGGACCCGCGTAGCCACCCCCTGACGCATAGGCGGGCATTCCCGTCCACCAGCCCGGTGGTGGCGCCGCCTCGGCCGTAGCCGAAGCCAACACCCGGATATCGCTCTGGTCGGATCCAGCCAATCGATCCCCGCCCGGCAGCCGCTGGAGACTGATCCCGCCGACCACCTCGACCTCGACCTGGAGCGGTGGGTCCGCCTCGTCGAAGTAGACCCGGATCCGCTCGGGGTCGACCCCGTTTCGTTGGGCAGCGAGCTCGGCCGAGTCGAGTGCAGCCTCCTCGAGATCCTCCGCCGATTGGTGGGAGCCCCCGTGAGCCAGCAGTTCAGGGAGTCCCTCGTAGAGGGTGCGAGCCGCAGAGATCGCCGAGAGATCGGCGGCTCGCTGGAGGCGAGAGGCACCGGTGGTGGCGCCGCCGATTCCTGCCAGCAAGGACGATGCGAAAACCACCGCCAGAGCGCAGCCGAGAACGGCTGGGGCGACTTGGCCCCGCTCGGAGAGTGCCCGCTCGGGAATCACCTCGCGCGGTCTCCCCTTACGCCCCCGCGATCGAAGTGCGACACCACCCTCCGCGCGTACTGCTCGGCGAACCCACCGGGCAGGACCCCGGCCAATGCGCGCCTCGCGGCGACCAGTCCTGGTGGTCTGCCACAGACCTTCACGGCGATCCCCCGAGCCGACATCTCGGCCACCACCAGGGCCCCGAGTGATCTCTCGGCTGGCAGGTCGAGCAGCGCCACACATCCTTGGACTCCCTCATGCCAGTCGACGATCTGCTCGTGGGGTCGCTTCGATCCGAGCGAGAGCACGATCCGGCTCGGCGTGGCCGCCTCGCTCAACTCAGCCGTATCTATCTCGCTCCAGCTCGACTGCGCAAGTGAGAGCGTGCAGATGTGTCCCCGGGAGGCTGCTTCGAGCCCCATGTCTCGCAGTCTCCCTTCGAGCGAGCGCGCTTCAGCCGATGCCAAGAGAGTCGACGATCGGGAGACAGCATCGTCCGGGACCAAGTCCACCAGGAGGCAGGACTCTCCGCAGGCCTTGGCGCTGGCCACCGCAATCGAAGCTGCGAGACCGACGGTGGACTCGACCTGTGGAGAACCGCCGACCGCTATCGCGCGATGCCTCATCGCCTGGAACCTTCCGATGGAGACGGGTCTGGCACTGCCCAGGCGCTGGACCGTACCTCCAGCCACCGGGCGAGTCCCGGAACGGCCGTGGGCGGCTCGAGTCGGACTTCCACCCGCGAGCCCCGCATCTCCACCTTTGCCCGATCGTGAGCCCAAGTCGGCAGGGCCGCTCGGGATGCCTGCACTGGATCCACTCCGGAGGCGGCGGCGGCAGCCCCGGCCTGACTCGCTCCGTCAGCCAGCGAGACCGAATACCCGACCAGGAGCAGTTGCAGCGCCAACCCGCCGGCCATCAGCAGCACGGGTAACCCGGCGATCAACTCGATCGATGCCTGACCGCTCTGATGAAACTTCGGTCTGATCTCAGGCATCGGGCACCAGCGGGCCGGCTTCGGCGCTCACTCTGGGAAGCGAGAGGCCCGGAAACAGCGTGGGAACGGTCACCCCGACCTCGACCCTGCCGGAATCGAGCCTCACCGATGCGCGCTCGCGGAACGCAGTCGGCAGTGCCGCGAGAGCAACCTGCCTGGGGTCGGAGTCGACAGCTGCCGCCCGGGCTGCCGCTCTGGCAGCCTCAGCCGCCGACCACAGACTCCAACCAGCGATAGCGAGGTGGAAGGTCAGTACTGCCGCCAGCCCGAGCAGCGCGAGTACCGCGACGAACTCCACCGTCGCCTGCCCTGCCTCGGCGCCTCCTGTCGAACCTCCGACGAGTCGCGATCCGGACTGGTTTCGCCATGTGGCTCTTCTCGAACTCGGCACGGCAGCATCCTGCCAAGGGGCATCTGACCCAAGATCCGGCCACTGTCAACGAGGTGAAACGACACTGCAGAAGAAACGCGCGTCTCAGGTTGCTAGCCGGTTACACCCTGCGCTGACGTGTCGTCGTTGGCACCGCTTCTACCCTGATCGCTGACGAGGCCGAGGATTTCCAACGATCCATTTTCGTCACGTTGCAGATGGAGTATCACCGCCTGGCCGAGACCGACCAGATCCAGATCGAATTCCTCTGTGAGGAGGAAATCCAAATCCTCCCCGGTCGCATTCATGTCATCCGCGGAGACGATCAGTTGGTCGTCGTCTTCGCAGGATCGCTGAACGATGCCACTGATCGAGTAATTGGTCAGATCGGACAGGACAACCTCGTGGGCCTTTCCGACCAATCTCGTCGAGGGGGTTGCAGGATCGATCGGATATGCAGGCTCAGGACTGCACCCCGTTACTTCAGAAGCGCCTGTAGTCCCCCAGCCGATTTCGGTTCCCAGACTGCCGCTGCTGGAGGAGGATTCTCGAACCTCGGCATCCACCTGCACGAGATCCCCGACCTCGGGCACGTCCGTCGTCAGGAAGTCCTCGGGAGAATGCACGAGGGCGGAAACGCCAAGCGATGAGACCGTGTAGAGACCCCGAATCGTATCTCGGTAACTGACGGTTCCGGTGAACTTGACATTGACCACACCCTCGCGCAGTGCTCGAGAGGTGCTCAGTCGGGACGATGACTTGATTTCGGGCTTTGCAGCCTGCGCGTAGGTGCCGTTGAAGAGCTCGACCACCTTCACCCTGACAGTGCTCCCCGGTTCAGGAGCATTCGATGCGTGAACGGCCGTTAGGGGTCCTCCGCCAATCGCAAGGGAGTAGCTCCCTGCATAAGGATTGACCTGGGCGACCGTCCCGGTCAGGTACTTCGGCTTCGGTTTCGGTTTCGTGCCTCCACCGCCACCGCTGCCCGAAGAGCCACCGGACGACCAAGCCGAGCCGTAGTCGTCGGCGAATGAGTCCGAGTCGGTCGGAGGGCTTGCGGAGGGATCGGCCGCAACGGTTCCGGAGGGGGACTCAGCGGCCGGAGGAGTCTCACCGGGCAGTTGGATGATCGGCGGTCCGACCGCCCCGAGACCCGTGAGACCGGGATCTAGCGCTGTGCCTACCACCACACCGAAGCCGAGAGTGATGGCGGCATACATGGAGAGGACTTGGGCTGGCGGACCCTTCCGCACGGCGGCCGCAGGGTTCGACATCGGAGCAGCAACTCCACCCGATGGCAGGCCAAGGGGCGCGACCCTCAGGCCACAGGAGATGCAATAGCGTTGCTCACTCGCGAGGGTGGAGCCGCAGTCTCTGCAGAGAGAAACGGTCAGGGCTATCCCGTGCCTTCTTGGACGAGTTCCTTACCGCACTGCCAGCAGAACATCGCGCCACGAGCCTGCAGGGCTGAACACTCCGGGCAAGCTCCAGCCGCTCCTGACTCCTCCATCTTCATCATGCGTTCGATCTGCCCCAGCTGGGAGTCCACTTCCTGGAGCTTCGCCGCGTGGTTGTTCAGGACATCGAGCCGATAGTGGTCACGCGCGGCCATCTCGTATGCGATCCCTCCGAGATCCCACTGGAGCTCGACGAACTGCTTGCGCAGCTCATCCCGCTTGGCACGCATCTCTGGAGTGCCCACACCAGCGCTGCCGTCGCCGTTGCGACGGGTGAACCTGAGCAAGCGCTCTTTCGCATCATCGAGCCGCTCTCTCATGGGATAGTCACCCCGTCACTACCGCCGCCTGGCTTCCAGTTGGGATCGTCCTTCTCAGCCTTGCCGGGAGTAGCGATCGTGTCTGGGAGATTCTTGGAAGCCTCGAAGTAATCCTTGCCACTGGCGTCTCCGAGAGCGTCCAGGGTGCCCTGATCGATGGTCTGCGCGTTACCGACATCGACGTCATCTCCGCCCTGGCCGTCGCTCTTACCCGACTTGTCCGCTGATTCAGCCGTGGTAGCGGTCGTCGCCGTGCCGCTCACCACCACCGGCTGCTGGGCGGTCTGCGTGGTCTGACCTCGACCGATGAGGACACCGAGAAGGAGCATGATGCCGAGCACGGCGATGCCGCCAGCCACCCCCTTTGCCCCTCCCCAGTCGCCTCCGGCCTTGGTGGCGGCGGCCTGAGCGGTACCAGCCTCGACATGTGCATCCGGGCCGGCATTCAGCAAGTGGTGACTGAACTCGACACGAGGACCGGACCGACGGGCCCCGCACTGCAGGCAGTAACGCTGATCCGTCGCAAGCAGGGAGCTGCACTCCCGGCACTCATCGCCCTCCGCGCCGAGCATGGGCAGCACGCTGGTCGCCTCGTTTTCCTTGCGAGATGTCTTCTTCTTCGAGGTAGTACTTCGCTTGGTCTTGGTGGTCATCTTCGTCCTTTCCTTCCTTCCCTGGCCGTTGGCATTGAGAGTTCTCTGCGTTCGTGTTCGTCAGTTGAGAGTTGTCGGCGGCGCCTCGACGGACACATCTCCGCCTTGGGGATCGCCGATGAAGAAACTTGCGAAATCCGTCTTCTGGCCTCCCGAGAGTTTCTTCAGACCGCCCCTACCGGCGGCCACGATCTTGCCCCCCTTGCGCGAAACGGCAAAGAAGGTGAGTTCCTGCTGGTCGAGAGGCGACAGGTTCTCCGCTTGACCGACCACCTCGACTCCGGAAACCGGATCGACCTGGAGCTTGATGTCGGAAACCACGATCTTCGGCGGTTCACCAGCGGGTGGAGCGTCCACCTTCGATCCGACTTTGACCTTCACCGATGCAGGCGCTCCCGATGCGAGGATCTGATCGTGGACCCAAGTCACGGTCTCTCCGGGTCCTACGAGTGGGTAGCCGAGCAGTGCAGGAGCGGTTCCCACCTGATCGTTGCGAAAGATCGATTTCCCCTTCTTGTCCCGAACATCGATCAGGATCGGCAGATTCGCCAGGAATCGGTCTGAATTGTTCTTGAGGGTCACGGCAACCGCAGCACCGTATTCGTCGGTCAGCAGGACGCTCTCGAGAATCTCGACCTGGACGTTCTCGTCGCCTATCTGAACCGTTCCCGGATCGATCATCTTTGCGCCTTGCTTCGCCAACTCTGCGCTCTTGGACTGAGTCGACTGGCAGCCGGGGATGAAGAGCAGGGAGCCAGTCGCCACGAGACACAGTGGCAACGACACGCCGAGGCGGCGAAATAGGATCGCGGCAAATCTTCTCACCCGAAGTCACCGCTTACGTAGTCGCGGGTGCGCTTCTGCTGCGGCTTGTCGAAGACCTGAGTGACGGTTCCTTCCTCGACCAAGTCCCCCAAGTACATGAACGCCACGCGGTCGGCAACTCGCTGCGCCTGCTGCATGTTGTGGGTCACGATTACGATCGCAATCTCGCTGCGCAACTTGAGAACGAGATCCTCGATCGCAGCGGTCGAGCGTGGATCCAGTGCCGAGCAGGGCTCGTCGAGCAGAAGTACCTCGGGCTCGACGGCAAGCGAACGGGCGATACACAACCGCTGCTGCTGACCACCTGACAGCCGAAGCGCAGGGTGGCTGAGGTTGTCCTTGACCTCTTCGAGCAGATTGGCACGGTCCAGCGCCTCCTCGACGAACGGCTTCAGTACTCGCCGGGTTGGCTTTCGGGAGCCTCGCTCGCGTATGCCGTATGCGATGTTGTCGAAGATGCTCATCGGGAACGGGTTCGGCTGCTGGAAGACCATCCCGACCTTCCGCCTCAGCTCGGTCAACTCCAACCTGTCCACGTCCTCGCCGTCGAGCATGATCTTGCCCGTTCGGGTCGCGGTCGGCGTTTGCTCCACGAGCAGATTCAGTGACCGGAGATAGGTGGTCTTGCCGCAGCCCGAGGGTCCGATGAGCGCCAACACCTCGCCCTTCTTGATCTGCAACGAGACTCCGTTCACCGCAGACTTTCCTCCGTAGGCGATACCGAGGTCAACGGTCCGCATTCGCTCGATCGACTCGACCTTCGGACGGGACCGACTGGTCTTGACGGAGACCTTGCCATTGCGCTTCGAGGACGCAACTTTGCCGCCCGGTTTGGCCGGCTTCGACTTCTTGTCGGGCTTGATCCGCCTCACTGGCGGTGGTGTGTTCAGCTTCTCCATTCCGGCTCCTTTCGTCTCACCAAGGCTGCTATTGCGAAGTTCAGGAAGATGACGATCAGGAGCAGGACGAATGCAGCGGCATAGGCCTTCTCGGGCGCATTCCCCTCGCCTGCCGGCGAGTTGTTGTAGACGTAACTGGTGAGAGTGCTGCCGGTTCCCTTCAGCAGCGAGAAGACCGGAGCGTTACCGACCGGCTGGAGTTCCAGCGTTGCGCCGAGTAGCAGCACGACGATGGCCGTATCTCCAGCGATCCGCCCCATCCCAAGCGATGCTCCTGTACCGATTCCAGCTCGAGCGCCCGGTAGAAGGACGCGCCTGATGGTGGATGCCCGGTCCTTGCCCAAGGCATAGGAGGCCTCTCGAACATGCGCAGGGATCGCCTGCAACGCTTCGCGGGTAGACCCGACCACCAGCGGAAGTGCAATCAGAGCCATCATGGCGCCCGCGCAGAAAAAGGACCGTCCGAACACCGCCCCACCGTCAGCGGAGAAGGACAGGAAGGAAAAGAAGCTCCCCTGGAAGATGATCAGGCCGAAGATCGCAAGGACGATGCTCGGGGTTCCGGCCACGATCTCGACCGCTGACTCGACTGCGCGGGCGAGCGGCTTCGGGCGACCGTATTCGCTCAGCCAGACCGCGATCGCGACTCCGATTGGAAGCGCGATGACTATGCCAAGAACCGTCAGGATGAGGGTCCCGAGAATCGGGTCGAGATAGCCCCCGGACTGGCTCTGGTCCAGTGACGGCAACGGGCTCGACGTGAGTTCGCTGATCTTCACGAATTGCAGACCTCGAACCAGCAGATAGAGCACGATCGCTGCGGCAACCACGCAGAGGAAGATCCCCGCGGCCCATGCCAAACGAAGTCCCATTCGATCCATCAGGCTCCACGCCTCTCGCTCTGCATGGGGGTCGAAGTCATCGGAGTTCTCCCGCCAGGGTGCTCGATCGAGGAGATCCTCGAACGGACCGTTGTGACCTCCGACAGCAATTCCGTTCGATGATGCGGCCACCGCGGCTTTGCCGGGCCGGGTCTTGCCTCGTTTGGTCTTCGACGATGCCCGCTGGGACCTCTTCCGAGCCTTCGATGGCGGCTTGCGGGTCTTCTTTTGCGTAGGGGTGGCCATGGCTCAGGTTGGCGTGAGTGTGTACTTGCGGAGTTTCTGGCGAATGAACCAACCAGCGAAAGAGAGCATCCCTGCCGAGAAGAGCAGAACTGCGGCAAACGCGTAGATCGTCTGACCGAAGGGCGGGATCGTCAACCCCTCGGAGTTCTCCACGATCGCCGGCGCGTAAGGCCGCGCAGGTTCGAGGAAGAAGATCAGGCCGTCCAGAGGGTTGGGGGAGAATGAAACCGAGCCAGAGACCATCGAAAGCATGATCGCTTCCCCGAGGGCGCGCGCCGTCGCCAGCACCGCAGCAGCAACTATCGCAGGACGAGCCGCCCGAACCACCACGGTCCACATGGCACGCCACCGATTGACCCCGAGTGCGATTGCACCCTGGCTCCATGAGTCCGGAACCGAGTTGAGGGCGTTCACGACGATCGCGATCATTATCGGCGCGATCATGATCGTGAGGATGAAGATCGCCACCGTGATATTCGAGCCGGTGAGCTGGATCACGTACTGAACCGACTCCTTGGCGCCTTCGGTGATGAACACCTGATCGAAGAAGGGAACGATCACGAGGATGCCGATCAAGCCGTAGATGACCGATGGAACCGCCGCCAATAGTTTGACTATCGGCTCGAGAGCCCTGCGCAGAGCCTCCGGCGCGAATTCCACGATGAAGACTGCGGAGAGCACGGAGAGGACGGTGGCGATGATCACCGCTCCGCCGGTAATCAGAATCGTCCCGTATAGAAGCGGAAAGGTCCTGATCTCGTAGACGTACGACGCGGGGTCACCTGGGGAATTGAAGATCCCCTCGAGCTGCTGATCCGTGTTCCCACCCCAGCCGAACCACTTGAAGAAGCCGTTGTTCGCAAAAGAGGGCCACGCTTCGCCCATGACGAAGGCGATCATGAACCCGATCAGCACGAGGCTTCCAACCGCCAGCGCACCGAGAATCATCTCGGCGCGCTGGTCCGGCGTGGAAGCGACCCCTTTGAGATTCGGGAGCCTGCTGAAGACGTGCTTTCTCAGAGTGATACCCACTCGGAGTCGGCAATCTTCGATGCGGTACGGGAGGTCTTGATCCACCTGATGAACTTGGCGGCTGCCCCCGTAGGTGCACCCTTGGTGACGACCCAGAAGTTACGGGTCCCCTCGTAGGTGCCTGCCTTGGCATTGCGAAGCGTGCAAGCTGTGCCGTTGTAGGCCACTGTGTGCACACCCTCCTGGAATGCCAGCGAGACATAGCCGACCGCGTTCTCGTTCGACTTGACCGTCTGCTGGATCAGACCGTTCGACGCCTTCTGGGATGCCCCGCTGAATACGCTGGTCGAGCCGAGGAACAGCTTCTTGAACGCATCCTGCGTACCTGAGGCTGGCGTACGTACGATCACGTCGATCGTGCCCGACTTGTTCGAACCGCTCACCGAGTTCCAGTTACGCACCGAACCGCCGAATACCGCCTGGACCTGAGCCTGGGTCAGGTTCGCGACCGTATTCGACTTGTGTGTGATCACGCAAAGCGCGTCCTTGTTGGTCTTGTTCCATACAAGCCCACCCGGATCTCCTGCCTTTGGATCACGCGAAGACATCCCGATGGTGACGGCGCCCTTCGAGACATCAGCCACGCCGACGTCAGAACCCCCCTGGAGGATCCGGAAGCCAACGCTGGTGGTCCGCGCATACGCCCGGGCCCACTTGGTCATGATCGGTGCGACCGAGGTCGACCCGCTGATCGTGATCGTCTGCTTTGCCTGCGCCGCTGCAGGCAACACGGCTACCGAAGCAACCGCTGCACATGCAACCAACGCAATCTTGAATCGGGACCTTTTCACTTTGCAGCTCCTTCCCTTGCCTTTTTTGCTTGGACCTATTGAGGCCTTACACGGGGAGTCTCTTGCGAAGCTCACGCTCACATGTGACCTGCCCGTGAACCTGATGTAAAAAAAGAGAGGCGGCCCCGCAATCGAGCGACGGGACCGCCTCCTTACCTCCAGGGCGACTCGGGACCCCTACCCGAGACGACTTGGAAATCTCAGTCGGGACTGATTCAGCTCTTCTTGGGCTTCTTCCCGACACACTTGCCAGCCGGTCCCTTGAGAAGTACGGGCTGGGAAGCAGTGAGCTTGTAGCCACCGGTGAAGATCGGCGGAACGAGGACGTCATCCAGAGTCACACTCTTCTCGATGTAGCGGTACCCGTACACCGAGAGGAAGAACCTCTGGGGCTTCCCTCTCGCAGCCTTGCTGCAGGCATGCTGTGGCACACCGAACTTGCCCGTCACGATGCCGTCCGGCAGCGCTCCGGTCTTCTCGTAGGAGAACGACGAGGCAGTTCCCAGGCAGAGACGTACCGAGGTCTGACTGCAGTCGACGCTGGTATTTCCCGCTGAATCGGTGCCCGAACCGCTGGTCTTCTGGCCGATCGAGTAGAGCGTGGGCATCTGCGCCCCTGACGTTCCTGGATCGGTGTCGAGAGAACCATTGCCGCGACAACTGAATCCGGGGCCTGGGATCAGGCCTTCGCAGTCGAACCCCTCTGCGAACGAACGCGGGGTCCCCTCCTCGTCGGTCACGATCGATTCCGTCTCGTAGAAATCGAGGGCCTTGTTGCTGCTGATCACGTAGCCGAGAATGAACGAGTCGCAGCTGAAGTCATACTCGAGATCTCTTCCCGGCCGCTTGGTCGTGTACTTGACCAACCCGGAACACTGGAATGCATCCGCGTTGTTGTAACCCTCGTTGAAGTTGCTGCCTGTGCTGTCAACAGGTCCCTGCCCCTCGCCGAAGATTCCCGCTGAGGCCGCGGCGGGCGCGATCGCTGTCACAGCGAGCGCGACCAGAACGAACAGCCCTGCCCTGCTCTTCCCTGAAATGCGCTTCTTCACTTGCTCGTCTCCTTGAGTCGCGTTTGTCCGCTGAGGAACCCAGCGGTTTGACGCGAGTCTCATTCAGAGAAAGGCCCGAGTTGTGTAATTCCGGTTGTCGAAATGTAAATTCGGCAATCCGTGCGGGGAATCTCTCGAGCGATCCTCTCAGCCGTACCGATTTGCTTCCCGGACGATCAGGAAGATCGTCCCGGCGGCTCCGAGTAACAGAGCGAGCCAGATCAACACGCCTCCGCCGAAGCCGGAAAACGTCTCATAGCCTGCGATCAAGAGCGCAATCAGACCGATCGAGCCGTACAGCAGGGCTCTCCTGGCGTCACTTAGGCCGGACAGCATCAGTTGCTGTTCGCGGTAGAGCCTCACACCGAGGTATCCGATTCCAGCGAGGAAACCCAGGCTGATTGCCAATATCAACGTTCTGGAGAAGGCTTCACCACCTGGCACGAACGCCACCAGCGCCGCAAGGAGGAGGAGGATCCCGACATTCCTGAGGTTCTTGCCCACGGCGCGGAGTCTAATCGGCCGGAGAGATTGACTCTTCAGTCAACTCCGGGCGTCTTCCACGCCCGGAGCCGAGGAGGATTCGCTAGCTTGCTCAGTGCAATGCGCCAGACCCCAACGCATGGCAATAAGGAGAGGATCCCGATAGAGGAGATGATCGACTCGGCTCGGAGCCTTGCCGAGCAGTCTCATCGTGGGCAATTCCGGAAGCAGACCGGCAACGAATTCATAGAGCACCCTTTGGCGGTAGCGGAGATAGTCGCGGACTCGACCGACGACCCCGAGACGATCGCAGCCGCCCTCCTTCACGACGTGCTCGAGAAGACCGACGTCAACGCATCGCAACTGAGGCAGCGCTTCGGTGATCTGGTGGCGGATGTCGTGATCGCCTGCACCGAAGATCCTTCTCTGTCCTGCTACGCCGACCGCAAGCGCGGCCTCCGTCGCAAGGCCATTGCCGCAGGCCGCCCCGCGAGCGTGATCTACGCAGCCGATCGGGTGGCAAACCTTCGCGATTGGACCACTCTCGATCAGGCTCAGCGGGCCGAGGTCGGGGCGAAGCTCGGAACCGACTTCGAAGAACGCTTGATGCTCTGGCGAGAGGATCTCAGGGACCTCAGCGAGACTGATCCGACCCTCCCCTTCCTGGCAGAGATCGAGATAGAGCTCGGACATCTGCTGAACGAGGACGAGCGGGCCGCTTAGCGCCTCGTCCTCTTCAGGCCGGACCGACGCCGAATCGGTTCGACGAACCAGATCACCACGAAGAAGAACGCGATGAACGCCACTGTTACCGCGGTGACGGGGCGGGTGAAGAGCAGGTCCGACACGACCCAGACAGCACCCGAGATAGCCAACGCGAGGAATGCGAGCCCGGCCAGCGCGTAGCGGTTGGAGAGGTCTACCAGGAACTCCTTGTCGCGCTGCCTGAACAGGATCCTGTGCGCGGCGCTCGGTGCGATCAGCAGAGCGACCGAGATCGCAGTACACAGGAGGACCCCGAAGTAGACATACCTGCCGGCGTCATCGAGCTCACCGAAGCGTGCGGCGAACGGCACCGTGAGCAGGAAGGCAAACAGCACCTGTGCTCCCGGGAGTGCCACTCTCAGCTCTTGGAGCAGTTCTGAGAGGTGCCTATCTGCTCGCTGCGTCCGCGTCTCTCCTGGCCTCGCCTCACGCTTTCTGGAGGTGGGCATCAGATCCTCAGGAGCGCTTGACGACGATCGACTCGATGTGATGGGCTGCCGTCTCGGTCGCGTCGATCGCGCGCTCGAGCACCCCGAAGATGTCCTTCCAGCGGATCACGACCATCGGGTCGATGCCGTCGGAGAAGAGCGATGCCAGCGCTTCACGCCATACGCGGTCTCCCTCGTTCTCGAGTCGATGGATCTCGATCCATCTCTGCTCGAGATCCTCGCCCGTCCGCAAACCCGAGAGCGCAGCGGCCAGTTCAGCGCAGGAAGCAGCGAGGATCTCTGCCAGCACTCTGCCCTGATCCATCGGCGCCTCGATCTTGTAGAGGGCCATGAAGTCTGCGACCTCCTCTATGTCATCCGCCACGTCGTCGAGTTGCGTCACCAATGCATATAGATCGGCCGAATCGATCGAGTTCGGCTTCTCGCTGTTCAGCCGCTTCACTACAGCTTGGGTAATCCGATCCCCTTCCTGCTCGGCCTTGAGGATCTCCCGCGCAATCCCCTCATCCTCGGGCCAGGTCTCGAACAACCGGACGAGGAGGCCCGAGACGCTCTGCAGGTTTGCCCCTGCCTCAGCGAGCAGATCGAAGAACGGACCGTCCTTGGCACCGCCCCCCTTGAGCGAGAATCCGCCTCCTACCGGCATCAGTCCGAAAGGTCCTTCGAAGCGAGATTGAACCTCTCGATATGGGAGGCCATCATCTCGTCCTGCAGGCTGCGTGCGAACTCGCCGGGATCGAGTCTCGTCCACCCGCCGTCGGACGACAGCTCCCAGGAACCGGAGTTGTCGGCAAAAGCTGTATCGAGGATGCCGGAGAGCTCACCCTGCAAATGGGGATCCTCGACCGGGACCAGCAACTCGACCCGGTTGTATAGGTTCCGCGGCATCAAGTCGGCGGATCCGATCAGATACCTGCTGTCCTCACCGCGTTCGAACGCGTAGATCCTCGAGTGCTCGAGGAACCTCCCGAGGATCGAAACGACACGGATGTTCTCCGAAATACCGGGTACTCCGGGGCGCAGGGCACAGATGCCTCGGGTGTTGATCTCGACCGGGACCCCGGCCTGCGAGGCCCGGTAGAGAGCCTGGATCGAGGAGGGGTCCAACAGAGAGTTCATCTTCATCCTGATTCGTGCGGGCTTGCCGTCGCGATGAGCCTCGATCGTCTTCTCGATCTCATCCACTATGCCCTCTCTGAGATTGAATGGCGCCACGAGGACCTTCCTGTATGCCTTCGGGCGGGCATAGCCGGTCAGGTAGTTGAACATCTCTGCGATGTCAGCACCGATATCGGGATCGGAGGTGAACAGTCCGAGATCGGTGTACAGCCGAGCAGTCTTGGGGTTGTAGTTCCCCGTGCCGATGTGGACGTAGTGGCGCACCCCGTCGCCCTCCCGACGCACGACCAGAGCGCACTTGCAATGGGTCTTGAGGCCCGGGATCCCGTACACGACGTGGACCCCCGCCTCCTCCATCGACTTCGCCCAGCGGATGTTCGCACTCTCGTCGAATCGGGCCTTCAACTCGACCATGCATACGGCCTGTTTGCCCCGGGCCGTAGCCTCGATCAGTCCTCCGACGAGAGGCGAGTCTGCACCGGTCCGGTACACGGTCTGCTTGATCGCGAGGACTTCGGGGTCCTCGACTGCCTCGTCGATGAAGCGCCCGACCGTAGCCGTGAACGAGTCGTAAGGGTGGTGGACCAGCAGGTCTGATTCACGAACCACATCGAAGAGTTTGGACTTACGTCTGGACTTTCCCTGCATGAGGCGAGGAGGCGTGACCCCACTCCACCCCGGATAGCACAGTGACTCGAAGCCGGAGATCGAGGCGATCTCATCGAGATCACCAATCCCCATGAGGCCTCCGGTGTCGTAGACCTGCACCTCATCCACTCCGAGCGACTCCACCAGCACCTCACGCAGCCTCGGCTCCATGTCGTCGGAAACCTCGAGGCGCACGACCTCTCCGAATCGGCGACGTCGCACCTCCTCTTCGACTGCTCGCAGGAGATCACCGGCCTCGTCGTTCACGTCGTAGTCGGTGTCGCGGGTCACGCGGAACAGCGAGTGATGGACTATCTCCATTCCTGGGAAGAGATCGGCCAGGTTCGAGGCGATCACCTGCTCGATCGGGACGAAGGTCTTGCCTTCACCGACGGCGAGGAAGCGACTCAGGTTCTCCTTCGGGACCTTGACCCTCGCGACTACCTCCTCGTCGGTCTCGGGGTTTCGAAGCAGCACACCGATGCTGAGCGAGACGTTGGAGAAGTAGGGGAAGCGGCGGCCTCGTCCGATCACCAACGGGGTGAGGGTCGGAAAGATCTGCTTTTCAAACAGGGCTTCGAGTTCTGTCCGCTCCTCTTCGGTTGCGTCATCCAGGGAGATCAGCCTGATGCCGTTCTCAGCCAGCTGGGGACGAATGTCCTCGCTTATGGATCGCTCGATCCGGGAGGTCATCTCGATAACACGTCCCCTTGCCTCGACGATCACTGCTGCCGGTTGTATCTCGTCGGCTCCCTGCGGCCCGAGCTTCTCTTCGACGGCATCGTGCATGCCCGCGATTCGGACCATGAAGAACTCGTCGAGATTGTTCTCGAAGATCGAGCAGAACCGCACGCGTTCCAGCAAGGGAGTCTCTTGATCCTCGGCCAATTGGAGCACCCGATCGTTGAAGTCCAGCCACGAGAGCTCGCGGTTGAAGTAGAGGGAGGGTTCTGAAAGGTCGGGGCTACCAGGCGGCCCTGCCCCGAGGGGATCCTCGGAGGTAACCTCTTGTCCAGCTTCTCTACCCGCGACAGGCTCCATCGAATAGATGCTAGAGCGGGATCTCAGGCGGCGCGCAGATCCGCTCGCAGCGGTGAAGCCTCGTCGGTAAGGACTCCGCGCTTCTCGGACAGCGCAATGCGGTAACCCTCACCGAGTTGAGCCATCGACCGCTCCCAGGTCCGAACCCGCGCACTTCTGACACCGGCGGAGCCGAGCTCGGAAGCAAACCCCGGCGCATCGGCGAGCCTCCTGATCGCGCCAGCGAAAACCGATGGATCGGGTTCACAGAGCAAGCCCGTTACCCCGTGCAGCACTAGGGACCTCGGTCCACCCCGATCGACCGCGACTACCGGCAGCCCGCTCGCGCCGGCCTCGACCACCACTTGGCCGAAGGTATCGGTCGAACTCGGAAAGCAGAAGATGTCGCAACTTGCATAAGCCTCGGCCAAGTCACCTCCGTGCAGCCACCCGAGGAAGGTGGCGCGCTCCCCGAGTTGCCCCCGGATCAACTCTTCATCGGGACCGCCACCAGCGAGGAGCAGGTGAAGGCGGGGGTCATCTGCGGCTGCAATGAGGAAAGCGTCCGCGAGCAGCCGGATACCCTTCTCCTCACTAATCCGGCCTGCATAAAGGACCTTGATTTCTCCGGGGTATCGATCGCGGGCAGCCTTGGCAGGATCGAAACGGCTGGTATCCACACCGCGCCCCCACCGGGCGATGCGATCGGGTTCTATTCCGAGGTCGAGCAAGGTGTCGTCGCTGGCGGGACTGGGAGAGAGCACGACGCGACTCTGACCGTAGAAGACCCGAAGGACCTGATTGACCATTCGCTCGAGATGCTTCGCGCCTGACCGAGTGGAAGCATAGGCGGCGAGTTCGGTATGCCAGCTGCCGATCACCTTCATTCCAGCGAGCTTCGCGACCAGGGCGCCGATCAGATTCGACGGGCCTGGAGAGGTCAGGTGAACCAAGTCGAATCGCCCGTCGTTGAGAGCATCGATGATCCCAGGAACGCTCGGCACCCCCACTTCGAGGCCTTCGTAGAAGGGCACTTCGATATCTACGACCGATCCGATCCGACGGTCTGCGATCGGGTCGCAACCGACCACTTCGACCTCGAAGCCCGGTACGCCCATCTCCCTGATGCGCTGGACCGTGGCAGTCACACCATGGGTGCTGGAGATCCCATCGGCAATCAGGGCAACCCGCGGAACCTGTCGGTCCGGAGCCAACTTCGCCTTCTCCCTACCGAGAAACGTCGCGGCCGGGGAGTACGGGATTACCGGAATCGAGGCTTCGAACACCCGCATCCCTGACTCGAGGCCAGCGGAGTGGAGTTCCGTCGAATTGGACGCCTCTACGATCGCCTGCAAACCGCCCTCGATCGCGCCTGCCAGACAACGTTCGTGAACCGAGCGGGCCTTACGCTCGAGATCTTCGTGACGGAAGCCGTCAGACTGCATGTAGGCGATCAAATCTCTTCCTCGAAGGTCCAAGTCGATCGAGTCGAGGAACGATTCCAACAGGGCTTTCGCATCATCGGGCCCCAAGTCGTCGCCTGTCCTGCCCTTGCGCGCGTCCCCCTCGGTCAGTATGCGCTGCGCGATCTTCAACACCGATGCCGGGCTGATTCCGGCTGCGGCGTGTTCGACACCAAGGCCGTGAACCCGTGTTGCCAGAGCGACCGCCGCGTGCGCCCATTTCGCGCTGCTGCCCTGATCGCCGCCGACTTCACTCTGCCCAAGCCTGATCCGCTGGAGGAACGTCACCCAGGAGGAGGCCGCGGGCGTAGAGGTCCAGGTCCGCCCGATATCCACTCCGGCGTGATCATCTGACCCGCCGGTAACCGCCTTGCCGTTGGTCTCTGCGTAGACCACCGCGGGATGATTCAGTTCGGGTGCCCGGGAACCGTTACGGGTCTCCCAGACATCGAACAATTCGCTGAGGATCCTCCGATGCCGTGGCTCGAGTGGGTCCTCCACGTAATAGAAAGGATGTGCCAGCGAACAGGTAATCCCGTTCTCGCGTAGATACGAAGCGCATTTGAACAGGTCGGATGAGTGCGCTTGCAGCCAGTCGTGATCGTCTGGGCTGATCCCGAGGCACAGGACGTGAACCGCACGGTTCTCACCCGGAAACCAAGCAGTCAGTTCCTCAGAGATGAAGAAGTCGCTTCGATCGACAAGCGCTAGGCACCCGTCGATCGTGTCGTGGTCCGTGATCGTGACGAAGTCCATCCCACGAGCCTTGGCGAGGGTGTAGGCCTCCTCCGGGGGAGTCGCGCACTCAGGCAGCCCCAGACTCCGCTGCACTCCAAGCTTGGACACCTCGGAGGCGGTCGAATGACAGTGCAGGTCAGCTCTGCTCACCTGGCTCGAATCGATCAAACCGTGATTTGGGTCTAGACCTGCGATATCCATAATTTGCAGGGGGAATGCGTAGCCTCGGTTATCAGGTTGTGACCGGCGCGTGACGAGACTGTGACCGTTCGGCCCCTGACTTTGGCCGATGACGCTCAGGCAGCGAGTCGGCCGGCCGCGGCGCCATCGCCGTTCCCGTCCCGCGCGTGGATCATCTCCAGGATCACTCCCTCGCGCAGGCCACCCCTGCCGATCTGCATCGGCATACCCAACATCTCCGAGAACTTCTCGAGCAAGAGGACACCGGCTGGCAGGATCCTGACCCTGCGGGAGTCGAGCTCGAAGCGTCTCGCAACCTCGAGCATTTCGTCGTCGGTCAGTACCCGCACCGCACGCTCCAAGGTCTCGTACTCGAGCACAGCGCCGACCAGTGTCCTCAGCGAGGTTGCGCTGCCGCCGACGGCAACCGCCTGCTCGGGTCGATCGAGCTCTACGCCCTCGAAGAAGTCCTTGATGTGGTCCCGCAGAGCACGTATCTCGGCTGCGGAAGGAGGATCGCCTTTGAGGTGCTCATCGGCGAGTGAGCCCGAACCAATCTTGAACGACTGGACCTTCTCCACCCCACCAGAGATCGAGCCGAATATCACCTCGGACGACCCGCCGCCGATGTCCACCACGGCGACCTGGCCGTCGATTGGATGGGCGAGTGAGCGGGTGGCCCCGAGGAACGCATAGCGACCCTCCTCCTCGTCGGAGAGCACCTCCACCGGTAGGCCTGCCGCCTCCGAGATGGCAGCCGCGACCTTCTTGCAGTTCTTCGCTTCCCGGATCGCTGCGGTCGCGACGATTCTGACCTCGTCAGCTCCCATCTCGTTTGCGAGCTTGACCTGTGTCTGGACTACCTCGATCACCTCCGCGATCTTCTCGGCGGTGATCTTGCCGTTCCGCTTGGCTCCCGCACCGATCCGGGTATAGGCACGCTGCTGCATCACCTCGGTGAGCTCTCCACCCTCGACATCTGCAACCAGCAGGCGAGTCGTGTTGGAGCCGATATCGATTGCGGCGCAGGTCACGGGATTCAATCCTCGCAGGGAGATCGGATGGGGTGCCGCAGCGCGAAAAGCAGCTAGTCCGACTTGGGTCCGAGCAGATGCTCTTGGGTACCCGAGGCGTCCTCGAACTCTTCGAACAGCCCGGTGACCACGAAGGCGACCTGCTCGCCGATGTCCACAGCGTTGTCGCCGATCCGCTCGATCGCCCTCGCTACGAGCATCATCGTCATCGCCCACTCGCGGATATCAGCATCGTCGCCGACTTGGACGGCAACCTGGAAACACTCCTTGTTCAGTTGGTCGATCAGGTCGTCCTGATTGACCAGATCGTGAGCGAGGCCCACGTCCCGGTTCTCGAACGCCTTCTTGGCTTGAGAGAGCATCGATCTGGCCTGCTCCCCCATCCTCACGATCCGATCGACCATCTCCGCGCGTTGGGGCGCGTCATTCCCCGTAAGCGGGATGACCTTCGCGATGTTCACGCACTGGTCGCCCATACGCTCGACGCTATGGATCACGTGAAGCAGAGCCGAAATCAGCCGGAGATCGGTCGCAACTGGAGCCTGGGTGGCGAGCATGGTCAGGATCGATTGGTTGATCTCGAGATATCTGCCGTCTATCCGGTCGTCGTCAGCGATGACCAAGGTCGCCAGCTCGGCATCCTGCTGCTCGACCGCCTCGAGGGTTCGATCGAGGGCGCTCACCACCATGTCGAGACCTTCCAGCGCGCGCTCCTCCAGTTTCGTGAGCTCGTCCTGATACTGGGTGCGGGTGGTCTCGGGGCTCATCAGCCGACCTTTCCGGTCACGTAGTCCTCGGTACGACTGTCGGCCGGGTTGGTGAAGATCTTCTCGGTCTCGTCGTACTCGACCAGCTGTCCCCAGCGATTTTCCTCGGTCGAGTCGAGCTCGACGATCAGAAAGGCCGTCTTGTCCGAGACCCGCGCGGCCTGCTGCATGTTGTGGGTCACGATCACGATCGAGAAGTCTTCCTTCAACTCCAGCATCAGGTCCTCGATCTTCCCGGTGCTGATCGGATCGAGCGCCGAGCATGGCTCGTCCATCAAGATCACATCAGGGTCTACGGCGATGCACCGGGCGATACAAAGGCGCTGCTGCTGGCCGCCAGACATGCCGTAGGCGTTGTCGTCGAGACGATCCTTCACCTCGTCCCAGAGCGCAGAGCTCCTGAGTGCCCGCTCGACCCTCTCCTCCACGTCAGGGAGCCCGAGGACCTTCGGACCGAAGGCGATGTTGTCGTATATCGACTTCGGGAACGGATTGGGCTTCTGGAAGACCATTCCGATCAACTTCCTCACCTCGACCGGATCTACCTCCGGGCCGTAGAGGTCGGTGCCGTGATAGAGGCACTTCCCGAATACCTCGGCCGACGGCACCAAGTCGTTCATCCTGTTCAGGCAGCGGAGCAGCGTACTCTTGCCGCATCCCGACGGTCCTATCAGTGCAGTGATCTCCTTCGCGCCGATCGACATCGAAACGTCCTTCACCGCGACCTTCCCGCCGTAGGAGACACCCACGCCCTCGAGGCCGAAGACCTGCTCCCCAACCGCCTCTGATGCGCTTGGGAGGTTGCGCTCGGCAACCTCGATCTTCCTGCTCAACGCCTTCTCGGTCGACTTCTTCTTGGCCGTCATCTGGCTCTCCACCTTACCCTCCTCACCATTGCTGTTCATATCGATTCCGCAACCAGACCGCGAAGGAGTTCAGGAGGAGTAGGACGATGAGCATGATCACCACGCCCGCTGCAGCGAGCACACGGAACTCATCCTGAGGCCGGAGCGCGTAGTTGTAGATCAGGACGGGCATGGCCGAGTATCCGTCGGACGAGAACGGCTGTGGGTTGAAGGTGACGAACTGGGCAGCCCCCACCAGCAGAAGCGGCGCGGCCTCCCCGAGTGCCCGGGATACTGCGAGGATCACGCCCGTTGCCATACCGGGGATCGAAGCCGGCAGGACCTGTCGACGGATCGTCTGCCACTGGGTGGCACCCAGAGCCAGTGAGCCATCCCTGATCGAAGGTGGCACGGCCCTGATTGCCTCTCGCGAGGCCAGGATCACTGTCGGCAGGACCAAGAGCGCCAGGGTGAGCGATCCTGCAGCGAGGATGAATCCGAGATCCAGTGGCCCTCGGACGATGAAGGCCAGCCCGAGAATTCCGTAGATGATCGAGGGCACCCCCGCGAGGTTCTGGACGTTGAGCTCGATCAACCTGTTCCACCACTTCGTTCCGTCCGCATACTCCTCGAGGTAGATGGCCGAACCCACGCCGATAGGTACGACGAGGAGGATCACCCCGAGGATCAAATAGATGCTTCCGATGATCGCAGGGCGGAATCCGGCGTCTTCGGGGTTGATGGTCGAAGGGCCCTCGGTGATCAGGTTGAGCCCGAAGGCAGGCGCACCCTTGATCGCCGACTGCACGATCAGGGCGATCAGACCGATCAGCGCGAAAGCGACCGCGAGCAGGAGCAACGCGAAGAAGAGGTTTCCCTTCAACTGCTCGCCGCCGCGCTGGCGCTTCAGATGCGTCGCGACCGTCGCCTGCGCGCCAGCGGTTGCGAGTCGGGTCCTTTCCGGCATCTCGGAGAACATCACTCGTAGACCTCGCGGAACTTCCGAACCAACCGGATGCTGATCATGTTCATGACGAGCGTCATCACGAACAGGACCACTCCGACCGCGAAGATCGTGTCGTAGCTGATCGTGCCGGTGGCGATGTCGCCGGTTGCGGTCGTACCGATGAACGCCGTCATGGTCTGGACCGAGGCACCGGGATCGAGTGTGAGGTTGGGGCTCTTGCCCGCTGCGAGCAACACGATCATCGTCTCGCCGAGAGCGCGAGAGGTTGCCAGCACGATCGAAGCGACTATCCCCGAGATCGCGGCCGGGACGACCACTCTGGTGGAGACCGTGAATTTGCCAGCCCCCAAGGCATAAGCGCCCTCTCTCAAGCCTCCGGGAACCGCCCGCATGGCGTCATCGGAGATGGAGGAGATTATCGGCACGATCATCAGCCCGATGGCCAAGCCCGCGATGCCGGCCGCGAAGGGCGGGGTCTTGATGAATCCGGGCAGAGCGTCGCCCACCAAGGGGCTGAGGAAGGTGACCGCGAAGACTCCGAATGCGACGGTCGGGATGCCCGCCAGCACCTCGAGGATCGGCTTGATCACCTTGCGCACACGCGGAGAGGCGTACTCGCTCAAGTAGATCGCACTGAGGAAGCCAACGGGGATCGCCACGAGAAGCCCCCAGAGCGTCGTACTCAGCGTGCCGACGATGATGTTGAAGACCCCGAAGCTCGGTGGTTCGAGGTTCGGCGCCCAGGACTCGGTCGAGAAGAAGTCGCCGAAGGAAACCTGCTCGAAGAAGCCGATGGTCGGCAGGAGCAGTGAGACGACGATCGCGGTAGTCGTGAGGACCGAGAGGACCGCGCAAGCGACCAATACGTACTTGATGACCTTCTCCCCGTAGCGGGGAGAAGAAGACCTGAGGGACCGGGGCGGCTTGTCCGCCCCGATCCCTCTGGCCATCTCGAGTGCATCCCGTGCCTCCACGCTCAGTGGAGATCCGGTTCGGGAATGTGCACTCGTTTCACTTCTCGATTCCCGTCCGCGCTAACCCTCGAGTGAGGTGAGGTCGTCGGACGCCTTGCTCTGCTGCTCCGAGGTCAGGGGGACGAATCCAACCTGCTCGGCCACATCATTGACGTTGTCCACGTAGAACTCGAGGAACGCCTTGGTGGTCTCGTCCTTGAGAGCCTCAGCCGACGGGTAGATGTAGAGCGGCCGGGACAGCGGCGTGTAGCTGCCGTCCTGGGCTGTCTCAACCGAAGGAGCAACGCATCCGCTGCCGCCGTCGATCTCGAGTGCCTTGACCGTACCCTCGTTCTCGATGTAGAACGAGTAGCCGAAGTAACCGATGCCGCCCTCGGCGCCGCTGACTCCGGTCACCGTTGCGTTGTCGTCCTCGCCTACGTCGTTGTAGTCCTTGCGGATCGCGCCCTCTTCACCATTGATGGCCTCGGTGAAGAAGTCGAAGGTTCCCGAATCGGAACCCGGACCGTACGGTGCTGCCTCCGAATCGAAAGGCGGCTGGAGGCCATCGATCTGACTCCAGTTCGTCACCTTGGAATCCGGCTCCCAAACCTGCTTCACCTGCTCCACCGTCATGCACTTCACGGGGTTGTTCGGGTTGACCACCACGGTCAGGGCATCGTTGGCAATCTGCAGCTCGCCATAATCGACCCCATCCTTCTTGCACAACTCGACCTCTTCGGGCTCGATTGCCCTCGAGGCATCGTTGATGTCGGTTTCACCAGCGCAGAACTTCTCGAAGCCACCGCCAGTTCCAGAGGTTCCGACCGTCACCTTGACATCAGGGTTATTGGCCTGGAACTCCTCTGCGACCGCCTCGGTCAACGGTGCAACCGTGCTCGATCCGTCGATTCGGATCGTGCCCGAAAGCCCGCTGGCGTCGCTTCCGCCGTCACTTCCACCGCAGGCGACGATCCCCACTGAGAGGGCTCCCGCTGCGACTGCTACCAGCCACTTCTTAGACATCTCTGGACTCCTTTTTTGCTGTTTGGATACTGAGGTGCCCATCGGGAGCATCCCCACACCGGCGCAGCGTCCCACTTACGTCGAGCCATGCTGTTACGGGAGTGTGCACATCTTGTAAAGAAAATGTAAACAGCGACCGGAGGCGTG
The DNA here is from genome assembly GCA_964594365.1 of uncultured Conexibacteraceae bacterium. Taxonomy (GTDB): domain Bacteria; phylum Actinomycetota; class Thermoleophilia; order Solirubrobacterales; family 70-9; genus CAIUSP01. The sequence goes on from CAZQMB010000001.1 coordinate 295,823, forward strand.
GGAAGGGCCGTTTGCTCGACCTAATCCCCGGTCGGTGAGAATCGGTAGCCGATGCCTGTGTGGGTATGGATGAAGTTCCTCCCGGGTAGGGCAATCGCGAGTTTCGCCCTCACTCTGGCTACGTAGACGTCGACGGACCTGTCCTGCCTCTCGTAGCTCCTATGCCAAACCCTTGAGTAGAGATCCTCGCGAGAGGTGACCCGGCCGGAGTTCTGAGCCAGGACGAGCAGCACATGGAACTCCCGGGGAGTGAGCTTCAATGGCGTCCCGCTGGCGAGAGCCACGCGCTGGCTGGGGATGATTTCGAGCCCCGCCGCATAGATCGGAGAGGAGAGATCGCCGTTTGGATTCTTGGGAGTCTCGCCGGTCTGGATCTTCATTTCCAGAAGAATGGCGATGGATTTGCTCGTCCCCGTTACTTCCTAGTGAAGTTTTCGTAACAAAAACCCAGGCTTGGAAATGGTTGCCATCCAGACCGACGATCCCTCGATCGCGGACCGATCGGTGCGCTTCAGTCAGTGGTGACGCCAGCCTCGAGAGATTCCTCAGCGGGTTCGATCTCAGCTGAGGAGGGCTCCGCGATCTCGGGGCCGGAGGTCGTCTCGAGGTCCTCTCCACTTACACACTCAGGGTCGAAGCGGTAGCCGATCCCGAAGTGGGTGTGGATGTACGACCAGCCCGGAGAGTACTTCTGCAACTTCAGCCTGACCTTTCGGATGAAGACGTCGACCGAGCGATCGCCGTGAGCCATCGCGTAGCCCCAGACCTGCTGGTAGATGTCCTCGCGCTCGATCACTTTCCCAGGCGATGCAGCCAGCAAGACCATCAACTCGTACTCGCGTCGGGTCAGCCCGACGCTCTGGCCGGATACGAACGCCTGGAAGCGATCACCCCGGATCTCTACTTCCCCGACCACCATCGGTGCGGCCTCGGACTCGGGTGCCGACCGGCGGCGGCGGCGAACGACCGACTCGATCCGGGCGATCACCTCCTCGGGATGACAGGGCTTGTTGATCCAGTCGTCTGCTCCCAGCCTGAGCCCGCGCACTCTCTGGGCCACCGTCGACTTACTCGAGCACACGATCACGCCGAGGTCCGGCAGCGCGCCGGCCACCAGCTCGAGGAACTCCCAGGATCGAGGGCCCAGTGTCTCCGGATCGATCAGGAGCGCGCTCACCTTCATCGCAACCAACTCCTCGGTCGGCATGCCGGCTGCGACTACGCGGTACTCCCAGCCAGCCGCTTCGAGTCGCTTGCCGAGAACCGTGAGGAACGACGAATCGCTGTCGACGATCGCGACCCGGAGCTTCCCTCTCTGTTCGGTTGGGCTGGGCATCTCTCGAATCGGGTGCGAGAACGGACCCGACGAACGGAGAGTCTAGGGAGTATTCCGGCGAGTTCAGGCGTGGCGTGAGAATCCGTTCACCGTATTTTCACAGGCCGGAATTCGCTCCCAGCGAAGGAATCAGGCTTTCGAAGCAAGCTTTTCCCGAATTTTCACACTGCCCGCGCAACACCCAACCAAGATCGGATCCGGAAAACGGGATCTCCCTCTCGTTAGCGCGCGACCTGCTCGCTACCTCTCCGGGCAGGTATCGCGCGCTTTTCCATTTCTGCTGGAGAGGCCTGACCGCTCTGGGTGTGAACGACTACCCGAAGGTCGCGGGGCGCAGGCCGGTGGCGATGATCAGGAGGATCGCGACGCCGGCGACATAGCGGTAGTAGACGAACGGCCGGTAGCTGTAGGTGCGCACCAAACGCAGCAGGAAGACGATCGCCAAGTAGCCCGATACGGCAGCGGCGACGAACCCCACGATCATCGGCAGCACCACGCCATCGGGCAGTCCGTCCTGCGAGATCTGGAACCCCTCGAACACCGTCGCGCCGAAGACCACGGGGATCAACAGCAGGAAGGAAATCCGCGCGGCCGAATCACGGTCGAGTCCGAGCCAACGCCCGAAGGTGATCGTGATACCCGAACGCGAGGTTCCCGGCGCCAGGGCGAGGATCTGACTGGCGCCGATGATCAGCCCGTCTTTGAGGCTGAGGGTGTCGAGGTCCCGCTTCTGGGGCAGCTTGTCTGCCCAGAGCAGGATCGCTCCGAAGAAGATCAGCTGCAGGGCGATCATCCAAGGCGCCCCGAGGCTCGTGTCGATGAAGTCAGCGAACAGCGCGCCGGCTATCACCGCCGGAACGGTACCGATGGCGATCGCCCAGGCGAGTCGCTCATCGGTCGTTTCTATCTTCCGCTTGCGCAGGCTCGAGAAGAATCCCTTGGTGAACGCCACTACCTCGCGATGGAAGAAACCGACGGCAGCGATCAGGGTCCCGGCGTGAAGAGCCACATCGAACGTCTTGTTGAAGGACGGGTTCTCCAGCAGGAAGTCGTAGCTCTGCAGCCACGGGACGATGATCAGATGTCCCGAGGAGGAGATCGGGAGGAACTCGGTCAGCCCCTGGACCACCCCGAGGAGCACTGCTTCTAGCCAGGACACGGGAGCAATCCTAGGGAAGCGGTCGGGCGGGCCTGACCCTCAGGACACAGGTACAGACGATGCGGTCGACCGGTGCGGTAGATTTCAGATCGTGACGTCAGTCCGTACAGCAACCTCGCGTCGAATCAGGCTCTCAGCAGTCTTGGGTGCCGCCATCACCGCTTTGCTCGCGTTTGCTCCGGGGGCCTCGGCGGCCGATGGAATCGGACTCTACGGACCTGCCAACGACAAGGTCATCGTCTACTTCTCCTTCGGCGCGATGATCATCTTCGCGGCCTTCGTGATCGGCGCCTCACTGATCCAGATGCGTCTCGATAAGCGCAAGGAGCAGCGCAAGGAAGCGCTGGAGCGCCTCGAGAGCGACAAGACCTGACCGCCTGCCCGGCGCAATAGGCTTCAGGCATCGAAGGCTCTCCACTCCCCCATCGCAAACCGGCACCGCGCCGGACCATCGAACCCGCTCGCGGTGTCAGGCCATTCGCCGGGCAACCTGTAGCCCGTCCTGAGCCGCGGAGGCGACCGGTCCGGCCCATCCCCGGAGAGAGGCCGGTCAGGCCGGTACCGGGTCAGCCCCCGCGGCTTCGACTCGTTCCCACCGAAGAGCCGCTCCGCAAGCCTGCACCTCCCAGCCTGTGGAGACCGAGCCTGAAGTTCGCCGCAGGTCTGCTCACCGTGATCGTGCTGGCTGGCGCCGTCGGGACCGTGATCGGATTGCCTTCGCCGATCGGGTCGAACACTGCGGTCAGCTCTGCCGCAGCGAGCCCGACCTTGGTGGAGCCTTACGACGTGAACACGCTGGTCGGTAACGGGACCGGACCGATCCTGGAGCTGGGTCCGTTCTTCCCGGTTCTGGGCAAGGTCGACTACGGCGAGGCAGATGCGAGATTCGGGGCCGAGCGCTTCGGCCACGTCCACGCTGGCCAGGACATCTTCGCCGCCAAGGGGACCCCGCTCGTGGCTGTGACCGACGGAGTCGTCACGGCCAGTGCGAGCGAGGACCATCCATTCTCCTCAGGCCGGGGCAACTACATCGCAATCTACGATCGCGATGCGGATCGCAGCTACGCCTACCTGCATCTGCTCGATCCCTCTCCACTGAGAGCTGGCGACAAGGTCGAGGCCGGCCAGGTGATCGGGCTGATGGGATGCACCGGCTCCTGTTACGGAGTCCATCTGCATTTCGAGATCCGGCAAGGCCGAGCCACCGTCCGCTCCGACTCCCGGGCCATCGACCCGCTCCCCTTCCTCAAATCCCTCCCCCAAGCTCCGACTCCCTGAGTCCTTGGCTCGTCCGGCGTCGCGTCCGGCGAGCCGGAGGTGACAGGACCCGTGCGGCGGTAGAGGCGACTACTCCACGCGAAAGCTGGGCAGGAGCCGCTTCTCGGTCTCACCCTTGACCTGCGCGAGGATCTCGACCTTGTCCTCGATCGGCGTGCCGCGCAGTTTGGTGGCGAGGAGGTCATCGACCTGGAAGACACCGGCCGAGTTGTTCATCTCGATCTCGATCCGAACCGGACGCTCCTCCCCCGGCTCGATCCTCACCTCGTCGATCGCCGCAGCCGAGAGGGCATGGATGCCGTACTGACCGCCTTCGAACGGGATACGAGACCTCCCCTGAGCCATGTCGAGGGCATCGGCAACCCGCACCACTCCGCCTTCGACCGTGTAGGGCTCGCCGCGACGCCGGTGTCCGATGATCGTGTTCAGGATCTCCGAGACCACCACGGTCCGATCGGGCTCTTTGTAGACGCCCTCGAGTAGTACCGGCAATCTGCTGGCTGCGAGGAAGAGACTGAACTCCTCGTGATCCTTGCGGTGGATGGACATTCCGACGTCGTGGAAGAGCGCCCCTCCGGCAACCACCACCTCGGCGTCGCGCAGCTTCATACCGTGGTCGGTGACCATCGCCGGTTCGACGCCCGCCTTGGCGAGGAGCCGCACCAGCCGGAGAGCCACGTTGAGGATCACCTGCACGTGCACCCACGAGTGGTCGGACATCCCGAGCCTCTCCGAGGTCATCTGGGCCATGTACCACCAGGTCCGAACCTGCTCGTCGGCGTTGACGGCATCGAGGAACTTCTCGAGCTTCTTGTTGCCCCGGGTCGGGGCGTGGACCTTTGCCTCGGCTATCGCCTCGGCAGCGGATTTCGACTTCTTGCTCTCCTTCGCCACTGGACCATCTTCGCAGGAGGGCGGCTGCCCGCTGTGAATCGATCGTGAACGGCAACTTTCCGACCGCCAGGCCGCTTAGCGTTGCGCCCGTGAGTCCCCCGAAGCCGGCCATTCCGGTCTGCCTTGCGACCGGTGTCACCCTGCCCGAGTGTTCCTGCCGAGGCTGCCTCGAGCGCCTGCTCTCCCACCACGCCCCGCACCTGATGCGTCCGGTTCAGGCGTCGATCGGCGGCGGCGCCTCGGGCTCTGCCAACGCTCCCGCGGATGCAGCGATCACGCAGGCGATGCCGCCCAACTCGGGCGCATCCAGAGCCTGACTGAGCACCACGAAGCCGATCACCGCTGCGATAGCGGGTTCGACGCTCATCAACACCCCGAAGGTCGTCTGGCTGAGGCGGCGCATCGCCTGCATCTCGAGGAAGTAGGGGATCGCGGTGCTGAGCATCGCCACCGCGAACCCGACCACCAGCACCTCCGGGGCGATCAGGTTCGCTCCTCCCTCGTACAGACCGGGCGCAAGAGAGATCAGCGTTGCGATCACCATCGAGAGAGCCAGACCTTGGCCGACCTCCATCCGGTGCCCTAGCCGGACCCCGCTGACTATGTAGAGGCCCCAGAAGATCCCCGCCACCAGCGCGAGTGCCACCCCGATCAGGTCGATCGAATCCTCCTGCAGAGGTTGGGTGATCAGGAACAGCCCGAGCACCGCCAGCGCGATCCAGATCAGGTCACGCTTGCGTCTCGATCCGACGACTGCCACAGCCAATGGGCCGATGAACTCACACGCCACCGCTATCCCCAGCGGGATTCGTGCGATCGCGGCGTAATAGAGGAGGTTCATCCCCGCGAACGAGACCGCGAACGGCACCACCACTCGCAGGTTGTCCTTGGTCAACAACTTCAGGCTGGGGCGGAATACAGCCAGCAACACGATCGTGGCGAAGCCCTGACGCAGGAGGACCGAGCCGGCCGATCCGACCTCGTCGAACATGGTGGTCGCCAGCGCCGCGCCGAACTGGAGGATCCCGATCGCCGAGATCGCGAAGATCAACGCAAGCCGCTTCTCCCCACCTACGGCGGGGCCAGTGAGGGATCTGCCCGAGGCCACTGCGGCAGGCTAGCCGCTGCTGAGCGTCAGGACTAACCGCAGTTCGGCCAAGGCGAAGAGCCGCGGGCATCCATCAACAACGCTGCGCGGACATCCTGCTCCCAGCCCGGAGCCTTGGCAGGGTCGCCTCTGCCTCCCACCGACTTCCAGGTGCTGATGCTGAACTGGTAGCGGCCTCGATAGGTGCCGTCGGCCGAGACGGAATCGACGTTCCCGCCCGACTCGCAGCTCGCGATCGAGGCGAGGGTCGGCTTGGCGATCCCGAGCAGATCATCGACCTCGCGGAGCGCCTTCTTGACGTGCTTGGGGTGAGCGCGGGCAGACCACTTGAGCAGGCTCGCCGGCCCCTCGAAGCCGAGCTCCTGCGGGGTGAAGGTGCGTTTGGGTTTCGAGGGAACTGGCTGCGGGTCACCCTCGACGGCTGCCGCATCCATGGAGCCGCCTCCGCTCGGGATCGAGCGTTGGGCGATCGCGCCAGAGGCGCCGTAGATCAGGGCCGCAACGCAGGCGACGGTAGCCAACGCGAGCGCTGCGAGCGCAAGGCCGCGATAGAGCGCAAGGCGCTTGTTTCCGGTCGGGGGCATCGGGTTGAAGAGAGTGACAGAGAGAACGGCGGCAATATGTGTATTTGCTCACAGTCCGCAATCGCCCACCCACCCACGCCTGAGACGCGCCTCGCCCTTGCTCGCCATGGCCCCTATGATCGCTCGACCGATGCAGATCCTCGCCTTCAGCGATCTCCACCGCAGCGTCGAGAAAGCCGCCAGCCTGGTGGAGCGGGCAGGCAGCGACGAGGTCGACCTCGTGATCGGCGCCGGCGACTTCGCCTCCCAACATGAAGGTCTCGACGAGGCGATCGCCTCCCTGGCCTCCATCACGAAACCCGCACTGCTCGTTCCGGGTAACAACGAGACCGCAGACGCTCTGCGCACGGCCGTATCCGACGCCGGTTGGAACTCAGCCAGCGTCCTGCACGGAGAGTCGACCGAGGTCGAGGGACAGACCTTCTTCGGACTCGGCGCCGGAATCCCCACTACTCCCTGGGACTGGAGTTTCGATCTCTCCGAGGAAGAGGCGACCGATGCCCTCGCCGACCTCCCCGACGGCGCGGCGCTGATCGTCCACTCCCCACCGAAGGGCCACTGCGACCTAGCCTCCTCGGGCGATCACCTCGGAAGCGAGGCGATCTTCGCCGCGATCGAAGGCAAGCAACCGCCACTCGCGGTCTGTGGACACATCCACGAAGCATGGGGACAGACCTCCGAGGTTGGTCCGACCCGCATAATCAACCTTGGTCCCGACGGGCACCTGCTCGAACTCTGATCGCAACCGAATTCCCAAACCGCAACGAGAGGAACAGATGAACGCTGACTCACCAGATCCCCGGCATACAGACGAATGGCGAGTCGAGGTCCACCTCGAAGCCGATGAGCACGGGGAGAGTCTCGGTGACAAGCTCAACTCACTGCACCTCGACGACGAGGCGAGGAAGCTCCTCGGCGGATCGATCATCGTCACCCGCGACGGATCTCACCTGTTCCTCTACGCCTGGCACAGACAGAGCGCCGAGGAGGCCGAGAGGACCGTGCGCAACCTGCTCGAGCACGAGGGGCTGAGCGGCGAGGTGCAGCTGATGCGCTGGCACCCAGGGGCGGACGAGTGGAAGCCGGCTTCCGAGCCGATGCCTGAGACCGGAGCGGAACTCGATGCGGAGATCGAGGACCACGAGGAGCGTGCGCGTCGCGAGTTCGAGCAGACCGGCCACTACGACTGGGAGGCGATCGTGGAGCTGCCGAGCCTGAAAGAGGCACGCAACTTCGCCAAGCAGCTGCACGACAGGGACCTCCCCGTGCGGCGTCGTTTCCACTACTTGATCGTGGGCGCCCTGACCGAGGAGGACGCCCGCGAGCTCGCGGCAGAGCTCGACGAGATCTCGCCCGAGGGGTCCGCGGTCGGCTTCCGTGCGAACCCGGTCGACGTGCCCCACCCCCTCTTCGTCCGGGTGAGCGCGATGAAGCCCGGCGTGGTGCGCGACCTCGGGCTCTGAGCTCGAGGCTTAGTTAGAACCAGGCGGCTAAACGGCGGCCGAGAGGCGCCGCAGGAACTGCTTGGTCTCGGCATTGCGAGGAGAGTCGAGTACCTCGGAGGGTTTCCCCATCTCGAGGATCCTGCCCTCGTGCAGGAACGCGATCCGATCCGCCACCTCGCGGGCGAACCCCATCTCGTGGGTTGCGATCAGCATCGTCACCCCGACCTCCTCCTTCAGCTCCTTGACCGCCTCGAGTACCTCCCCCACCAGCTCCGGATCCAGGGCACTCGTCACCTCGTCGAGCAGGAGCGCGCGCGGGTTGGCTACGAGCGCCCTCACGATCGCGACCCTCTGCTGCTGCCCGCCCGACAGACGATCTGGTTTCTCGTCGGCGCGGTCGCCGAGGCCGAACCTCTCGAGCAAGTCTCTTGCCCGCTGATCCGCCTCGGACTTGTCGAGTCCGTGCGCGCGGGTGCTGCCGAGCATCACGTTCTCGATCGCGGTCAGGTGCGGAAAGAGGTTGTAGGCCTGGAAGACCATCCCCAGTCTGCGTCTGACCGCGACCTGATCCACCGACGGATCGGTGATCACCTCGCCGTCGAGGTAGATGTCACCGTCGTCGATCTCTTCCAGCAGATCCACGCATCGCAGCAATGTGGACTTGCCCGACCCGGAGGCACCGATCACCGCGATCGCCTCGTGCTCTTTGACCTCGAAATCGATCCCACGCAGGACCTCGAGGTCCCCGAACGACTTGGTGACCCCCTCTAGCTCGATCACGGTGCCCGGACTCACTTGGCCTTACCTCCGGTGGTCAGGTCCATCCGGTCGAGCAACCGGGCCAGTGGAACCGTGATGATCAGATAGAGCAGTGCCGCAGCGAGGAGCGGCGTGTAGTTGAAGTTCGCCGCTGCATCGATCTGAGCGACCCTGAAGGCCTCGACCACACCGAGTATCGCGACCAGGGCGACGTCTTTCTGCAAGGCGATGAAGTCGTTCAGCAATGGCGGTATCACGCGCCTCACTGCCTGGGGCAAGACGACGAATCTGAGCGACTGGCGCTCGTCGAGGCCGATCGCGAGCGCAGCATCCTTCTGCCCCTTGTGCACCGACAGCAGCCCCGCCCGGTACACCTCGGAGACGTAGGCGCCGTAGGAGAGCGCGAGTGCGAACCCGCCGAGGATGATCGGATCGGTCGGGACGCCAGACAGGCCGAGAGCCGGGATCCCGAATCCGACCAGATATACGAGCAGGATCGTCGGGATGCCGCGGAAGATGTCGCAATAGCCCGCAGCGAGCAGCCGCAAGGGGAAGAGCGCCGGACCGCTGGAGGTACGCACCAGAGCTACGACTAATCCCCAGATCAGCACGATCACCTCGACCACGAGGAACATCGCCACGTCGATCCGGAACGCCTTGAGGATCTCGGGGAAGGAGTCAGCGAAGGCGGACGGCGAGAAGAAGGTGTCCCGAACGTCCGGCCATCCCGGGCTGGTCAGGATCAGGGCGGCGAGCCCTCCGAGTACGACGACCGAGGAGACGAACGCGATCAGCGCGCCTCTTCGGTCCATCTTCTTGCGGGCGGCGCGCCGAGCCTCACGGCGGGTACCGACCTCGTAGGCCTTGCCGGCCTTTACAGCCTCCATCGTCTGGGCTGGAGTATTCCCGATTGGCCCTGAACGAGACGGGGCGGCGCCTGCTGGCGCCGCCCCGTTCCCACAGGCTCTTGTCGAGAGTCGCTACTCAGTCGAGCTTGGGAGCGTTCGCGTAACCGCTCATCCACTCATCGGTGATCGTCTCGAGATCACCGTTGTCGCGCAGCGAGTTGACCGCGGCGGACACGCAACCGGTGAGAGAGGAGCCCTTCTGGAGCAGTGCGCCCCACTGGTCTCCACCCTCGGCCTCGAACTGTCCGACGACCGTCTGATCCGACAGCTCGACGGCGGTCAGGTAGATCGCGGTCGGCAGGTCGGTCACCAGCGCGTCGATCTGGCCGTTCTTCAGAGCCGAGACGACGTCGTTGGAGGTGTCGAACACCTTCACCTGGGTGTCAGGGTCGATCTTGTCCTGAACCGCGGTGAGGCTGGTCGTACCGATCTGGACGCCGATGGTGGCGCTCTTGAGATCGTCCAGCGACGTGGCCTTGGCCGCATCGGTGCCGTTGGTCGCGATCACTGCCTGGTTGGCTGTGTAGTAGGGAGCGGAGAAATCCACTGCCTTCTCACGCTCGGGCGTGATCGAGATCTGGTTCACGTCGAAGTCGAAGTCCTTCGGACCCGGTGCATACGACGAGTTGAATGGCACGACCGTCCACTCGACCTGATCCTTGCTGAAGCCGAGCTCATCGGCGATCGCATATGCAACGGCGGACTCGAATCCCTTGCCGTTGGAAGGATCATCGTCGACGAAGTACGGCTCGTAGGCCGGGCTGTCGGTACCTACCGTCAGCACTCCTGAGTTCACCGTCTCCAGCTTGTCGGGGGTGCATTCGGACAGATCGGTCGAACCCGAGGTATCGCTACTCGAGTCGGTTCCGCCGCAACCCACTGCAAAGGCAGCGAGCGCCACGGCACATCCGTAAGCGAACATCACACGTGCTCTGGGCATTTGTTGATTCCTCTCCTAGATGAGTCGGGATTTGTGGACAGACTTGACCGCTGGAATCGTAGGGAACCCGACAGGTTTTTGGGCCTTCGGGGGTCGGCATGAGGCAGACGGGCGTGACCGACCGTCATCATGGGTTCGTGACGTCACACAGCGACCCACCCGCACTCTCCATTCGAGGCCTCAGCAAGCAGTACGAGGACGGCCCGCTCGCGCTCGACTCGCTCGACCTGGATATCCCGCAGGGATCCTTCTTCGGCCTGCTCGGACCGAACGGCGCCGGCAAGACCACCCTGATCAGCGCGGTCTGCAACCTGATCCGGCCGAGCTCTGGCGAGATAGAGGTGTTCGGACACCCGGGGAGCTCTCTCCAGGCCCGCCGCCTGCTTGGCGTGGCAGAGCAGGAGGCGAACCTGGATCGCTTCCTCTCGGTGCGTGAAGCACTGCTCTACCACGGCGGCTACTACGGGATGACCCGCGCCGAGGCCTCGGAAAGGGCCGAGAAGATGATGGAGGTCTTCGACCTGACCGACAAGCGTGACACCCGCGCTCCGCGTCTTTCCGGCGGGATGAAGCGCCGCCTGCTGCTGGCCCGTGCGCTCCTCCACGAACCGCGGCTGGTCATCCTCGACGAGCCGACCGCCGGAGTCGACCTCGAACTCCGTCACGAACTCTGGCGCTACATCCGCCGCCTGCACGAGCAGGGGACCACCATCCTGCTCACCACCCACTACCTCGAGGAAGCAGAGGAACTCTGCGAGGATCTCGCGCTGATCGGCGGCGGTCGGATAGTGGCCCGTGATACCGCCAAGGGCCTCAAGGAATCCCATGGAGGGGGCTCTCTGGAAGACGTCTACCTGCGCACCGTCGGCGCAGGATCCGAGGCGGGGGCACACGGGTGAACGACACTCCGCGTCCGTGGAGCGGCTTCGCATGGCTTGCAGCGCGCGAGTGCCACCGCGTGCTCAAGCTCTGGAGCCAGACGACCCTCGCGCCGATCGTGGCCTCGGTCCTCTTCATCATCGTCTTCGGGCTATCTCTCGGTACCCGGATCAGCGAGATCCAGGGCTTCGACTACCGAGTCTTCATCGTGCCCGGTCTGGTCGCGATGGCGATGGCCCAAGCTGCTTACTCGAACAACGCATCCTCCATCTACCAGGGCCGCTCCGACCGCTACATCGACGACGTCCTCGCAGCTCCGATGCGCTCATGGCAGATGAACCTCGGCTACCTCGCCGGTGGGGTCTTCCGCGCCTTGATAATCGGCGGAGCGATCACGGCGATCGCCGCCCCGCTCACCGGCACCCCGATCGAGAACCCGCTCCTGCTGCTTCTAGCTGTCTTCCTCCTGACGGTGGGCTTCGGCTCACTCGGCACCGTGGTCGGGATCTTCGCCGACAGCTTCGACCACACGAGCTTCATCAACAACATCGTGATCCTGCCGCTGGTCTTCCTCGGAGGGGTCTTCTACTCCGTGGACCGACTCGGCACTCCCTGGGAGCAGATCTCCCACGTCAACCCGCTCTTCTACGTGGTCAACGCGGTCCGCTACGGCTTTCTCGGCATCTCGGACGCGAGTCCGCTGCTCTCGTTCGGCATCCTCGCCGCGATCGCTCTCGGACTGCTGGCCTGGTCCCAGTACCTGTTCGCGACCGGCCGCAAGCTCAAAGCCTGAGCGGATCTATCTGCCCAAGACCCGCTGCAGGAAGGCGATCTCGTCGGCCTTGATCTCGGCGCAGGTATCGCCTCGATACGCATCGAAGTGGCCCCCCGGATAGCGACGCAACTCCGCCTGGGCGCCGAGCTTCTCGGCGGCCTTCTCGACCGATGCGTTCGGCGCGATCTGGTCGTCGACCGCGATCTGGAACAGCACCGGACACTTCACCTTGCCCACCACCTTGATCGGTCGATTGTTCGAGGCGACCAGGGCTTCGCGGGCGCAGAACTCGTTCACGTAAGTCGGGCCGGCTATCTCCAGCACGCCTGCCAGAGCGTCCGGAGTGGAGAGGGCCGCCAACTCTCCCGGCACCGCAGCGGTAGCCATCATCACCGGTTCTCTTCCGGCGAGCGCCGCGAGCCTGTCCTGCATCCCCCGCGCGGTGGCCTTGGCGAGTTGACCGGCGCCGGCTGTCTTGACCAGTTGCTTCAGGGTCGCCGCGCCGTCCAGCGATGCGACGACAGACATCACAGCCGCGATCCGTTCATCCTCGGCAGCGACTGCGATCACGTGACCGCCCGAGTAGGAGGTGCCCCAGAGGACTATGCGCTCCGGATCTACCCCCGGCAGCGACCGCGCGAACGCAATCGCCGAGTGGTAGTCCTCTCGGTGACGCTTGTAGCTGACCAACTGTCGGGGTTCACCGGCAGATGCGCCGAAGCACCGGTAGTCGAAAACGATGGCTTCCAAGCCGATTCCGGAGAAGGCCTCGCCGAACTGCTCGAGTCCGCTGTCAGCGGTGTTACCGAACCCGTGGGCGATCAGGACACACGGCCGCGCCCCGGCCTGCCCGTGTGAGTCCGTGCCGGTGGCGAAGGCCTCGCCCTCGGCGCGGAACCGCTTACCGACCAGCGTGACTCCGTGGCTTTCGAACTCGACCCGCTCGGTGACTTGTTGAGACATGTTTGCTCTCCTCTCCTCTACCCGGGCAAGCCTACTCCTGGTTCCGGCCCGGGGGGTGGGACGGCTACCCTTCGGGGTCGATGGGCCTTCGCGACGACTTCAAGACGACTGCCACCTCTGCGGCCTCAGGAGCCGTTTCCGGCGCCAAGTTCGCTGCGTCAGAGGCGGCCGGACTGGTGCGCAAGATCCCCGGTGCTTCGCACCTGCCGCTGATCGGGGGTGAGACGGACCAACTCACCGCAGCCGAGGTGGACGGGTACTTCCCGGCCGACTCGATGATCCGTCGCCTCCACGGTGAGCGAATCGTCGCCTTCTCGGGCGTGCGCGCCCTCCTGATGCAGGCATGCGACCCGGTGGCGGTGGTCGGCTTCCAACGTCACTCGATCATCTTCAGCGATCCGCAGACTCGCCTCCAGTCCACCGATGAGCGGATGAGCAGGATGTACTTCGGCACGGTCGACCAAGCCGAGGAGACGGGCGCTGAGATCCGCCAGATGCACCAGCGAGTCAAGGGCAAGACCGGCGCCGACTACGGGCCGATACCTGCGGGCACGCCCTACGCCGCCGCCGATCCGGTTCTCGGTCTCTGGGTGCTCGCCACTCTCGCCGACTCAGCCCTCCTCTACTACGAGCAACTGATCGGATCGCTGACCGCCGAAGAGCGCCAGTCCTACTGGGACGACTACAAGAAGATCGGCAGCCTCCTCGGCATGCCGGACGGCTCGATGCCCGAGACCGAGCCCGAACTGCGCGACTACGTGAGCACTCGGTGCCGCGACGGCAGCCTCTGGATCTCCGGCGACGTGCGCGACATGTCGGTCGGGATCATCTTCGACCCCCCGTTCGAGGGCTGGGTACGGATCGCCCTGACTCCGGTGGGAGAGGTCGTGAAGCTCACCTCGATCGGCCTCCTGCCAGAGGAGATCCGCCGGATGTACGGCTTCTCTTGGGATCCGGCCCGCGAGGCGCTGCTTCGCACCACGATCTTCAACCTCAAGACCGCGATCAAGCTCTGGCCCGATGCTCTCCGCATCCACCCGGCAGCGCGAGAGGAAGCCGGGGTCCTCTTCGGCACCGATGCCGGTGAGGATTGGCGTATGCGGACGGGGCTCGCCAGCACCGAGATGCACCGTGCCGAAGCCGCGGACGAAGATGAGCTCGGTGTACCAGCCGAGGGTTCGCCCGCACCCGAGGAGACCAAAGGCACCGCGTCAGGCGCAGGCAACGGCGCCGGCGCCTTGAGCCGCCTCGAGCAGGCTCTGGCGGGTGACGACACGGAACCGAAGGAAGACCGAGACTGAGCGCGCTCCTCCTCGCCAACGCAGTCGCCACCCTGTTCATGCTCGGAGTGGCCTGGTTCGTCGAGGTCGTCCACTATCCGCTGTTCGCGAAAGTGGGCAGAGCGCAGTTCCGCAACTACCACTCAGAACACTCCTCCCGGACCAGCCTGGTGGTGGTAGTCCCGATGATCGTCGAGCTGACGAGCTCCATCTGGCTTGCTTTCGACCCTCCGACCAGCTCGAACGGTGACCCGCTCAGCGCCCTCGCAATTGCCGGAGCGATCCTCGCCCTCGGGACCTGGCTCGTCACCTTCGGCGGCGCGGTGCCGGCCCACCAGGCGCTGGAGCCAGGGTTCGACTCCGCCATCCACCGCCGACTGATGCACTCCAACCTCGTCCGCACCATCCTCTGGACCGCTCACGGGGGTGTGGTGGTCGCGCTGCTTGCAAGCGTCTGAGCGCGACCCACGCGTGGTCAAGTTCTACGCCTAGCCGTTAACGGTTAAGCGTCTGGAACGAATCTTCACCTACGCCTACCACGCCTGACAAGATGTAGTTCGTGCCACGAAGTCATCGCCCCCGATTCACTCTCTCCCGAAAAGGTCTCCATCTCACCGGGCTCGCCTGCGGTGCCGTGTCGATCGGCGTCGTCGGAGCGCTGCTTCTCGGCCCCTCCCCAGTGGACCCAGGCAAGGCACCCGAGCAAGAGCCGCCGGAAGGCTCGATCGTGGGGAAGCGCTACGAGGATGTCGCCACGGCGGAGCTGACTGGCGCAAACGGCCGAGTGGATGGACCTGACTTCGTGCCCCGTCAAGTCATGATCGGATTCGACCGAGACGCCACCCGCTCCGAGCGCACAAGAGCCATCGCATCTGTCGACGGCGAACTGAAGCGACGCCTGCCGATACCCGGAGTCGTGCTGATCCGTCTCACCGGCAGGCTCGGCGTAGAGGCGGCGCAGCAAGAGATTGCCTCGCTGCCCGGGGTGCGCTATGCCGAACCGAACGGGATCTATCGGCTCGACGACTCCACGCCGACCGACCCCTACTACCCCTACCTGTGGGGTATGGAGAACACCGGCCAGGAAATCCTCGGCATCAGCGGCACGCCCGATGCCGACATAGACGCCGCTGCCGCCTGGGATATCACCAAGGGCTCGAGGGAGGTGGTTGCTGCGGTCGTCGATACGGGAGTGGACCTCGAACACGAGGATCTGGCCCAGCAGATTTGGATCAACCCTCGCGATCCGAAAAACGGCATCGACGACGATCGCAACGGCTTCATAGACGACACCAACGGATGGGATTTCGTAAACGCCGACGCCCGCCCCGACGACGATCACTACCACGGCACCCATGTGGCCGGCACGATCGCCGCACGAACCGACGATGGAAAGGGAGTAGTCGGTGTTGCACCCAACAGCACGATTATGCCTCTCAAGGTCTTAGATTCAGGCGGGCGCGGTAGCTGGGCCGCGATCTCTTCGGCCTTCGCCTACGCCGGGGCGAGCGGAGCAGAGATCGCGAACGCCAGTCTCGGCGGCACGGGGTTCTCACAGACAATGCTCGACTCGATCAAGGCCTACCCGAACACCCTGTATGTGATCGCTGCGGGCAATGCCAAAGCCGACAACGAAACCAGTCCTCATTACCCGTGCTCTTACGACCCCGCAAACATCATCTGCGTCGCGGCAACTGATTCGAGCGACAACCTAGCCTCGTTTTCCAACTGGGGAGCCACGCGGGTCGATCTCGCTGCTCCCGGAGTCAAGATCCTCTCCGACCTCCCGGGAATCGGCGACGACACTCGCAAGGTCCTGCTTTCCGAGGACTTCGAAGAGCCCCTGCCCGCCACCTGGACGAGTACCGGTACAGCGGATCGATGGGGAGTAACCGACGAGAAGGCCTACTCGGGGAACGGCAGCCTCACCGATCGACCCTACGAGAACTACCGGGCCGGAGATGCCGGGCGGATCTACTCACCCTCCTTCGATCTGAGAGGCGAGACCGAATGCAGATGGGGAATGACGGGAATCTGGGACCCGGGCGCAGGAGACAGTGGATTCAACGGAAGGAGCGGCACGATAAGCGACAACTCCGGATCATCATGGTCGCGAAGCGTGAGCAACGGAAATCCAGGAGTCTTCGACGATCAGGGAATCGGAGTCTACGGTGGCTCGGCCCCGGGATTTCGCATGTTCCTCGAGTTGAACGCAGGCAGTCAGGCAAACGGAGGCCGCGGTGTCTTCGCAGATGACTTCTGGCTCACCTGCGCCAACAACTCTCCCGACAGACCGATTCCCCCCTCGCGATACGGCTACCTGAACGGAACCTCCATGGCGACGCCGCATGTCGCCGGGGCGGTTGCGCTGCTGGCGGCCGCCGCTCCCCAGATGACTGCTCAGGAGATGAAAGACCGGATCCTCTCCAGCGTCGATCCAGTCGCTTCCCTCCAAGGCAAGATGGTAAGTGGCGGCCGACTCAATGTCGCCAAGGTCCTCGCGCTATCGGCCTCGCAGCAGACCTCGGCTGCGGCAGGGGCCCGATCGGGCACGGATGCCGAGTCGCCTACGGGTAGCCCCCGGGTCGATGAACCCCAGCCAGCTGAAACCTCTTTATACGGCAAGGGACGTCGCCTGCCCTGGGCGAACTCAGACGAATCCGATCCCGAGCCGCCGGCCACGAATCAGGAGATTGTCGAATCCTACAACCGCAACAATGTGCCGCCGTCCGCGCTACTCGGACAGAGGACCACGACCTTCGGCGGTCACACCATGCTGAACGGACAGTGGGGACTCGACAACGGTGGCCAGAACTCAGGGACAGTCGATGCCGACATAGACGCCCCTGAGGCTTGGGCCACCACCCGCGGGTCCAGCCGCGTCACGATTGCCCTGATCGGCTCCGGCTATCCGCTGAACCACCCAGGGCTTGCCGACAACATTGCGATCAATCCAGGCGAATCAGGCGGGGGCCGCGAGACGAATGGGCTCGATGACGATCGCAACGGGTACATCGACGACTGGCGGGGACTCTGGACCAACAGCTATAGCTCCGGCGGTCGTCCCGATCCCCAGAGAACCCAGCCGGTTGCCGACAATCACGGCCAGGGAACCATGGCGGCCTCGCTGATCGCAGGTGATCCAGCTCAGGGTGGTCGGATCTACGGCATAAGCCCTGAAACGAGGATCCTCCCGATCAAGGTCCTCGGCGGACCAGATCTTGATCTCGGAAGGGATCCCGGCGAGGGGGCATCGACCGACGATCTGCTGGAAGCGATCAGGTACGCCGGCCAGATGAAAGCCGACATCGCGGTGCTGCCAGTGGTCGGAGATAACCCTGATCAGGTTCTGGGCACCGTTCAGGCGATCTCGGCCTTCCCCCGAACGCTCTTCGTCGCGCCGACCGAGATGTGGCAGTCCAAAGGACCGATTCCGGCCTGCCGCTCGGGCCTCGACAATCTGATCTGCGTCCGCGCGAGTACTCGCACCGATCAGCTGATCTACCCGAGCAGATCTTTTCCCGGGATCGATCTCGCCGCTCCGAGCTACGCCATGGTCGCCACCGATCAGGAATGGGAATATCGCGAAGCCGCCAATTTCGATGGCGGAGATCTCCCCGGAACGGTCTCCCCCGCCACTTCGCCGGCTCTCGCCGGAGCCGTACCCGGAGAGGGCATGGATGGGGGCGGCGCACTTGCGTTCTCTCCGGGTCGCGACCTGCCGCGTGGCGCAAGCGCACAGATCGACTTCACCGAGATCACTCGCCCTGAAGATGTGCGCTCGTGTGGGACGACCGTTCGATTCTCTCGGACCGCAAGCCTCAGGCAGACGATCGGAATCCGCTCTTGGGCCGACCCTTGGTACCGCAAATACACCACCGGGCGAATAAGCGGCCGGGGCCGCTTCACTGAGCTGACCTCGTTCTGGAGCGGCTTGATGGAGTCCGCCTCCCTCGGTTGGTTGCGCAAGTGGTCGGTCTTCACGAGCGCGCCAGCCGAGTCCTGGACCTCACGGGACCTGATCGACAGCTTCGGGTACACCTGCCCCAAGACGGCCCCATCCGGTGACACCCTTGCCTGGTCTGGGGACAACTACAAACCCGAGTACTACGGACTCGACGCCGCTCTGGTCGGCGGGACGGCAAGTCTTGTGAAGGCTGAGCATCCCGGGTTCACTCCTGCGCAGTTGAAGCGATCGCTTATCGAGGGGTCCGAGAGCGTTCCGGCCCTGGTTGCGATGATTCCTTCCGGTAGGCGACTCAACGCCGCCGGAGCACTGGCTGCGGCGGAAACGATCGAACCACCCCCGGCCCAGCCGCAGGTGGGAATCACCGACGCCGCGGAGATCACAAACGACCCGACCCCGAGCATCGGCCTCTGGTCCAAGGGGGTCGAGCGAATCGAATGCGGCTTCGAGAACAACCTCTCGGGGGTCCTTGCTTGGAGCGAATGCTCTTCCCCCGCCGAGCACACGTCTGCCACCCCGCTAGCCGACGGCGCCTACACCTTCCGCGTCAGGGCGACCGGCCAGTCAGGCTCGAGCGTCTCGGATTCGGCTGTGATCACCATCGACACAAGGGCGCCAACTGCTCCAACTAGAGAAGTCGCCCCAAATACGCCGACCAATCTGTCTTCCGGATACCTCTACTTCAATGTCTCTGGAGAACGTGATGCAACCTTCGAGTGCCGGATCGAAGGGATCAATGACTGGACCAATTGCGGTCGCGTGGATCGCCTTGCCGACTACTCGGAAACCCGGTACTACCTCTTCGCCGACGGGCGTGACGGCGCAGCCGACCCAAGCGACGGAGACTTCACCTTCCGAGCCAGACAGATCGACCGGGCCGGAAACGTCTCACCCGAGCTCGCCTACCCGATGACCATCGATCGCGAAGCGCCCGGACCGGCCCACCTCACCTCCGCCCCTGCGCAAACACTCAAGACCAACGCCGCTGCCTTCGCGTGGACCCGTGAGGCCGACTCCTGGGCCACTGATATCTACCTGGACGACAAGAAGATCGGATTCATGATCGGCAGCCCGAGCGGTTCGCGCCACACATTCCGAGGACTGAGCGACGGACCGCACGTAGCCAGATTCGTCGTCCGAGATGAGGCAAACAACTCCTCGGACTCGGTCGAGTACTCGTTCGAGGTCAGAACCGATCCATTGATCGACGCACCGGTGTTCGATCCCTCCAACCCCGACTTCACCCGATCTTTCCCCGTGATCTGGTTTTCGGGAGCGAACGGAGCTACCTACGAATGCTCGGTGGACAGCGCCGCGTTCGTCTCGTGCAGCCCCCCTTGGACGAGGAGCACGACGATCTACCCGACCTTCAGAGACGGACTACACAGTCTGCGCGTCAGGCAGATAAATCCGGACGGCCTCAGGGGACCTACGTCTGAATTCACCTGGACCGTGGACACCACGCAGCCTGCCGCTCCCCTTATCTCATCGGGCCCGAACAGCGTTACCTCGTCCAGAACCGCCATGTTCGCATTCTCAGGTGAGCCCGCTGCGACCTTCGAGTGCAGACTCGACCTGGGGGCGTGGAGTGCCTGTGCTTCCGGCAAGTCTTACGAGGCCCTGTCGGAGGGCTCCCACACCTTCCAGATCCAACAAACAGACCGCGCAGGAAATTCCTCCGCCCTCGCCTCGCGGAGCTGGACCGTCGACACCACTCCTCCCGCAACCCCTTCGTTCTCGACTGGTCCTTCCGGGCTCGTCAACTCCAAGACGGCCTCGTTTGCCTTCACCGGAGCCGGCAGCGAAGGCTTCTTGTGCTCGCTCGACAACGCTGCGTTCATCGCCTGCTCGTCTCCATCGAGCCATGCGAGTCTCGCCGAGGGACCCCACACCTTCGAGATCAAACGCCGCGACGAGGCGGGCAACGAATCCCCGGTGACTTCCCGCTCCTGGACAGTGGACTCGGTCGCACCAACAGCCCCTGAGGTGTCAGCAGCCCCCGCAGGCGCCCTCGCCTCGTCTTCGGCCCAGTTCAATTTTTCGGGAGAAGCCGATGCAAGCTTCCTCTGCTCGCTCGACGGAGGACTGCCCACCGAGTGCGCCTCTCCCAAGACCTTCTCCCAGCTCGGAGACGGCTCTCACACGGTCCGCATCAGACAGCGCGATCGCGCAGGCAATACCAGCCCGGCCTTCGAGACGACCTGGACCGTCGACACCACCGCTCCAGCCGCGCCCACGATCCTTTTCGGCCCCGAGGAAGTGGTTGCTTCCGATTCAGCCGAATTCAGCTTCTCAGGCGAGACAGGCGGATCGTTCCTCTGCTCACTCGACGAAGCGGGCTTCACCGACTGCTCCTCCACAGAGACCTTCGATGGACTCGAGGACGGAGCCCACACATTCCGAGTCAAACAGCGCGACGCGGCCGGCAATGAGAGTCCGGCGCAACTGTGGGGTTGGATCGTGGACACGACGTCACCCCCGGCGCCCGAGATCGAGGCAGGCCCGAGTGCGAATACCGGGCTGAACACTGCGGTCTTCCAGTTCTCGAGTGAGGAGAATGCATCCTTCGAGTGCTCGCTGGACGGGTCGGAGTTCCGCAGTTGCGTTTCACCCCACTCGGTCGTTGGACTCGACGACGGCGAGCACATCTTCGAGATACGCCAGATCGATTTGGCCGGCCACGCATCGAGAGTGGCTACCCATATCTGGATCGTGGACTCGGTAACACCGTCTGCGCCGACTATCGACTCAGGTCCGACCGGCCTCACGCAGGCGAGGCTGGCCTCATTCAGCTTCTCGGGCGAAGCGAACGCCGGCTTCCAGTGTCTGCTCGACACCGGAGCCTGGAGCGAATGCACAGCGCCGAAGGCCTTTGCGTCCCTCGCAGATGGCCTGCATACCTTCCGCGTCAAGCAGAGCGATCAGGCAGGGAACGTCTCCCTCGAATCAATACGCATCTGGACGGTGGACGGCACTGCGCCCACTCTCCAGCGAGTCCGCTGGACCAAGAAGACGCTTCCCTACACCTTCGCGCTCACCCTCACAGAGACCGGGTCGGGACTGTCGTCGATCGAGTTCTCGAATGCGCGCACGCGGCCGCCGGCCGGTGCTTCGCCGAAGATCACCTATCCGCTTCGCGGCACCACGATCAGCCTCAGGCTGGCTACGGCACCGACCTTCACTAGGGTGCGCGACGCCGCCGGCAACTGGTCGGGGTGGACAGCGGTCACCAACTAGCGCTGCGCCGCCTCCCTACTCCTTCCGCGCCTTCCAGTACCTCTGCAGCTCGCGGCCTTCGGGA
>CAZQMB010000002.1:0-20154 GCA_964594365.1 uncultured Conexibacteraceae bacterium
CTCTTCCCCTTCGCCTCCATCGCGATGCGGAAGGTCTGCTCGCAGTCGTATCTCGGTTGCCAATCGGTGTCGCGCTTCAGCTTCTCCGTCGAGACGACCCATGGGTGACGGAGGAACTCGAGGTTGCCGGGAGGGGCATCGGCACTCGAGAGCTTCAGCCTCCAACTCAGTCCGGCGATCTTGCGCATCCGCTTCATCGAGATCTCTCTGGTCTTGAGGCCGATCAATTCCGCCGAGCGACGCCAGGTAAGGAGTCCATCTCCCGCCAGGTTGTAGGGACCAGTCGCCTTGGCGTCGAGCAAGGCGATCAGTGCCGAGACGACATCGTCTTCGTGCACCAACTGGAACTCCTGATCCACCCCGTCGAGTATCGGCATGAACGGCGCTTTGGTCCAACCTCGGGCGATGTAGTTGTCGACGTTCGGCCCCATCACGATGCATGGGCGTACGATCGCGATCCGGCGATCCGGGTGATTGGCGGCCCAGAGCTGACAGACGCGGTCTGCCTCGGCCTTGTCTCGGGCATAGGAGAAGTCGGGCGCACCGCGCACCGGCCAATCTTCCGTGATCGGCTTGGGGTTGTCGGCGAAGGCTCCGTAGGCAGACGCGGACGAGGTGACCAGCACCTGCTGCGTGCCTGCCTCGGAAGCGGCCCTGAGTACGGACTCGGTTCCGTTCACGTCCACGTCGTACATCCGTGCCTCGTCGTGGATCGGATCGAGGATGAAGGCGAGGTGGATCAGGCAATCGATCTGGTGGCGTTCGAGCAATGCCCTGATCCCGGAGCCGTCTCGCACATCGGCACGGCTGAACTCGACCTTCGGATTGGTCTCCTTGGGCGGGACCAGATCGCAGATCACGATCTTCTCCACCTCCCGACGCTCGGCGAGTGTCTCGACGAGCCTGCCGCCGATGTAGCCCGAGCCACCTGTGATCAAGTAGCGCACAGCGCAATCCTAGGCCAGAAGTGGCGGTTGCGCATGGATTCCGAAGGCGCCTGCCGGAGTCGAACCGGCGTAAACGGCTTTGCAGGCCGCTGCGTAACCACTCCGCCAAGGCGCCGGATGGTGCCTGCGTAAGACTACCTGCGAGGGCTCTCTCCGCGCCCGCCTAGGTCGCCGAGGAAGCCTGGAGGCCCCGCTCCAGCGCGGTCCCCAACTCCGCTGAGAGCCATTCGGCATCGGAGACCTGCCCGCTGGCGACCAGAGTCATACCCCTCCGACCTACGGTGGAGATCATGTCGGCGAACACCTGAGTCTTCTCGTCCGCTCCTTCTCCCTCTCCGAAGAAACGACGCAGGTGCCAGGCGAGCCCGGCGGTGCGCTGCTTGAAGACATCGTCATGGAAGTCGATCGCCTCGGGCGGCGCTCCCCGGAAGTCCGAGTAGATGAACTTGCAGAGCTTCGTGTTCTGGGCCGCGAAGTCGAAGACGGACTCGTACAGCGGGACCACGCGACCGCGTTGCAGGTCATCGTAGTGGCTCAGATTGCCGCTCTGGACGAGAGCGAGGGCCTCGCGGCGGTGGACCTCCTCTACCACCGCGACCGAGATGAGGTCCTTCGACTCGAAGGCGCCGTAGAGAACCGGCTTCGAGACGCCGATCGCCTCGGCGATGGAATCGACTCTGGCGCCGTGGAATCCCTTGTCGAGGTACTCGTCTACTGCAGCGTCGACGATCTGCCGCCGCCTCTCGACCAGCGGCATCCTGGGCGCATAGACACGCTTTGCGGAGCTGGTAGGCGAGGTGGAAGCCACGTTGAAGAGAATACCCCCGGGCAAAGGCCGCGGAACCTACCGCGATTAGATTGCGATTCGAGCAACGGGAGGGCATGGAGGAGACGTGATGCGGAAGCGGCTGATGGGATTCGAACCCACGACCTTCTGCATGGCAAGCAGACGCTCTAGCCAGCTGAGCTACAGCCGCGCAGACACGACTTTACCGCCTGACCGGAGCCTTGGCGGTCCTCCCCGTCCCGCGTTCGCACACGGGAGAAATCAGCCGGTGACCGGGTAAGGGTCCCTGGGAGCGCGCAGATAGATGTAGCGCTGCTTCACTGCATCCTGAGCGAACCCGGTCACCTTGACCCGAGGGGCCCTGTTACGCGCGAGTTGCTTCTCGATGACGCGCTTCTGGTCGGCCGTGAAGGGAATCAGGACCCTGACCCATCTCTTACCACGGATGATCCGACTACGGCTCTCGAGACCCTTGCCCTTGAGCCCGTAGTCGCAATTGACCGAACAGCGAATGTCCACGTAGACGCCGCGGCGGTTGTAGCGCTGATACTTCCTGCCTTTCAGACGCATACCCTTGCGCAGCGCCGAATCGGGGTCGAGGCGGTTGAGGTACAGCGGTACCGCGCCGCGCTCGTCGGTTCCGATCACATCGGGGACGTCGTCACCGTTGATGTCGTCGAGAGCGAGAGGGGGAAGGTCCGAATCGGTCGGGATGGGAGTACCCGGCGCCTGCTCATCGAAGTCACCATCGCCATCGCCCAGGTAGATATCGATCTTCCCGTCCTCTTCGCCGAGAATCGCAGCATCCTCGTCCCCATCGCCATCGATGTCCCCGAGCTCGATATCGGTGGGGCCGTCGCTGGTCGGATCGGGCGAGGCGTCGGGATCGAAGTTGCCGTTGCAGTCACCGATGAGGATCGAAACCGTGTCATCGGCGAAGTTCGACACGACGGCGTCCAGGCACCCGTCGTCGTCCATGTCACCGAGTTCGGAATCACGCGGATCGTCTCCGGTCGGAGTTGGCGCAGGGTCCGGCGCGAAGTTGCCGTCTCCGTCGTTCTCGAGGACCGAGATGTCGTCATCGCCGGCGTTCGGAACGACGAAGTCCGGATCTCCGTCCCCATCGACGTCTCCGAGATCACCTTCCTCGGGCTGGTCACCTGTGGGCACGGGCGAAGGGTCGGGGATCAGATCTCCGTCGCCATCGTTTTCCAACACCGAGGCGTCATCATCACCGGTGTTCGGCACCACGACGTCGATATCACCGTCATCGTCGATATCGCCGAGTTCGGGCTGGTCGGGGTCGTCACCCACAGGCACCACGGTAGGAGTCGGGTCGAGTCCGCCATCGTCCTCGCCATCGATCACCGAGACGTCATCCGAGTCCTCGTTCGAGACCACGACATCGTCGTGCCCGTCTCTGGTCAGATCTCCGGCGGCAGTTCCACACGATCGATCACCCCCGGTTCCGGTAGGCGAACGTGGAGCAGCGTCTGGGAAGGAGCCCTTTCCGTTGCCGTTCCTCACGGCCACCTCGTCGAGCACGCTGTCGGTGAGGATCAGATCAGGTGCGGGAGGCAGCTCCGGCGTGATGGAAGCGCCCTTCTGGTTCTTGATATAGCCGACCACGAGATCACACGGCGCGTTTGCGGTCGGAACGGGCGAGCCGGTGCTCTGCTTGAAGGCCGATTCGGGCTGCGGACCCGTCTGGCTTCCCGTCCCACCGAGGCCGGCCGTGCCCACGAGCCCGCTGGAGCTTGTGGCGATCCGCAGGGTTGCTGCCTTGGTGCCGGTGGTAGCGGGAGCGAAGACAACGGTGACGGTACAGCTCGCCGCCGGGAGGAGGGTCCCCCCGCAGCTGTTCGAGGCGACCTCGAACGCTGCAGGATCTGCTCCGGTGAGGGAGATAGATGTGACGACGAAGGCCGAGGATCCGGTGTTGGTGACCGTGAATGCCTCGGGTATCGAGGCAGAGCCCGTCTGGACCTTGCCGAAATTCTTGGTCGAGGGAGAAACCGAGATCGAGAAAGGCACCCTCACCTCCCCAACCGCGGTAGAGAAGCTGGCGAGGCAGGCGGCTGCCGCGAAGACGACACACGCCAGGATGGAGATCTGCCGACCCTTCATCGGGTGAGATCCTAGAGGACCCGAAACCCGTTGTCCTCGGTCCTCAGGTCGTGGTACCGATCGAACCGAGGTCCACGTTCATCCTGCCTCACCCTCCTTCGGCGATGGCCCGACCGGCCGCCTTGCCCTCGGCCACGGAAACGGAGTCGAACGCTGCGTCCACTGCCCTCTCGGAGACCGGCACGACGTCGTCTCTGGTCTCGTCAGCGGTTGGCTTCGTGGTCAGCTTCACCGTCACGCTCTTGCCGCTCAGTTCTCCCGAGACGGTGCACTCGAAGACCTTGCCTTCTTCTACCGTTGCCGGACAGGACATCTCGACCGCGGCACCTGTCTCAGCCACACGCGGGATCGAAGCGAGGCTCTGCCGCAGCTGCCGGTTAACGCTGTCGACGAACTGGGTCGTATCGACCTCGGTCGTGCCGCAAGCGCTCAGCAGCACGGCCGCCACAGCCAAGAGTGATCCGAAGACCTTCCTGCTCGACTTCATCGGATCTCCATGCATCTGTTTAGGGACGCACTCTGCATATCCATGAGCCTATAGGGTTCAGGCCACATGGACTACGACGCCCTCGCAACCGGACTCGCGACCTCCATCCCATTCGTGAAGAAGGTCGGCATCACGTTCTCCGGCCTCGGTCCGGACGGAGCGACCGCCGTCCTGCCCGACGACCCCGAGATCGGGAACCACGTCGGCAGCCAACACGCAGGCGGGCTGTTCACCCTGGCCGAGACCGCGAGCGGCGGGGCGTTCGTTGGGTCCTTCGCCGAGCTGCTGGGAGAGATAACGCCGCTGGCGAAAGGGGCGAGCATCCAGTACCTCAAGCTCGCCAAGGGACCTATCGAAGCGAGAGCGTCGGTGCCTGACCCCGAGGACCTGAAGGAGAAGCTCGCGGACGAGGGGAAGATCGAGTTTCAGGTCGGTGTCTCGATGACCGACGCCGAGGGCCTCGAGGTCGCAACCGCGGTCGTCGACTGGTACGTGCGGAAGAACTCCTAGACCGAATCGAGTGCTTCGTTGAGCAGTTCGTCCGCTCTCTCGTTCGATTCCCTCCTCACATCCGTGATCGACCACTTGGGCAGCGCCTTCAACGCCTCTCTGGCCTCAGCATGCAAAGGCTTGAGGTCGGCCTTCTTCACCTTGTACTCGCCGGTGATCTGACGGACGATCAGCTGGGAGTCCCCGACGAACTCGACCTCATCGGCCTCCAAATCGGTGGCCAGCGAGATGGCAAGCAGTAGCGCTCGGTACTCCGCGACGTTGTTGGTCACCTCACCGACGAGCGCGACCCGATCGGTCAATTCCCCTCCGTCGGCGTCGTATGCGACCGCAGCGGCAGCGGCCGGTCCGGGGTTGCCTCGCGATCCTCCATCGAAATGGACCGTGATCTTCATGCGCGCGGATGACTCTTCGCGTACTGGTCCTTCAGCCATGAAGGCTCGACCTTGGTGTAGACCTGCGTCGTCGAGACGCTCGAATGGCCGAGTAGTTCCTGAATTGCGCGGAGGTCGGCGCCGCCCTGGAGCAGATGGGTGGCGAAGGAGTGCCTCAGCGCATGAGGCGAGACTCCGCCGGCGATTGCGGCGTTGTCTACCCACACCTTTAGTCGTCGCCGTATGTCGGAAGAGTGCAAGCGCCTACCGGACTTGGAGACGAAAAGGGCTACCTCGTCGGGATCGGATACGAGTGATCCGCGTGCCCGGTCGAGATACCGATGCAGAGCGTCACGCGCCGGCTCACCGAGCGGAACCAGGCGGGTCTTCCCTCCTTTTCCCTCCACCCGGATGCGCTCCGACTCGAAATCCAGTGACGAGCAGTCGAGGCTGACGATCTCCTCCGCACGCAGTCCGCAGGAATACGCGACCTCCAGCAGGGCGCGATCCCGAACCTGCAGCGGAGTACGGGCGGGGATCCGATCCAACAGTTCTGCCGCCTCATCCTGATCCAGGACCCGGGGTAGATGCTGTTCCCGCTTCGGCGCGGGCACGAGCTCGGCCGGGTTTGCGCCTACTCTGCCGAGTCTGACCAGGGTCGAGTAGAAGGCACCGATCGCGGCCAACTTCCTCGCAACGGTTGCCTTGCTCATACCCGACTCGCTGAGATGCGCCGCGTACAACCGGAGTTCCTTATGCGTCATCTCGACCGGTCCCACCCCGCGATTCTCTGCCCAACAGGCCAGTTGCGCGAGATCGGTGCCGTAGGCCTCACGGGTCCTCTCGGCAGCGTCACGCGTGCTCAGATCCCGATCGAAAGCGGTCAGGGCCTCCGCCCATGGTCCGGAGAGTTCGGGGCTCGCGGTCTCCATTCGGTAACTATTCGCCAGCGGCATCCCCGATCCCTGCGAGTCGAACCGCCGCATACCTAGAGGATGTAGACAGGCGTACCCACGGAGACGCGGTCGTAGAGGTCGATCACATCCGGGATCGACATCCGGACACAACCATGGGAAGCCGCCGATCCGAGCGAGTAGGTGTCGTTGGTTCCGTGGATACCTGCACCGTTGTAGATGCCCATCCAGCGCGCCTGGATCGGGTTTCCCGGACCCGGTGGCACGACAGTCCCGGCGAGATCACCCGCCCAGGCCGAATTCGGGACGTGCCAAGCGGGGTTCACCTGCTTGTCCTGGATCGAGTAGAGACCTGCCGGAGTCTCGAGACCCACCTGACCTACCGCCACCGTGTAGCGCTTCGAGAGTTCGAGATCCTTGAACAGCCGAAGCGTGTAGGTCGAGCGATCGATCGTGATGTAGGTCGGGTAGGCATCCGCAAGGCCCTTCCGGCTGATCTCGGGCTTCGTCCGCTTCACTACCGGCTGTAGGGCCGCAACCGTCCCGGGTTCGACTATCGCCCGATCGATCCTCTCCTTGGTGAAGCGCTTCCTGACCTCTATGCCGTCCACTCCCGGCGTCGGTGTGAGGCGATCGCCCGCGGGAACCAGAGTGGCGTCCTCGGGCTGGCGATCGATCGTCTCGGCGAGAGAACGGACGAAGTTGGTCACGGCCTCGGTCGAGTATGTGATCTCGGTCGGTACCTCCTCCGCGACGTCTCCTCCCCTCACATAGCGGAGGATCCGCGAGACGATGTCGCCTTCTCGGCTGGTCTCGGTCGCAGCGTCGAGCATCGCCTCGACGTCCGCGGTCCGCTTCAGACGCTTGGCGGAAATCTCGTACCGGGTGCCCTCGAAACGGACCTCGAGTGGCTGCGAGAGAGAAGACACGATCTCCCGGTCGATCTTCTCGCGCGCCTGCTCACGATTCAATCCTCCGACGGCGACGCCGCCGATGGTGATTCCGGGAGCGATCCGCTCCTTCTGCGAGTGGTCGTAGGCAAAGGCCGCACCGACTGCGAGCGCAAGGACGCCCGAGACGACGAGACACGCAAGCACCGCCATGCGGTGTGAGCCGAGCCAGTTCTTCAACTTGTCCATTTCGACCTCATCCCTCATTGGAAGATTACGAGAAGAGGACCCGCGTCCCTCCAATTCCGCTCGCAGCGATGCAGGTGATCATGCGTGTCGATGCGTCGGCTGCGGTCGTAGGATGGGCCCATGGGCCGTAAGAACGAGGTGACCGGATGAAGTCGAAGGACCAGATACGAAGCCTCGTCTGGCGCGAGATGGAGGATCGGGGCGTGGCGCGCTTCCCCGGTGCAGAAGGGAGGATCCCGAACTTCGCAGGCTCCAAGCAGGCTGCTGAACTACTCGCCGGACATCGACTGTGGAAGAAGGCTCGAGTCATCCGGGTGAACCCCGACTCCCCGCAGGCCCACGCTCGCAGCCTCGCGTTCGAGGACGGGAAGACGGTGGTGATTTCGGTTCCACGGCTCAGAGACCCTCATCCGTTCCGGCTGATCGATGCGAAGCAACTCACTCCGAAGCAGCGGAGAGAGGCCGCGACGATCAAAGGGGCTCTCAAGATCGGAAAGGTCGTCGCCGAAGAAGAGCTGCCCGAGATCGACTTCATCCTCTGCGGTTCGGTCGCGGTCAACCTCGACGGTGCGAGGGTCGGAAAGGGTGGCGGATATCTCGACCTCGAGTACGGATTGTTGACCGAGGCAGGGAAGATCGATGAGCACACGGTCGTGGCTACGAGCGTCCACCCTGTGCAGGTCAGGCGCCAGGAGCTGCCGATGGTGGCCCACGATCTGCCCGTAGACCTGATTTCCACCCCGCAGGCAGTCGTGGATGTCTCCACCACCTACCCTCGCCCACGCGGAATCCTCTGGAACCACCTGCAACCGCCGCAGATCAGGGAGATACCCATCCTCGAGCGGATGGGCTACGCCTGATCGGTCAGTCCCAATGCGGGGTGGTCACTGCCCCTTGAGCGGCGCTCGAGACCGAGGAGGCGTACTTCGCCATGACGCCAGAGGTATAGCTCGGCTCTGGCGGCTCATACGCTTCGAGACGCCTCGCGATCTCTTCCTCGGGGACGTTGAGCGTCAGAGTGCGATTGGGGATGTCGAACGAGATCTCGTCACCCTCTTCGACGATCGCTATCGGTCCACCTCGGACCGCCTCTGGTGCGACGTGCCCCGCCATCAGCCCATGGGTGGCTCCGGAGAAGCGGCCATCGGTCAGGAGCGCAACGTCCTCACCCAGTCCTTCGCCGACGAGCGCCGCGGTGACCTGGAGCATCTCACGCATCCCGGGGCCGCCTGAGGGTCCTTCGTTCCGGATCACGACGATGTCGCCGGCCTTGATCCCGCTCTCCTTGACCGCAGCGAAGGCTGCTTCCTCTGACTCGAATACCCGCGCTGGACCCGTCTGGCCCGACCGCTCATGACCGGCGAGTTTCACCACGCATCCCTCCGGCGCGAGGTTGCCACGAAGGATCGCGAGACCCCCGTTGGGCTTCAGCGGATCGGAGACGGGCAGAATGACCTCCTGCCCGGGCGTCTCCTTGGCGGAATCGGCGTACTCGCCGATCGTCTTGCCGGTCACGGTGATCGACTCGCGATGCAACAGATCCGCTTCGTCCAGACGATGCGCGAGCAGCTCGATACCGCCGGCCTCGTAGAGGTCCTTGGCAACGTATTTCCCGCCCGGCTTCAGGTCCCCCAGCAGTGGCGTCCGCTCCGAGATCCGGTCGAAGTCCTCGATGTCGAGCCCTATGCCCGACTCCTTCGCAAGCGCCAGCAGGTGCAGGACCCCGTTGGTGGAGCCGCCCGACATGGCGATGGTCGCGATGGCGTTCTCGATCGATTCCCTGGTGATGATCTGGCTGGGGCGGATGTCCTTCTCGAGCACGTCCATCACGAGACGTCCGGCCTCGCGCGCAACCTGACCCTTTGCGCCGTCGACGGCAGGAACCATCCCCGATCCCATCGGAGTGATGCCCATGACCTCGAACGCGCAGGCCATGGTGTTCGCAGTGAACTGACCGCCGCAGGCTCCGGGGCCCGGACTCGCGCAGCCCTCGAGCTCGGTGAGATCCTCGATGCTCATGTTGCCGGCCGAATGGGCACCTATCGCCTCGAAGACGTCTTGAATGGTCACCTCTTCGCCGCGCCACTTTCCGGGGAGGATCGACCCTCCGTAGAGCATCAAGGAGGGAATGTCGAGTCGGGCAAGCGCCATCACGCATCCCGGAATCGTCTTGTCACAACCGGAGAGCGCGATCACGGCGTCGAACTGATATCCGCGCACCGTGAGTTCGATCGAGTCCGCAATCACCTCGCGGCTGATCAACGAAGTCTTCATGCCTTCGGTTCCCATCGTGATCCCGTCGGAGATCGCGATCGAGTTGAACTCCATGGGAGTCCCGCCTGCCTCTCGGACGCCCTCCTTGACGTGCTCAGCCAGCCCACGAAGGTGGTAGTTGCAGGGCATGGCTTCGATCCAGGTATTCGCGATGCCGACCGTCGGTCGGCGCAGTTCCTCGTCGTCGAAGCCGATCCCCTTCATGTACGCGCGGGCGAAGGCCCTCTCGGGGCCGTCGAACACCACGCTGCTGCGCTCTCGCCGATTGCTCATCGAGTAGCGATTATGCCGAGGTCCGGGCAGCGACGCCTGCAGCCGAGCGCGCCCATTCTCGCGCCGCTGCCAAGTCGTGCGCAGAGACCGGTCCAGCACCTTCCCCCAGAGAGGCCAGCCCCTGACCGACAGCCTCGGTGGCCACCGTCCGGGCAAGCCGCGCGGCTCGATCGATGCTCAGGCCCAAGGCCAGCCCCGCTGCCAGTGCCGAGGCATGGGTACAACCCGAGCCGTGCGCAGCGCCGTCCGGATGCCGTGGGCCAGACAGCCGGGTCACCACCGACCCATCGAAGAGGAGATCGTCGCCCGCGTCCGTATGACCGCCGGTGACGATCACAGCATCTGGCCCGAGGTCGAACAGGGCTCGCGCCATCTCCTCCTGATCGGTCTCCGACGCATCTCCCTCGCGCCCCAAGAGCCTCGCGGCCTCGGGGAGGTTCGGGGTGATCACGGTTGCTGCGGGGATGATCCGTTCCACCAGGACCTGAAGCGCTGCAGGATCGAGCAGGCGCGACCCGCTCTCGGAGATCATCACCGGGTCTACGACCACGGGCACACCCTCTACCCGCTCCAGCACCCCTGCCACTGCCTGCGCAGTCTCGGCGCTTCCGAGCATCCCGATCTTGATCGCGTCCACACCGATATCGGATACGACCGAGTCGACCTGGGAAGCGATCATCGCCGCAGGAACCTGCATGACCTCGGAGACACCGACGGTGTTCTGCGCGGTGAGCGCCACTATGGCCGTTGCCCCGTGGACTCCGCAACGTGCGAACGCCTTCAGGTCGGCCTGGATTCCCGCGCCACCTCCCGAATCTGATCCAGCGATGGTCAATGCGACCGGTGTCCGCCTGTCGTGCATGCGCGACAGGCTAGAGAGCCTGCCCGGGATGGGTGAGCGACGTCCTGACGAACCGGCCCTCCGCATCTCGGATCAGGTAGCCGGAGATCTCGAGTCGTGCGAGCGCGGCGGCCGTAGTCGCCGGATCCTGGGCGGCCGCGAGGGCGATCTGATCAGCGGTTCCGGCCTCCCGCTCGATCCACTCCAGCACCTGCAGGGTCTCGGCTGGCAGATCCGGACCGGTCCTCTCGCCCGTTCTTTCCCGCATCCCGGGGCCGATCAGCGTGTCCAGCACGTCATCTGCGTGGCGCACCACGTGGGCTCCATCCCGAAGGAGTGAGTTGACGCCCTGTCCGTTGGCATGCGCAACCCCTGCCGGAACCGCTCCGATCTCGCGTCCGAGATCAGCTGCCATGGTCGCTGTGATCAGGGAGCCGGACGAGATCCGGGCCTCGACGATCACGGTCATGTCCCCCAAGGCCGCCATCAAGCGATTCCGGGCGGGGAAGGTCCACTTCCTGGGCTGGCTGCCTGGTGGCAGCTCCGACAGCACCAGACCGCTCCGGATGATCTCGCGGTAGAGAGGTTCGAGCTTGCGTGGGTAGCAGACGTCGGCGCCACTGCCGAGCACTGCGATCGTGGGCTTCCCCGAGTCGAGTGCCCCCTGATGGGCTGCTGCATCGATCCCGAGAGCCATCCCACTGACGACGAGCGCCCCGGAGATCGTGAGGTCTCTCGACAATGACTGCGCGGTCGCCAGCCCCGCCCTCGAAGCCCTGCGCGCACCGACGATCGTGATGATGGGACGCGACTCGCAGAGGTCTTGCAGGAGGCGGCGGTCGCCGAGTCCGAAGAGCGCTGGTGGTGGGTCGGTGAGGTCGAGCAGCTTCGGCGGAAAGTCTCCGGAGTGTCGGCAGACCGACCAACAGGTCGAGGAAGCGATCTCGACTGCTGTCGGCGACCGCGCGCCTACCGGATCTCGAATCGACGAGAGGCACCGTTCGCACGCCTCGGGGGCGGCGCTCAATCCGCACCGGCTCTCCGGTACACGAGCGCCTGGGCGACCGACTCCTCATCGATCTTTTCCTGCTCCCGGAGGTCCGCGATGGTCAGCGACAGCTTGACCACGCGCTCCCATCCACGGCCGCTCAGCGAGAGTCGGCGATGACCCTCTGCCAACATCTTCTCGGCTCCAGCGGTGAAGCAGGTATGGGCTCGGAGCTGATCGGGGCTGAGTCGGGAGTTGAGCACCCCTCCCTGTCTCTCGCGTTGCCTGGCGACCGCGATCTCGACCCGTCTGCGAACCGCGGCGGAACTCTCGCCTGCCTCCGACCTCATGCTCTCAGCCGAAGGGGTCTCGACGATCGCCGCTACGTCGATTCGGTCGGACAGCGCACCGCTGAGTTTCGACCGATACTTCGCCACTGCGACCGGATGGCAACGACACTCACCGGAATCCTCCCCGCGGCCACAGGGACAGGGGTTGGAAGCGGCAACCAGGAGGAACCTGCTCGGAAACTCCAGTGTGCGATTGGATCTGGTGACGCTGACGTATCCATCCTCGAGCGGCTGACGAAGAGCCTCGAGCGAGTCCCGGCGGAACTCACCCAACTCATCGAGGAAGAGCACCCCATTGTGCGCACGCGTGATCTCGCCCGGTCGCGGCCCAGCCCCACCTCCGAGCAGCGCAGATGGAGAGACGCTGTGGTGCGGGGCCCGGAACGGCCGGCGGGCCGGCAGCGTGAACCGATCACCGCACGCCCCTGCAATCCGCACCACCTCGAGAGCCTCGGACGGCTCCAGCGCCGGGAGGATCGAGGGCAATCGCCGTGCAGCAAGGGTCTTGCCGGCGCCAGGGGGACCGGTGAGGAGCAGGCTGTGACCTCCCGAGGCGACCACCTCGAGTGCCTGCCGGAGGAAGGGTTGACCCTTCAGGTCCGCCAGATCGGGTGAAACCGCCGGCTCGCCACCTGCGATCACTGCTTCGGGGGCGACGACGGGGTCCGGGGACCATCCTCCCGAGCTCAAGGGCGCGAGCTGTCTGATCGAATCGAGCGGAATGACCTCGAGTCCCTCGACCAGCGCGGCGACCGCAGCGTCCTCTCGCGCGACCACCAGACCGCGTAGGCCCCACTCCATCACCTTCACGGCCATCGCCAGCACCCCCGGTACCGGACGAATACTCCCGTCGAGTGCGAGCTCCCCGGCAAACGCAACGCGCTCGAGCAGGCTTGGGGCGATCTGTCCACTGGCAGCCAGCAGCCCTGCAGCGATCGCCAGATCGAAACCCGGTCCAGCCTTCTTGAGATCTCCCGGTGCCAGGTTTGCGGTGATTCGCCTGAGTGGGAATTCGAAGCCGCAGTTGCTGAGCGCCGACCTCACCCGCTCCCTGGACTCCCTGACCGAGGTGTCTGGCAGCCCGACGACCGTGAAGGCCGGAAGCCCGCGGTTCAGGTCCACCTCGACGTGAACGGGTTCAGCCTCGATTCCCACCAGAGCGAGTGTCCGCGACACGGCCAGCATTGGACCGGCACCCTAGGAGCGACGAAACCAACGAACGCACGGAAAACGGTTCGAATCGGTGAATGATCTGGAACGCATGCCGTCTCCCGCGTGAATGCGGGTCGCGGATCATCTCGCTGTGACCCGCGACAGGATCGAGCTCGGGAGGTTGGGAGAGGACCTCGCAGCACGCTCGCTCACGCACAAAGGCTGGGAGGTGATTGCACGCAACGTGAATCTGTCGCGGGGAGAGCTGGACCTGATCGCCCGCGACGGTGACACCCTGGTCTTCGTCGAGGTGAAGACGCTTCGAACCCGCGTGGATGAACGGGGCAGCGCTCCTGAGCACGCCTTCCTGGCCGTCGACGGCAGGAAACAGTCGAAGATCCGGAGGCTCGCTGCCGAGTGGCTGGCTCTAGGTTGCACGCCAGTCGGAATAGCGGAATTCAGATTCGACGTGATCGGGGTCGAGTTCGATGACGACCCTCCGAATGGACGACCGCGCCTCGAACACATCGAACACGCATTCTGAGCTTGCTCAGGCGGCCGAATCCAGATCCAACTGGCTGTAGGCGACGGAGGCGAACGACCTCCGGTGGAGCGGAGAGATCCCGATGCTCGCGATGGCATCACGATGCGCGGTGCTCGAATAACCGGCGTGGCTG
This sequence comes from uncultured Conexibacteraceae bacterium, assembly GCA_964594365.1. Taxonomy (GTDB): domain Bacteria; phylum Actinomycetota; class Thermoleophilia; order Solirubrobacterales; family 70-9; genus CAIUSP01. The sequence continues at coordinate 13,841 of CAZQMB010000002.1, forward strand.
CCGAAACCCCATCCCGGAAAGAGACGATCGGCATGCTGCATGAATCGATCGCGGGTGACCTTTGCCACCACGGACGCCGCCGCGATTGCCGCGCTCCTCGAGTCTCCCTTCACCACCGGCTCATGGTCGAGTTCACAGGCGGGCAACGAGAAGCCGTCGACCAGCAGGGTCGCGTCAGGGCGAGCAAGGGCCTGAAGACAGTCGGTGAGGGCCGCGAGATTCGCCTTGTGTACTCCGCCCCGGTCTATCTCCTCCACGGACCTCACCGAAACGGCGGTGGCGGTGGCGGCTCGCAGTACCGCCGGGTAGAGACGCTCGCGTTCCGCAGACGATCTCTTCTTGGAATCGTCGAGACGGGCGAGGGCCAGCCGGTCGGAGCGCGAGATGCCGTCGAGATCGAGCAGGACTCCCGCGGCTACCAACGGACCCGCAAGACAGCCTCTGCCAGCCTCGTCGGTGCCACCAACGTAACGAGTGCCGAACCCCCGGTCGAATCTGAAGAGCGGGCCGGCAGACGGGGCAGGGCGCTTGCTAGAAGAACCCGATCCGGTCCGGCGGCCAGTAGGTCGCGAAGGCCTGCCCGATGATCCATCGCTTCGGGATTGGTCCCCAGAACCTGCTGTCGTCGCTCGCCCCACGATTGTCGCCCATCATGAAGTAGTGGCCCGGCGGAATCTCGATCGCCCTCGGGAGGTTGCACTCACCTCCGGGCTGACAGGGGGTGATGAAGTCCTCGTCGGCGCGCACGCCGTTGACCACGGGGACGCCTCCTACGACCTTGACCGTATCCCCGGGTCCGGCGACCACCCGCTTGATGAAGTTCACATCCGCCTGCTGCGGTGTCGCCTTCGGGCACGGCTGACCGATCTTCCTGACCACACCGCACTGCGTACCCCTTTCTGCACCCTCGGGAGGGTGGAACACGACGATGTCGTTGATCTCAGGGTCCGTGAACTTGTAGATGAAGCGGTTCACCAGCACCCGCTGCCCCACGGTCAAGGTCGGCTCCATCGACTCGGAAGGGATCTGGTACGGCTTGACGACGAACGCCTGGATCCCGACCGCGAGGCCGAGGGCCAACACGACGATCACCACCAACTCGACGATTGCACCGCCAGTGGTAGTTGGCTTGGGTAGCTTCAGTCTTTGTCCCCGGAGTCGGCGTCGTCGCCGGGCTCCGAGACCTCTTCGTCCGCTGCCGGGGCCTCTTCCGAAGGCTCATCTTCGGCAGGCTTCTCTTCAGCAGGCTTCTCTTCGGCAGGCGGCTCATCCTTCTCGCCCTCCTCCTGATCAGGGGCCTCCTCTCCCGTCTCATCAGCTCCATCCGGAGCCTCGCCCTCGACAGGTGTCTCGACCTCTCCAACCACCTCGGTGATGGTCGCGCCTTCGGCATCAGTGGCCTCTCCTTCTCCCACCAGCAGATCCTCTGCGATACCCCGCTTCTCGGTTACCCGTGCGCTCTTGCCGAGCTTCTCCCTCAGGTAGTAGAGCTTCGCCCTGCGGACAGCCCCGCGAGAAGAGACCTCCAGCTTCTCGATCTTCGGAGAGTGGAGCGGAAAGGTCCTCTCCACCCCGACGCCGAAGGAGGTCTTGCGGACCGTGAAGGTCTCGCGGACACCGCTCCCCTGACGTTTGATCACGACACCCTCGAATACCTGGGTACGGCGGCGGCTTCCCTCGACGACCTCGAAGTGAACGCGCACGCTGTCGCCTGCGCCGAATCTCGGACGCTCCTGGATCTGTTCCTGCTCGAGCTTGTCGATTACCGTGCTCATGGATTCGGGTGGTTCGGCGAAGGTCTTCCGACGAATGACCTGCGGGCGCGAATGGTAGCGACTAGCCGGGGTCACGCCCTGCACGATCCCTGCTTTCGGCAAGACGCCAGTCACGTACCGCTCCGTGATCTCCGGAGAGGAGCACCTCGGGCACAGGCCAGTCACGATATGTGGCAGGACGTGTGTAGTGCGGATACTCCGGAGCGCCGTCGAGAGCTTCGCTGAAGGACTCCTCGATCGAACTGCTCTCGTCCCCGAGAGCGCCAGGCAGCTTGCGCAGGACTGCGTCGGCGACGACCATCGCAGCCAACTCGCCCCCGGAGAGGACGAAGCGGCCGATCGAGATGGATCCATCCACGAGGTTCTCGATCACCCTCTCGTCGAAACCCTCATAACGCCCGCACAGCAGGGCGAGGTGATCGATCCCGGACATATCCACTGCTGTCGCCTCCTCGAAGACCTTCCCCTGGGGAGAGAGGGCGAATATCTCCACGCTCGAACGGTCGGATCCGTAAGCCGACTCGAGTGCTGCGTCGACCACATCGACCCTCATCACCATCCCGGCACCGCCACCGTACGGTGCATCGTCCACCTGTCCGGCGCTCAGCGGTGTGGTCTCCCGATAGTCGAACAGGCGGATCTCGCTTCCCTGATCGAGCAGGTTGGTTACGTGACGCTGAGCGAGGAACCAACTGAAGTGGTCCGGAAAGAGAGTGAAGACGTCGAGTCGCAACCGGCCCTCCGACCAAGCCTGGATCAGTCGAGGATGTCGACGAGGATCCGCTGGTCGCTCTGGGTGGCGGATGCGCGAACCACAGAGCGCAATGCGTTGGCGACGCGACCTCCCCGACCGATCACGCGACCGAGATCGTCCTCGGCCACTTCGAGTTCGAGTACCAGTTCGCCCTCGCCTTCGGGAACCTCGGTTACCTCGACCTGGTCAGGCTCATCGACGAGCGAACGTGCGAGCAACTCGAGCAAGGCGGCTGGGGTGACTTCGGCCAAGTGGACCTAGCTACCCGAAGCTTCGATGCCCTGAATCCGGAGTAGGCCGGCGACCGTGGGCGTGGGCTGCGCACCGCGCTCCAACCAATGCCTGGCTCGCTCTTCGTCGATAGCGACCAGAGATGGGTCCATCTGCGGGTTGTACTGCCCGATGGTCTCGATCGTCCTCCCGTCGCGGGGAGACCGCTGATCGGCGACCACGACCCTCCAGATCGGGTTCTTCTTCGAGCCCACTCGTCTGAGACGTATTCTCACTGACATCGAAGGGCAGGTTAGCGGTCTCGGGCGCCCGGTAGCGCAACCAACTGCTCAGCCCATCAAACCTCCCGGCATCGACCCTCCTGGCAACGACAGTTTCCCGCTCGTCATCTGCTTCATCAGCTTCCTCATCTGCGCAAACTGCTTCAGGAGACGATTCACCGCCTGAACTGAGGTTCCGGACCCGGCAGCGATGCGCTTACGTCTCGAACCATCGATGCGTTCGGGGTTCGCCCGCTCCCAAGGGGTCATCGAGAGCACGATCGCCTCCACCCTATCCAGCTCGCGTTCGTCTACATCACCCATACCCGCGGTGGCCTTTCCCATCCCGGGAATCATCTTCATCAAGTTCCCGATCGGACCCATGCTGCGGACCTGTTTCATCTGCTCCAGGAAATCGTCGAGTGTGAACTGCTCGCTCCGGATCTTCTCTTCGAGCTCCTTCGCCCGATCAGCATCGAACTGCTCCTCGGTCTTCTCGATCAGGGACATCACATCGCCCATTCCGAGGATCCTTCCCGCCATCCGATCGGGGTGGAACTTCTCCATCGCATCGAGCTTCTCGCCGGTAGATGCGAACAGGATCGGTTTGCCGGTCACCGCCTTGACCGAGAGGGCCGCACCTCCCCGTGCGTCACCATCGAGCTTGGTCAGAAGGATCCCGTCGAACTCAGCAGTCTCGGCGAACGCCTCGGCTACTCCGACGGCCTCCTGTCCGGTCATCGCATCGAGAACGAGGACCACGTCATGCGGTGAAACGGCCTTGCGTACACTCGCCAGCTCGTCCATCAGGTCCTGATCGACCACCGTCCGGCCGGCCGTGTCGACTATCAGCACATCCAGACCTTCTCCCCTGGCCCTCTCGACCGCCCAGGCAGCAACCTCGACCGGATCCTGCTCACCGTCGATGGAGAAGACGGTCGCCCCAGCCTGCTGACCCACCTTCTTCAACTGTTCGACCGCTGCCGGTCTCTGGAGATCGCACGCCGCGATACCCACTCTCTTGTTCTGGCCCGCGAGCAGCAGCGCGAGCTTGCCGCAGGCTGTCGTCTTGCCCGAGCCCTGAAGGCCTGCGATCAGTATCACCGTCGTCCCCGAGGGTGCGAATACGAGGTCACGGCCCGCACCGCCTCCCATCAGGTCGCAGAGTTCGTCGTTGACCGCCTTGACCACCTGCTGGCCGGGGTTGAGAGCGCTGGAGATCTCGGCCCCCTCGAGTCGTGCCCCCAGCGACTCGGTGAAGGACTTCACCACCTTGAAGTTGACATCGGCCTCGAGCAACGCGAGCCGCACCTCTCGAAGGGCCGCTGCCACATCCTCGTCGCTCAGGGTTCCACGGTCACGGACCCCATCCATGACCCCCTGTAGCCGCTCGGAGAGCTGGTCGAACATCGTCCGAAGGTTAGAGGCCGACCGGATCCTGGCCCGTGGACCTACTCACCGACGAGGGCGCGGCTGAACTCGAGGGAGTCGAACGGCCGGAGGTCTTCGAGGGACTCCCCGATCCCGACCAGCTTCACCGGGATGCCCAGCTCTGCCGCCACCGCCAGCGCGACCCCGCCCTTGCTGCTGCCGTCGAGCTTGGTCAGCACCACGCCTGTTACCTCCACCGCGGCGGCGAACTCCTTCGCCTGACGGACCCCGTTCTGGCCTGTGGTGGCATCGATCACGACCAAGGTCTCCTGAGGGGCCCCCTCGACACGGTCCGCGATCACCCTGCGGACCTTTGCCAGTTCTGCCATCAGATCGCTGTCCGTGTGCAGCCTCCCCGCCGTGTCGCAGATCAGCACATCGGCGTCACGAGCTTCTGCCGCGGCAACCCCGTCGAACACGACCGCTCCCGGATCTCCTCCTTCAGCCCCTTTGACGATGTCACAACCTGCACGCTCTGCCCACTCGGTCAGTTGCTCCACCGCCGCGGCCCTGTAGGTGTCGGCCGCTGCCAGGACCACCTCGAGTTGCGCCTCGCGGGAGAGCACGTGCGCGAGCTTCCCGATCGAAGTGGTCTTGCCCGTCCCGTTCACGCCGACCACCATCACGACCGACGGGTGCGCGCTGAGATCCAGGCGCGACGTGGTCCCCGCCGGCTGCGCGATTTCGGCCAGGACCTCGATCAGGCGCTGCCTGAGGCCATCTCCATCGCTGATGCTGCCAGCCTCGGTTTCGTGCTCGAGTTGCTCGATCACCCGCACCGTGGTAGGAACACCGACGTCGGCGAGCACCAAGAGCTCCTCGAGAGACTCCCAGGTGGCGGAGTCGATCGCCCCTCCGAAGCTCGCTCCCAACTCTGCGGAGAGCGCCTGGCGGGTCCGACCGAGCCCTTCTCTGAGTCTGGAGAAAACGCCCTGTCTCTGTTCAGCGGTCTCTGCGACAGGCTCGATGTCTCCACCGAGATCGAGCGCACGCCCCCATTCAGAGTCGATCTTCTTCACCCGGTGCAGGCTAGGGCCGCAGGAAGGGTCAGGCGGCTTCTGCCCCGTCGGGAGGCCCGCCCCAGGCATCGGAAGGGGCTACCGCCTCATCGTGCTCCGGCTCCCGCTCACCCGTGTCACCCTCGGACGGGCGGTACGACACGACCTTGGTGACTCCATCCTCCGCCATGCTCACCCCGTAGAGCGCATCGGCGGCATCCATCGTTCGCTTCTGATGGGTGACGATCAGGAACTGTGAACGATCCGCGAAGCGCTTGACCACCCGCAGGAACCGATCGAGGTTGAGGTCGTCGAGTGCTGCCTCGACCTCATCGAGCACGTAGAAGGGACAGGGACGAGCGATCATGACCGCGAAGACGAATGCGAGTGCGACCATCGACTTCTCGCCGCCCGACAGGAGAGAGAGCCTCCTCATCGACTTGCCGGCAGGGGTCACCTCGATCTCTACACCGCCGTCGTCGACTCGAGCCGACTCCTCAGCGGAGTCCACGCCGCCCCCATCATTGGGCTCGGGATCGGACCCCTCCGACGTCACCTCACTGGTGGGAGGCTTGGGTGACCGATCGGGCTCGATCCTGCGCAAGCGCCCCTTACCACCGGGGAAGAGTTCGGAGATCATCTCCTCGAAGTTGCGGGAGGTCGCCTCGAAGGTCCTCTCGAACAGCTCGGAGATCTCCCGGTCGGTCCGTTTGATCAGCGACTTGAGCTCACCGAGCGCCTTCTCCATGTCCTCTCGCTGCTCCTGGAGTTCGGCAACCCTCGCTCGCGCCTCCTCGTACTCACGCTTGGCCAGCGGGTTGACCGGGCCGAGGCTCTCCCTCCTGCGAGCGAGGCGGCTCAGCTT
>CAZQMB010000002.1:20254-67469 GCA_964594365.1 uncultured Conexibacteraceae bacterium
CGTCCGCATGGATCTCGAGTCTGCGCACGAGCTCTTCCAGTGCGGTGCGTAGCCGTATCAGCCCCGGCAGCGTTTCCTGCTCCAGGGCCACCCGCCGCTCGAGCCGGCGACGTTCAGCCTCACGACTGGCGGTTGCGGCCGCATCGCGCTCCGCATAGCGCTGCTCGGCCGCCAGTTCGGCCTCGATCTGTGCCTTCTCGATTGCGAGGCGCTCGTCTCCGCGGCCCGCACGTTGCGCTGCGAGCCACTCCTCACGATCCGCAGCTTCGGTCGCCTCGTCGTGCCGCCGGATCGCCTCACGGAGGGCGATCTCGGCGGCCTCGCGCGCCGTATCGGCCTCAGCGAGGGCCTCACCTGCCTTCTCCAGATCGCCATTGGCGCGCTCGGCGGTCCTCTCTCTCTCCGCGACGCGTCCCAGGAGCTCCTCTCTGGCAGATCTCGCAGCGAGGGCCGGATCGGTCCCTTCACGTGGAACGCGACTGAGCTCTCGCAGCGTGCCGTCCCACCTCTCACCGTCAGAGGTCACCGCAACGCCGGAGAAGGAATCGGGTACGTCTCCGAGATCAGCCACCAACCAGACATCCCCGAGCAGGCGCTCCACGGGCCCACGAGCGGACTCGGATACCTCGACCAGATCGAGCATGGGTCGAGCGCCGTCGCATGGAGGTGCACCGGCTGGAGGACCCTGCTGGTCCCCGCTGCGGACCAGTGCCCTGCCCGCACCCTCGAGCTGGGATAGCCGACGGGAGCCTTCGCTCCGATCGCCGACGATGGCGGCGCGGAGGCGCTCCCCGAGGGCCGCTGATACGGCCAGCTCCAACCCGGAGGCAGCTTCGATCGAGCCGGCAAGCGCTTCCCCGGAAACCTCCTGCGAGGCACGGGCAAGCCGTGCCTCGACAGCCATCAGCTCACCCTTCAGCGCGGCGACCCGAGATGCAGCCTTCTCCGCCTCGGCCCGAGCCATGTCACGGGCCCTGGTCGCCCGACCGACCGCGCTGGTTGCATCCTCGACAGCCTCTCTCAGCTTCGGCAGCTCCGCGGCGGCCTCGTCGCGGGCACGCGCCGCCGCCGCAACCGGATCGGCGGAATTCGTGTCGGCGCCCTCTCCTGATGAGACGGGGACGCCGGTGATCTCCGCCAACCTCGCTTCGAGCTCGGCGATTCGCTCCGCCGCACCCTCTACGGGCTCTGACTGTTCGCCGAGACCCTCCAGTCGAAGCTGTCGCTCTGCGAGCGCCGAGCGGAGCTCACGTTCGGCGCGCCCTACCGACTCGGCTCTGGCCTTGACACGCTCGAGGGCGGCCCTGGATTCCGCCAGCCGCTCGGCCAACTCCCGCCGGCCCTCCTCGCCGACTGCGATCCTCTCCTCCGCGACCGTCCGGCGCCTGCGGACACTCTCGAGTCGGGTCTCGAGCGCCTCAAGCGTCTTCTTCGCCTCCGCGAGCTGCTGATCGGCCCGAGCCGATTCCCGCTTCTGCTGACCCAAGTCGGAGCGGAGGATCTGCGAATTGAGCTCATCGGCCTGCCGAGCCATCTTGGCCTGCCTCTCGGCAGCCTCTGCCTGGGCTTTGAGCGGCCGGATCCTGGATCTGGCCTCGCGCTCGACATCGAGAGCACGATCCAGGTTCTCGCGGGTGCGGTCGAGCTTCAACTGTGCGCGATGGCGCCGCTTACGGTGCTTGCCGAGACCCGCTGCCTCCTCGATCAGCAGCCGACGGTCTCTGGGTTTGGAGGAGACGAGGGCCTCCACACGCCCCTGACTGATCACCGAATGCATCTCTCGCCCCAGACCCGTGTCGGCCAGAGCTTCGATTACGTCCGCGAGCCGGCAACGTGCTCCATTCAGCCGATAGCCGGCATCACCGTCGCGACTGATGTGGCGAGTGATCGAGATCTCGGAGAACTCGCTGCCGGCCTGCCCGTCGGCGTTGTCGATCACGACCTCTACCTCTGCGGCGTTTCGGCGCGACTGTCCCTTGCCGCCGGCGAAGATCACGTCCTGCATCGACTGGCCGCGGATTGCGCCGGGGCTCTGCTCTCCGAGAGCCCAGAGGATCGCGTCGGTGATGTTCGACTTGCCGCAGCCGTTCGGGCCGACGATCACGCTCACGCCGGGCCCGAAGGTGAGGCGAGTGCGATCAGGGAAGGACTTGAAGCCCTTCATGTTGATCTCGCGCAGGTGCATTCACGCCCAAGCCTTCACGCAGGACCGGACGAACTTAGTGTGCGATCAGGCTTGAAGCGCCTCCAACGCCTTCTCCGCAGCAGCCTGCTCAGCCTCCTTCTTGCTGCCACCCTCTCCGACGCCGAGGGTCTCGCCATCGACAGTTGCTTCCACGCTGAACCGCGGATCGTGTGCCGGGCCGGTCTCCTCGGTCAGCACGTAGATCACCTTGCGGCCGCTTCGGGCGAGCAGTTCCTGGAGGTCGGTCTTCGAGTCGATCCTCTGGTCGATCGCGCTCTCGATCTGGGTTGCGAATGCCTCTACCGTCGCCTTCGCCGTGATCTCGAATCCACGCTCGACCAGGCACGCTCCGATGACCGCCTCGCAGATCGAGGCGAGAGCACGCTCGGACTGGAGGAGCTTCTCGGCTTCGATGCCCGAGCCCTCCTGCGGTTCCTCGGTAGCCATCATCTGATCGAGTCCGAGCTCGACCGCGACTTCGGCGCATGCCCTTCCACTGACCGCCTGATTCCGCATCTTGGTCAGGTCGCCGATATCGGTGTCGGGATGACGCTCGAAGAACTCCCTCGCGACCGCAAGGCCGAGAACACTGTCGCCTAGGAAGGCGAGGCGACCGTACGAGTCCGAGCGGTTGCTTACCCATGAGGAGTGGCTGAGTGCGCGAGAACGCACCTCCTCGGGAAGGTCGTTGAAGAGATCGAGTAGAGAACTGCTCAACCGCTCGAGGCTCGGGAGCAGACGAACTCGACTACATCCCCCACGCTTACCAGTTCTGCGGCCTCTTCCTCGCTCACCTTCACTCCGTAGCGGTCTTCCATCTCCATCACCAGCTCGTAGAGGTCGAGCGAGTCGGCGTCGAGGTCTTCCTTGAAGCGCGTGCCCGAGTCGATGCGGTCTATATCGACCTCCAGCTCGGCCGCCAGATGTTCCTTGACGACCCCCATGACTTGGTCTCGATCCATCCCGGCCTGCATTATCGCGTCTCTCCCGGCGCAGGAGTGGAAGTCGCCTCCGTCTCGGATTCGACTCGATCCCGGATGCCCGACCGGTCGGCTTCCGGGTCATCGCCAGCCGAGGACGCGGCGGGCGCGTCCTCCGGGGAGGGACCTCCCGATCCCTCATCTCCATCCGGGCGATCCCCCTCCGATCCCCCGCTCTCTTCATCCTCGTCGGCAAGGGGTTCCGGGGGAGGCGGAGGCGGCTCGATCCTCGGCGCACGCCCCCTCACCTCGGTCGCCAGCAACGCCGCGGTCTGTTCGGTGGCACCCTCCTCGGCCGCGTGCCAGGCGAGTTTGATCGCATTGGCTATTCCCTCGGGACTGGAGCTGCCGTGAGCCACGACAGCCACGGCGCGGAGGCCGAGCAGTATCGCGCCGCCTGTTGCATCCGGATCCAGAGTGCGCTTGAGTCCTGCCATCGAAGGTCGCAGCAGCATGCCACCGAGAGACGCAACCGGGTTGGCACGCGCAGCGTCGCGAACGCCGTCAGCCACCGCCCGGGCGGTCCCCTCCATGACCTTGAGCGCGACATTTCCGGTGAAGCCATCGCAGACGATCACGTCGGCTCGATCGCGGAACAGATCCCGTCCCTCTGCGTTCCCGACGAAGTTGATCGCCTCGGTCTTGCTGAGAGAGTCGAACGCCTCCACCACCGCATTGTTGCCCTTGCCTTCCTCCTCGCCGATCGTGAGCAGAGCCACACGTGGCTCAGCTACTCCGAGCGCAGCTTTCGAGAAAGCCGAGCCGAGGTACGCGAACTGGACCAAGTGTTTGGAACGCGCCTCGGAGCTGGCGCCGACATCGAGCATCAGGAACCGTCGATTCCCTTCCCCTGGCATCGGCACCTGGGCGGCGAGCCCCGGGCGAGAGACACCACGCAAGCGACGCAGCGAGAAGGTGGCGGCGGCGAGTGTCGCGCCTGTCGATCCGGCACTCACCAGCGCACAGGCGGAGCCTCCAGCGACGTCGTCTGCGGCCTGGACCACCGATGCACCCGGTGCGCCCCTCACGGCAGCGACCGGATCGGCCGCATTGGGTATCCACTCGTCGCAGGGCACGATCTCGACTCCTGGGGGCATCTTGGGGCTCGGTGGCCCGAAGACACGAATCGGGATGCCAGCAGCTGCTGCGATGGCGGCGCCTTCGTAGACGACCTCGGGGCCGCCATCGGCACCATGACCATCGAGCGCGACCGGCTGCAGGCCGTCGGACGCGCGAGACAACTAACCCTGCTCCTCGCCGCCTTCGGCCTCGGCCTCAGCCTTCGGCTTGAAGCTGACGACTTCCCTACCTGCGTAGGTACCGCAGGTCGGGCAGACACGGTGCGGCAGCCGGGGACTGTGGCACCGCGGGCACTCGTTGAGCCTCGGACGGGAAGCCTTGTGCTGGGCGCGACGCTTGTCTCGTCTGGCGCTCGACTGTCTCTTCTTCGGTACGGCCATCGCTCGTGATGGTAGCCGGGTGGGCGCTCAGAGGCGGGCGAGGTCGGTCACTCGAACTCGATGTCGCCGAGCGCAGACATTCGCGGGTCGCCCTGGATGGAGTGTCGATGAGGCTCCTCGCCGGGTGCGACACGCTCCCCGCAGGCGGGACAGATGCCACCGCAGCCCTCCTCACAAAGCGGCTGTGCCGGAAAGGCAAGCGCTGCGGAGTCGCTCGCCCAGCGGCTCACGTCGAGTAGATCCGAGTCCAGATAGGGACAGTCGAGATCGACCTCCGAGTCCGCACCAGCCTCCTGATCTACCTCGCGGACGTCGAGGTCCAGATCCGTCTGCGCGCTCCCGAGGCACCGAACGCAAGGTCCCTCGTAGGAAGCCTGGAATCTGAGCCTGAGGGCGTAGCCGTTGACCGTCCGCGAGATATCGAGAGTGCCGCGGGGGGCATCCGGAGCGGCCGCGTAGGTATTGCCGCCGAAATCCAGGGGGGCGAGGGCCAGCGGTACGTCGAGTCTCGCCGCCTGACCCGGTGAAAGAGCCAGAGATGCCAGGTCGATCGGGCCGACCGCTTCGATGCGGATCGGGGCGCTCAGCGCATCTCGGCGGGCTCGTCCTCACGACCGGAGAGACGGTCGCGCCCGCGCTGAACTGCCTGGAGGAACTTCTGGAGGTTGACCTCGAGGGTCGAAAGGATGTCATCGGCGAAGTCCTCGGCGCCGAGGCGAATCTCACGCTCACGTTCGCGTGCCTCCTCGACGATCTCCTCTGCGGCACGCTCTGCCTGACGGGCGATCTCCTCGTTGGCCACGAGGCGTGCCTGCTGGTCACGCGCTTCCTTGACGATCCTCTCGGCCTCACGCTTGGCCTCGGCGAGCATCTCCTGCCGCTCCTTGACGATCCAACGGGCCTGCTTGATCTCCTCGGGCACGGTTGCCCGCATCTGATCGAGCAGGTCGTAGATCTCCTCGCGGTCCACGCGTACCTGATCGGTCAGAGGAACCGGTCGGGCGTTGTGCACCAGATCGTCGATCTTGTCGATTAGAACCAGAACGTCCATTGCGTGGATAAAGACTAGGGAATCAGGCAGACCGTGGTGGGAGAACTCTCCCAATGCAAGCCTGCTGCCAAGGCAGGCTCGACCTGATCAGCCCTCGGAATCCCTGCTGATCCGCTCAGCCAGGGAAGAGGCGACCGCAGGCGGGACGAGTTCCGAGACGTCCCCGCCGAAAGTGGCCATCTCCTTGACTCCGGTCGACGAGAGGAAGCTGTACCGAGCCGAAGCGAAGATGTACATGCTCTCGATGTCAGGGGCCAGCATGCGATTGAGCTGGTTCATCTCGAACTCGTATTCGAAATCGGATATCGCCCTGAGCCCCTTGATGACCACTCCTGCGCCTTGCTCACGTGCGAACTCCACGAGCAGATTGGAGAAGATCTCGACGCTGATGTTGCCGAGGCCGTGATCGGCGGCGGCCTGCTCGATGAATGCCTTGCGCTCCTCGGAGGTGTAGAGGGTCTTCTGTTTCCGAACGGGCTGATTGACCACCCCCACGATCACACGATCGAACACGCCCGAGGCCCGCGAGATGATGTCGATGTGCCCGTTGGTCACCGGGTCGTAGCTGCCGGGGCAGATCGCGACCTTTCCGCTCACGGACATCAGCCCGAGACCCCGTGGATGGTGACCCTCGTCCTGCCATAGGTCCGATCGAACAACAGGGGCAGGTCGATGTAGGGACCTTCGCCTGCGGGGCCTTCCACCACGAGGCGGCCCGATGGCGCCAGAGCAGCGGAGAGCTTGGGTTCGATGGCTTCCATCTCGCTTGCGGCGAGTCTATAGGGGGGATCGCAGAAGATCAGGTCGAATTCATGCGTGGGCAACCCCCCGAGCACCTCATCCACCGAGCCAGCGCGAACCTCCGCCCTGGCACCGACGCCGAGTGCCTCCACGTTCGCCACCGCGGATCCGGGGTCTCGATCGACCAATACGAGGTTGCCCGCTCCGCGCGAGAGGGACTCGAGACCCATCGCGCCACTGCCGCAGTAGAGGTCCAGCACATGGTCTATCCCCTGACCGCGGAGATCCTGTCCCAAGGCCGAGAAAATCGCTTCCCGAACCCGGCCGGTGGTCGGCCGCCCACTGCCAGCGGAGAGTTTCCGGCCCTTCATCTCTCCTGCCGATATACGGAGATCCGGCGCCACTTCCGCCTCAGGCAGCCAGCCGCTGCGCACGTTCGTCGCCGAATCGCATCCGTGCGGCATCGATCAGGATCTCGGCCTCGACGGACTCCGCATCCAAGAGGCGGGCGACCATCTCCCGCGCCTCGAGCAGGAGCGGCAGATCGTCGGGGAGAGAGGCTGCGAGGAAACGTGGCAGGCCATGCTGTCGCGTGCCGAGGAGCTCTCCCTCCCCTCTGATGGTCAGGTCGACCTCAGCCAGACGGAATCCGTCCCGCTCCGTCTCGATCGCCTCCAGTCGGGTCTTGGCTGCCTCCGAGCGGGCGTCCGCGAACAACAGACAGTGGGAGGCATGTTCCCCGCGCCCCACCCTGCCTCTCAGCTGATGCAGTTGGGAGAGACCGAACCGCTCAGCTCCCTCGATCACCATCACGGTTGCGTTCGGGACGTCGATGCCGACCTCGATGACGCTGGTTGCGACCAGCACGTCGATTTCTCCTCCGGCGAAGGCGAGCATCGTCCGCTGTTTTTCCTCGGCGGACTGTTGGCCGTGGAGCACGGCGAGCGAGAAGTCCCGGAACTCGCTGTCAGCCAGTCGACTCGCCTCCTGCTCGGCGGCCTTGGCCTCGACCATCACGGACTCGCTCACCAGGGGGCAGACGACGAAGGCCTGACGGCCTTCTCGAAGGCGCTCGCGGATGAACTCGTAGGCATCGGACCTACCGCCGTCCTCGACGATCCTGGTCTGGACCGGCTTCCTGCCCGAGGGCAGTTCGCGAAGGGATGTGGTGTCCAGATCCCCGTACGCGGTAAGGGAGAGTGTCCTCGGTATCGGAGTCGCGGTCATGTGGAGTGAGTGAGGGGCCGACCCTCCTTCTCCCTTTCGATCGAGCTCGGCTCTCTGGCGAACGCCGAAGCGATGCTGCTCATCGATCACAGCGATCCTCAGCCGTGAGAACTCGACCGAGGATTCGATCAGCGCGTGGGTACCGACCACCAGGAGGGGCTCCCCTTCCGCCAGAGCCTTCAATGGACCTTCTCTGTCCGTGTCCGGAACGGATCCGGTCAGCAGGACCACCGCAGGCCCATCTGGTCCTGCCAGCCCCTGGAGCGTCCTGTGGTGCTGCTCGGCGAGGGTCTCGGTCGGAGCCATAAGTGCCGCCTGTCCCCCGTCGTAGACAGCCCGGAGCATCGCGTAGAGGGCGACGACCGTCTTGCCCGATCCCACCTCTCCCATGAGGAGGCGCTGCATCGGGACCTCGTCGGCGAGGTCCCGATCTATCTCATCTACGGCCTTGCGCTGGTCGGCGGTGAGATCGAACGGCAGCGAATCGATCCAGTCGGCCATCCGATCGTCCGGTGGCGCGAGAGCAACTGCCCGGACACTGCTGCGCCGACGGCGCCGTCTCACCGCGAGAGTCGCCTGATAGAGCGAGAGCTCTTCGAATGCGAGAGCCTGACGCGCCTGTTCGAGCCTCTCGGCATCAGGTGGAAGATGGGCACCCACGATCGAGTCGGCGGAAGACGGTAGTCCGCGGGCAGCTCGTTCACGTCCGGGTATGGGTTCGGCGAGGGCATTTGCGAGGCCAGCCACCTGCCAGGCCCACTCTCGCAATCTCGGCGGGCGAACCCGCTCGGACGCGGGGTATACGGGAACGAGTCCGGTCGTATGGATGCCGCTGGGTGGGGTGCCGCCGGGTCGGCCGGGGCGTATCCAATGCTCCCCCGCCGACCGATCCTCTGCAGCCTCATGGTCGGTCCCCCCAGACGCACCCCCCGGCAGTTCACCGGCTCCGATGAACTCGTGCTCGGCGACCGAGAAGCCGTTCTTCCCTATCTTCCCGCGGGCCAGCAATCTCGTACCCGGCTCCAGTCTCTCTGAGAGCCAGGGGCGGTTGAACCAGACGATCTTCCCCGTCGCACCCTCCGCGTCGACTACCTCCGCCTCCAGGATCGTGAGTCGCCGCTTGCGAGTCGGCCTGACCTTGGCCGAGCGAACCTCCACCGCCACGGTTGCCTCCTCCCCGGCTCTGACCTCTCGCAGCGGGGTGACCTCGACGAGATTCCTGTGCAGGCGCGGAAGATGCAAGAGCAGGTCGCGCAGGGATGCGATCCCGAGATCCTCGGAGGCTGCGGAGGCGAGTTTCGGTCCAACCCCCTTCAGGGTCGCCAACGGTCGGTCCACAGCCTCCTGAGCCGGCCAAACTACAGGTGCTGACAGGAGGAGTCGACGATCGTCGATCTCCTCGCCCGTCCCGATGACCGTCGGCCTCCAGCCCGGGTAGGGCCTTCGCGTTGTGGAACGGGCAGCTTCCATCTGCGTTAAGGCTATGGCCGGCAGACGATGCCGGGAGCTACGGGGTCACTCGGCGACGAGGAGCCACCACCAGGCTGGCTGGCCGCCCTCGTGGATCTCGACCTCGAGGCCCTCGGGCGCATGCTCGGCCGCCTCATCCACCCCGAGAGGGGCACCTTCCCCGGAGATCACGGTGAGTATCTCCGCCCCGGCCGAGAGGACCTCCATCGTCTTGGCAAGGGTCGAGCCTGCCCCTCCCCACGCGACGATCTCATCCCCGGCGAAGCCGACCGCGTCGCCGGTGAAGAATCTCCCCTTGGTGTCATCCTTCGCGGCGCGCGCGACTGAGCCGATGCTCATCCCGGCGAGGGCAGCGGACACCTTGTCGGCGTTCTCCTCCGCGCCCTTGTCGTGGTCGACCTCGACGATCGCCGCCAACCCGGCTTGAGGCGCGAGGCATTGAACGACGACCGTGGTCTTGTCGCTCAACTCCGCTGCACGCTGCGCCGCCATCACCACGTTCGGATTGTTCGGGAGCAAGACCACTTCCTCGGCCGGTACCTCCCGGATTCCGGCGAGCAGATCCGCGATGGACGGATTGAAGGTGGGGCCGCCATCTACGACCATCGCGCCGAGGTTCTCGTAGAGATCCCTTACGCCGTCACCTGCCGCTACCGCCACGACGGCCGAGCGACCGGAAGCGAGCCTGGCCGCACGCGCGGCGACCTGCTCTCGCATGTCGGCCACATCCAGCTGTGAAACCTCGCCCACCGAAGAGAAGACGTCCATTGCCTGCTCGGGCTCATCGCAGTGGACGTGCACCTTCAGCGTGCTCTCGTCGCCTACCACCAGGACCGAGTCACCGATCGCCTCGAGCGTAGGGACGAAGGAACGCGCCTCGAGGCCTCGTCCGGTGACGATGAAGTTCGTGCAGTAGCGGAATCTGCTGTCCTCGTGGTGCGAACGACCTACCGACGGCGGAGCCTGTCTGGCGACCTCGGGCGCCGCGTCCGGAGACCCTCTCAGGCCCGCCACCAGACCCGCGATCATCACCACCAGTCCGTGGGCACCGGCGTCCACCACCCCCGCCTCCTTCAGCACCTCGAGTTGTTCGGGCGTTCGAGCCACTGCCTGCTCGCCGTCCTTGACCACGCCGTCGAGCAACTCGGCGAGGATCTCGTCCTGCGTCTCGGCCGTCACCTCGCCGTTGAGGCGGGCCTGCTCCATGTGGGCGAGCCGCTTGGCCGCCGAACTCGCCATCTCGCGGAACACGGTGAGCATGGTGCCCTCGGCCGGATCCCGGACTGACTCGTAAGCAGCATCAGCAGCGCTCGCCATCGACGCCGCGATCAGAACGGGATCCACCAGTTCTCCCGGGCGTGACGCAAGCTCTTCCGCCGCCCCTCGGATGATCTGCGAGAGGATCACTCCCGAGTTACCCCTCGCACCCATCAGAGCTGCCCGGGCGATCGCCTCGACGATCTCCGAACGGTCCACATCCGGACCCTCCTGGCTCTCGAGCCCATCCAACTCATCGAGCACGGCCTTGAGGGTGAGGACCATGTTGTCGCCCGTGTCACCATCGGCGACGGGGAACACGTTGAGGTCGTTGACCTCGGTCCGTCGGGAATCGAGCTCCAGGTAGGCGGACTCAACGACCCGCCTGAACCGCTCGATGGAGGGATCAGTCATTCGCCATCCTCCTCGCGATCCGGTGGACCGGGGACGACGAGGTCAGACGGACTTGCTGACCTTGTTCGCCTTGAGACAACGGGTGCATACGTAGACCCGCCTCTGCCTGCCATCTTCCGCGATGCGGACCTTCTGGAGGTTCGGATTGAATCGCCTGCGCGTCGCCACCATCGAATGGCTCCGGGAGTTCCCGAATGAGGGCTTCTTTCCGCAACTGTGACAGACCTTGGCCATGGATTCGAGATGGTAGTGGTCAGACGCAGGGTCCGCCCCTCAGGCCATCCCCTCTTGCAAGTCGGTCAGCGCCAAGACGGCCTTGGCGGCGTCCCTGCCCTGATCTCGCTTACCGTCACCGGTTCGCTCGAGCGCCTGCTGCATGGTCTCGCAGGTGACTACGCCGAAGGCACAGGGGATGCCGGTGTCGAGCTGAACGCGCATGATCCCCGAGGCGGCCTCCGAACAGACATGGTCGTAATGACTGGTCTCTCCGCGAATCACCGCTCCGAGACAAGCGACTCCGGCGAATCTGCCCGAGACGGCACAGGTCCGGGCTGCCGGCGCGAGTTCGAATGCCCCGGGTACCTCGAAGATGGAAACCCTCTCGCTCGGCACCCCGGCATCTTCGAACTCGGCGGTTGCTCCCGAGATCAGGCGGTCGGCCAAGTCGCGGTAGAAGGTGGAGACGCAGATCGCGAACTCCTTCTCATCGCCGCTCATCGCCCTCGCTGCTCTCCGCGTCGCGCAGTTGTTCCTCGTGGATCAACTCCTCGTCGAGCGCCAGTCCCTGATGGTGCAGGAGGTGGCCCATCCGGTCACGTTTGGTGCTCAGATAGGACTCGTTGTGCCGATTCGGCGGCGCCTCGATCGGCACCTGGCCCGACACCGAGAGTCCGTATCCCTCGAGACCGATGATCTTCTTCGGATTGTTGGTGAGTATGCGGATGCTGCTGAGACCGAGATCTCCGAGGATCTGGGCCCCGATTCCGTAGTCCCGCAGATCAGCCGGTAGACCCAGCTCGAGATTGGCCTCGACCGTATCCAGACCCTCCTCCTGGAGCTTGTATGCACGCAGCTTGTTGAGCAATCCGATCCCGCGGCCTTCCTGGGACAGGTACAGCAACACCCCCCTGCCCTCCTTCTCGATCATCGCGAGCGCCGATTCGAGCTGTTCACCGCAGTCGCAGCGCATCGAGTGGAAGACGTCGCCGGTCAGGCACTCGGAGTGGACCCGGACCAGGACGTCATCCAGGCCGTCGACCTCGCCCTTGACCAATGCGACGTGATGCTTGTCGTCCACCAAGGAGCGATAGCCGACTGCCGTGAAGTCCCCGAAGGCCGTTGGCAGTGCAGTGGAGACGATCCGCTCCACCAACTTCTCCTCTGTACGGCGATAGGCGATCAGATCCGCCACCGTGATCAGCTTCAGTCCATGGCGCTCGCAGTACGGGATCAGGTCGGGGACTCTTGCCATGGTCCCATCCTCGTTCATGATCTCGCAGATCACTCCGGCGGGTATCAAGCCGGAGAGTCGTGCCAGATCGACACTCGCCTCCGTATGTCCCGTGCGCTCCAGCACCCCACCGCCGCGGGCCTTGAGAGGGAATACGTGCCCCGGCTGACGGAGATCAGACGGGCTGGATCCGGGATCGATCGCGACCTGGATCGTCTTCGCCCGGTCGTGCGCCGATATACCGGTGGTGACCCCTTCGACGGCTTCGATGGTGACCGTGAAGGCAGTCTCGAGAGGAGATTCGTTCTTCGCCGCCATCAGGGGAAGATCGAGCTCAGCGCAGCGCTCAGGGGTCAGCGCCAGGCAGATCAGCCCTCGGCCGTGCATCGCCATGAAGTTGATCGCCTCGGGTGTGGCGAACTGCGCGGCCATGACCAGATCGCCCTCGTTCTCGCGATCCTCGCCGTCACAGACCACGACCATCTTCCCCATCCTGAGGTCTTCCAGAGCCTCGTCGATGGTGGAGAAAGCCGGGTTGCCCGTCTGACCGGTCGGCGTCTCAGCCTCGCCTTTTCCGCGCGTGGGTTCCATTGGACAGAGACTAGGGTTGCACGCTCTCGAGTAGTCGCCGCACGTGCCTTGCCACGAGGTCGCACTCCAGATTGATCTTGTCTCCCTCACCGAGGAATCCGAGATTCGTGCGCTCGAGTGTCTCCGGTATCAGCGAAACCTCCACCTGGTCTCCCTCGAGCGAGGCGACGGTGAGGCTCACCCCCGACAGAGCGACCGAACCGCGTTCGACCACGAGCGGCAGCAGGTCTTCAGGGAAGCGGACGGTCAGCCTCCTCGCTATCCCATCCTCGATCACCGAGGTGACCGCTCCGACTCCATCCACGTGCCCGGCGACGATGTGTCCTCCGAAGCGTCCGTCCGCCGGCATCGCGAGTTCCAGGTTGACCCGTGCCTCAGGCCCGAGAGCGCCCAGTGCGGTGAGGCTGAGGGTCTGGTTCATCACATCCGCCGCGAAGCCCTGCCCGGAGACCTCCGCTGCAGTCAGACAGGCACCGTTGACCGCCACCGAGTCTCCCTCGGTGATCTTGGCGGCGACCCCAGGGGCAGAGATACGGATCCTCGCCCCCGTGTCGCCAACCTCGATCGCCGCAACCTGACCCAACTCCTCTATCAGCCCGGTGAACACGCCTACCACTCCCTCAACCTTGCATCGAGCAGGACATCGTCGCCGACCTGCAGGTGGCTGCTCGAGACCGCTCTGGTCGCCTCCGCGATCCTCCTGGCCCCGGTCCCCTCGATCACCCCGGGGGCCTCACCAGATCCGACCACGATCGGCGCGACGAAGATCAGCAGCCTGTCGATCTGCTCGGCGTCGAGGAAGGCTCCGGCGAGACGCGGTCCCCCCTCGAGCAGGAGGTCGGATACCTCCATCTGCTCGGACAACGCCCGCAGGCCCGACCTGACCAGGTCACCGTCACCGGGGCCTTCCGCCTCCAGGACCTTTACGCCGGCTTGCTCCAGCGCCGACACCCTGGCGGGATCGGCCTCTTCAGAGACGACGACTGCGAGCTCCGCTACATCCTGCGAAGCGACCAACGCCGAGTCGAGCGGCAGGCGGGCCTTACGGTCGAATACGACCCTGATGGCCGAGCCGCCACTGATTTCCCGTGCTTCGCTGCCGGAACGGTCGGAGCCGTCACCGTTTCGGGCGGTCAGCAGAGGGTCATCCGCCAGCACCGTCCCGATCCCGACCGCCACGGCATCGCAGACCCTTCGCATTTCGTGCACGAGGGCCCGACTCTCGGAGCAGGAGATCCAGCGCGAGTCACCCCCGGGGGCTGCGACCTTGCCATCGAGGGTCATCGCCGCCTTGTAGGTGACGAGTGGCAGGCCAGTCGCCGCCCGCTTGAGGAACGGCTGATTGAGGGAGTCAGCGACCTCGACCTGATCCGCCGCCGCCCTCACCACCTCGACCCCGGCCTCGCGCAGGATCGTCGGACCCCGGCCGGAGGCCTTCCCGGTTGGATCCTCGGACGCGTAGACGACTCGGGCGATCTTCGATTCGAGAACGGCATCGGTGCACGGAGGCTGTCTGCCATGGTGAGCACAGGGTTCGAGGGTCACATAGAGGGTGCCGTCCTTCGGGTCCTCGCCGCGCTCGGATGCGTCGCGGATCGCCTCTCGCTCAGCATGGGGTTCGCCACACCTGGCATGGAACCCCTCGCCGATCACCCGGCCATCCCGAGAACAGAGGACCGCCCCCACCAGAGGATTGGGGCTGGTGGAGCCACGCCCTCTCTCGGCGAGCTCGAGCGCTCTGCGCATGTGAGCGCCCTCCACGTCCACCGGGAGTGACGTCGCGACTGGTGTCTCGTTCGTCTCCATCGTCTTCACCGCCTGGGTCGATCTGCGCTGCTCGAAAGATGATACGGGCGCGCGGGAGCTCCGATTGCCGGGTCGTCAACGCTGCACGAGCGCTCCCCGTGACCTACGCTTTCCGATCACCGGTATGGGCAGCAATGGGGGAGAAAAATCGTCGAGCCGCCTGCGCGGCTCTGGCGGCAGCCGGGGACGGGCGCTCAGGACAGGCGTGATCGGAGGTCTCGCGGTCGCCGCACTCGCAGCGGGCGGGTCATATGCGGCGTGGATACCTAGGAACAGCGTCGGGAGCAACCAGCTCAAGAAGGGCGCGGTGATCTCGAAGAAGATCGGAAGCGGTGCAGTGCGCAGGAGCGAAATAGCCACAGGTGCCGTTGCAGAGCCCGAGATCGCAGCAGGTGCAGTGGGTGAACCCGAGATCGCAGCAGGTGCCGTACCGAGGGCGTACGCCCTGATCGAGGCATGGCCCACCGTCGGGATCCTGGAGTCGGCGAGTGAGCGGATGGAAAGCGCCACCGCCACGCTCGGCGCCGAGGGCTACGTGTGTCTCGACGGACTGGACTTCGAGCCCCGCAACCTGCAGACCACCCTCCTCGGGACCGGCCAGAACGCTCTCAACTCCACCTTGAACGCAACGCTCGGCAGCGTCGTCGACGTCTCGCAGTGCCCCGGTGCCGAAGACGCGGCCTTCGTGGCGATAGATGCTGCAAGCGGAGTGATCGACCCGTCGCCGCCTGGATTCTTCCTGACGCTCTACGACTGAAGGTTGCGGCCCGCCCGGGATCACCCGCCGGCCGTAGGCTCTCTGTCCAATGCTCAAGGAACTCAGGCATCGGCTTGGTGGCGACTCGGGCAGCGAGGCCGCAGGGTATGGAAAGCGCGCAGGGCTGCTGTCGATCGGTGTGGGCCTCGCAGGCCTCGTCACTTATCTCTTCTTCGCGATCTCCTCTCATGTGCTCGATACGACCGAGTACGGCGAGCTCGTCATCTGCTGGTCAGCGGTCTTCATCACCGTCTCGATCCTCCAGCGCCCCGTCGAGCAGTTGCTGTCTCGGACCGTGTCCGAACACATCGCCCACGGCGAGGGCTACTCGCGCCCCCTCGCCGTTGCAGCCGGGATACAGATCCTCGTCTCGGCGACCTTCCTCGGTATCGCACTGCTGTTGCGCGGACCGATCCAGAACGGGCTCCTGCATGGGAACGCGACCCTGTACTGGATCGGGATCGCGGCTATCGCTGCCTACGGAGCGAGCTACTTCGCCCGGGGTCTGCTCGCGGGCAGCCACCGACTGACGCTCTACGCCTCTCTGATCATCAGTGAGTCACTGATCCGGACACTGTTTCCGGTGCTCGTCGCCCTGGGTATCACCAGCGGTCAGGATGCAGTCGCACTCGGGATCGTCATGGCGCCGGCGCTCTCGCTGATCTGTGTCCCGGTGGCGTTCCTGGTGGGAGCCGACCGTGGCAACGAGGCACGGAGACAAGCGGTAGTCGACTCCTCCTCTCGGAAGGGGCTCGAGTTCAGCGCTGCGAAGGGGAGCTGGTTCGCCGGAGCCGTGCTGGTGATCATGCTGAGCGAGCAGACCTTCCTCAACGCAGGTCCTCTGCTCGTCTCCGGTACGGCTGGAGCCGCCGCAGCCGGCTACATCTTCAACGTGTTGATGATCGCCAGAGCTCCCCTGCTCCTCTTCCAGGCCGTGACGACGAGCCTCCTTCCGCATCTCACGCGACTCCGGGCCGAGAGGAAGGAGGAGGACTTCCACGCATCCGTCAGGGTCACCGTCCTGGCGGTCCTGCTGTTCGGGCTCGTGGTTGCAGGGGTGATGGCGCTCGCGGGTCCTTTCCTCATGCAACTCGCCTTCAGTGACAAGTTCTCCTACGAGCGGGTGGGGCTGATCCTGGTCAGCCTCGGAATGGGCCTCTATCTCTGCGCAGCGACTCTGAACCAGGGCGCGCTGGCCCAAGGTCAGGTGAGGAGGGCGGCGACTCGCTGGATCTTCTCGGCAGGGATCTTCGTCGCATGGACCCTTTCCCCGTTGGTCGAGGAGGTCGACCTCCGGGTCGAGGTCGGATTCATCGGGTCCGCCGCACTCCTATGCGGCCTGCTGCTCCTGATCTACAGGAACCCCAAACCCGAGGCCGGCCACGAGATCAGACCGGACTCCCCGGAAGAGGTAGAGCTGCAGCTGGCTGCAGCCGACGAGGGGTCCTAGTACCGAGTCGACGCCTCACTCGGCGCCAGCGGCCTCAGCGATGCTCCGGTAGGCAGCTGCAGGATCCTCGGCGCCGAAGATCGCGGATCCCGCGACGAACAGACCCGCGCCTGCCGCCGAGATGGTCCCGGCGGTAGCTGGAGAGATACCGCCATCTACTTCGATCACCGCGTCTCCTGCAACGGCACCCAGCCTCTCGACCTTGCCGGGGGAAGACTCGATGAAGGGCTGGCCACCCCAGCCGGGATTGACGGTCATGCAGAGGACGAGATCGACGGAATCTCCAAGCTCCTCGAGCGTCTCCACCTGCGTGCCGGGGTTGAGTGCAAGTCCGGCCAGACAGCCGAGCTCCCGGATGGCCGAAAGGGTGCGGCTTGCGTGAGCCGTCGCCTCCGCATGGATGGTGATGCAGTCCGCGCCAGCCTCTGCGAAAGCTTCGATCTGATCCTCCGGCCGCTCGATCATCAGATGGACGTCCATCGCCCCGCCAGCATCGTGGACCTGTCCGGAGATGGCGCCACAGACGAGAGGACCCACTGTGATCGGCGGCACGAAATGCCCATCCATCACGTCGAAGTGGATCACGCGCGCTCCCGCCTCCATCACCATCTCGACCTGCTCCCCGAGACGGGAGAAGTCAGCCGACAGCACGGACGGGGCGACCCGCTTGGTGCGGAAGAGGTCTCTCCGGGCCTCAGGGAGGGAAGACGACTCAGGGGCGATCATGGCGCGAACCTTACGGGAGCCATCGCCCCTAAGCCGGTCGCCGACGCCCGTACCAACCGCGTGTCAGATCGGTCGGAGCATCTGACCGCCGCAATTCATGCAGACCGTATCCTCGGTCCGACTCATCCTCGCGATCGTCTGATGCTCCCCGCAGTCGGGACACTGGGAGACGAGCTCGTATCGGGACAGGCAGTTGACACAGACGAACCGACCCGGAAGCTGCGCGGGACGCAGCCAGGGCTCCTTGCAGCTGGGACACCTGGGTCTATCGAGGACTTCCGGTTCCGCCATCACGACGATGGTAGTCCGCTCAGAGCACCCTCATCGGGGCATCGCGTCCGCGGAGGTAGTCGGCGACCGACATCGCCCTGCCACCCGCCGGCTTCACCTCGATCAAGCGCAGTACGCCCTCGGCACAGATCACGAAGAGGTCGTCCTCGGTAGACAGGACGTCGCCGGTACGGCCCGCCGACGTGCCATCGGGGGCGCGTTCCACCGGGAGACACTCCACCACGCCCAACCGTTCTTCCGGGCCCTCTCCGAGCATGAGATAGGTGCCGAGCCTGCCCCCCAACGCCCGAACCCGCCGGTCGAGATCCACCGCGCTCGACTCAGGCGAGAGGTATCGCTCCGAGGGATCGATCTTCTCCGCATACGTCACCAGGGAGTCATCCTGCGGACTCGCCTGAGAGGTACCGGATGAGATCTCCCCGAGCACCTTCCCCACGACGGAACAGGCCGAGGCCGCGAGCTGATCGGCCAGGGTCTCGTAGGTCTCCCGGGTGCCGATGGCAACCGATTCCACCCCCAAGACCGGTCCGTCATCGAGTCCCTCGGTCAATTCCATCACCGACACCCCGGTCTCATCGTCACCGGCGAGAAGTGCACGCTCGATCGGGGCGGCGCCGCGCCAGCGGGGCACCAAGGACGGATGCACATTGAGGAACCTGTGGGAAGAGATCAACTCGCTGCCGATCAGCTGTCCGAATGCGCAGACGATGATCAGATCGGCGGACCGTGCTGTCAAGGCCGCGCCTACATCGCCGTGGTTCACATCGTCGGATTCGAGCAGTTCGATCCCGGCCTCCCTGGCGAACTCGGCTACCGGAGCCGGGGTGAGCGACCGGCCCCTCCCCGCCCTGCTGGGCGGGGGAGATATGACCAGAGCCGGGGGATGCTCACCACCGAGCATGCTCTCGAGCACCCTGACCGCAAACCGCGTGGTGCCGCAGAAGGCGGTTCTCAAACCTCCGGAGCCTCGTGGTCGGCGTGTTCCTCATCCTCGAGGTCCGGCGGCCAGTAGGACTCGCCCTGACGAAGTGCACGCAGCGCTCCCTTGCGCTGCTCGGGATTGGTTCGATCGATCGTCAGGACTCCGTCGAGGTGATCGGCTTCGTGCTGCAGGACCCGGGCAGTCCATCCGGTCTCCTCGATCACTATCGCCTCACCCTTCTCGTCCTGAGCCCTCATGCGTATGGACAGCGGCCTCTCGATCTCCAGAGCCACGTCGGGGATGCTGAGGCAGCCCTCCAGGCCTATCTCGGTCTCCTCCGAGGACCACTCGATTTCGGGGTTGACCACCACCCGGACCTCGTCGAGCTGGTCCGGCCGGTAGACGAACAGCCGCCGAAGGATCCCGAGCTGGGTGGCTGCCAGACCGCTTCCCGGTGCGTCGAGCACCACCCGCTTCATGCGTTCGATCTCGTCAGCGAGGCCTTGGCCGAAATCCTCGACTGGCGAGGCTGGCGAGCGCAGGACCGGATCACCGAATTTCAGGACCTCGGCCAGTGCAGCCTGACTCCTGGCCAGCTGTTCAGGATCAGGTGGGGATGATTCGTCGTGGTCGGGGGATTCGACGATGTCGGAATCGGTCTCGCTCATAGACCGAGAGTCTAGACCCGGACCCTCGCGCTCAGAGAGGTCTGCGCAGAGGGTTCACTGGGGATCGACGTCGACCGAGATGGCGACACCGCGAGTCGATGCCGCCTTGGCGGTGCGCTCGACCGCATCTCTCACCACCTCGACGGTCGCAGGCCGGTTCTCGGTCTTGATCATCAGGCGGCGTCGGTGGCGATCACGGAGACGGAACAACGGAGCCGGACCCAACATCTCCGCTGTGGCAGGCAGCGAACCCGACACCGCCGAGGCGAGCACACCGGAGATCTCGGCCACGGCTGCGTCATCCGGTGCGGCGCATACGAGGTCGATGAGATGTGAGAAGGGTGGATAGCCCAGATCACGCCTCCGCTCGAGCTCACCGGAGAGGAATCCAGCCGAGTCGTGGGACGACGCATGGACGATGCTCGGGGAACTCACGGAAAGCGCCTGGACCATTACTCGCCCGCCTGCCTCTCCGCGGCCGCACCTGCCGGCCAACTGGGTGATCAACGAGAAGGTCCGCTCCTCGGAGCGGAAGTCCGGTATTCGGAGCGCTCCGTCGGCGTCGAGGACGACCGCGAGAGTCACATCCGGGAAGTCATGACCCTTGGCGACCATCTGGGTTCCGACGAGGACGCCGGAGTCGGCGGCCTGGAAATCCCCGAGTACCTGAGCATGCGAAGACCCTGCCGCCACGGTGTCCGCATCCATACGGAATACCGGAAGCGGAGCGAGCAGACGTTCCAGCTCATCGGCCACCCGTTGGGTCCCTGCACCTACCTGGGCGATCGTGGCGGAGCCACACTCCGGGCAATCGGACGGCATCGGTTCGGAGTGGCCGCAGTGATGACATCTGACCAGACCCTGCTCACGGTGCATGACCAGTGACACGTCGCAGGAGGGACATGTCCACGGGTGGCCGCAGGAGCGGCAGACCAGGTAGCCGGCCCATCCTCTGCGGTTCAGCAGGAGGATTGCCTTGCCACCAGTCTCGGCCAGCTCCCCGAATGCCTCGAGGGTCTTGGGATGCAGCGGGCCCGAACCGGCGCTGCGCATGTCGACGATCTCGACCGGCGGGAGAGGCCTGCCATCGACCCGATCGGGTAATTCGAGGTGCTCGAGGGCGACCCAACTCTCCGGCCGCGGCGTTGCGGTTCCGGCCACCAGCACGGCTCCCGCCACCTCGGCCCGGCGGGCAGCGACCTCGCGTGCGTCGTAGCGTGGATCGCTCTCCTGCTTGTAGGAGGGGTCGTGCTCTTCGTCGACCACGATCAACCCGAGATCACGGATCGGTGCGAACACGGCCGAGCGAGGTCCGACACAGATCCTCGCATCGCCTGAGGAGAGCCTGCGCCACTCGTCGTATCTGGCACCGGCCGACATCCGCGAATGCAGCAGTGCCACCTGCTCGCCGAAGCGATCGCTGAACCGCGACTCGGTCTGAGGCGTGAGCGCGATCTCCGGCACCAGGACGATCGCTCCGAGCCCTCTATCCAGCGCGGCCTCGACCGCCGCCATGTAGACCTCGGTCTTACCGGATCCGGTGACGCCATCGATCAGGAAGGATCCACCGCGGCTGTCGATCGCATCGACTATCCGCCCCACCGCTGCGGTCTGGGCCTGGTTGAGCTTCACCTCGACCGCCGGTGCGCCGATCCTCCTCGTCTCCGGTCGGCGCATCCTCTCGACCTCGGAGGTGGTGATCAGGCCACGCTGCTCGAGCTTCCTGAGACCTGCACGGTCGGCACCAGCTTCGGCGGAGAGGTCTCGTGCGGTTCGCGGGCCAGCCGAGACGGCGCGCAGGACCGCCTTCTGACGAGATCCAAGCCTCTCCGCTCCTCCCAGCGCCTCACGGCCGGCGAGTGTCAACTCGGCCAGGAGATCCTTGCGGACCTTGGGCGTCCGGATCTTCTTGCCGCCGCCGACCCCTGGGGGGAGCGTCAAACCCAGACCACGCGCAGGAGTGGAGCAGTACTCCTCGCCGAGCCAGAGCCCGACCTCGACCAGATCCTCCGGGACGGTGATGTCGAGAGACGCGATCGGCTCGACCAACTTGTCCGACGGTACTTCGCTGGTGTCGGACAGGCCCACCACCAAGCCCAGCACACGCTGCCGCCCGAATGGAATCTCCAACAGCGAACCGACCTCGAGATCACCGATCCTGTCTGGGACGCGATAGTCGAACGGCCCGCGCACTGCGCGGGCCGTGATCAACGGTTCAACCCTGGCGATGGATTTCACGGGGCGAGGCTACGCGGCACTACGGACAGCCGACCGAAGAGCCCTCCCGCCGTCTGGGCGGACGGTCAGGCGCGCGAGCGGAGAGTGTCGGCCCGATCGGTCCTCTCCCAGGTGAAATCCGGCTCCTCGCGGCCGAAGTGACCGTAGGCGGCCGTCGGCGCATAGATCGGACGATGCAGGTCCAGGCTCTTGCGGAAGGCGAGCGGCCTCAGGTCGAACTCCTCGGCGATGAGTTTCTCGATCGCTGAGTCGGGGATCTGTCCCGTACCGAAGGTCTCTACGGAGAGTGACACAGGGTGGGCCATCCCGATCGCGTAAGCCACCTGGACCTCGCAACGCGCCGCCAGACCGGCTGCGACCACGTTCTTGGCGACGTGTCGAGCCGCATAGGCTGCGGAGCGATCCACCTTCGAGGGGTCCTTGCCCGAGAAGGCACCACCTCCATGACGTGCAGCGCCGCCGTACGTGTCGACGATTATCTTCCTGCCGGTGAGACCGGCATCCCCTTTCGGCCCGCCGGTGACGAACCTCCCGGTCGGGTTGACGATGAGGATCTCGTCGAGTGTGCCGTCCTCCCAGAGGTTCGCGTACTCCCCCTCGACCACATCCCGAACCACGTTCTCGATCAGGTCGGACTTGATCTGCGCGGTCTCGATTCCGTCGGCATGTTGGGTCGAGATCAGCAGTTTCTCTACCGCCACGGGGACTTCGTCGGCGTAACGGATCGTCACCTGGGTCTTGCCGTCCGGACCCAGATAGTCGATGGTTCCGTCTCTACGCACCGCCGCCAACCTCTCGGCCAGGCGATGTGCCATCTGTACCGGCATCGGCATCAGGGCCTTGGTCTCATCGGTGGCGTAGCCGAACATCATGCCTTGATCGCCCGCGCCCTCGAGGTCGGCTTCATCGGTGGCTCCGGACTTGGCCTCGTCGCTCCTGTCGACCCCCTGCGCGATATCGGCGGACTGCTGGTCGATCGAGACCTCGACCTCGTATTCGCCTGAGGCGAAGCCGAGATCTTCCGGCGTGTAACCGATCCTCTCGATCGTCTTCGAGACGATCGCCGGTATGTCGAGGGTGGCATCAGCACTGATCTCGCCTGCGACGACGATCAGCGCTGTATTCGCGAGGACCTCACAGGCCACCCGGCCGTTCGGGTCCTGGCGCAGCACTTCGTCGAGGACGGCATCCGATATCTGGTCACAGAGCTTGTCCGGATGACCCTCCGTCACCGACTCAGAGGTGAACAGGTGTTCGTTCTCCGCCAGCGGCTTGGTCATCGGAGATCGAGCACCACCCTGGACCTCAGGCGGGTCGGCTCACCGTCGATGGAGACGCCGACGGAATCGATATTCGAGATGTCGTCGCTGAGGGCTGCGTACAAGGGGTCTTCCGCCAAACCGGCCAGCTCCGCGAGGCGCGTGAGCTCTTGGAGGTCGAGAAAGAGTAGCGCCGAGGGCGAATCGAAGAGAGCCGAAGCGGACCCCTGCCACGCTTCGGTCGATGCAAGCCCGCCCTCTCCCTCGATGATCCTCAGGACCCCGGCCTTGGTGGTCGAGACTATGAGCCGCCCATCATCGATGCCGTAGGAGAGGCCGATCCTGCTCGGACCCTGAAGCGAATGGATCTCGACCCCGTTCCGGTTCTTGCTCTCGAACCGGGTAACGCCGCCACGCCCACTGGCCAGTGCGGCGGCAAGCGGCTGTTGGAGCTCGGCGAGAGCCTCCCCGGCTCGCCTCCCGTCGACCGAATCGAATATCAGGGTCGCCTCCGGAGGGCCGTTCGTCGGCTCGAGGATGAGAGCTGCCTGTCCGTCCAGTGCCGGCAGGAGATCACGGAGGGGATCCTCTCCTGCCTCACGGATGAAGTCCTTCCTGATGCTGTCGAAGTTCGAAGCGAGTTCTCCTCCGAGTGCCGTCTCGACCACGCTTGCGAGAGTCGGGCCCACCTCCCCGACCCCGAAGAATGCGAGCGCGTCAGCGGGGGCGAGGTCGGACAAGGTCGGTGTGAAGCCCGGAACCTCGGTGAGCGCATTTGGATAATCCTTCAACCGCGTGGCGGAGAGATCACTGACGATCTCCACGACGAAGGCCCGATCTCGTGCCGAAAGGGCAACCGAGAAGCCTTCGGTCGTGCGGTAGTCGACGAAGGCTCCGAGCTGGCCCAGGCTCCCGCCCTCTGCTCCGAACAATGTCTTCGCGCCCCTGCCAGATACGTAGATATCGGCGAACCGCTGCTCGGGAAGCTCTCCGCGAGGACCCGCATCGGGTCCGAGGGCATCCGCATCTCCGACAGCGACCGAAGCAGTCTCCTCGACTGCCGGTCGAGCTCCGAATACGACGAAGTCGCCGATCTTGGCCTGTGCGAGGTCTCCGGGATACTCCTCGATCTCGATTCCGGCGACTTCCGAGGTCTCGACAGATGGTCCTCCGGAGACGACCTCGAGCAGGTCTTCGACCCTCCCGACTCCGGCATCTCCATCGCCCTCCACTCCTGCGATGAAGACGGCTTCCGACTCCTCGCCTCCGCTGCCAGGGAGGACGGCGAGAGCGACTTCCCGTCGAGCCCACGGGAGCACGTCCCGCCCGAGTTCGATATCGCCGGCGGAATCTCCCGCCAAGCCACTGAGGACTGCCTCGCCGACCGCCGAGAAGTCAGGGATCCTCTCACCGAGTTTCCCGGAGTTCTCCAGCTGTTCGCTCCCCTCCTCCCGGACTAGGTGTGCATAGAGCAGGGCGTCCGAGGGCACGAGGTCGATCGCCCGATCCGGTGGAGGACACTGCTTGGCGGGGCTCAGACTGCAGGGAACGAGGGGCAGGGGAACGAGCAGGACCAGAGCGACCAGAGCGGCGACCGATCCGGCGAGCAGCAGTCCCAGCCGCTCTCGCGGACCGAGACGACCCAGGACCGATCCCTTGCCTTTCTTCCCGCGCTTCGCCTTGCGCTTCGGAGCCGGACGCGGTCTGCCTTTCGGTTTGGCTTTGCCGCTCGTGGCGGCCCGCTTCCCACCAGCGGCAGCCCCGGGAGAGATGGCAGAGCGAGCTGCCCTCGACCGCTCACCGAGCCAGTATCCGGCCGCGCGGATCCGGGTCGAAGCACGAAACCAGAGCTCCTCCAGACGGCTCGCCAGGGGGCCCTTCCGTGGTCTGCCCTTCGGCCGCCTCGTCGGCTGCCGCTTCTTGGAGGGGCCTGCCTTGCGAGCGGCCGGCTTCTTCGGGGTGGCTGGACTCACGCTTCGGCCCCGTTGCCGGCTCCACGTCGCCCTCGCTTGGAACCCTTTCGGGTTCCCGATCTGGGCACGTAGTCGATCACCAATGGCACACCCTGGAGGTCGTAGGCATCTCTCATCTGATTCTCCAGGTAGAAAGCCCAATCCCGATTGATCAGGCTGCGGTCGTTCACCTGGATGGCGATACGAGGGGGTCGCCGCTCGACCTGCGCGGCATAGAGGAGCTTCAACCTCCGGCCACGCCTCTCAGGAGGAGGATGGGCCGCCACCGCATCGGCGATGAAGCGGTTCAAATCCGATGTCGTGATCCGCTCTCCTGCCCGATGGGCGAGCTCGATGGCAGCGGCGAGGGCCTTCTCGATCCCCCTGCCGGTGAGAGCCGAGCAGGCTCTGACAGGAGGCCGCATCTTCAGTTTCCGCTCGGCCTTGACGGTCGCATCCTTGATGTCGGTGCGGGTTATGTCCCACTTGTTCATCAAGAGCAAGGTCGCACAACCGGTCTTCATGGCGAGTTCGGCAACCTTGAGGTCTTCGGATGTGATCCCCTCCGAGGCATCGCAGACCACGATCGCCGCATCCGCCTCCTCTGCGGCCTGTTCGGAGCGGACCTGCGAGTAGTAACCGACGTTCTCGGGGATCTTGCCCTTGCGGCGGAGGCCCGCCGTATCCACCAGCACCACACGCTCGTTGCCGAAGTCGAGTTCGGTGTCGATCGGATCCCGGGTCGTGCCTGCCTGCTCCGAGACGATCACACGATCCGCGCCGAGCAGCGCGTTGACCAGAGAGGACTTGCCCACGTTCGGCCGACCGATCACTGCGATCCGTGGCGGCCGCTCCTCGGTCACTTGCGGGCTCTGCAGCGACGCCCCCTGCTCCTTCAACCTCTCCACCACCTGATCGAGCAGATCCCCTGTGCCCATTCCGTGAGCGGCGGATACCGCCATCGGCTCGCCCAGTCCGAGGCCGTGTAACTCACCGAGCAGGTGCTCGTCCGCAGGTTTGTCGACCTTGTTCCCGACCAAGAGCACCGGCGCCTCGCTGCCACGCAGCATTCCGGCCAGCTCGACTTCACCGGGACCCGCGCCGGCGCGTGCATCCACCACCGCGAGGACGAGATCTGCCTCGGCGATGGCCTGCTGAGCTTGCCGTCGGACCTGTGCCGAGAGCTCATGGGTGTCGGAGGAGTCCATCCCACCCGTGTCGATCAGATCGAATTCGAGCCCATTCCAGATGCAGGGGAGCGATCTCCGGTCACGCGTCACCCCGGGCTGCGAGTCGGTGACGGCCAGTCCGCCGCCGACCAGCCTGTTGACCAAGGTGCTCTTCCCGGCGTTGGGGAACCCGACCACTGCGACCTTGGGATTCCTGTCCGCGCTGTCCGCCCTCAAACCAGGTCCCTCTCACGCGCGATCCCGATGATCCTCTCCACCACCTGTTCGGGGTCGAGGCCGGTCGTATCGAGCTCGACCGCATCGTCGGCGGCGACCAGCGCACCATGGTCACGCTCGGTATCGCGCCGGTCACGCTCGGCGATGTCCCGGGCAACCCCTTCGGCAGGGTCACCCGTCTCCACAGCCCTGCGCCTGGCCCGCTCGGTTCGATCGGCCGTGAGGAAGATCTTCAGCTCGGCATCCGGTGCAACGACCGTCCCTATGTCACGTCCCTCTGCCACCCAGATCCCGTCGGTGATCAGCTCGCGCTGACGCCCCACCATCGCCGCGCGGACCTCTGGGTGCACCGATACGCGCGAAGCGGCCTCTGAGACCTCACGGGTCCGGATCGCGGCGCTGACATCCTCTCCATCGAGTGTGGGCGGTGGACCGGGTTCGACCTCGAGCTCGGCGGCGAGCGCGCCGGTCGCCACCGGATCGTCGAGGTCCACGCCTGCACCGAGCGCTGCGAGCGCAACGCATCGGTACATGGCCCCGCTGTCGAGGTAAGTGCCGCCGATGGCAGCGGCCACACCGCGTGCGGCGGTCGATTTCCCGGCTCCGGCGGGTCCGTCTATCGCGATCAGCATCGCTTCAGGGTAGAGCGGAAGCGACGATGATCCCGGCGGGTTCTGTTCGTCTTCAGACCGAAAGCGAACGGAGGTCCCGCTCGAACTCCGGATAGCTGATCTGCGAGGCCTCGAAGCCGGTGACCTCGACACCGTCACGCGAAACGAGTCCCGCGACCGCGCCGAGCATTGCGAGCCTGTGGTCGCCACGGGCGTCCAACACCCCTCCGGCTATTCCGCCGGTTCCCTTCACCTTGAAGCCGTCCGTGGTCTCTTCGATCTCGGCTCCCAGCCCGGACAAACCGGAGACGACCCCGTCGATCCGATCGGACTCCTTCACCCTCAATTCCTCCGCATCCGAGAGGACGGTTTCCCCGTCGGCGAAACAACCCAGCAGCCCCAGGAGCGGAAGCTCGTCTATCGCCCTGGGGATGAGCTCCCCGCCGATCTCGACCCCTCTCAATTCGGCCGATGTGACCGTCAGATCACCGAACTGCTCGCCACCACTCTCCGCCACGGAGGACCGCTCGATCGCCGGGCCTGCGCCCATGAGTTCGAGGATGTCGAGGATCCCGGTGCGAGTCGGGTTCAGGCCTACCCCTTTCACTACGAGACCGCTCTGGGGGCCCAGTATCGCTGCCACGATCGCGAAAGCGGCCGAGGAGATGTCGCCCGGTACCGCGAGATCGAGTGGAGAGAGCTGTGCCGGCGGAGAGACGGTGGTCGCAAGACCTTCGCAGACGACCTCCACACCGCAGCCGGAGAGCATCAACTCGGTGTGATTCCGGGACGGTGTCGGCTCGCTGACCGTCACCGGCCCGGTCGCGTTGAGCCCGGCGAGCAGGATGGCGCTCTTGACCTGAGCGCTCGCGAGCTGCAAGTCGACCCGGCCCCCTCCGATCCTCGCTCCCCTGACCCTAACCGGCGGGTGGGAACCATCCTCGCACTCGATCGACGCCCCGAGTTCGACCAAGGGGTTCGCCGCCCGGTCCATCGGCCGCTCCGCTATCGAGGAATCACCCTCGAGCACCCACTCGCCGTCGGGCTGACCCGAGAGCAGTCCGATCAGGAGACGCATCAGAGTGCCCGAGTTGCCGACGTCGATCCGACCGGAGGCTGCTCCGGTGAGCCCGAACCCGGAGATCTCGAGATCCAGCCCATCCGTACCCCCCTCTCGGATCGCGATTTCGGCACCCAGCGACTCGATCGCCTCGAGGGTGGAGCGGGTGTCGGCTGCATCCAGGCAGCGGGTGAGGCTCGACTTGCCATCGGCGAAGGCGCCGAGAAGCAGGCCGCGATGGGAGATCGATTTGTCGGCAGGAGGACGCAACTCGCCTCGGAACGACTCCACCGGATCGAACCGAACCGAGGTCATCTACTCACCTTGATCGCCTCGTGGCCCAAGGCCGCAACGCACTCGAGAGCGCGCTCCGCGTCCTCATCGCCGGAGACGAAGAGCGAGATCGCACCGGAGCTCATGTCCGAAACCGGATAGAGGGCCATGTCCTCGATGTTCACGCCGGCCTTGCCGAGCGCCAACGCGATCTCCGCCATCACGCCGGGGCTGTTGCGGACGAGTACTCGAACCTCCACCAGAGGGCCGCCGGTCAGATCTCCCTCGAGCAGACTCCGGCGCTGCTGGGCTGCCTGCTCCTGCCACTGCTCCAAGGCAGCCCTGTCACCGGCGCGGATCGCCTCCGCCATCTCCTTCAGGCGATCGGCAGCCGCATCCGCCTCGGCAGCAATCTCGTCGGCGTTTCGGAGGTAGATATCCGCCCACAGCGAGGGGTTCTCGCCTGCGACCCGCGCTGCGTCGCGGAAGCTGGGACCCACCTCGGGCAAGGCCTCACCCTGACTCGAGCCCGCTGCCCGGTCGACCAGGACGTTGGCGAACAGATGCGGAAGGTGGCTGACCGTAGCCATCAAGCGGTCGTGCTCGGCTGGCTCGACTGCCTGGGGCCTCGCCCCGAGGACCGAGGCGAAACGCTGGATTCGGTCGTAGAGGACTCCCTCCGTCTCACCCTCGGGGGTGAGGAACCAGCGTGCTCCATCGAAGAGGTCTTCGCGGGCTCCCTCTACCCCGACGCTCTCGATACCTGCCAGCGGGTGGCCGCCGACGAATCGCCCCTCAGCCGCGAATCTCTCTGCCAGATGCCTCTTGACCGATCCGACATCGGTCACCGCACATTCACCGCCGGATGCCTCGATTGCTGCGGCAACCAGTTCCTCGAGTCGGTCGACCGGTCCCGCACAGACGACTATCTCGGCCTCGCTACAAGCCTCTTCGACGCTCGCCGCCGCGTGGTCCACCGCCCCGAGAGAGCGGGCGCGCTCGAGCGCCGCCGGATCGGAATCGAATCCGGTCACGCTTGCAGCTGCGCGGCTCTTGGCCGCAAGGCCGATCGAGCCACCGATCAGGCCGACTCCTAGAACGCTCACCTTCATGGTCGGACTGTCAGACGCCGGCGTGGGTGGGCGTGCTTCGGGCCAGATCGGCAGCGGTCTTCAACCGCTCCGCGTACTCGGCAAAACCGTTGGTCGGGATCTGCTGGGCAGCGTCACAAACGGCGGAGTCAGGGTCGTTGTGCACCTCGACGAGGACGCCATCCGCACCTGCCGCCGCGGCAGCAAGCGACATCGGCTCGACCCAGTCACGACGACCGGCCGCGTGGCTCGGGTCGACCACGACGGGGAGATGCGTCTGTTCCTTCAGTGCAGGTATCGCGAGCAGGTCGAGGGTGAATCGGTAGCCACTCTCGTAGGTGCGGATCCCACGTTCACAGAGGATCACGCTCTCGTTGCCCTCCTTGAGCACGTATTCAGCGGCCATCAGGAGTTCGTCGAGGGTCGCCGACAGGCCTCGTTTGATCAGTACGGGTATGCCGGCCTTGCCGACCTCCGACAGGAGTGTGTAGTTCTGCATGTTGCGAGCGCCGAGCTGGATCATGTCCGCGACTTCGACCACCGGCTCCAGGTCCCTCACATCCATCAATTCGGTGACGACCGGGAGACCCGTCTCGGCCTTGGCTTCTGCGAGCAGGGCGAGGCCCTCCTGACCCAGCCCCTGGAAGCTGTAGGGAGACGTCCGCGGCTTGTAGGCGCCGCCGCGCAGGTGAGTGGCGCCGCCGTCGGCCACTGCGCGGGCGGTCTCGAGCAACTGATCACGGCTCTCGACCGTGCAGGGACCGGCGATCAACCCGAAGGAACCGGCCCCTATGGGGACCCCTCCCACGTCCACGGCTGTGCGCTCACCCTTCTTGAACTGCAGAGAAGCGAGCTTGAACGGCTTGAGGATGGGTACGACCTGATCGACCCCCTCCTGACCCTCGAGACCGAGATCAGCAATGCGATCTTCCTCGGCCCCGATTGCGCCGATGACGGTCAGGAGTTCACCCTTGGAGACATGGGCAGTACAACCGGCGCCTTCGATGCGCTCGACCACGCTCGCGACCTGTTCCTCGGTCGCCCCCTGTTTCATCACGATCATCATCTCTGGTTCACCGTCACTTCCGTTGCCAACGACCGCCGGAGAGGCGGCAGGACGACTGATCGTAGAGGGTCGGGGCCGCAGGTCGGGGAGCTGCAAGCGGAGCGCACGCGAGCGCCCACGCTCAGGCCGACCCGCCCAGGTCGGTCCTGAGCTTGATGGCGTCGCCGAGGTAGACGGGCTCGGGCGTGTGATCCTGATCTCCGTAGTAGTGGACCATCACCCTGACCAGTGAGGACATGGCGCCGGGAACGTCTATCTCCCGCGCGCAAAGCAGGGGAACCCGGTCGAGACCCATCTCCCGGGCTGCGACAGCAGGGAACTCGGCGTCGAGGTCATCGGTGGTGGTGAAGATGCAGCTGACGATGCTCGCCGGGTCCAGAGCGTTGCGCGCGATGATCTCCTCGAGGAGGGATCTCGTGGCGGTCCCGATTGCATCGGCGTCGTTCGACGCGACGGTGTTGGCTCCGCGGACGGCGAAGAGACGCTCGGGTGTCTGACTGGGGTTCATGACCGCTTCTCCATCTCTCGGGCATATTCCCAGAGCGAATCGATTTCCCGGGTCGTGAGCTTGCGGGACTCTCCGAGGCCTAGGTCTCCCAACTCGAGCGGGCCGAAGCGGATCCTCCTCAACGAGTCGACCTGGTTTCCCACAGCCTCGGCCATCCGACGAACCTGACGGTTCCTGCCCTCGTGGATGGTGATCATCAGGTCGTGCTCGGAGATCTTCTCGACCAGGGCTGGCGCTGTCGCGCCGTCCTCGAGCTCCACACCTCCAGCCAAACGGGATACGGAGTCATCCGTGACCGGCCTGCGCAACACGACTCGATAGGTCTTGGGGACTTCGTATCGGGGATGCGTGAGCAGGTTCGCCAAGTCACCGTCATTGGTGAGGAGGATCAAACCGGTCGAGTCGGCATCGAGTCGCCCGACCGGGTACAGCCTGCGTGGGGAGTCGATCAACTCCGTGACGGGTTTGCGTGAGCCCGGTTCGCTGGCGGTCGAGACGACATCGCGGGGCTTGTTGAGCAACCAGACCTCGCGCGCCTCGGGTGAGACCACTCTGCCGTCGAACTCGACTTCCTGCTCGGCCCCGACGGCAGTAGCCGGATCGGTGACCACCTCGCCGTCCACCTGGACCCTTCCCGCCCGGATCAGTTCCTCGGCGGCCCGACGAGAGGCAACCCCAGAGTGCGCGAGGTATCGCGCGAGCCTCATGGTCTGGTCAGTTGTCGAGTCGGGCGGGCCCATGCCAGATCCCCCGCCGCTTCAGGCTGCGCGACGTTCTCCCGCCTGCAGAAGCCGCTCGCGGAGTTCCCTCTCATCTTCCGGCGTGGGATCGAACTGGGCCGGGTCGGGTAGCGAATCGAGCGAGGCGAGACCGAACAGCTTCTCGAACAGCTCGCTGGTGGCATAGCTGACAGCGCCGAAGTCGGTACGGCCCTTCTCCTCGATCAGTCCTCGCTCGGTGAGACCGGACACGGTGGAGTCCGAGGATACGCCGCGAATCCGGGCGATCTCAGGGCGTGAGACGGGCTGCAGATAAGCCACGATCGCCAGCACCTCGGCCTGCGCTTGGGTCAACGGGGGCGTCTTCGGCTTTGCGAGGAGCCTGCGAGCCGCATCGTCGAACTGGGGAACCGAGGCGAGGGCATAGCCCCCGGCGACCTCGCGCAGGACCAACCCACGGCCGGACTCTTCCAGAGATCTGCCGAGACCCTCGAGAGCCTCGATCGTCTCGTCCTCATCCACCTCGAGCGCCTCAGCCAACCGCTTGGGTGTGACGGCATCGCTAGAGAGGAAGAGGAGTGCCTCCACTGCCGCCTCGAGACCACGGTCGGCCTCACTCACGAGACGATCACCTCGATCGGACCGAAGGAGTGATCCTGTCTCCAACTGGCCTCCCCCCGCTTGTGCAGCTCGAGCAGGGCGAAGAGCGTCACCGCCTGAGTCAGGTGATCCTCGTTGCCGAAGGTCTCGCGGAAGTCGAAGCTCGACTTCGCTGCGAGCATGTCCTTGAGGATCCGGACCCTGCGACTGAGCGAAACGCTCTGTCGGATGTGCGATGCATCCACCTTGGGCGGGGGTGTGAGGAGCGCTTCGAGGGCCTGACCGAGACGATCAGGCTCATAGGCCTGTTCGGCAGCCTCCAACGCGGCCCTTCGCAGCTCCGGAGGCGCTGCCGCGACCCTGTAGCCATACCCCTCGGCCGCAGATCTGATCTCGATCAGCGCCTCGGCTGCATCGTGGTACCGCCGGTACTCGAGCATCCTGGCGAGCAGTTCGTCCGCAGCCTCCTCAGGTCCGAGTTCGTCCAACTCCTCTTCCTCGCCTGGAAGCAGCAGTTTGCTCTTCAGCTCCAGCAGAGCGGCGATCAGGACCAGGAACTCCGTGACCGACTCCAGATCCAGGCTCCCTGCCGACTCGAGGTGATCGATGTAGGCGAGCACGACATCTGCGAGGTCCACCTCCGCGAGGCTGATCTCCTCTCGGAGCAGCACGGCCAACAGGAGGTCGAAGGGGCCCTGGAAGATGGCCAGATCGAGATCGAGGCGTGAGACCGAGGCTGGAGCGGTCGAGTTCACGCGGCGAGCGTATAGGCGAGGACGGTCAAAGAATCGACTCAACCACCGCCGGGACCGAGACCCATGGCCGCGCGTGCCTCGTCGAGCACCACAGAGGCCATCTCCGCCGCCCTGCCTGCGCCTGACGAGAGCACCTCGTCGAGAGCCTTCTCGTCTGGCCTGATCTCCGAAAAGCGGTCCCTCACGGGTGCGAGGAACTCCGCGGTCTCCTCCGCAACGGCGGACTTGAAATCACCGTATCCCGCCGAGGAGAACTCCTGCTCGACCGCCGACGGCTCGACACCCCTGATCACCGAGAGGATCTCGATCAGGTTCGCGATCCCCTCCTTGCCCTCACCCCTGACTATTCCCTGCCCGGAATCGGTCACAGCCGAACGGAACTTCTTCTCGATTGCGGCGGGATCATCCAGCACGTAGACCGTTCCCTGCTCGCTGCCTCCGGTCGTGGACATCTTGCTGGTGGGGTCCTGGAGGTCCATGATCCTCGCACCGATCTCTGGAATACGGTGATCGGGCTCCACCAGGATCTCGCCGAAGCGTTCGTTGAACCTGCGCGCGATCTCTCTCATCAGCTCCACGTGCTGACGCTGATCCTCTCCCACAGGTACTTCCTGGGCCCGGTAGGCGAGGACATCGGCGGCCTGGAGGACCGGGTAGAAGAAGAGCGCGGCGGAGACGAGTTCACGCTGCTTCGACGATTTGTCCTTGAACTGGTGCATCCGATTGAGATCACCGTGCGAGGTGACCGATGACAGCAACCAACACAGTTCGGTGTGCTCGCGGACATCGGACTGACGGAACAGCACACACCGATCCGGATCCAGTCCGGCGGCCAGGAGGATCGCCGTTGTGTCGTAGAGGTTCGAGCGAAGCTCGGCTGGGTCCCATGCCACGCT
The DNA here is from genome assembly GCA_964594365.1 of uncultured Conexibacteraceae bacterium. Taxonomy (GTDB): domain Bacteria; phylum Actinomycetota; class Thermoleophilia; order Solirubrobacterales; family 70-9; genus CAIUSP01. The sequence continues at coordinate 54,135 of CAZQMB010000002.1, forward strand.
GATCGCGTGGAGATCGACGATGCAGTAGATAGCGGGGTCTCCCCTGTCCTGACCCTCCACGTACTGGCGGATGGCACCGATGTAGTTACCGAGGTGCTTGCGACCGGTTGGCTGGATGCCGCTGAAGATCCTCATGACCGCAGCAGTCTCGCAAACGTCATGGCGGCCAGTTGTCCGACGGGGGACCCGCTGCTCAGCCGAGTGGTTGGCGTATCACCGGATCACGTGCCGCACCGGCCTCGTCGAGGCGCCGGACGGGTGTGGTGTAAGGGGCTCCTGCGGCGATCGCAGGGTCGGATTCGGCCTCCTCGAGGATCGTCTCGATGGTTTCGGCGAAGGCATCCAGAGTCTCTCTGGTCTCGGTTTCGGTCGGCTCCATCAGCAGGGCTTCCTCGATCAACAGGGGGAAGTACACGGTTGGGGGGTGGAACCCGAAGTCGAGTATCCGCTTGGCGATGTCGAGGGTCTTGACCCCGAGATCATCCTTCGCCTTCGAGGCCGAGAGGACGAACTCGTGCATGGGCCTGCGATCTACACCTAGGGGCAGATACTTACCCGTCCGACCTTCCGAGAGACGGCTCAGTAGGTAGTTGGCGTTCAGGACCGCTGTCTCGGAGGCCTCCTGGAGACCGTCCCCACCGAGGCTGAGTATGTAGGCGTAGGAGCGGACGAATACGCCGAAATTGCCCTGGAAACCACGCAAACGACCGATCGACTTGGGCCTGTCGTAGTCGAGATCGAAGGTCGGCCCGCTGCCGTTGCCCTCGCTGGTCCGGACCACTTGTGGCTTGGGCAGAAACGGTTCGATCCGGTCGGATACCGCGATCGGACCCGATCCCGGGCCGCCCCCGCCGTGCGGTTGCGAGAAGGACTTGTGGAGATTGACGTGGACGATGTCGAACCCCATGTCGCCCGGACGCGACCGCCCCATGATCGCGTTGAGATTCGCTCCGTCGTAGTAGAGGGTGCCGCCGACCGAATGCAGTATCTCCGCGATCTCGGCGATGTTCTCGTCGAACAGGCCGAGGGTGTTCGGATTGGTCAGCATGAGACACGCAACCTGATCATCGGCCTTCTCGCGGAGATCGTCCATGTCCACTCCGCCCTGCTCGCTGGTCGCGACCCTGACGACCTCGTACCCGGCCATCGAGACCGTCGCGGGGTTCGTCCCGTGAGCGGTGTCGGGTGTCAGGACCTTGGTCCGCTGTTCACCCCGATCCGCGTGGTACGCGCGTGTGAGCAGCAGGCCAGCGAGCTCGCCATGGGAACCGGCGGAGGGCTGGAGGCTGACGTGGGGCAGCCCGCAGATCTCGGCCAGCGACTGCTGGAGGTTCCACATCAGTTCGAGCGCGCCTTGCGCCCTGCGCGGGTCCTGTGCCGGGTGGAGCCGGGCGTGGCCGGGCATGGCAGCGACTCGCTCGTTGAGCCTCGGGTTGTGCTTCATGGTGCACGAACCCAACGGGTACATACCCGTGTCCAAGTCGAAGTTCCTGCGGGACAGCCGGTTGTAATGGCGGACGATCTCGGGCTCGGCGATCTCGGGCAACTCGGCCGGTCTCTCGCGCAGGAGCGACTTGGGGATCAGCTCCTCGATCGGGGTCTCGGGTACACCCGCATCCGGCAGGGCCGCGGCGCGGCGGCCGGGAACGGACCTCTCGTAGATGGTGGTTGCGTGATCGCGCTGCTGCGCGGTGGGCACCTCGGCTGTGCTGGGCGGTGCCGCCTGGAGGCTCATGAGACGGCCTCCCTCTCGCGAGTCGACCCGGAGCCGAGTGAGACCGCGCGCCCGAGGAGCTCGGCCAACCGGTCGATATCGCCGACACTCCGGCGCTCGGTGATAGCCACCAGCAACCCGTTGTCGATCTCGGGATACTCGCGGTCCAGCCGATAGCCTGCGGCGACTCCCTCGGCGGCGCACAGGTCGAGGACCTCACCGACCGGGGCATCCAGCGCGAGGGCGAACTCACGCACTACCGGTGCGTCGGAGACGAGGCTCACACCAGGGACCTCCGCGAGCTTCGCTCGGGCGTAAGCGGTGCGTCTGACCAGCAGCTCTCCCAGCTCGACGAAGCCCCGCTTGCCCAGCCATGCGAGATGGATCATCCCCGCCAGCGAGTTGAGCGCTTGCGCGGTGCAGATGTTGTGGGTGGCCTTCTCCCTCCGGATGTGCTGCTCACGGGTCTGGAGGGTGAGTACGAATCCGCGTCTTCCGTCTGCGTCGGTGGTCTGGCCCGCGATCCTCCCGGGCATCCTGCGAAGGTGCTCCTCGGCGGCACAGAAGAAGCCGAACGACGGCCCGCCGTAGTCGAGGCGGTTACCGAGCGGCTGGCCTTCGCCGAACGCGATGTCGGCACCACACTCGCCGGGCGGCTTCAGGATCGAGAGCGCCATTGGATCACACGCGACGACCACCAAGGCGCCATGGATCTTCGAAGCCTCCGTAAGTGCCTCGATGTCCTCGACCGAGCCGAGAAAGTTAGGTTGCTGCAGGAATACGGCGGCCGTCTCTCCATCGACGGCCTCAGCCAGTGCTGCCGCTTGGGTCACACCATCCTCGAGATCGACCTCCACCAACTCGGATCCGTAGCCGGCCGAATACGTCTCCAGTACCTCACGGGTGTGCGGGTGGACTCCCCTCGTTGCCACCAGCTTCTTGCGACCGGTCGCACCGATGGCGAGGTACGCGGCTGCGGCGGCGGTGGATGGACCCTCGTACAGGCCGGCATTTGCGACCGGCAGCCCCGTCAACTCGGACATCGCCGTCTGGAACTCGAACATGGTCTGCAGTCCGCCCTGGGATACCTCCGGCTGATACGGCGTGTAAGGCGTGAGGAACTCCGACCTCGAGATGATCGTCTCGACGATTGCCGGTACATAGTGGTCGTACATTCCCGCGCCGAGGAAGCTGACCTCCGAGTCCGCATCCATGTTGCGTGCGGCCATCTGCTTGAGCCTCTCGAAGACCTCGGCCTCGGACAGCCCGTCCGGGAGGTCGAGCGGACGACCTAGACGCAGTTCCTCCGGGATCCCCGAGAAGAGGTCGTCGACCGACTCGACGCCGATCTTGGCCAGCATCTCCTCGCGATCCGAGTTGGTTGCCGAGGTGTAACGGGTCATCGACCGCAATCCTAGACGGCCGTAACGATGTCCATTACCCGTCGGCTCGAAACAAAGTGACGAGATCACGCAATTCGCGGTCTACCCGCGTCGGCCAGGGTCAGCCGTCGAGCATCGCCTGATAGGCGGCGGCGTCCATCAACGCGTCCAACTCCGACGGGTCTGCGACTTTGATCCTGACCAGCCAGCCCTCACCGTAGGGATCGCTGTTGATCGCCTCGGGTGCGTCGCCGAGGGCCTCATTGACCGCGACGATCTCCCCTGAGAGAGGAGCGAAGATCTCGGATACCGCCTTGACCGACTCGAGCTCCGTGTAGGGCTTGTCCTTGTCGACCGTGCTGCCGACCGCCGGCGGCTCGTAGAAGACCACCTCGCCCAGTGCGTCCTGGGCGTACCAGGTGATCCCGAATACGGCCTCATCTCCTTCCACCCTCGCCCAGTCGTGCTCGGGGTGGTACTTGAGGTCCTCGGGGTAGGCGGCGGCGTTCACGGTGCCAGCACCTTATCCATCCCGCGAGTAGAGAGGCATCTTGTCGACCACCGCCTTGCGCACCTTGCCCCGGACGTCGATCTCGATCTCCGTCCCGGGGTCGGATAGGTCGCCCGGCACATAGCCCATACCGATCCCCAGGTCCAGCGTCGGTGAGAGCGTGCCGCTCGTGACTTCGCCGATCCGCGCTCCGTCCTTGAGGATCGGATTCCCATTGCGGGGGATCCCGCCGTCCGGGAGCCTGAACGCAACCAGGCGATCTCCGGCGGCGTCCTCACGTGCCTCGAGACAGGCTTCAGACCCGATGAATCCGGTTTCCTCCTTGACGGCCCATCCCAAGCCTGCCTCGATCGGTGTGCGGTCGAGGCTCAGTTCGTTCCCGTAGAGGCAGTAACAGGCTTCCAGTCTCAAGGTGTCGCGTGCGCCGAGTCCTGCTGGAACCGCCCCGGCCGAAACCAGCGCCTTCCAGGTTGACAGTGCCGACTCCGGCGGCATCAGCAACTCCACCCCGTCCTCTCCCGTGTAGCCGGTCCCACAGACCAGCATGGGCGAGCCTGCGACGCTGGCCGATGCGACCTGGAATCGCCCGGGTAGTTCTCCATCGCAGATTCCACCTACGATCCTCCGGGCCTCCGGACCCTGGACAGCGAGCATCGCGATGTTCTCCGCGACATCCTCGACCTCGACGTCCCAGCGCTTGGCCTCGACCTCGAACCGCTCGAAGTCCCGCGGATGGTTGGAAGCGTTGGTCACCGAGAGCCAGCGCTCGTCGGCAAGCCGATAGGAGAAGAGGTCGTCGAGGACGCCTCCTCCTTCCTCGCACAGACATGAGTACTGCGATCCGCCCACCTCGACCTTCGACGCGTCGTTACTCAGGGCCCGCTGGAGGAACTCCAAGGCCTGACGGCCACGGACCTCTATCTGGCCCATGTGCGAGACGTCGAATACCCCGCAGGCGTTCCGCACCGCCTCGTGCTCGGCCGTGATCCCGTCCGAATACTGCACCGGCATCTCCCATCCGGCGAACGGCATCAGCTTCGCTCCGGCCTCGACGTGGGCCTCATGGAGAGGGGTACGACGCAGCTCACTCACAGCGGCTCAGGTTAGTCGGAAGAGCGGTACCGCGCCCGCGCGGCGTTCGAGACGGGCAGCGAGGTGCCTCACGGGCAGGGTGCGGTGGGCGTTGCCAGCATGCAGTTGCCCGCGGAGTGCTGCGCGAGGCAGCAGGGGCTCTCTACTTCAGGAAGTCGGGCACGTCGATGTCGGAATCCGACACCCTGAGATCTCCGAGAGCCGGTGCCGCCTGGCTAACTCCGGTATCGCGACGCTTGACCTCTCGACGCGTGATCTGCGGGGCCCGAGCGATCATTTCGAAGCCCTCGAAGCCGGTAGCGACCACGGTCACCCGACACTCTTCCTGCATCATCGAGTCGACGACCGCACCGAAGACGATGTTGGCGTTCGGGTCGGCGGTCTCCATGACGAGGCGTGCAGCCTCGTTGACCTCGAAGAGTCCGAGATCCTCGCCGCCGGTGATGTTGAGCAGCACACCCTTGGCGCCGTCGATCTTCTCCTCGATCAAAGGAGAGGTCAGGGCATTACGTGCCGCTTCGACGGCACGGTTCTCGCCTGATCCGACACCCACCCCCATCAGGGCCGAGCCGGCCTCGTGCATGACCAAGCGGACATCGGCGAAGTCGAGGTTGATCAGCCCGGGCACGGTGATCAGATCGGTCACGCCCTGGACACCCTGTCGAAGGATGTCGTCAGCCTCACGGAAGGCCTCGAGGATGGTGGTCTGACGCTCCACCACATGGAGCAACTTCTCGTTCGGGACCACGATCAAGGTGTCGACCTGGTCGCGCAGCTTCTGGACGCCTTCCTCAGCGGCAGCCATACGACGCTTGCCTTCGAATTCGAAGGGCTTGGTGACGGCACCTACGGTGAGGGCTCCGATCTCCTGCTTGGCGATCTCTGCGATCACGGGCGCGGCGCCGGTACCGGTGCCGCCTCCCTCTCCGCAGGTGACGAAGACCATGTCGGCTCCCTTCAGCGCCTCCTTGATCTCATCGCGCGACTCGGCAGCCGCTCCCGCGCCGATCTCGGGATTCGCTCCCGCGCCGAGACCCTTGGTCAAGTTGTGGCCGATGCCGATCTTCACATCGGCGTCGCAGGCCTGGAGCGCCTGAGCGTCGGTGTTGCAGGCGATGAACTCGACTCCACGCAGACCTGCGTCGACCATCCGGCTGATGGCGTTCGAACCACCGCCGCCGACACCGACGACCTTGATGACCGCGAGGTAAGAGGTCTCCATTTTTTTGGTCTTGCTCCGTTTCCTTTTTCGGTCTCGCCGGTCCGCCCGAGCCTCATCCGATGAGGCCCTCCCAGACGCTCCGCAAACCCCTTGCGGGAAGCCCTTCAGAGGCCACCACAAGCAAGACGACGGTAGGTCAATCGGGGACAGGTGTCAATGGCCAAAATGACCAAACCCTCGAGTTCGACTCGAAGGTTTTGACCCCCCTCTTCTGGACCGTTGGTTGAGCCTTAGGGTTTCGCCGGGCACCGGGTTTTCCCTGTAAAACGCGTATAGAACGAGATCACGACATCAGCCGGAGTCAGGGACTTTCCCTGATTTCCACGACCATCAACGCACCCCTGAGGGAGTGCAAAAAGCAGTGCAGAAACGGCCTCTGGCGGCTTTGCGGGAGCCTTACGGACCAGTGCGGAGCTATCCGGTGACAGGACGTCCGGGGGCGCTGACATCGATGTAGGAAGGCGAGCCCAGGCCCGGGTCGGCCAGGAGCGCGGAGGCGGCCGCCCACTTCGCGCGGCCGTCGTCGCCGTCGCCGAACCGCAGCTCGGGCGCTCCGCTCAGATCGACCACGACACCCCCGTAGGTCTCCTCCCACGCGGCCGAGATCAGACCCGGTTCGAGTGGTCCGGGAGTCGCTGCGATGATCGAAGCCTGGGCTATTCCGCGATCATCCACCAGGCCTCCGGATGCGAGAGTGGCGGTGATGGTCGGCAGATCGAAGCCCGCCACATCGAGGCCGATCAATGCGTAGCCGTCCGCCGAGATGCCGGTTACCTCCCCTTCGATGGTCGATACGGCCACAGGGGGTCGCTCGCGGATCTTCACCTCGAGCGTGTGAGGTAGATCGGTCGAGGTGGTGATGGCGGCCACAGTGGGAAATGCCCCGAGAGCCTCGATCAGCTTGGCCTGATCGACATTGAGCGTGGTCATCTGGAGGCCCACCCGCTCGAGCGATTTCTGGATCGCATTGCGATTCACCGTCGCACCCTCGACCTCGACCTTCGTGACGGCTACGAGGGATGAATCCCTGAACCAGAACCAGTAGGCAGCCAGCAGTGCAACCAGCAAGAGCGCGAGTGCGGTGAGGCGAAGGCGCCAGACGCGCCACCCAACCCTCACCCCTCTATCTCCCAGTCGGTCGGCCAATCGATCTCACCGAGGGTCTGCACCTCCGGCTCGAGGATCACCCCGAACTCTGCGTGCACGCGGTGCCGGGCCTCGGACATCACCTTCAGCACCTCGGCTGCCGTAGCCGAGTCGAAGTTCTCGACGAAATTCGCGTGCTTCTCGGAGAGCCTCGCGCCGCCAACCGTCAACCCGCGGCAGCCGGCCTCGTCGAGGAGCATCCCCGCAGACTTACCGCCGGCACGCTCGTCGTCTGGATTCACGAAAGTCGAGCCGAAGGTCTTGATTCCAGACGGCTGAGCTTCTTTGCGTCTACCCCTCATCTCGGCCATCGTCTCCTTGATCACCTCGACCTCGCCCGGAGACAGGGAGAACCAGGCCCTCGAAACCACCTCACCCCGTTCGAGATTGGAATTCCGGTAGCTGAACCCGAGATCTTCGGGCGCTGCCTCGCGGATCCCTCCAGCGGTACAGATACTCACCCGGGTGAGCACCCGCCCCAACTCGCCTCCGTAGGCGTTCGCGTTCATGCGAACCGCCCCGCCGACCGTCCCCGGAATGTTCACGCCGAATTCCAATCCGCTGAGCCCCCAACCAGCCACCTTGGCCGAGACCGACGGCAACCTCGCGCCACCACCGCACTCGACCACGTCCTCCACCCTCTCGACCTCCGCCAGAGGGCCCTTCAGCTTCAACACGAGTCCCCGGAAGCCCGAGTCGGCGATCAGGAGGTTGGAACCGGATCCGACGATCCCCAAGGGGAGGGCTTCCTCTGCGGCCCATGCAAGGAGGGCCACCAGGTCTTCTTCGTTCTCGGGCTCTGCGTAGTGGTCGGCAGGGCCTCCGATCCTGATCGTGGTGAGGCGATCGAGTGGGAAATCTTCGGTTGTGGGAGGCGCACCGCTCATCCATTCCCTTCCGCCACGAGATCTTCGGCCAGGCGATCTATGTCTCCGGCTCCGAGCGTGACCACGAGATCCCCCTCGGTAAGCCGACCGGAGAGAGCCTCTAGGGCGCCTTCCCGGTTCTGCAGCCACCAGACGGGCCTGCCGCCCGCTGCGTCTGCAGCGGCTTCGGCTACCCATCTGCCGGTCACGCCCTCGAGGTCCCCCACCGGCGTCTCGCGCGCCGGATAGACCTCGAGGACTCCGATCTCGTCTGCGGCAGCGAGAGCACGACCGAACTCACTCGAGAGAGCCTTCGTCCGCGAGTAGAGATGAGGCTGGAAGATGGCAATGACCCTCCGCGAACCGACCTGACGCGCCGCCTCCAGTGCCGCAGCGACTTCGGTTGGATGATGAGCGTAGTCGTCGTAGACGAGCGCTCCCGATGCCATACGCCCCTTCCGTTCGAATCTCCGAGCCACCCCCGGAAAGCTGGCAAGCGCCTCTTCGAGCTCCTTCGGCTCGACCTGATCGAGCAGACCAGCCGACCCCAGAGCGCCGACCGCTGCGAGAGCATTCAAGACGTTATGGCGCCCGGGTGATGAGGTCCTCAGCTCGAGATCGTCAGCGAATCCGGGCAAGCCACTGATCCGGAACGAGGTGCCCGCGCCCGACAGAGAGAGATCTCTCGCCTCGATCTCGGTCGGCAGGGCCGGCTCCAGTCGTTGCTCTCCTCCGAGGATGCCGAATCGCAGGCAACGCCCGGGGCCGGAGAGGTCTACTTCGGGTCCGACGATCATCGATTCCGAGTGCGAGACGAACCCGTTGAACGCCTTGCGCAGATCCTCGAGTGATGCCCAGCGAGCATGATGATCGAGCTCGAGGTTCGTCACCACGGCTACCTCGGGAGAGAGCTCGAGGAAACTCGCATCGCTCTCGTCGGCCTCGGTGACCATCCACTCGCCAGCCCCCCAGCCTGCATTCGTCGGCGCTCCGGAAGGGCCTGCGCCTGGCAACTCGCCGCCGATCAGGAAACCGGGTTCCATCCCGAGGCTTCGCATCAGATGGACGCAGAGTGCGGTGGTGGTTGTCTTCCCGTGCGTACCGGCAACGGCGATCAGGCGTCGCGCCCGTGACACCTCCGCAAGCATCTCACCCCGGTGGATGATTCGCTGACCCCGCTCTCGGGCCAGCATGAGCTGCGGGTTGTCCTCAGCGATGGCGCTCGAAACGACCACCTCGGAGCCCTCCGGAAGGCGTTGGGGATCGTGCCCGATCTCGGTTGGAATGCCGAGGGACCCGAGACGAGAGAGGTAGGAGGAATCGCTCCGGTCCGAGCCGCTGACCCCAGCTCCTCTCGAGGCAGCGATCGCTGCCAGTCCTGACATGCCAGCCCCTCCGAGACCGATGAAGTAGAGGTTTCGTCCGGTCATGTCCTCCGCCTTCGCCGCGTCCCCGGATCGGGTCGCATCGACCCGATGTGGCTCCTCCATGGCGTTGGCTGCCCGTCGTGATCTCGCTGCGCCGACCACGAGCCTCGCAACTTCTGCGGCAGCATCCGGTCGGGCTAGAGCAGCCGAGGCCGCCGCCATCTCGGCGAGCAGATCCGGATCGTCGAGCAGGTCGGCGACGGCAGTGCGAAGTGTGCCCGAATCCAAGTCGGAGTCCGCCAGCATCCGTGCCGCGCCGCCGGAGACCATCCACTCTGCGTTCCGTGTCTGATGGTCGGCGGTGGCGTGAGGGTAGGGGATGAGCACCGCCGGCTTTCCGGCAGCGGCGATCTCGAACACGGAACCACCTGACCTCCCGACCACGAGGTCTGCCGCTGCGAGCACCTCTCCGAGGCCCGGCTCGTAGCGGAGCAGGGTATAGCCGGTGGGATTCCCTCTGGCCGCCAGCTGAGCCGAGACCTCGTCGTAATCGCGTTCGCCACTGATGTGGATCACGCTCACTCCGAGGGGCTGTAGCGCGGAAACCGCGCAGAGATTGAGGCTCCTCGCACCGAGGCTCCCGCCCACCACGAGGACGCAGAGGTCATCCGGCTCGAGGCCGAAACGTGTCCGCGCTGAGGCTCGATCCGCGGTAGTCAGCCCACGCGGAAGCGGGCGACCGGTCACGGTGAAGGGCGGATGGTCACGACCCTCGATGGGGAATGAGAGGCAGACGGTGTCTGCCCTGTGGGCGAGTGCGCGGTTGGTCAGTCCGAGATGACTGTCCGCCTCGGTCAGGACGAGCGGGATACCGAGGCCGAGCGCGGCCAACCCGGCAGGCCCCGACACGTACCCACCTCCACCGAGGACCACAGAAGCCGATCTCTCCCGAAGGACCTTGGTCGCTTGCGGCAGGGCCATCGCTGCCTTGGCCAGAGCTCCGGCCGCTTTCAGCGGATTACCACGGTCGAGCCCGGTGAGGTCGAGGAAGTCGATCTCGTAGCCCGCATCGGGCACGAGGGTAGCCTCTGCCCGCTCTCGCGTGCCGAGGAAGGTGACTACGGCTCCGTCAGCCCGAAGCTCGTCCGCCACCGCCACCGCGGGAACGACGTGTCCCGCCGTGCCGCCGGCTGCGATCACGACCCGGAGCGGGTCGCTTTCGGGGTGTCCTGGGCCTGCTCTTGCCACCTTCGATTACCTGCAGTTTCGCAGCGCCTCCGGCGCGGGGACGGCGTCGGGGAACGCGGGGGGCAGCCGTGGACTGCCCGCTCCGGGACGGCACCGAGGAGCGAGCCGCCACGGGACCTCGCGCGACGTTGAGGAGCAAGCCGACGGCAGCGAGCATCACCACGAGACTCGTACCTCCATAGGAGACGAACGGGAGCGGGATGCCGGTGAGGGGAGCGAGTCCCATGACGGCGAACAAGTTGATCCCGGCCTGGATCAGGATCAGGGACGTGAGGGATGCCGCGAGGAGCTTCGAGTAGCGATCGGTCGCACGATGGGCCGCTTTGAATCCGGCCCAACCGAACATCCCGAAGAGAGCTATCAACGCCAACATCCCCGCGAAGCCCGACTCTTCCCCGATCACGGCCGCGATCATGTCGGTGTGTGCTTCAGGCAGGTAGGAGGCCTTCTGGATGCTCTCCCCGAGACCCACTCCCAACGGCCCACCTGATCCGATCGCGATCTCGGCCTGAGCGCTCTGATACCCGGCGCCCGAGAGGTCGGCCGTAGGGTCGAGGAAGCTGGTGAGCCTCGCCTGCTGGTAGGGATGACTGGCGATCAGCGCGATTACGCCGACCGCCAGTACCGCTGCGACCGGGGCGAGCGTGCGGGGTTTGGTCCCCGCAAGCAGGAGCAGACAGGCTGACGAGAAGATGATCGTGCTTGCCGTGCCGAGGTCCGGCTGCAGAGCGATGAGCCCCAGGAACGCTGCGCAGACGATGAGGAAGGGCCCGAGCCCCTGGAGGGTCCTCACCCGCCGCGGCTCGGCAGCGAGCAAGTGCGCTCCGTAGAGCAGGACCGCCAGTTTGGCGATCTCCGACGGCTGGAACTGGACCACCCCTGCGCCGAGCCAGCGCTGGGAACCGTTGACGGTCTGACCGACTCCGGGAACCAGCACCGCGAGGAGCATCAAGAACGCCACGACGAGGAATACCGGGGTGGTCACCCTCGCGAGCCGAAGGCCGTAGGTCGAGAAGACGCGCATGACGATGAGCCCGAGGACGGCAAAGACCGCCACCCGCTTCAGGTACTCGGCGCTGTCCCCTCCACCCTCGGGGAGTACCGCCTTCACCGAGGTCGCACTGAACACCATCAGGGCGCCGAACGCGACAAGACAGAGTGTCGCCGTCAGCATCACCGAATACTCAGGTGGCGGGGCGTCGCGCTTCCTCCTGGGACCGCTGGGGAGCAGACCACTCATCCTCCGGTCCTCCTCTCGACCAGTTCCCTGAATCTGTCGCCGCGCTGCTCGAAGTCCTCGAACTGATCGAAGCTCGCACAGGCGGGGGCCAGCAGGACGACCTCTCCCTCCAGCGCGGCGTCCGAGGCCCTCTCGACAGCCTCCTCGAAGCTGTCCGAGGTAACGACCTCCACTCCGCTGTCTCGTGCAGACGCAAGCGCGGAGTCGAGGGAGCTCGCGGCCTCGCCGACCAGATAGCAACCCGTGCAGCGCTCGCGCACCACCTCGAGCAGAGGCTCGAACGACTCATCCTTGAGCGAGCCACCCAAGATCACCCTGACCCCGGATGGGAACGAGGCGATCGCTGCAGAGGCAGCCGCGACGTTCGTCGCCTTCGAATCATTCACGTAACGGACCCCTTCGGTCTCAGTCACCAACTCGAGGCGGTGGGCAACACCCTCGAAGGAGCGGAGGCCGGCGGCGACATGATCGAGTGCGATGCCGCAGGCGACAGAGGCCGCAGTCACTGCGGCCGCGTTGGAGAGGTTGTGCTCGCCGGGGAGTGGGAGGTCGGCGACGTCGATCACATCTTCACCCCGCCAGAGGATTCGGCCTTCCCGGACCTCGGCATCGCATCCGACGCTGCGAAGCGCCGGCCCGTCACCCGGTCCACAGAAACCGATCTCCTCGGCATCACCGGCAAGCTCGACCTCCCCGAGCAACGCGTCTCGCGAGTTGATCACCGCGGTATCACCGGGCGCCTGATTGGCGAAGATCTTCAGTTTCGCGCCGAGATACTCCTCCATCGATCCATGTCGATCGAGATGATCAGGTGAGAGGTTCAACAGCACTGCGACCTCGGGGGAGAACTCGGATGAGTCCTCCAGCTGGAAGCTCGAGCACTCGCATACGACCGTTGCATCTGGATCAGCACGTCCGACCAGTGAGGCGAGGGGCTTGCCGACGTTTCCGGCGACCTCCACCGGAACCCCTGCGACGCGATGGATGTGGCCGATCGTCTCCGTCACCGTGGTCTTGCCGTTGGTTCCGGTGACAGCACAGAATCGATTGGGGAGTGATCTCCACGCCAGTTCGAGTTCCCCGGTCACCTCGATCGAATGCTCGATTGCGGCCGATATCAGCGGCGAGCTGCCCGGTACGCCGGGGCTCTTGACCAGTGTGGAGATACCCACGAGGAGGTCCTCTGACTGGTCCGAGAGCGAGACCTCTATGCCCTCGCTGACCAGATCCGCTGCTCCTGCTGGTTCGCCTGCATCACAGCCTCGTACCTCCGCGCCGGCAGCGGCGAGCATCCTGGCCACCGCCTGCCCGGAGCGACCCATGCCGACAACGAGAAACGGCCCCTCTGGCAGGGGCGGACGTGTGCGCTCTTTCTGGCGCGGATTCATCAAGTCCTCTTTCGCCTCCCACGCCTGAGTCCCTACCTGCCGACACGCCTGTTCAGGCGCGAGCAGCCGGGCTCAGGCGTGAATGAGGTAGTTCTTCAGCCGATCGACTGCTGATAGAGGGTGAATCCGATCCCCGAGCAGACTGCCGCGATGATCCAG
>CAZQMB010000002.1:67569-131277 GCA_964594365.1 uncultured Conexibacteraceae bacterium
CGACTGCTGATAGAGGGTGAATCCGATCCCCGAGCAGACTGCCGCGATGATCCAGAACCGGAGCATGATCTTGGTCTCCGACCATCCCATCAACTCGAAGTGATGATGGACCGGAGCCATCAGCAGGACACGACGCTGGAAGAGTTTGAAGAAGGCGACCTGGAGCGCCACTGAGAGCGCCTCGATGACGAAGATCCCACCGATCAGGATGAGGAGGATCTCGGTCTGTGTCATCACTGCGAGTGCACCGATCGCCCCTCCGAGCCCGAGTGAACCGGTGTCACCCATGAAGATCGAAGCCGGGAAGGCGTTGAACCAGAGGAACCCGATGCATGCTCCAACGAGGCAGGCGGAGAGCATCGAGAGGTTCTCCTGCTCGCCCGTGATGAAGGTGATCGCGGTGTACGCGAGCAGGACGATCGCGCAGCAACCTGCAGCGAGACCGTCGAGACCGTCGGTGAGGTTCACCGCGTTCGACGAACCGGCGATGACCAGGAAGACGAACAGGAGGTACAGGCCGTCCGAGAGCGGGACCGTCGCGTCGGCGACCCGGATCTGCAACTGGGGGTCGAGTCCTACCTCGTGCCGGGCGACCCACCACAGCCCTATGGCCAGACCGAGTTGGAAGAGGAGCTTCCAGCGGGCCGAGAGTCCGAGCGACCTGCGCTTGACGAGTTTCAGGAAGTCGTCGGCGAATCCGATCAGAGCGCAGCCGAGAGCCACGCCGAGCACGGCGAGACTCGCGGGATCGCGATCCGAAAGCGCGATGAAAGGGATCGAGATCGCAAGGAAGATGATCAGGCCGCCCATGGTGGGAGTACCGGCCTTCTCGTGATGTTCGGCCGGCCCCTCCTCACGGATCTGCTGACCGAACTCCTTGACCCGGAGGTAGGAGATGAACTTCGGGCCGAGGAAGATGCAGATCAGCATCGAGCCCATCGACGCGATGAGTATCTCCCCCAGCATCAGGGACCCTCGCCAGTCAGCCGGTCAGCGACTACCTCGAGTCCGACCGATCTCGACCCCTTGACGAGCACCGCATCCTCGTCGCCCATCACCTCCGCCAGACCGGTGGCTGCCTCCTGCGCCGTAGCGAACCACTGATCGGGCTCGTAGGCCTTGGCCTGCTCACCTACCCCGATCAACAGGTCGACCCCGACCTCACGCGCGTGGTCTGCGACCTCGGAGTGGAATCGATCGGCTTCCGGACCGAGCTCACGCATCTCCCCGAGCACGGCCAGATGGCGGTCGGCATCGAAAGTGGACAGGTGGTCCAGCGCCGCTCGCATCGAAACCGGGTTTGCGTTGTAACAGTCGTTGATCAGCACGGATCCGCCCGTCAGCCGAACGAGCTCTCCCCGCAGGCGTGAGAAGACTACTCCCGGCGCCCGTCGTGCCATGGTCGCGAGGTCGACCCCGAGAGCGATACCGACCGAAATGGCGGCTAGGGCGTTGAGCAAGTTGTGCTCTCCCGAGAAGGGGAAGCTGAACTCGCAGGTCTCCCCTCTTGCCTCGACCTCTGTTCTGATCCCGCCGCCGAGGAGATCGACTGCGCTGATGAACACATCCCCGCCTGGACCGAACCGCAGGATCTCTACGCCTTCGGTTGCGCAGGGCTCGAGTTCGCCCCTGAGGTGGGGTCCGAGGTATCCGGCGTCGGCCGGAACCACAGCCGTTCCCCCACCCTTGATACCCGCAAGCATCTCCGCCTTCGCTGCAGCTATCGCCTCGATCGACCCCAGCAGTTCCAGGTGTACAGGGCCGACATTCGTGACCACGCCGACATCCGGTGCGGCAATCTCGCAGAGTTCGGTGATCTGCCCGACGCCGCGCATTCCCATCTCGCAGATGAGGAACTCGGTATCGGCTGGCGCCTCGAGGATGGTCAGGGGCACTCCTATCTCGGTGTTCCGATTCTCCCGACTGGCATGTGTGGATTCGCCCAACAGGGCGCGGCAGATGTCCTTGACCGTGGTCTTGCCGTTGGACCCGGTGATCCCCACCACCTTGCAGCCGAGATCGAGGCACCGCCGATGTGCGATCGCCTGGAGGGCGCGAAGGGGATCCTCGGTTCCTATCACCCAGTCTTTCCCGGATTCGACGCTGTCCGCCCACTCGTCCGACACCAAGACCCCCCACGCCCCTTTCTCCAATGCCTCGGCGGCGAAGGCACCGCCGTCGCAGGTGGTGCCCGGAAGCCCGACGAAGAGGTCTCCCGCTCGAACCTCACGTGAGTCGATGACCGCACGCAACGGCAGTCCCCCACCCCCCGCACTGATCAGCTTGGCTCCGGCCGCCTCTACGAGATCGGTACCGGTGACCATCACGGGATCACCCACCTTCTTGCCCCGCCCTGGCCTCGATCTCCTCACGAAGGACCTCGCGGTCGTCGAAAGGGATCTTCCTGCCCTTCTCGAACTCCTGCCCCTGTTCGTGCCCCTTCCCGGCGATCACCACCGTGTCCCCGGTCGTGAGGCCTTCCAACGACCTGCATATCGCCTCACGCCGGTCCTCGATCACCTCGATCTCCGCCCCTTCCACCCCGTCTGCCCCGGCGCGGACCTGCTCGATGATCGCCATCGGATCTTCCGAGCGGGGGTTGTCGGAGGTGATGATCGCGAGGTCCGAAAGCTCTGCGCCCGCCCTCCCCATCAGAGGTCGCTTGTCACGATCGCGATCACCACCGCACCCGAAGACGGCAACGAGCCTTCCCGGGGTCAACTCACGTGCTGCGGTCAGTACGTTCTCGAGCGAATCCGGCGTGTGGGCGTAATCGACGATCGCCGCAAACGACTGGCCTGCGTGCACGGACTCGAACCTGCCGGGAACCTGCTCCGCATCCTGGAGGGCAATCGACGCAGCGGTGAGATCCAATTCGAGCGCGACCGCTACGCCGAGTGCCGCCAAGGCGTTCTCTACGTTGAACCTGCCCGGGAGTGGAGTTCGAACCTCGAATTCGACTCCATCCGAACCGAGGCACGCGAACTCCGAGCCCGTGGCGTCATATGTGACACCTCGGGCGCTGAGAGTGGCGAGGCCTCCGTCAGCCGAGAAGGTGACTAAGGCGGGACCGCTGCCGATTTCATCTGCGAGACGACGACCATAGGAATCGTCGACGTTCACCACCGAGACACCTCCCTCGAGTTCCATCTCGGGTACCCCGCCCTCTACGGCGAAGAGCAATCTCTTGGCTTCGAAATACTCCTCCATCCCAGGATGGAAATCGAGGTGGTCCTGAGTGAGATTGGTGAAGACCTTCGCGTCGAAGTGGATGCTGGCTGCCCGCTTCAGCGCGAGAGCGTGAGAGGAGATCTCCATCACGCAGGCTTCATCACCGGAATCGAGCATCTCGCGGAATGTCATCTGCAGATCGATCGCCTCTGGGGTGGTCCGCTCGGCCGCGGACTCCTTACCGCCGACGACCTGCTTGACGGTGCCGAGGAGCCCGCAGCGTCGACCGGCCGACTCGAGGAGCGATCTGACCAGGAAGGATGTGGTGGTCTTTCCGTTGGTCCCGGTGATTCCGACCAAGATCATCTCGGCGGTGGGGTCCCCGAAGAAACGAGATGCGATCGGCGCCATCATCGCCCGCGAGTCTCCGACCACCGCCTGCGGGACGGACAGTTCGAGTTCTCGCTCGACCACCAACGCAACCGCACCAGCCTCCACCGCATCGGTGGCGAAGTCGTGACCGTCGATCTCGCCCACTCCGGGCACGCAGAAGAAGAGAGCGCCGGGCTCGACCCGACGGCTGTCGTAGGCGAGCGACGATATCTCCACCGCACCCTCTCCGCTGAGGTGCGAGTCGAGATCAACCGCACGCAGGAGCTCATCCAGTTGCATTGGAACGATTCTAGGAGCGGGCATGGAGCCTTTTTCAGGCACCCGGCGGAGGACCGCCCAGCCTGCGCCTATCCCGGGGCGATTCCGAGATAGGGCAGGGCGAACGAGGCGATATCGGCCACCACCGGAGCGGCGACCTTGCCGCCCGAGGTCTCGTACTTGGGTTCATCGACCAGAACGGCGATCACCAGCTGGGGGTTGTCGGCGGGGGCGAAACCGACGAAGGACGCCACGTAGCGGGTCTCCGAGTAGCCACCGTCCTCTGCCTTTTCGGCTGTACCGGTCTTGCCGGCGAGTGTGTAGTTCGGAACCGAGACCTCCGCAGCCGTACCTCCCGCCTCGACCACGCCCTTGAGCATTTCCCGCACGCTTGCGGCGGTGGACTCGCTGATGATCCGCTCGGGTTTGCGTGCGGGTGTGGTCGGGCTGCCGTCGACCGACTCGACCAGCCTCGGAGCGAGGAGCTTCCCGCCGTTGGCGATGGCCGAGTATGCGCTCGCCATCTGGATCGGGGTGACCGAGAGACCTTGGCCGATCGGCAGGTTGCCCATCGAAGATCCCGAGTACTCGTCCCGCTCGGGCACGATCCCTCTCTCCTCGGCGGGGAACTCGATGCCGGTCTGTCTTCCGAACCCGAAGCGATCCACCCACTGCGAGAAGCGATCGGCACCGTGCTCGAGGCCGATGGTCACCGCGCCGACGTTCGAGGACTGAGCGAGGATCTCGCTCACCGACATGGTCATGGTGGGGCGCGAGTGGGACTCGCCGATCACACGGTCGTAGACCTTGATCTTCGGGGCGAGGGTGAACGAGGACGATGGGCTGACGACCCCGTCCTCCAGCGCGCCGGCGACCGTGAAGGCCTTGAAGGTCGATCCGGGCTCGTATGTGTAGCCGGTCGGACGGTTGAGCAGATCCTCGTTCGTGGCCTTGGAGAGGTCC
Organism: uncultured Conexibacteraceae bacterium; assembly: GCA_964594365.1. Taxonomy (GTDB): domain Bacteria; phylum Actinomycetota; class Thermoleophilia; order Solirubrobacterales; family 70-9; genus CAIUSP01. The sequence continues at coordinate 72,355 of CAZQMB010000002.1, forward strand.
TCCGGATCGAAACCGGGCCAACTCGCCATGGCAAGGACGTCTCCGGTGTTCGGATTCATCACGACGGCTGCGGCGCTCTTGGCTGCGTAGCGCTGACCTACCGCTGCGACCGCTGTCTCGGCCTTGGCCTGGATAGAGGAGTCGAGCGTGAGTTGGATGTCGGCGCCCATCGAAGCCTCCTTCGAGGTCTCGAATCGCAGGGGGTATCCACGAGCGTCGTAGACGATCTCCTGACTCCCGTCGGTCGCTCCGAGCACCGCCTGCTGCCCGGCCTCGAGACCGGTCAGTCCCTGATTCTCACTGCCAACCGCTCCGATCACGTGCGCGGCAACGGCCCCCTGCGGATAGACGCGACGGCTGGTCGGCAACGTGGTGATCCCCGGAAGGTCGAGGTCTTCGATCTCGTTCCCATCGAACAGGCTCGCCCCCTGGGAGACGTAGGCGAAGCCCGATTCGGGATCCGAGATCGCTTCGGATATCTCGGTCGGAGACTCATCGAGATAGGGCGAGAGACGGGCGGCCGTCATCGCGGGGTCCTTGATCTGGTACGGAGTGGCGACGACGTCGACCGCATCCTCGCTCAACGCCAGAGGGCGACCTCTGCGGTCGAGGACACGACCCCTCAGGCCGGGAACCTCGACCTCCGCGACCTGTTGCTCACGTGCCTGCGCCTGCAGCTCCCCGCTCTTCACCACCTGCAACCAACCGGCTCGGAGCAGAGCTGCGAGCAGGACCAAGGCGAATACCCCGAACAGCAGCCCGACTCTCCGATTGATCGCTTGCACCGAGGAAGTCCCCTAGCGCGTGTATCCGAGGTTGCGTGCCGCCTGTTCCGCGTCGTCCGGACTCGTGTTCAGATATCGAACCTCGGTCGGGTCCAGCACGATCATCCCCAGAGACGGAGCTGCGGCCTCGACTTGATCGCTCGAGAGTCTCTCGGCGATCTCACCGCGGAATGCGGAGTTCTCGCGCTCCAGTCGATCGATGGCGGTAGCTGCGGCACTGGCCTTCACGTTCAGGCTGACGCTGTAGACGTTCAACGCGACTATTCCGGCCAGCATCGTGGTCAGCACGGCCACCCAGGCCCTGCCTCGGGTCATCCTCTTGATCATCGAGGACTCGGATATGTCTCTCACTGCGACCGCGCTTCGAACCGCTGCTCCGGGTAGGGATGCCACTCCCGCGACCGCCGATGCATTCGACGCGGGCCGCGAGCGCCCCGCCGGGGTCGTCCGTCTGGGGGAGGTCCGGGCCTCAGCCCGTCGTGCGGCAGCAGCCCGTCGTGCGTCCGGAGTACGCGCGGACACCGAACGACGGGTCCGTACCTGGACCTTGTGGCGCACCGGTGCGGTGCGCGCTGCGGAGGCTCCAGCGGGCATCAGGCTCCGACCTCCGTCGGGTCGGCGAACCTGAGCTTGAGGCCACAGCGGAGATGGGCCGATGCAGAGCGAGGATTGCGATCGACCTCTTCGGGCGTCGGCGCGATAGCCCGACGGGTGATCAGTTCCGCTTCGGGCTCGCGTCCGCATACGCAGACGGGGATCTCCGGCGGACAGACGCATCCTTTTGCCCGATCTGCCAGGAAACGCTTGACCGGGCGGTCTTCGAGCGAGTGGAAGCTGATCACGGCGAGGCGCCCTCCGACCGGCAGTCGCTCCCAGGCGAGGGGCAGGGCCAGATCGAGGGACTCGATCTCGGCGTTGACCGCGATCCTCACCGCCTGGAAGGTCCGCTTGGCTGGGTTTCCGCGACCGAACCGCTCCGCCGGTGGGATCGCCGCTTTCACGGCGGCGACGAGCTCCGATGTGGTGGAAAGCGGCCTGCGTGCGACGATCTCGCGGGCGATCGCGCCCGCACGACGCTCTTCACCGTATTCGCTGAGACAGCGGGCGATCTTCTGCTGCGGCCACTCGTTGCACACGGTCAAGGCAGACATCTCCTGCGAGGGGTCCATCCGCATGTCGAGCGGCGCGTCGTAGGCATAGGAGAATCCCCGATCCCAGGCATCCACCTGCATCGAGCTCATCCCGAGGTCCATATAGATCGAGTCGGGGCGGACTCCCTCTCCCCGCAACCCCTCGAGGGCCGAGACGAAGTTCGCCTGCAGATAACGAGTCCTGCAGGGCGCGGTCTCGGCGAAATCGGCCCAGCGCTCACGGGTGCTCGGATCACGGTCCACGCAGATGAGCTCTCCGTCCGCCCCCAGGATCTCGGCTACCGCTCGAGCGTGGCCGCCCGCTCCGAAGGTGCAGTCGAGCACGGTCTGTCCCTCGCGGAGGTCGAGCACCTCGAGCAACTCGGCCAACAGTACGGGTTCGTGATCAGCGGGCACGTAGGCAATATTCGACGCCGAGCCGGGAATTCTGTGTGTCGCGGTAGCCATTTCCTACTCCCCCGCCTCTGCGAGGTTCTCCGCCACATCGGCAATCTCTGCATCGAGATCCTTCTCGTATGCGCCCCAGGCATCCGGGGTCCAGATCTCGAACCACTCGTCCGCGCCTACGACTGCGCACGGACCCTCGCTCAGGGAGGCGTGGGCCATCAGCTTCCTGGGTATCTTCACCCGCCCTGCGGAATCGATCGTCTCGTCGAAGGAGTTACCCGCGAAGTACACGCGCATCTTCCGCCCCTTCTGGCCCAGAGGGTTGGTCGTGCCCAGAAACCGCTGCGTGAACCGGTCGTAGCCCTCGGGCGAGAAGACCCACACGGAGGGGTGGAGCCCTTTTGCGAGAACTACTCCATCAGCCAGCGCTGCACGGAAGCGCGAGGGGACCGTGAGTCGGTCCTTGGCATCGAGGCTGTGTTCGAATTGACCGCGAAAAGACATATCGGATTGGGTTCCTGCTCCCTTGGCCCGAGCTGGCCACCCCGAACTGCTGCTGGAGGATTCGGAGCGGGCCGGAGAGGTGAGGTGGGAGGAACCTCATCTCCCCGGCCCTGTTGACCAACTTCAGGAGCGACACGCTAACCCACTTCGCCCCACTTCGCAACACGTGCATTGCATCTGATCCACCGGACGTAAATAGACGACTCCGCGAAAAGGCCGGGAATCCACGGTTTCAAGCGGTTAGCGAGGTTCAACCCCTGGTTGGAGCCCGTCATCCGGATCCCCGGAACTGCAAGGCGGTTTGCAGCGCCGGCCTCGAAGTGGATCGAATGGGCGTAGAGCGAAGGCGTGCGATCCGCCCTCGGCCGTAGTTTGAGCCCGGTGAGTCGCCCGATCCGAGCGAAAACCGGCCGAGCCGTACGCAGCTTCGATATCGGACGGCGACAGGATCTGTTCCTGATCGCTGCGGTCACGACTGTAATCGTGATCCGCCTGCAGCTGTGGATAACCAACTATCCGTCTCTGTCTCCGGGCGAATTGCACATCGCCCACCTGCTGTGGGGAGGCGTGTTCATGGTCGCCGCAATCTGGATGCTGGCTTCCTACATCGGCCGCCGCCTGATCGCACCCGCGGCGATCCTCGGAGGTATCGGATTCGGCTTCTTCATCGACGAAGTCGGAAAGTTCGTCACCGCCGACAACGACTACTTCTTCCAACCCACCGCAGCGATCATCTACGTGGTTTTCATCGCGCTATTCCTGATCTCGAAATGGACGGGCGCACGGCGGATGGGGGAGCGTGAGCGCCTTGCGAACGCTGCGACCCTGGCCAGCGAGAGATTCATCGACGGCATGAGCCCCGACGAACGCCGGATGGCCATCGCGCTGCTGGAGCCGATCCGCTCGAGCGACCAGGCGAGCGAACTGCTCGATTTCATCGAGCGAACCAGACCCGACGGAGAGGAGGAGCCCGGAAGGCTGGAGCGTCTCGTCATCTGGATGCAGCGCACATACGAGGACTGGGTGCAGACCCGCTGGTTCCAGATCGTCATGACCGGTGCGGTAATACTCTCCGTTCTGATCACGGCAGCCGGAATCGTGGCTCTGGTCTTCTTCTCGAGCGGTTCGGACTCCCTGGCGCCACCTGGCTACCGGGCAGACGGTCTCGAAAGCCTCAAGGTAGGAAACCTCATCCCACTGATCTCGAGTGCGATATCGAGCGCGATCGGGATCGCAGGGCTGATCCCACTCCTGCGTGGAGACCGAGCCAAGGCCTACCGACGCTTCCGGCTCGCACTGCAGATCTCGGTCTTCATCACCTATCCGTTCATCTTCGCCGAGAGTTCGTTCTCGGCCGTGACAGGCCTCCTCGTGACCCTCGCGGCGCTGGGAACGGTCTCGGCGATGCTTCGTCAGGAATCGAGGAAGGCGCCGAAGCCGACACCACGATGAGTCGGCACCACCTCTGTGATCAGAGGCCCGACATGAACGAGCCCAAATTGGACGAGAGCCCAGCGGCGATCATCAGCAGGACGGAGGGGACCAGCAACAGGGCCACCACGAGCTGGATCCGAGGTGAGGAACGCGCAGCCCGTTCGGAGATCAACCGTCTCTGATCGTGCCTGAGGTCTTCGGCTTGCTGGCGAAATCGCTCTCCGAGGGGCGACCCGAACCGCGCGGAGCGCTCGATCGCTGCGGCCAACACCGTGACCTCCCGGCTCGGGACTCTGGATCTCAATCCCGACAGAGCCTCACTCCGGGTCGACCCGTACCTGCGCTCTTCCGACAGGGCGGCCAGCTCCAAGCCCAGAGGTCCGTCGGAAGGCGAAGCTCCGGAGAGTGCGCGAAGTGGTTCCTCGCCACCGCTGATTCCATTGGCCGCGAGGTCCAGTGCGTCGGACAGTAGGCGCTCGATGACCCGTACACGCCGACGCCCGTACCACTCCAGCGCTGCATCCGGACCGAAGTAGCAGAGGAACGGAAGCGCCAGATAGAGCGCGATCGTCGCACGTCCACCACCCAGCACGGAGATCAACCCGACACATAGCGCCACGCCGATCAGGAGAGAGGCCCCCTTGAAGGCCATCAAGTGCGAGGTCTCCATCCGGTGACCGAGCCCTGACCTCCGCAGTCTGTGTTCGGTGCCGAGCGAGTCGAAGACCCCTGACAGCCCCCTCCTCCCGCCTGGCCACGGTACCTGCAGATCCGCGAGGCGACTGGATATCGATAGGAACCATGCTCCGTGACCGCGGATCAGATCATAAGAGCCGAGCCCGGCCAGCAGGATCGTGAGTCCGCAGAGGAGCAGGATCATCTCTCGACCGCCCGACCGAGACGCTTCACAGCAACCAGCCCGATCAGTTGGAGCAGCCCTGCCAACGCGAGCATCATGGTCGACGCCGTATCGGTGAGTATCCCCGCGAAGAACCCCGGGCTGACGACCTCTGCGAAGAGCGCCGCTCCAGCAGGCATCGCGACCACGAGCATGCCCGTATAGCGGGCCTGGGCTGTCGCGGAACTCGCATCCCGAAGGGCCCGCCTCCGGCTCCGATCGGCTTCGCCGAACCGCCGGAGCAGGACGACCAGGTCTCCCCCGCTCTTGGTGCCCGCAGTCAGCATCGTCACCAACGCATCGACCCGCTCCGATCCCACTCTTCGGGAGAGGCCATCGAGCGATTCGCGTGCACTCAGGCCTAGACCGAGATCCACCCGGACGCGAGCGAACTCCTTGGCCGGTGGTCCCTCGAGGGATCTACCCACCTCGAGAAGCGCGCCCTGCAGGGACGCACCGCCGGAAAGAGAGTCGCTGAGAGCCGCAGTCACCTCGGGGATGGCGATTTCCACCTGCATCCGGTATTTCGAGCGACGATGTCTGATCACAGCAAGAGCCAGGACCGGGCCCGCGGTTGCGAGGAGCATCAGCGGTCCCACCCCCGCCACGAGGACGGAGAAGAGCAGCATCGCCCCACTGGCGACCAGACCCAGGCGCCGGCGCTCGGCCTGATCCGGGAGATACCCCTCGTCACCTGCCCGACGAAGGGGAATCAGGCTGGAACGCAGCCACTCCGTCAGACCGGGAATGGACCGAATCACATCACTCGCCGCAAAGGTCAGGAGTGCACCGGCCAGCACTGCGCCGATCATGATGGCCAAGGAGTTCTGAAGGGTCATCACTGCCTGGACGTATGTACGTCCACAGGCTCGAATCCCTCCGCTCCGAGTCTCGCCACCTCGGTCACCAACCTCTCTCCGCTCGCGACGCGGTCGATCTGGACGATCAGGTCGAGGGCTCGGACGAGCTGATCCCTGATCCTGCCTGCTTCCAGCCCGCCTCCCGCGAGCGTGGCCAACATCTCGAGTCGGACCAGCGAGTCCTCGGGCGAGTTCGCATGAACCGTGGAGAGGGCGCCATCGTGGCCCGTGTTCAAGGCGATCACCAGATCCAGCGCCTCGGCCCCCCTGACCTCTCCGATCAGCAGTCGATCGGGGCGCATCCTGAGTGCGTTGCGGAGCAGATCCCGGATCGTCACCTCTCCACGACCCTCGACGTTCGCGGGTCGTGACTCCAGCCTCACGACGTGCTCTTGGGAGAGACGCAGCTCTGCCGCATCTTCGATGGTCACTATGCGCTCCGACGGATCGATGTGGGCAGAAAGAGCGTTCAGCAGCGTCGTCTTGCCGGCACCGGTGCCCCCGCTGATCAGGATGTTCTCGCGCCGCTCGACCGCGTGGGTGAGGGTCTCGAACATGCTCTCGCTGAGAGTCCCCTTCTCGACCAGGTCTCTCAGTGAAGGTCGCTCTGCTCCGAAGCGGCGTATCGACAGGCAGGCTCCATCGATCGCAAGTGGCGGAACGGTCACGTTTACCCGAGAGCCGTCCACCAACCTCGCATCGGCCATCGGGGAGAGTTCATCGACCCTCCGGCCGAGCGGCGCAAGCAGTCGCTCGATCGCATCATCGAGTGACTGCGCGTCCCTGAAACGCACACCCGTGCGCTCCAACCTGCCCCGGCGCTCCATCCAGACGCGATCATGGCCGACCACGAGCACCTCGTCCACCGATGGATCGGCCAGGAGTTCTTCGAGTGGGCCGAGCCCGAGTGCCTCACGCTCGATCAGTTCCCTCAGTTCATCCCGCGACGCGCTCGAGAGTAACGCCGCATCACGCTCGACGAGCTCGGCGATCGACTCCTCGGCTGAGCCGAGTGACCTTCCGGCGAGCGCCGCGGACCGCGACTGGTCCACGAGCCTCTCTCGCAGAGTGACCGCGAACGACTCGAGCCATGATGAGCGTACGGTGGAATCCATCATGCGCTGAGGCGGGAGTCGAGGGGCTTCTCCCCCGTTGCAGCGAGAAAAGAAAAGGGGCTCCAACTCGCCGTTGCCGTCCCGGCCTGAGAACCCGTCTTTGGACAGGTGGGCGTCTACCGGAAGAACCCAGCGCAACTGGGGACGCCGGAAATCGACACCCTGGCCGATTGTGTTGGGTCAACATTGGGGACGGCTGTCGAACGAGTTCGAACCCCGACTTCCACCCTACCACCGTCGCAGAGCGACGAGAGTGGTTATCCCTGATCTTCCAGAACGCGCCAGGAAGTGATCGAGCCGTCCTTCAGGCCAACCGCTATCTCGACCTCGGTCGTGTCGGCCACCTCACCCGACTCCCTCCATACGTACTCGAGAGCGGCCAGAACCTTCACCCCGCCTTCGCTCACCTCGAGATCGATCAGGCGATACCGACGGTCCAGATGGTCGAAGCGTTTGGAGACCCACTCTGCAGCAGCGTCCGGGCCGACGAGGTCGCCTCGAGCAGTGTGGATGGTGATCGACTCATCGGAAAGCGAGCGCAGGGCCTCGGCATCGCCGCGGCTGACCGACTCGAGCAGCCGCTCGACTACCGTCCTCGTGTTCTGATCAGTCGGCTCGCCCACGCTCGCGCAGACGCTGGATCAGGCGCCTCGGCGCCTTGCCGAGGCTCGATTCCGGGAAGAGGCTGGCAACCAGGAACACCGAACCCACGACGATGAGCAACGCCGGCCACACCCCGAAGGCGTCGGGGCGCCTTTCTCCGGAGTGGACATCGAGTCCGACCACGTAGAAGAACAGGATCAGGCCGACAGCGCCAGCCCAGGTCAGACCTCGGGCCCCGATGCCCACTCCGGCGATCACCGCCACGAGGCCGACCAGCAGCAGGGCGAGCTCCCAGACGATTCCGGAACCGGCGCTGTCCACGCCCGCAATGGTCGGGATCAGACCGAGCGCTGAGGTGATTCCGTAGCCGCCGGCGAACACGGCTACGACGGTCGCTGCAGTGAATGCCTCAGACGCGTTACGCAGAGGGAGATCAGAGGCGACCTCATCGAACTCCGACTCGACCCTCCGATCGCTGCGGTCAGGGGCGCGCCAGAGGGCCACACCGATCCCGGCGAGGATCAGCGAGTACAGGAGCATCAACCCTCTGAAGGCGCCGAAGCTCTCCGCGATGCCTCCGTCGAATACGGCATCGAGAAAGCCAGCCAGAGCCACGGCTGAGAGGAGACATGCGAAGAGGATCAGGAATCGCACTCCGGCCCTTCGAGCCGCGTAGGCGGAGACCCCCGCTCCGAGTCCGAAGGACCAGAACACGTTGATCCCGTTGGATGCATCACCGGGCTCGCCGAGCCAATTGGCGAGTTGGCGCAATGCGAGGACGGTCAGGATCACTCCGACCGTGAGGAAGAGCGACTGCCAAGGTCGGGTCGCGCTCTCGGAACGAGAGCCTGACAATCCCATCCAGAGCACCACCATCGCTGGGATGCCGAGGATGGCGAAGGAGGCGAATGCTCCGGCCGCACTGCCCGTACGGAGTACCCACATGGCAACCCCGATGGCGATGAGCAACGCGGCAAGCTCTCGGAGCAGATCCCGGGAAGCATCCGGTGCGAGTGACTTTCGCACGGAGCTGCTGCCTAACCTTCCAGAGCGTTCTTCAGATCCTGGATGCGGTCGTAGGCCCGCTGCAGAGTGCTGCGGTCGAGCCGACCCTTCTTGAAGGACTTCTCGAGAGCGTCGAACGCGCTCACCGCGGCGCCGTTCGTTCCAGCGAACAGGACGAGATCGACGCCCGCCCTGATTGCGCGGAACGCGGCATCCCCGGGAGAGGTGCCCGCAGCAGGCGCCTCGAGATCATCGCTGATCACGACCCCCTTGAATCCGAGTTGATTGCGCAGCAGGCCATCGATCACCTCGGAGGAGTAGACGGCCTGCTCGTCGCCGGAAACGGCGGGATAGACAGCACTGGAGACCATCACCAGACGCGCTCCTGCCTTGATCGGAGCACGAAAAGCCTCTAAATCGGCTTGGACCTCGTTCGCACTGGCATCCACCGTGACAGGAGCGAAGTCGGTGTTCTCGGTGGCGAGGCCGAGAGCAGGGAAATGCTTCGGGGTTGCCGCAACGCCGGCGCCCTGCATGCCCTCTACGAACGCGGCACCGTATCTTCCGACCGTGGCCGGGTCGCTGCTGTAGATCCGCGAGGCGATCGTGTCGGCCGTGTCGTCATGAGCCACATCGACTACCGGTGCGAGGTTCACATTGATACCGAGTGGCTTCAGGAATTCCCCTGTCTTCCTTCCCTCAGAGAGCGCCGCATCCTCTCCTCCGGCAGCCTCCATGTCGTTCGGCCCGATATCCGGTGGACCCGGCAGGCGCTTCACGTAGCCACCCTCCTGATCGATCATCACCAGGACTGGCGGCTGTCCTCCGCGAGCCGCTGCCTTCTGGAGTTTCGCGGCGAATCTATCCGCATCCTCCGGACGCCCGGCACCCATCAGGACACCGGAGATCTGACCGCGCTCGACCCGCTTGATCATCCCCTTGCTCGGGCCAGCGTCGCCCACCTTGCCGATGATGGTCTGACCGATCATCTCCGAAACCGTTGGCGAGGAGCTGGAACCCCCGCCATCGCTGCAGCCTCTCACGAGCAGGACGAGCAACAGCACCACCACCGCAACGAGGAGGATGCCTCCCAGCAGCGCTCCGAGTCGCCGTCGCTTCAACTCGGAGCTGGTGGGACGAGCTGCTGCGTTTCCACTCGTAGCCGACGCTGCGGCCGGCGCCTCGACACCGGCGGTGCGTCTCTCCCGGGTGACCGGTTCCTTCCTGCCCTTCCTCTTCCTCGACTTCTTCTTCTCGCCCTGCGCCTGACGTGCTGCCCTTTGCACGCCGGTATCGAAGGGATCGGGTGCCGTCTTCCATTCGCCGGTCTCGAGCGGGTCGGGGATGGACGAGGGATCCACGACAGGAATCTCCTCGATCGGGGTGGGAGGTCCGAGCTCGGTTGGCTCCGGGTCCGGAAGCTTCGGTCTCCAGTCGGCGTCGTCCACGCCCGGATCGTCTCCGCGTGGCGTGTCGTCGGGTGGCCTCCCCTCGATCACTGACCCTGCCCCTCAGGACTCTTGGGGGCGGTGCGACCGCCGAGTCCCAGTTCACGCAACTGGACTGAATCGGCAGCTGCGGGAGCGCCGGTCAACGGATCCGCTCCCGAAGCCGTCTTCGGGAATGCGATTACCTCACGAATCGAGTCTGAGCCGTGTAGCAGCGCCACAATCCGATCCAAACCGTAGGCGATTCCACCGTGGGGCGGTGCCCCGTGACGGAGGGCCTGCAGCAGGAATCCGAACCTGTCCTCGGCGACTTCGTCGGGGATCCCCAGTATCTGGAATACGGTCGACTGGACCTCGGGGTCGGAGATTCGGATCGATCCGCCACCGACCTCCCATCCGTTCCAGACCACGTCGTACGCCCTCGCCCGCGCTGCACCCGGATCGGAGGCTTCCAGAGCCCCATCTGGGGATGTGAAGGGGTGGTGCAGAGGGTCCCAAGACCCCGTTTCCTCGTTCGCTGCGAACAGTGGCCAGTCCACCACCCAGACCAGGCGGTGCTCTCCCTCCGGGATCAATCCGAGCCTCTCTCCCAGCCTGCTGCGCAACTCACCGAGGATCTCGGCCGAGGCCATGGGTGAGTCCGCGACTATCAGCAGCACGTCACCGGGTTCTGCACGGAGCGCCTCATTGGCAGCCGCGATCTCGCCTTCGCTGAGGAACTTCGCGATCGGACACTTCCAGCCAGCATCCTCGACCACGGCCCAGACCAACCCCTTGGCTCCGATCTCCTGCGCCTCGGAGACGAGGCCATCGAGCTCTGAACGTGACATCTCGTGTGCGCCCGCGTTCAGCGCGCGCACCACCGCTCCACCTTCGATCGCATCTGCAAACGCCTTGAATTCCGAGCCGCGGAAGACGTCTGTGATCTCGCTCAGCTCGAGGCCGAACCGCACGTCTGGTCGATCGGTCCCGTAGCGTGCGATCGCCTCGTCGTACGGGATTCGCTGCATCGGAAGCTCCAGTTCGATCCCGCACTCACCCAGGACGGTGGCGAGCAGTCGCTCGTTCAGCGCGATCACATCCTCAGGCTCGACGAATGACATCTCCACATCGAGCTGCGTGAAGTCAGGCTGTCGATCGGCGCGCAGATCCTCATCGCGAAAACATCGGGCGATCTGGAAGTAACGCTCGACCCCTCCGATCATCAGGAGCTGTTTGAACAGTTGGGGAGATTGCGGCAGGGCGTAGAAGGAGCCCTGACGATGGCGACTCGGCACCAGGAAGTCCCTCGCTCCTTCGGGGGTCGAGCGGGTGAGAACCGGTGTCTCGATCTCGAGGAAACCCTCCTCGGAGAGGAACTCTCGCATCGAGCGCGCCACTCGGTGTCTCAACTCCATCGCCTCCCGCATCCGATCGCGACGAAGGTCGAGATACCGGTACTTGAGTCTCGTCTCTTCGGATACCTCACCGGAGAACGACTCGATCTCGAAAGGAGGAGTCTCGGCGTGAGAAAGGAGATCTGCCTCCGCGACCCTGATCTCGACCGAGCCGGTTGGCAGTTCGGGGTTGACGGTGTCCGGGGAACGCTCCACGACCGCACCGGAAACGCTCAATACGTCCTCGGAACGGAGCCTGTGGCCGAGGTCGAAAGCCTCTCCAGCATCGTCGGGATCGAACACCAGTTGGACTAGACCGGTCCTGTCGCGCAGGTCGATGAAGACGAGACCACCGTGATCACGTCGTCGATGGACCCAGCCAGCTACTCGTACCGTCTCCCCCACCCGCGCAGGCAGGACCTCGCCGCACCAGGCGCTGCGGAAGCGATTCGATTCGGGGGAGGGCAAACCGGATGACATGACTTCTCAGTCTCGCAAGATGTGCGGTCTCGATGCGGGAGACGCCTGCCGCTCAGGAGGCGTCAGGAGAAAACCTCTCCACCAGGCCGGACCAGGCGACGGTGACCTGCTCACCGCTCTCCATGTCACGGACGACAGGCTCCTGGTCGGTATCGAGGATCACGCAGCTCTTGGCCCCGACACGATCCGCCTGTTTCATCTGCCCCTTGATGGCCCTCCCTGCCAGATCGAGATCAGCCGCCACTCCGGCCCGTCGCAGATCTACCACCAACTTCAGCGCGCGCTGGCGATTCTCGTCATCTGCGACGACGAACACCTCTGCTCGCGGCTCTGGGGTCTGCTCCGGCATCGCCAGGACGAGCCTCTCTACTCCGGCGGCCCAGCCGACCGCAGGGGTCGGCTTGCCCCCCAACTGCTCGATCAAACCGTCGTAGCGACCCCCTCCGCCCACACCCGACTGAGCCCCCAAGCTGTCGCAGGTGAACTCGAAGACGGTGCGCGTGTAGTAATCCAGCCCCCTCACGAGGCTGGGGTCGAGTTCGTAGGTGACCCCGAGATCGTCGAGAACGCCCTTGACTACCTCGAAGTGTTCGGCGTCCGCGGCATCGAGCCGGTCGAGCATGGTCGGAGCCTCCGCCATCACCTTGGCCGTTCCCTCGTGATCCGCGTCGAAGGCGCGCAACGGATTCGAATCTATCCGCCCTCGTACCTCCTCGGAGAGTTCCGAATCGTTGGCTCGCAGATACTCGCGCAACTCCTCGAGATACGCGGCCCGGGAGTCGACCGAGCCGAGGCTGCCGAGACGCAATCGCGCATCGGCGATCCCGAGCATCGCGATCAGATCGGCCAACAGCGCGATCATCTCCGCATCGACCAAAGGCGAGTCCGACCCGATCGCCTCGGCACCGATCTGCTGGAACTGCCGGTAGCGTCCCGCCTGAGGCCGCTCGTGGCGGAAGAAGGGACCCGAGTACCAGAGCTTGACCGGCTGAGGCCATTTCTGCATTCCGTGCTCCAGGTAGGCCCTGCAAACCGAAGCAGTCCCTTCGGGTCGGAGAGTCAGTTCACGATCGCCCTGATCGGTGAACGAGAACATCTGCTTGGTGACGATGTCGGTGCTCTCCCCCACCCCTCGGGCGAAGAGCGAGGTCTCCTCGAAGATCGGCGTCTCTACTCGCGCGTAACCTGCGCGCTCCAGCAAGAGGCGAGAGGTGTCCTCGACGAGCCGCCTCGCAGGCTGCTGTTCGGGTAGCGCATCGAAGGTTCCTCTGGGTGCCTTGAAGGAGCTACTCATCGGTTCACGACCTTACCGCCGCGGGCAGATCACCCCGCCCACGGACCTCAGGTTCCGCCGGAGATCCCGACCAGGAAGGGATTGCTGGCCTTCTCGGCTCCGAGCGTGGTCTGCTCCATGTGGCCCGGATAGATCACGGTCTCAGGGTGATGCGAATCGACCAATTTCGCGATGCTGTCGAGCAAGACCTTGGGGTCGCCTCCCGGAAGATCCGTGCGACCGACCGAGCCCTTGAAGATCACGTCGCCTGAGAACATCGCTCCGTGGTCGGGCAGCGAGTAGGTGACATGACCGATGCTGTGTCCCGGAGTGAAGATCACCTCGACCTTGGTTCCTCCGAGTTCCAGCGTCTCGCCACCGGCGATCGTGTGCTCGGCCTCCCAGGCGCGCAGCGGGGGTAGTCCTGGAAAGGACATGTAGGTATTCGGGTCGGCGAGGATCGGCGCCTCCAGTTCGGGACACCAGACGGGCGCGCCCGTGGCCTCGGCGATGTCTGCAACCGCACCGATGTGGTCGAAGTGGGTATGGGTGAGCAGGATTGCCTCGACCTCCCCACCGGCCTCTGCGATCGCCTCGAGGAGGATCGGTGCCTCATCGCCGGGGTCGACCACCAGCAACTTCCCGTCCTCTCGAGGGCGGACGACGTAGGTGTTCTCGGCCACCGGGCCGACCGTGTAAGAAGAGACCTGCACCAGTCCGACCTAGCCGGACTTCTTCTCGCCCTTGTCAGGGCTGCTGGCCTCTTTGCCTTTGCGAGAGGCAGCGATCCGCCGCTCTTCTATCTGACGAGCGCGGCGTCGATAGAAGAAGCTGTCGGTGTAGTAGCTGAGGGGAATGTAGAAGGCCAGCATGAAGACGGCGAGGAGCACCGAGGCCCCGACGGGACGGCTGAAGACGACCACCACCAGCACGAAGAAGATGCCGGCTGCAGCGAGGCCCTTGAAGATCGCGCCCTTCCAGGTCGGTGGCTTGGGCGCAGCGGGGCCGCGTTTCTTGGCGCCAGCCTTGGCCCTGGCCCGCGCTTCGGCACGGCTCCGCGGACGACCGCTGGTGCGCCGATCGATGCTGCCGGCCTGGGTTCCGCGGTGCTTCCTCTTTCGCTTGCGCTTCGACTTGGCCACGGCGGGAAATCTAGACCAGCAGGCGCTCGATTACCTTGCGGTCGGGGTCGAATCCCTCGATCGGCAGATCGTCGGGATAGGCGGCGAGCGCTGCGTGCGGCGTAAGACCGACCAATTCCGCAGCGACCACCTTGGCGCCATGGGACCCGGCGAGGCGTCTGGTGCGCGAGATCACCTCGCGAAGCGGCACAGCCACGGGATCTCCGATGTTGACCGAAATCTGGGTCCTGCCCTCGGTCCATGGGAGCGCGATCGCCCGCACGCCGACGGGACCGCCTCCTGACTCACGCAGCTCAGCCGCAACCGCGCGCGCGGCTCTGAGATCAGCAGTATCCAGTTCGAGATTGAAGGCGACCAGCGGCGGGCGGGCCGTCACCAGCGTTGCGCCCGCGGTCGGGTGGAGAGAGGGTGGGCCGAAATCCGGTTTCAGCTCTCCACTCGCCATCCGCGCCGTCAGCTCCTGCAGCCCACCTTTACGGAAGTAGGAACGCTCGATGCGCTCCGGATCGGTTGCCATCTCTCCGTAGAGGAAGACGGGTACCCCCGCCTCACCGATCTTCTCGGCAACCTCGAGGGCAACGGCGGCCGCGATATCGCGAAGGCCATCGTTCGGGTAGACCACGGGACAGACATCGGTCGCTCCGATGTGAGGGTGCAGGCCATCCCCTCTGGTGATGTCGATCAGATGAGCGGCCTGCGCAGCGGCGGCGGGGAGGGAAGCGAGGAGATCCGCCTCCTCGGCGAGCACGGTGATCACGGTCCTGCCGTGTCGCGCATCCATATGTGAATCGAGGACCTTGCACTCTGCTCCCAGCGTCGCCTCGAGGGCGCCGACCACGCGCTCGTCGGATCCGACCATGAAGTTCGGCACCGCAAGCAGTCTGTGGGGCCCGTCGCTCATCGGTGATGGAGAGGGTAGAGAGCGCCCGGCCGGGCTGACAGACGCGGCGCCGCTACGATTGTCGCGTTCGCCGGAGTAGCTCAGCTGGTTAGAGCAGCGGAATCATAATCCGCGTGTCGCAGGTTCGAGTCCTGCCTCCGGCATCAGAGAGACGTGTCGAGACTTGCGAGTGCGAGTGCTGCGTCATCGAGCGTGTCGATCCGAGCCCTCATACGCGAACGTGGTCGAACCGAGTTGAAAGCCTTCTCCGCTGCCCGCGAGCACGATTCGGCGCACCCCGACAGATCCACTGGGATCGAGAACCAGTGGCCCTGGCGAAAGCGGCAGAGCTCCCCAATCGAAGGCTCCGGTCCCGACCTCGACGGCGACCACCTCCGGTCCTTGACCGGCAGCTTCCCTCCACGCAGCGGCGTCGAACTCGTATTCGGTGACGACGACCATCGAGTCACCTGGATCGCTGGTGGCGTACCGAGCAACCGCGGGAACGCGACTGACCCATTCGGAAGCCGTCCCCACGAGCCGGTCGCGAAGACCGGGTGGGCGTGTGGTCGTCGGCACCGGAAAGGGATCGGGCAGCAACCCGTGTACCTGAAAAGCTCGCCAAGAACGGCTCGACGCGGTCGCGCGCACCGGAGCCGATGTCGGCAACCCGGCCGCGCGCAGAGTCGCCGCGCACTCCTCCAACTCGGCGTCCGACTTGAACCCGAGTCCGTATCCCATGACCTCGGCCGGCGGCTCTGAGCCGATGCCCAGAACCTCGATGTCCGCGGACCCCGCGCGCACGATTCCGCTCTCGATGCCGGATACCTCCTGAACCCCTGCGAGCACCGGAGCGCCGATCCGGGCGGAAAGCTCATCGAGAGTTGCCCGCGGCTCGGGTGAGCGCAGAATCACATGGTCGAGAGTCAGGACTGGCCGACGCATCGCGTAATCGGACCGATCGTGCGCGGATCAGGCTTTGCGGGTCCTGCGTCTACCCCTGTCGCCGAGCAAAGCGAAGGCGAGCATTAGCCCGAGGATCGCTGCAGCTGCTCCGACCCACATCGCATCGCCTGCAGCGATCTCGAACGCCTGATTGACGCTGCTCTTTGCAGTGACGGTCAGGCCGATCGGCGATTCGGAACCGGTCATCACGTTCAGCAGGTCTGAGATCTGCCAGCCCTTGAAATCCGCGGCTGAAGCGTTGACCGCCTTCTCGAGCTTCTTGGTGGCAACCCCTTGGAATACGGTGGTCGCCGCGGCGACGCCGATGGAACCGCCGATCATGCTGGTCGCCTTGTAGACGCCCGAGGCGACACCCTCGCCGGTGCCGGAGGTGGTCACCGCCAGTTCGGTGGCCGGAGTGATCTGAAGACCCACCCCGATCCCGACCAGGATCAGGCCCGGTAGCAACGATCCGTAGGTGCCGGTGAGGAAAGTGAGTACCACGCACCCCGCTGCCAGAAAGGCCATACCGAGAGAGATCGCGAGCAGGAACTTGCCCTGCCTCGTCCAACGCTCGCCGATCACGTTGCAGAGCAGGATCGCTGCGGTCGCCGGGAGCAGCATGGCGCCCGATACGAATGCGTTCTCGTCGAGGACGATCTGGAGATAGAGCGCCATCAGGAACACCACCACCGCGAAGGAGATGTTGGCCAACAGGTTCGCCGAGACAGCGCCCATGAACTTGGGCCGCTTGAACACCGACAGGGGGACCAGAGGGTCCTTCGCCCGCCGCTCGACCAGAGCGAAGGCTGCGAAGAGGATCACCGATCCCAGGAAGAGCGCCACCAATTCACCGGTGGCTGCCGTATCGAAGGCGACCAGCGCGTAGGAGAGCATCACCAGAGCGCCCATCAGGATCACCGCTCCGGGTACGTCGAGCTTGCCGCCGTCGTCCGAGCTGGACTCGGGGGTGGTCTGCCGTACGAGGAACAAGGCGAGGAGTCCCAACGGGATGTTGATCCAGAAGATCGACTGCCAGCCGAAAGCATCGACCAGTCCACCCCCGATGAGCGGCCCGACACCTTGGCCTACCCAGGCGGTGGCAATCCAGATCGCGACCGCCTTGGGACGTTCCTTGTCGGGGAAGCCGACCGCGACCAATGCGAGTGAGGTCGGCAGTATGGCCGCTGCTCCTATCCCCTGGATCACCCGGCCGACCACCAGCTGCTCGTTACCGGTGGAGGTACCGGCGACGATCGAACCCAGCAGGAGCAACCCGCCGCCGATGAAGAAGATCAATCTCCGGCCTCTGAGGTCGCCGAGCCTGCCGCCGACGATGATCAGCGAGCCAGCGAGGAAGTAACCGGAGACCGCCCACTGCATCGAGTCCATCGAGGCCTTGAAGTCCTTGCCGACGGTCGGCAAGGCGATGCTCATGTCGGTGGCGGTCAGCCAGACCAACGCGGTGAAGGTACAGAGGCCGAGGAGAGACCACCAGCGCTTGGGGTTGACAGCGGGTGCCATCGAGTCGGCACCATAACCCCCCCTCCGGCGGTGGGGCAGTCCGGCGCCGAGTCTAGGTTTCACCGAGTGGTCCCAGACCCCGTTCAGGTTCCTCTCTGGCTCGATCTGCCCGCGGTCGTGGTCTCGGCTCTCGGCGGAGCATTGGTCGGCGCCCGGAGACACTTCGATCTCTTCGGCATCATCGGCCTGGGCTTGGTCACCGGCCTCAGCGGCGGTTTGATCCGCGACATCCTCCTCAACCAGTTGCCGGTCGCGCTGAAGTCACCCTGGTACATCGTGGCTGCGTTGAGCGCATCCATCGTGATCGTGCTCAGCGCCCGCCTGATAGACCGGGCGCTCGTGCTGTTGGTGGTGCTGGACGCCGCCGCACTCGGTCTGTACGGCGTCACCGGGATCAACAAGACCCTCGCTCTCGGCCTCGGCATGTGGCCGGCTGTCCTGGTCGGACTCATCGCCGCCCTCGGTGGCGGGGCGCTGAGGGACATCTCTACGGCCAACCCTCCCGAGATCTTCCGAAAGGGCGGTCAGCTCTATGCCACCGCGGTCTTCGCGGGCCTGGTCGCCTACCTGATCGCCTGGAACCTCGGGGCGAACGAGATCGAGACCGCGGTGATCGGAACCGCTGTCACCTTCATCGTCCGGATACTGGCCTGGCGCTTCAACTGGGTCCTGCCCGGACCACTCCAGGTGCCCGGCGGATCGGCACCCCGATCAGGCAGCGAGTAGACCACTCCGACGAATTGGCGTCCGACGGGCCTCATAGGTTTCCGACACCTTGATGGCCATCCTCTTCCTGGTTTGGTTGGGTGCGTTCGGAGCCGCGGCTACCGGTCGTCGCGTGGCTTCGATCATCGTCGGGCTGGTCGCGCTGCTGCTGACCCTTGCGATGTTCCGCTTCCATCTCTCGGAGAACATCCACCTGGCGCTGTGACCATGATGCAAGGGACCTGGAACACCCGCGAGATCGTCCGAGTCTTCAATGGGATCGGCGCATTGGTCGTCTTCGGAGTGATCTTCGGCGCCTACGGGTTCCAGTTCATCCTGCTCGAGCCGCCGTGCCCGCTCTGCCTCCTCATCCGGCTCGGGATGATCGCAACCGGGTTCGGGCTCGCCCTCAATGCCCTTTACGGTCCTCGGCCCCTCCACTACGGATTCGCCCTGCTGGGATCGATCTTCGGGGCCTCGGTGGCGCTGCGTCAGGTCCTCCTGCACGTGGTACCGGGAACCGGCTCCTACGGAGACCCCGTGTTCGGCTTCCATCTCTACACCTGGGCCTTCGTGGTCTTCATGACGATGATCATCGCGATCGCGGTGGTGCTGTTCTTCCCCGCACAGTTCGAGGTCCCGAGCAAGCGAGCAGCAGCCAAGATTCCTCCGTTCGTGAAGAAGTTCGCGGTCTTCGTGGTCGCGGTGGGTATGTTCCTCTGCGCGGCGAACTTCATTACCACGCTGCTCGAGTGCGGAGCAGGAGCCTGTCCCGACAACCCGACCAAGGTGATCTGATAATCGTGGCCCACATCCTCGTCCTTGCCCAGACCCTCACCTTCCAGACGAAGCCGGCGGAAGCAGCCTCGCCCTTCTACTGGATCCCCTTCATCGTCCTCGCAGTGGCGATCCTGATCGCCCTCATCGCAGTGATCCGCGACAATCGCGGGAAACTGTGGGAACGTGAAGACCCGGACGGCTGAGGACCTTCCTCCTCCCCGTTCACCTCTCCCGCACTATCCTCCGCAAATCGCAACCAGCAAGGACCGCACAAAGGCTCTGAGGGAGGCGATCGAGCGCATGCCCGATCGTCCTTTCAACATCGCGTTCTGGGATGGCACGACGGTCGAGGGAACCTCCCCCGGCGCAACCCTCACCTTCACCTCCCCTCGCGCTATCGGGCGCGTGCTCCGATCACCCGGGGAGTTGGGACTCGGACGTGCCTATGCCCTCGGTGAGATCGAGATAGACGACCTCGACGCGGTCATCGGTCTGCTCGGTCGATGGAAGGCACCGCCCATGGGTCCGGTCTCGAAACTCCGGTTCGCGTTCGCTGCCCTGAGGGCGATGGACTCGCTCGAGTTCCCTGGCGCGCCCGCCTCCGAGCTCCAGCCTGAGGGCGCACCCCACTCGAAACGGCGAGACGCAGATGCCGTCAGGCATCACTATGACGTCTCCAACGACTTCTTCGAGCTGTTCCTGGACCAATCGATGACCTACAGCTGCGCCCTCTTCGAGGGCTCGACGACGCTGGAGGAAGCCCAGGCCAACAAGCTCGACGTGATCTGCCGGAAGCTCTCCCTCGAACCGGGACAGCGATTCCTCGACATCGGATGCGGCTGGGGCAGCCTCGCCATGCATGCGGCGCGTGAGTACGGGGTCGAGGCAACGGGGATCACCATCTCCGACGCTCAGGGTGAACTCGCCCGGAGTCGGGTGGAAGAGGCCGGGCTCGCGAACCAGGTGAAGATCGAGGTTCTCGACTACCGGGACCTGGGAGACCGTCGCTTCGACGCGGTGGCGAGTATCGGAATGGTCGAACACGTCGGAGAGGTGAATATCGACGAGTACGCGAGGTGCGTGGCTGCCGCGATGGAGCCATCGGCCCGCTCCCTGATCCACGGAATCATCCGTGTACCGCCCGAGACAGACGGCGTGCACAAGGGTGGGGACTTCTCCAACCGCTACGTGTTCCCGGACGGAGAGCTGTTGAACATCTCGCGAACCCTGCTCGCCTTCGAGCGTGCCGGACTCGAGGTCCAACACGTGGAGAACATCCATCAGCACTATGCCGAGACCCTGCGCCATTGGGCGACCAATCTCGACTCGGACCTGGAGAAGGCCGAGCGGATCGCAGGGCCGGAGCGCCTCCGGGTGTGGAGGCTCTACCTGAGGGCCGCGCGGAACGGATTCGAGACCGGACAGACGGCCGTCTGCCAGAGCGTGTTCACCTGGCCACTCAGCGAGCCCTACGTACTCGAGCCGACCGGACTGGACACCTCCCCTCCCCGGCGTATAGGCTCTCGAGCAGGATGAGAGCTACGTGGAACGGCGCAGTGCTGGCCGAATCAGACGAGACGGTCGAGGTGGAGGGGAACCAGTACTTCCCCCGCGAGTCGTTGAACGAGGAGTTCTTCGAGGAGTCGACCCACACCAGCGTGTGTCCCTGGAAAGGCACTGCGAACTACTTCACGCTGCGAGTCGAGGGCGAGGAGAACCCCGACGCAGCCTGGTACTACGCCGAGCCGAAGGACGCAGCGAAAGAGATATCCGGCCACGTGGCCTTCTGGAAGGGCGTCACGGTAGAACCCTGAAGCGACGCTTAGGCGCCCGGGTGTCTCACGGTGCTTGGCAAGTCGATCGCAGAACGCAAACGGGCCCGACTGAGCGGGCCCGTCCACGCCAACCGTGAATCGGAATCAGTTGAGCTGTTTGATCTGCCAGGCCCGGACGAAGTCCGTGATGCCTGCCATCAGGGCCCAGATTCCTGCGAATAGCAGCAACAACTGCTGCTTTTCCCAGAAGAGCTGACCGCTCGTGATGAATGCCAGAACCACCATCAGGATCCCGGCTACCAGTCCCATCCACCACAACTCGTTTCCTTCACGCATCGCGAACGCCTCGATGATCCAGAAGACGCCCACGATCAAGAAGAGGAATCCGAGCACGTCCGCGATTGCGCGGAAGGTCTCCTGTGGATTGGCCAGCGCGACGATTCCGGCGATCACGAACAGCACGCCGAATATGCCGAACAACCACTTGATTCCACCCTCGATCAGTGATGCGATCACCAGATTCTGCAGCGCGGTGACCAGGAACATGATTCCGATGATCAAGCCAACAGTCGCCTTGGCAACAGCCGGATTGTTCTCCTGGAGGATCACCAGAGCGGCAACCGTCCAGAGGATTCCGAACACGATCCACATCCACCAGATGCCAGCCAACTGCTTCTGGCTACCGGCTGATGCTGCACTACTCGCCTTTGCGGCCATCTCATCTCCTTTCAACTCCGAAGAGTCGATTTGACCGGGGGGACGCTAATGCGCACCCCGGTCGTAACCCCACACAGACGTTCGAACCCGAAACTTCACTTCGTATAGTGGTGGAGTGAAGACTCTCCGCCGCCTGCTTTCTTTCCTGCGCCCCTACCGGCGCTCGCTCTGGTCTTCTCTGGGGCTGGCGTGGCTTGCGATGGGTATGACCGTTCTGATCCCATGGCTGCTCGGCGAGGCGGTCAACGCGATCGAGTCCGGGGACGAGTCGAAGCTGGTGCCGCTGGCAGGAGTGATCGTCGGTGCCGGAGTGATTCGCCTCGCTCTGACGGCGAGCCGGCGGGTGGTCGCAGGGAGAGTCTCCCTCGGGGTCGAGTACGACTTGCGGCAGAGGTTCTACGGCCACCTCCAGGAACTCGAACTCGGCTTCTTCGACGCACAGCAGACGGGTCAGCTGATGTCGAGGGCGACGGTCGACCTCCAGTCGATCCGTTTCTTCCTCGGATACGGACTCATCTTCATCACCCAGAACCTCCTCACCATCATCTTGGCGTCGGCTGTGATGCTGGCGGTGAATCCGACGCTGGCCCTGCTGGCGCTCAGCCCATTGCCTCTCCTCGTCCTGACGGCCCGCAGATACAACCGCGTCTCGCGACCAGCACTGCAGGAGGTCCAGCAACGGGTTGCCGAGTTGACCGCCGATGCCGAGGAAAGCGTGTCGGGGATCCGGGTTATCAAGGCGTTCGCCCGCGAGGACTACGTCAAGTCCGGCTTCCGGACCACCGTCGAGCGCGTATTCGACCAGAGCATCCGCGCCACGCGAATGCGCGCCTTCTACACGCCGACGATGGCGTTCCTGCCAACGATCGGAATAGCGGTGGTCCTCTTCCTCGGTGGCAGGGAGGTCATCAACGGCTCGATCTCTCTCGGTGAGTTCACCGCCTTCTACACCTACCTGCTCATCCTGAGTGCCCCGGTCCGAGTGCTCGGCTCCGCCTTGGGGATGGCGCAGCGAGCGGTCGCATCAGGCAACAGGCTGTTCGAGATCATCGATCGCAAGCCGAGCCTCAATCAGGCGCGCGATGCAGTGCCCCTGCCCGAGGGTGGAGGCGGTGCCATCAGGATGAGGGACGTCTCGCTGGTCTATCCCACCGCGGAAGAGGACGACACATCACTCGAGGACATCGACCTCGCCGTCGACGCCGGTCGCACGGTTGCCCTGGTGGGTCCTACCGCGTCGGGCAAGACGAGTCTCGCCGCGCTGGTGGCGCGACTCTACGACGTCTCGGCCGGGGTGGTCGAAGTCGATGGAATGGATGTCAGGCAGGTGGACCTCGCCTCGCTGCGATCGCAGGTTTCGTTCGTCGCAGACGACAGCTTCCTCTTCTCGGACACCGTTGCGAACAACATCGCATACGCGAACGTCGACGCAACCCGAGAGCAGATCGAAACCGCTGCACGAAGGGCTCAGGCCGACCGGTTCATAGAAGATCTGCCCGACGGTTACGACACGATCGTCGGTGAGCGCGGGCTCACGCTCTCGGGCGGACAACGACAGCGGATCGCGATCGCCCGTGCCCTCTTGGCCGAGCCACGAATCCTCATCCTCGACGATGCCACCTCTTCGGTCGATGCGACCACCGAGGCCAGGATCAAGCAAGGCCTTCGTGAGGCTATGGAGGGAAGGACCACCCTGATCGTCGCTCATCGCCTCTCGACGATCTCTCTGGCGGACGAAATCGTGGTGATGGACGAAGGCAGGATCATCGACTCAGGCACCCACGAGGAGCTCTTGACCAGATGCAGCCTGTACTCGGAGATCGCCGAGAAGGGCCTCGAGGACTCCGTCTACCTGCAGCGCGACCTCGAGGAACGCGAGGAGATGGCGAAACTGTGAGGCGACTGGGACAGAGAGTCTCCGAGGTATGGCGCGTCCTTCGAGGCGACGAAGGTCGCGGCAGGAAGGTCCGATGGTTGTTCGGCCTGCTCCGTCCGTACCGGGGGCGGGTTGCCCTCATGATGGTGGCGTTGCTATTCGCCACCGCGGCGGCGCTTGCTCCCCCCTACCTCGCAGGACAGGCAATCGACCGGGGCCTGATTCCCGGTGACATCCAGGCGCTGAACCTGATCGTGGCGGCCTTCCTCGTGACGGCGATCGTGTTCTGGGCTGCGACTTGGCTCCAGACCTATCTCGTCGGGTGGGTCGGCCAGAGGGTCCTGCAAGGACTTCGAGAGCGGATCTTCGCTCATATCCAGTCGATGTCGCTCGGCTTCTTCACCAGGAACCGCCCCGGAGTACTGATCTCGCGTATGACCAACGACGTCGCGGCGCTGGATCAGTTGATCTCCGATGGGATCGTGACGCTGTTCTCATCCGTCCTGACTCTCGTCGGGGTAGTGGTGATCCTCCTGCTGCTCGATGTCGGTCTCGCCCTGGTCGTCTTTGCAACCTTCCCGCTTCTGGCGATTGCCAGCATCGTCTTCCGTGTGGCAGCAGCGGGCGCCTACCGGGCGACCCGAGAGCGGATCGCGGAAGTGACCTCCTATCTGCAGGAGACCCTCAGCGGAGTCAGGGTAGTGAGGAGCTTCGCTCAGGAGCCGCGTCACGTCGCCCGGATGGGAGAACTGAATGAGGCCAACCGGGCAGCCAACATGAAGACCGTCTATCTGAACGCCTCCTACTTCCCGGCGGTGGAGTTCCTGTCCGCAGTCGGCACCGCGGTGATCATCGCCTACGGGGGCTACCAGGCACTGAATGGCGAGATCGAGGTGGGCGTGGTCGTCGCCTTCGTCGGTTACCTGCAGACCTTCTTCGACCCCATCCAGCAGCTCTCGAACCTCTACACCACCTATCAGCAGGGGATGGCCGCCCTGGACAAGATCTTCGAACTGCTGGAAACCGAACCCGACATGACCGACGCTCCCGATGCAATCGACCTCGGGAGGATCGACGGGAGAGTCACGCTCGATGACGTCTGGTTCTCATATCTCGAGCCCTCCGGTGACGATGAACCGGACTGGGCGCTTCGAGGGGTCGATCTCGAGATCCCTGCCGGGTCGAGCATCGCGCTGGTCGGCGAGACCGGGGCCGGAAAGTCGACCCTCGCAAAGCTGGTGGCCCGTTTCTATGACCCGCAGAAGGGAGCGGTCCAGGTCGACGGACACGATCTACGCGAGGTCGATTCCCACTGTCTCCGAAGCCAGCTCGGGATCGTCCCGCAGGAGGGCTTCCTGTTCTCCGGCAGCGTGGCGGAGAACATCGCATTCGGTCGTCCGGGAGCGTCGCTGGGGGAGATCGAAGAGGCTGCTTCGGTGATCGGAGCCGATGGATTCATCCGTCAGCTCCCCGATGGATACGATGCCGAGGTCGGCGAGCGTGGCGTGGCGCTCTCAGCCGGACAACGCCAGTTGATCGCCTTTGCGCGGGCCCTGTTGGCCGAACCACGGATCCTGATCCTCGACGAAGCGACCTCCAACGTCGACGTGAGGACCGAGCGGACCATCGAACAGGGACTGGGGAAACTGCTCGAGGGTCGGACCTCGATCGTAATCGCCCACAGGCTCTCGACCATCCGTGATGCCGACATCATCTGCGTCCTCGAGCACGGCAGGGTGGCGGAAATCGGTACTCACGACGATCTGCTCGCGAGTGGCGGCAAGTACGCGGACCTCTACGGAAACTGGGCCGAGGTAGCTGCGGGCTGAGAGGGTGGGAGTGATCCGACGCCTGAGGCGTCCGGGATCATGGCGGTGCTATGCCGCCGCCGCCTCCGCCGGAGCTCCCGCCTCCGCCGGAGCTCCCGCCTCCGCCAGTCGTGCCACCACCAGTCGGTGCGACGTAGGTAGGTGCGGTCGAACCACCGGTTGCCGTAGTGGAACCTGTGGTCGAAGTCTTCGATGTGCCGCACTCCTCGAAGCCGTAGGCCGCCGCTGCGGTCTCGGCGTCGGTTCGTGCGGTCGTGAGAGCGGTCTCGTAGACCGCAGTGTCGGTTCCGCGGTCGAGAGCGAGGCCGATCTTCTGCCCTGCCTCCACCTGGCTCTCGAGTCCCGTCAGATACTCATCGAGAGTGGCCCGGTCCTCGGTAGGAGGCCCCAGTTCCTTGAGTTGATCCAGCAGGCCCTGCCGCAGATCAGCGATCTCCGCGGCACCGCTGAATCCCTCGCCGGCATCCACGTACTGCTGGATAGCCGCGTTCGTCTCGGCACACCTCGCGTCGGCCTCGGCGATGAAGGCGGTCTTGCTCAAGGCCTCGGTCGCCTGAGTCTCGGTGCTCACCGCCGTGATCGGCAGGGTCGTCTCGGGCGAGTTGTCACCGCAGCCGACGAGGACGGCTCCAGCGACCGCACAAGCGGAAACGACGCCGAGCAGGCGCCTCGGGGATCGATCGGATTGCACGGTCCTCACTGTCTGCGAAGGTAGCAAAGCACGCGGGCGGCCATTGGAGGCAGAGCGGAACTGCCACCGCAGATGGCTTGGATACTGGGCCCCAGGGATTTGAACCCCGACTACCTCGTCCAGAGCGAGGCGTGCTGCCATTACACCAGGGCCCAACGTGAACTCCGCTCGATCGTGCGGAAGCGCCGGTGCGCGTCCGACAGGCTACCGTTTCGCGGCCCTGCCGAGGCGGTCGCTAAGCGGAGAAGAGGCTCTGGAGCTCGGCTTCCTTGCCGGGATCGAGAACAGCGAGGATCTCGTCGCCTGCCTCGAGGACCGTGTCTGGGCCGGGTACGAAACCCTTCTTGGCCCTGAGCACCGAGATGAGCAGGCTCCCCTCGGGCATCGAGAGGTCTCCGACGCGCTTGCCTTCTCCAGACGAACCCTCCTGGAGTTCGAGCTCCACCACCTCCAGACCCTGATCGCCCAAGTCGAGCAGTTGGATGATTCCGTGCTTCGGGACCGAGTGCTCGACCATGCGAAGGATCAAATCGGTCGCCGAGACGTAGGGGCGTATGCCGAGCAGTTCGAACCATTCACGGTTGGCCGGGTAGTTGACTCGTGCGATCGTGTCCGCCACCTCGTACTTCTCCTTTGCGACCTGACAGATGAGGATGTTGTCCTCATCGTCACCCGTCACGGCGATCACGAGAGTCGCTCGCTCGATACCGGCGCGATCGAGCACCCACAGCTCCGTCGCGTCCCCGTAAGTCGCGGCGGCACCGAACTCTTGCTCGAGCGCCAGGTACCGCCCTCGATCGTTCTCGATCAGCGTCACCTCGTTGCCCTGCGAGACCAGCTCGCGAGTGAGGTTCCTTCCGACCTTCCCCCCACCTACGACGATTATGTAGCTAGCGGCCTCAGCGGCCATCAGTCATCCATCCCCGACGCCATCGCCCTGACCCGACCTTGGAGGAGTTCGATTGCTGCGCGAGTCGGACATACGGTCGTGAGTCCGCGCTTGGCATACCACTCCGCACGAAGTGGATCCATCACCCTGGCGATCACCGTCTCGACCTCGTACTTCCTCTCGGCGATCTGGGCGATCACGATATTCGTGTTGTCGCCGTCGGTCGACGCGATGAAGACATCGGCCTTGGCCACACCGGCCTCCTCGAGCGCAGACGCCTCCAGCGCGGTACCGATGGTGAGAGTGCCGCCCGCCTCTGCAAAGTCCTTTCCGACCACGGCCTGGAGGCGACCCTCCGCCTCGGGATCCTCGTCCAGACACGAGACCTCGTGACCGTCCGCCAGCATCGCCGCTGCCAGCGACGACCCGGTCCTTCCGCATCCGACGATAAGAACGAACATCGGGTCTGATACTACGCCTGTCCGACCTCCGACAG
The DNA here is from genome assembly GCA_964594365.1 of uncultured Conexibacteraceae bacterium. Lineage (GTDB taxonomy): Bacteria > Actinomycetota > Thermoleophilia > Solirubrobacterales > 70-9 > CAIUSP01. Next base: position 99,923 of record CAZQMB010000002.1, read on the forward strand.
TGGCCGGATATCCCTCGCGAACGCTAGTTTGCGCCCGGCTGCAGAGCTCAGTCGGCGACCTGGGGGGAGCCCGGCTCAGGTGGTGCCGTGACGATCACCTGACACGGGGCACGCGTGAGCACATACTCGGTGATCGGTCCGATCTCCTTCGGGCGAGCGCCGCCGATTCCACCCAAGAGTGCACCACCGCGGGTCTTCGTGGGAGGCTCTCCTCCCATCACTATCGCCTCGAACCCTCCCTCGGAAGCGCGCCTGACGATCGCCTCACCTACGGACCTTCCGCGAACACACTCCCCGGTTACCTCGACTGCCTCGTACTCGGCAGCCACCTCTTTTGCCCGTTCGACTGCCCTGCGCGCATGCTGCTCGACTTCGCTGTCGAGTTCGGCGTCGAGCGGGAGGCTGAGGGGAACCTCGACCACGCACAGGATCTCCACCCGGGGGGGCGATTCCCCGGGCTGGACCTTCGCATCGGCGAGACGCCCGGCGGTTCCGACGATGTCGTCATCGAGTTCGTCACCGAATACCGGCACCAGTACGGCCCCGAGGTCCGGAACCACGGGCTCCTTCTTGAGCGCATGCTCCGGAACGGTCACGCGGCGAGTGAGTGTCGTACCCGACACCACCTTCCGGTAGACGACATAGCCCACCAACCCGAAGAGCATCCACGAGCCACCGATCCAGAAGGCACGGTCCTGCAACACGATGACCGCGATCCAACCTGCGATCGACACCACGGCTGCGATCAGCGTCGGGACCGGCAGGTCGCGGCCGGCGATCTTGATGTTGAAGGGCACCCGGTAAGGACGTTCGTGATCCGGGTCGGTGAAACGCAGTCTGAGTATCGAGAGATGCGCGATGGCGATCGCGAGGATCGCCCCGAAGGCATAGATCCCGGCGAGCAGTTGGATATCCCCGGGAATCGCCAAGGCGACTGCGATCAGCGTCGCGATGGCGATCGCCACGTGGGGAGTGGCCTTGCGCCGGTGCAACTTCCCCAGCAGGCTCGGAATCTGGCGGTTGGTCGCCAACACGTACACGTGCCGTGAGAGCCCCAGCATCGAGGTGTTCGCGGCCCAGAAGAGGACCGGAACCGCCAACAGCACCACCAGCCACTGGAGGCCGTCCGAGAGGATCGTTGGCTCGAAGCTCCTCACCACCCCGAGGATCGGCTCCTCGGCGTAGGTGGTGCCCAGCGCGGTCATCGGAGCGCCTCCGGCAGTTATCTCTACCGGGACCGCCATCAGTGCGACGACGGCGATTCCCGCGTAGAAGAGCGGAACGAGGACCGTGGCGACGGAGATGGTCCGCTTCAGGTCCTGGCTCTCGAACGAGAGATCCGGAGCCAGGTCGCTGGCGGCCTCTATTCCGGCGAAAGCGATCGTCGAGAGCACCGCGGCCGTGATGATGTCGTCGACGCTGGGGCTGGTGAAGAGGTTCAGCTCCGCCGTGAGGGCGGACGGATCGAAGACCACGACCAGCCCGACCACGATCACGATGAGTTGGAGGCCCAGGTCGGCGAGGGCGATCAGCATCAATCTCCCCTGCCTGCTGCGGCCGGTCACCCCCATCACGTTCATCACACCCGCCGCAACGATTACCGCGATCGCGACCACTGTCTCGGGGAGGCCACCGGAGAAGGAGTCGGAGACGGGCGTCAGATAGTGGGCGACACTCACGGCGGCAGCCGCGATGACGATGAGGTAATCGATGAGGATTGCCCATCCGGCGATGAAGCTGATCAACTCGTTGAAGGCATGCCGGGCGAAGGTGGAGGAGCCACCCCGCTCCCGGAACATCGCTCCTCCTTCGACGTAGGACATGGTGGTCAGAGCGAACACCAGCCCCGCACCGAGGAGGATCAACGGGGTGAGGCCCAACCCCTTACCGGCGATCACCCCCAACGAGAAGTAGATGGAGAATCCGACCGTCGTCGATGCGACGGCGTAGAGCAACGGGGGTCCGGTCAGCTTGCCGAGTTTCACTTGCGACCCGATATGTAGAGACGGCCGATCCCCAGTCCGATGAACAGGAGTCCGAACAGGAACCCGGCCGATGTGATGCTGCCACCGCGTGAGAACGTGAGGGCGAGGATGATCACCCCGAACCCGATGATGGTCACCGAGAAGGCCCTGACCGCCATCCTGTAGCCGTCCTCCGGCCCCTTGCCCTGGCTGCTCATACGACCTCCAGGTCGTGTCGCAGAGCGGCTGCAGGAGCCTCGCGCTCCGCTTCCGGGTCTCCGACGATGACCACCCGGCATGGACGCTGCGCGAGGATCTTCTGCAGGTCCGGGCCGATCAGCGGTCGTCCTCCCCGATAGCGGAGCTCCACCACCAACGCGGTCGCCTTCACCTTCAGGGCCTCCCTGATTGCCGTCTGTCCTGCCTCGTCAGGTCTGATCGGCTGGACCTGGCCAGACACCTTCGATCCTCCGATGAGTTTCGCCTGCTCGACCTTGGACTGAGCGGCCTCGATCTCAGTCGCCAGCGTGTCGTCGAGGGTGTCATCGATCGGCAGGTGCTTCGGAACGGTGACGAAAGCCAGTACGTGAATACCCCTGCGGCGGCGGGATGCGAGGCTGATCGCCGTCTCGACGGTCTTGCGCGGGAACCCCGGCTTGTCCTCCAGCACCAGCATCACGCTCTCGTATTCGACGTCCTCCACGCCGAGTGATTCGGGCATCTGCATCTCCTCGGTTCGCGTCAGCGAGAGCCCCTGACTGCGGCGATAGAAGACGAAGATCGCAAACCCCACCGCCATCCAGCTGAGTCCGATCACGAGGGTCCTCGGATTCAGTGCGATCACGACCAACCAGGCCGCAAAGGTCCCCAGACCACCGAGGACAGCGGTCATGGGGATAGCCACCCCCCTGATCTTGACGTCGACGAATCGAGGTTTCCACTCCCGCGCCCGATTCGGATACTTCTGCCTCAATCGGATCAGCGAAACATGGGCGATCGTGAACGAGAGCATCGCGCCGAAGGAGTAGAGCGTGGCGAGCAACTCGGCCTGCCCGGGGATCAGCGTGATGATCGCGGCGCCAGAGAAGATCAAGATCGAGACGTAGGGGGTTCTGAATCGGGGGTGGACGCGTCTCAGTCGCTCGGGGAGCTGTCGGTAGTGGCCCATCGAGAAGGTCAGCCTGGAAACACCGATCAGAGCGGCGTTGGTGGCGATGATCAGGATCACCGCGGCGAGGATTCCGACATAGATCCTCAAGCCGTCGGTCAGTGCCGCGCTGGCTCCCAGGTTGTCCACTATCCCGAGCACCGGATCATCTGCGTACTTGGTGCCGAGTTCGGTCACGTACTCCCCGCCCTGCTTGGTGACCGGCATCGCCGAGAGCGCAATCACCGGGAGCAGTGCGTACAGACCCACGACCGCGAGCACGGTGTAGCCGGAGCCCTTGGGGATGTTCCTTGCCGCGTCCTTCGTCTCCTCGGCCATGTTGGAAATGGTCTCTATCCCCGTGTAGGCGATCATCCCGACCGCGATCCCGAGGACGAAGTCGCTCCAGGTCGGAGCGACCCCGAACTGGACGTTCGACACGAGCACGTCAGGGCTGAACACGAGGAAGAAGCCGATCAGGACCAGCAGGATCTGCGTCAGGAGATCGCCGATTGCGAGAACGAGGTTCAGCCTGGTCGACTCCTCGGTCCCCTTCACGTTCAGCGCGGCCAGAGCGACGATCAATAGTGCCCCCGCGATGATGTCCCCGGGTGAGCGGCCGAGCGGCTCCCAGAAAACGGCCAGATAGTGGGGTACGAAGAAGGCCGAGATCGCCACCGTGATCGTGTAGTTCAAGAGTTGACCCCAGCCCGCGATGAAACTCGCTGTCTCGTTGAATGCGTGGCGGGCGAAGCTGGAGGATCCACCTGCCTCCGGGAACATCACGGTTGCCTCGCTGTAGGTGGCGGCAGTCGCGACGAATATCAACCCCGCCACCAGGAAGGCAACGGGGGTCAGCCCGAGAGCGAAGGCAGCGGTGACCCCTAGCGCGTAATAGATGGAGGAGCCGACATTCCCGTATGCCGCGGAGAACAGTGCCCCGGGCCCATGGACCCTCGCGAGTGACTCATCCCTTGGAATTCGTCTAGCCATTTAACGCCTTACGAATATACGCCCGCCCAGGGCGCCGACATACCGCCCGCGTCCCCTGCATCGGGCCTCTCAGGACCTCCACCGAGACGAAGACGACCCCCGGCCTGGTGGTCGGGGGTCGTCTGTCAGGCTCGATGAACGAGGTCGTCTTAGAGCGCGATGATCGGGATGATCAGGATGGCGACGATGTTCGCGACCTTGATCATCGGGTTGATCGCGGGACCGGCGGTGTCCTTGTACGGATCACCCACCGTGTCACCGGTGACGGATGCTGCGTATGCCTCACCCTTCTTGCCACCGAACGCGCCGTCCTCGATCAACTTCTTCGCGTTGTCCCAGGCACCACCACCGGCGGTCATCGACAGCGCGGCGAACACGCCTACGACGATGACCCCCATCAGCAGGCCACCGAGGGCCTGGTACGAGATGACGCCTACGATCACCGGCACGATGATCGGGATCAGGGACGGAAGGATCATCTCCTTCTGGGCCGCCGCGGTCACGATGCTCACGGCCTGCCGGTAATCGGGCTTGTCCTTGCCCTTCATGATCCCGGGCTTCTCCTTGAACTGCCTGCGGACCTCTTCGACCACACCTCCCCCGGCGCGACCGACCGCTTCGATGGAAAGCGCCGCGAACAGGTAGACCATGATGCCGCCTACCAGGAGGCCGATCAGGACCGGCGGATCAGCGATGTCGAAGCTGAGGTTGATGTCCCCTGCCTCGGCTTTCAACTCGTCTATGAATGCGCTGAACAAGACGAGCGCCGCGAGTGCGGCCGAGCCGATCGCATAACCCTTCGTCACGGCCTTGGTGGTGTTGCCGACCGCATCGAGCGGATCGGTCACGTCACGGACCTTCTTGGGCAGCTTCGCCATCTCGGCGATACCTCCGGCGTTGTCGGTGATCGGACCGAACGCGTCGAGCGCAACGATCAATCCGGTCAGTGACAGCTGCGCCATCACTGCGATACCGATGCCGTAGATGCCCTCGGTTCCGCCTCCTGCGAGCTTCCAGGATCCGAGGATCGCAAGCGCGAGGATCAGAACCGGTGCAGCGGTCGACTGGAATCCCTGAGCGAGCCCCTGGATGATGTTGGTCGCGTGACCTGTCTGGGACGCCTCGGCGATGGTCTTGACCGGCCTGAACCGGGTCGAGGTGTAGTAGTCGGTGATGATGAACAGGAATGCGGTTACACCGACGCCGATCAGGGCGCAGAACCAGAGGTCGAGCACGCTGACGCCGGCCAAGTCACCGCCGACGTTCTCGAGCGGCCCGGCCATCAGCCAGTCGGTAATCGGATAGAAGGCAGCCGCGGAGAGGATCGCCGAAACCGCCAGACCGATGTAGAGCGCTCGCTCCACGTGCCCCTTCTTGCTTCGTACGAAGAAGGCGCCGATGATGGAGGCGAGGATCGCCACTCCGCCGATCGCGAGCGGGTAGATGGCTACCTCGCGAGGGGCATCGGTGAAGGTAAGTACGCCCAGCAGCATGACCGCGACGGCGGTGACTGCGTAGGTCTCGAACAGGTCGGCTGCCATGCCGGCGCAGTCGCCCACGTTGTCGCCCACGTTGTCGGCGATCACCGCAGGGTTACGGGGATCGTCCTCGGGAATACCGGCTTCGATCTTTCCGACCAAGTCGGCACCGACGTCAGCGGCCTTGGTGAAGATTCCGCCGCCGAGACGGGCGAATACCGAGATCAACGAACCTCCGAAGCCGAGGCCGATCAACGCATCGACGGCCTCCTTGTCGGAGTAGTCGAGCAGGATGAGGATCCCGTAGTAGCCGGCGACGCCGAGCAGAGCAAGGCCGACGACGAGCATGCCGGTAACCGATCCACCCTTGAACGCGATGTTCAGTGCCGGTCCCACCCCGCCTCGAGCTGCCTCGGCCACTCGCGCGTTGGAGCGCACCGAGAGGTTCATCCCGATGAAACCAGCGGCTCCGGAAAGGACACCTCCGATCAGGAAGCCGATCGCTGTGCGGGCATCCTGGAGCGGGATCAGCAGCAACGCAACGACGATGCCGACGCCGGCGATGATCAGGTATTGGCGGCGCAGATATGCGCTGGCACCTTCCTGGATCGAGCCGGAGATCTCCTGCATCTTCTTGTTACCGGCCGACTTCGACAGCAGCAGCTGCGTCATCAAAAGGCCGTAGACCACGGCGGCAGCGGCACAGCCGAGCGCCAGTACGATTCCATAATCGGTTAGGAACTGAGTCAAGAGTCCTCCTTATTGGATGGGCGGCGCGGGAGAATACCGTTCCGCTCGGGCGTCAGGCTTTACGCCTTGTCACCGCCGGGCGTCCAAAGCCCGGAATCGGCTTGGTTCTGGGGTTTCGAGGGTCCTTCTGCTTCTCCGGGAGATGCGCTTTCCTTCCCCTCGTCGGAGCCTCCGCCCGCTTCCTTGGCATATGCGAGCTTGAGTTCGCTGACCGCTTGAGCGATCTGCGGACGGGCCTCCTCGGGTGCGTATCCGGACATGGCTTCGGCCGCATCTATGCCGATCCGGGCCTGCTCGAGGTCGCGCTCATCCTCTTTGCCGATCCTCCTCGCCGCGAGGTTGAGCAAGCTCACCGCGCTCTGCAGGATCAGATCCTCCATCCGTACCTTCCTGATCTCCTCCTCCATCTGGCGACGGAGCTCTTCCTCCTCGGGGGTCGGCGCCTTCGGTTCGGCGGGGTCAGCCTCGGTGCCTGTGGGTTGTGACTGGTCGTCGTTCACTTCTCAGCTCCTCTCGGGCGAATACGTCCGTGCGGTCAGATCTACAGACAATCGCAGAATCTCCTCCAGCGACTTACCCTGCTCGAGTTCCTCGCGCGCCCTCTGCGCTCCGTTCATCGCCGGCAGATCGACTGTGATTCCCATCGCTTCGGCCGCCGGACTCGCCCACTCGACCGTTCGCTCGAGCACCTCCCTGGTCGGAACGACCTCCCCGGCTTCGAAATCGATCATCTCGCCATCCATCCCGTAGCGAATCGCCCGCCAGAAGTTCTCCTCTATCTCGCGGTCGAGCCTGAGATCGGGGTTCCGGCCGCCCAACTCGTCGTAGTCGAGAGCGGCCTGACCGACACAGGCTGCCGCGAGTCCAGCCAGCGCCGTCGACTCTGCCCCGTCGGTCTGCGCGTCGCAGATGCGCACCTCGACGGTGCCGAAATGATGATGAGGGCGGACGCTCCACCAGAGCTGAGTCGCCTCGACGATGGTGCCCGTGCGGTGGAGGAGGTCCACGAAACCCGCGTAGGTATCCCAATCGACGAACGGCTGATGCACACCACAACGGGGGAAGCTGCGAGTGAAGATCTCGGTCCTCACCGAGTGCAGACCGGTATCGCGACCGTCGAGGAAGGGCGAGTTGGCGGATACGGCGAGCAGGATCGGCAGGTACTCCCGCAGCCGGTCGCTGACCGCTACCGCGCGATCGGCGCCATTGATGCCGACGTGAACGTGCATGCTCCACGTGTTGTTCCTCTGGGCAACCCATCCGAGGTCATGCTGCAGACGCCGGTAGTGCGGGGTGTCGATGATCTGCTGGTCACGGTAGTCCGCCCAGGGATGGGCACCGACCGAGCCGAGTGCGACCCCGGAACTCTCGGCCAGCGAGAAGAGTCTGTCCCTGCTCGCCTGTTGCTGCTGCACGGCCTCACCGAACGTCTCCCCCCTGCCGGAGCGGATCTCGATCTCGGTATCGATGAGTTCGCCTGCAGCCGAATCAGCGAGCACGCCGTCGGCCTGGCAGAGCGCGTAGAGCTCCTCGAAACGATGGACCAATTCGAGCGACTCCGGGTCGAGGAGCAGGAACTCCTCCTCCAGCCCGATGGTGAAGTCTTTCGAGGCCTCGAAGACCTCCTTCACTCGATCCAGATCCAGCCCGTGACCGTTGGCATCGGCTTCCGCCACGCAGGTTCCTCTCAGGCGAGGTAGAAGTAGAGCGCGTAGAGGAGGTCCACGGCCGGACTGGAGGTGTGGACCGTCACCTCCGGTGGAACCTTCAGCAGCCGCTCCGAGTAGTTGAAGATGATCTTCACCCCGGCATCGACCAGGCGGTCGGCGACCTCCTGCGCGGACTCAGAGGGAACCGCAAGCACTCCGACTACCACCTGCTGGTCGGAGACGACCGCTCCGAGTTGGTCGAAATCGTGGACGACGAGCTCACCGATCTTGGTGCCGACCAGATCCGGATCGATATCGAACATCGCCACCACCTGGAAGCCGTGGTCGGCGAAGATGTCCGAACTGGCTATTGCCTGACCGAGGTTTCCTGCGCCGAACAGGGCGATGTTGTGCTGGCCCGAGGTGCGGAGGATCTTCCTGATCTCCTCGAGCAGGGAGTCGACGCCGTAGCCGACGCCACGCTTGCCGAACTTCCCGAAGCCCGAGAGGTCACGGCGGATCTGGGTCGAGTTGATGTGTGTGTAAGCGGCAAGCTCCTGTGAGGAGATCGTCTCCTTGCCCATCTTCCTGGCCTGGGTCAGCACCTGGAGATAGCGGGAGAGCCTCGCTGCAACTCCCAGGGAGAGACGCTCACCAGCGGGGGCGGAGTCGATTCCGGAACGGGGGTCTGCGACTGATTGCTCCATCGACTAGAGGCTAGCGAGCCGGGCCGTGACCGCACTGTGATCGATGCCCAGTTCGCAGACCTCCTCTCCTTCGATCTCGATCACAGGAATGCGTTCTAGATTGCGGCGGAGCAGCTCTTGGTCCGACTCGATATCTACCTCGATCAAGTCGAACTCCATCCCTTCCTCCCTCATCCGCACCAGAGCATCCCTCGCCTCGTCGCAGAGATGGCACCCATCACGGCCGTAGAGGACGAGCTTCGGGCTGTCGCTCATCGGACCTTCTCGGCGAATGCATCGAGAGGGAGATAGTCGGGGTAGGGAATCGGGGCACGGGAACTGGCGATCGCTGCCGCGGCGATCATCGCAGCGTTGTCGGTGCAGAGTTCGATCGGAACCAGCTTGAGGTCGAGACCGTGTTCGTCGCATAGATCCGCCGCTGCCTCGCGCAACTCCGCATTCGCTGCCACACCTCCGCCGAGGGCAACCGCATTCCAGTTCCCATCCTCGATCGCGGCACCGAGTCGATCGATCAGCTGATCCACCGCCGCACGCTGAAAAGAAGCCGACAGGTCCGCGCATCGGGCGGCGGTCTCGGCAGGGCCCAGGTCCCGAACCAGATATGCGAGGGCGGTCTTGAGCCCACTGAAGCTGAAATCAAGTCGACCCGAGTCCGGCCTGGATACCGGCAGATCGAACGCTTCCGGATCGCCTTCCTCGGCTGCCCTCTGTATCGCGGGACCTCCGGGAAATCCGAGATCGAGGAGGCGGGCGGCCTTGTCGAAAGCCTCTCCCGCAGCGTCATCCAGAGTGGTGCCGAGAAGCTCGTAACCGTCATGACCCGTCACGCCGGCCAGGAGGGTGTGTCCGCCGCTCGCGACCAGACAGCAGAAAGGTGGTTCCAACGGATCGGGCTCGAGGAAGTTCGCTGCGACGTGACCCTGTAGGTGATCCACCGGTAACAGGGGCAGTCGATCTGCTGCAGCGAGGGACTTCGCGGTGGTGAAACCGACCAGCAGGGCGCCGATCAGGCCCGGACCCCGCGTGACCGCGATGCCGTCGAGTTCGTCCAGGGCCACGCCCGCCTGGTCGAGGGCTGCGGCTACGACTCCGTTGATCAATTGGATGTGATGACGTGAGGCGATCTCGGGGACGATCCCGCCGAAGGCCTCGTGGAACGAAGCCTGAGAAGAGATCACGTTCGAGAGGATGCGGTTGTCCTCGACCACCGACGCGCAGGTGTCGTCGCACGAGGTCTCTATCGCGAGCAGCCTGGTCATCGGGGAACCTCAGCCGACTTCCGACGGCTCGCCCGAAAGTGCGTGCCACATGATCAGTGCGTCCTCACCGTTGTCCTGGTAGTAACGCTGGCGTCGACCGGCGCGCTGGAACCCGAGCCTCTCGTACATCGTGATCGCGGCCTCGTTGGACTCGCGCACCTCGAGGGTGAACCGCGCCCCGGGGCCGGACCGCTCGAACATCTCTCCGATCAGCGATGCAGCGACTCCGCGACGTCGCATCTCGGGAGCGACCGCGACATTCATCAGATGCCAGACCTTGTCGTAACGGGCGCACACGAGGTAGCCGTGGATCTCACCCTCGGGGCCATGAGCCGCAAGGCAGATGCTGCTCGGCTTGGAGAGCTCGAGCACGAACATCGCAAGCGACCACGGGGTGGAGAACGACCGGCGTTCGATAGCGATCACCGAGGGCAGGTCCGAGTAGCCAAGGGCCCTGAGTAGGGTTCCGCCCGTCACGTCCTCAGCCGGCCTTCCCCGTGTCTCGTTCAATCCATCGTTTCGCATCGGGCTCTCTCAGGTAGATGGGCTCGATCGCATCGAACGGCGCTGCCTCGGCTTCCGTCGCCAGTCTGCAGACGTGCCGCGCATCGATCGAATGAGCCGTGGATTCCGACCCTGCGACCTCTGCCCCGGCGCTCTCGAGTTCTGATCGAAATCGTAGCGAGCCGTCGCCGACTGCCAAGGGGGCATCTGGTACCAGCGCAACGATCCTCCCGAACTCCTCCGGTTCGACGCAGGTCGCTGGAAGGATCAGGGAACCATCGCTGGCGAACAAAGCCACGAACGCTTGATGCCGTCGGGCATCCAGCACTGCCACTCGCGACCTCCCCTCGGCTTCGGGCAGTCCTCTGGTCCCTTCGGCCAGAGCGTCGAGCGTCGAGATCGCAGCGACTTCCACTCCGGTCGCCTGTGCCAGGGCTCTGCCCGTGGCCACGCCTACCCGAAGCCCCGTGTAGGAGCCTGGACCGACCCCTATCCCGATCCGTGCGATCCGCTGCCAGCCCCCCGCGGTTTCGACACATCGCTCCACCGCGGGAAGGAGATCACTCGCATGCGCGGGCCTCTCTCCATCGGCCGGCGAGTGATCCGACGCGCTGAATTCCTCACCTGAGCGATCAGTCACTGCGACCGTCGTGCGGTCGGTGGAGGTGTCGAATCCGAGGATCAGATCCCTGACAGTCGAGGCGCTCACGCGATCACCAGACTCCGACTGCCATCGTCGAGCAACTCGATTTGGACCGTCCGCAGATCTCCTTCCACGTGAAGGGTCTCGGACTCGCGTCCCGTCGGAGGCCACTCGATGAAGGCGATCCTCTCGGCTCCGAGGTAGTCGTCGAGCAGAGCTGGATCCTCGCCCTCCAGGGACTCCAGCCTGTAGAGGTCGAGATGCGAGATCCCGATCTCCTCGCCGCGATAGGTCCGGCCGATGGTGAAGGTCGGTGAGGTGACCGGTTCCTCCACGCCGAGTGCTCGACAGGCCCCTCTGACGAAGGTGGTCTTCCCCGCCCCGAGATCCCCGCTGATCAGGACTACGTCTCCACCGGCGAGTCCCGATGCGAGTTCCGCACCCAGACTCTCGGTCTGTTCTGCGCTGGTGCTGATCGAGGCGGACATCGTCAGCTCCGAACCTCCGCCGATTCGAGTAGTTCCGGAATCCGCGCGAAGTCTTCCTCGAGCCCGCTCGCGTAGGCGGGAGATCGCAGAGCGGCCGCGGGATGGAACAGAGGGAAGAGCGTGGTCTGGAGTGACCCGATTCCGATCTCCCTCGGAACTCCGTGGACCTGAGTGATCCCCTTCTTCTCACCCGAGAGGAGCCGCGTTGCGAAGTTCCCCAGACTGCAGATGACTCTCGGTTCGACCAACTCGACCTGCCGCTCGAGGTAGGGGCTGCAGGTCTCGATCTCGAGCGAGGAAGGGTCGCGGTTCTCCGGTGGCCGACACTTGACGACGTTCGAGATGAACACCTCTTGCCGGGAGATCCCGATGCCCTCGAGCAGCCGGTCCAGCAGGCGGCCCGAGCGCCCGACGAAGGGAATCCCGGATCGATCCTCCTCGGCGCCCGGTGCCTCCCCGACGAAGAAGAGGTCAGCCGCAGGGTCGCCACTGCCGAAGACGACTTGCATGCGCGAGTCGTGGAGCGGACACCTCGTGCAGGCTTCCACCTGCTGGCGGAACCCCTCGAATACGTCAGCGTGACCTCCCGTATCCGCCGTCATCCTGAGCCACCCGACTTGTTGCGCGCATCGCGGGCAGCCTGGCGTTTGCGCTTGAACTCGGCCTTCCGCGCCGCCCGGTCGACACTCCGCGAGGATTCGAGCTTCTTTCGTTCGTTCGTAGTCAGCCGCCGGTGGATTGGGCTGTAGGAGGAAGTCGGCAGCCTCTCGACACGGGATGCCCCGCACTCGGGGCAGCAGACCGATTCGGCGTCGAGGCCGACATGGGGGCCGGTCAGTTCCTCGAACTCGGCTCCACATTCGCTGCAGGAGAACTCGTAGATCGGCATAGAGGCCAATCGTAGTCCCGACCCGCGCCTATACTCGTGGTCGACCGTCTGGCATCTCCAATCCGGGAGCTGGAACGGGAGAAAGCGATGACGAAACCCAATCTGACGATCGTCGGGCGAGGCCGCGTTGGCGGATCACTGTCCGCTGCCGCGGAGGCCGCGGGAATCGAGACCGCCGAGGAGGGCGGCGCACGCGCCGCGCTGCTCTGCGTCCCGGACGACGCGATTCACGACGCCTGCGATCAGTTGGGGGAACGCACGCCTGAGCTCGTCGGACACGTCAGCGGTGCCTGCGGATTGGAGGTGCTCTCCCCCGCCAGCGATCGCGGGGCAGCGACTTTCTCGCTTCACCCCCTCCAGACCTTCCCGGACTCACAAACACCGGTCGGAGGCGTTCCATGCGCAGTGTCGGGGAGCAGCCGTGAGGCGGTCGAGTTCGCAGAGACTCTGGCGACGGCCCTCGGGATGCGCCCATTCGAGGTGCCCGAGGAGGCCCGGGCCGAATACCACGCTGCAGCCTCGATCGCGTCGAACTTCCTGATCGCAATCGAACAGGCGGCGACCGAACTGATGGCGCGAGCAGGGATCGAGGACGGCAGGGAGCTGCTCTCTCCGCTCGTACTCTCGACGGCAGCCAACTGGTCCGAACGAGGAGGCGAGGCGCTGACAGGGCCGATCGCGAGAGGCGATACCGAGACGATCGCGCGGCACCGTGATGCGATCGGCAGGACCTGGCCGGAACTCCTCGACGCTTACGATCGCCTGGCCGAACTGACGGCCGGGGTGGCAAGGGCCGAAGGGGTGAGCGGCAGATGAAGCGGGTTACCTCAGCTTCGGAGTTGAAAGCGGCGCTCGGCGAAGTAGCCGGTGGCGGAGCCAGGGGGTTCGTGCCGACGATGGGCGCGCTGCACGCCGGTCACCGAGCGCTGATCTCCCGCGCTTCGCTCGAATGCGACCAGGTCGTCGTCAGCGTCTTCGTCAACCCGACCCAGTTCGATGATGCAAGCGATCTCGCGTCTTATCCCCGCGAGCCCGAAGCGGACGCTCAGCTGGCGAAGGCAGCAGGATGCGACGTCTTCTGGACTCCCATGGTGGAGGACCTCTACCCGGATGGACTGGAGGCGAACATCAGGGTCACCGACGACCTGACCTCGGTCCTGTGTGGCGCCGAGGAGAGGCGCGGGCCGGATCACTTCGCAGGCGTGACCACGGTGGTCTCGAGGCTGTTCGATGCGGTCCAGCCCGATGTCGCCTACTTCGGGGAGAAGGATGCCCAGCAGTTGGCTGTGATCCGGCGGATGACGGCAGATCGAGGGCTTCCGATCGAGATCCGGGGGGTTCCTACGGTTCGTGATCCCGACGGACTGGCGTTGAGTTCCCGCAACCTGCGGCTCGACGCTCGATCGAGGGAGCAGGCGTTGGCGATCCCGAAGGCGCTCCGGGAAGCAGGGGAGATGGCTTTGTCGGGAGAACGGTCGACCGACTCACTCGCCCGCCATGTCCGGCAACTTCTGATCGAGAACGGGATCGAGCCCGAATACGTCGAGGTGAGAGATCCAGACGACCTCACGCCCGTTGCCGAGATAAACGGACGGCCGGTTTTGCTTGCCGTTGCTGCGACCGTGGGGGAAGTAAGACTTATCGACAACGTGATCCTCGAGGGAAGGAGCTGAGATGAGCACGATTCGCACCGATGACGATCGCGGAGTTCCCGCACGAGATCCGGTGACGATCCAGCGACTCGGGGAGATGAAACTCGCCGGTGAACCGATCGTGATGATCACCGCCTACGACCACCCCTCCGCCTTGGTCGCAGAGGAGGCTGGCGTCGATGTGGTCCTGGTCGGAGATTCCGCAGCGATGACCGTGCTCGGACACGACTCCACAGTGCCGGTGGGCATGGACGAGATGGTGATGCTCGCATCAGCGGTCAGAAGGGGACTCGACACCCCGCTGCTGGTAGGCGACCTCCCGTTCGGCTCGTACGAGGCATCCAACGAGGACGCGGTCGCAAACGCACAGCGCTTCATCAAGGAATCGGGTTGCAATGCGGTCAAGCTGGAGCGCGGTGGCGCATCGGTGGATCGCGCACGGGCGATCGTGCGGGCCGGAATACCCGTGATGGGCCATGTCGGGCTCACTCCACAGACCGCCGACGCCCTCGGGGGATACAAGGCACAGGGGCGAAGCGCCGATGCCGCTGCTCGGATCGCGGAGGAGGCGCTCGCCCTTCAATCGGTCGGCTGTTTCTCGATCGTCTTCGAGGCAGTTCCCTCAGAGGTCGTCGAGGAGCTCTGCCGTCACATAGATGTTCCGACGATCGGGATCGGCGCCGGACCAGCCACCGACGGCCAAGTGCTGGTGTTCCACGATCTGCTCGGGATCCACACAGGTCACACCGCGAAGTTCGTCAAGCGCTACGCGAACCTGCACCGAGACATGGTCGAGGGCGCTCGCGAGTACGCGGACGAGGTCCGCCGGCGGACGTTCCCGGGTCCCGAACACGGCTACGCGGTCGAACCGGAGGAGCTGGAAGCATTCAAGGAGTACCTCGCCGCGGAGAGCCTCGCTGCCCGGTCCCCGTGGGATTGGTAGCCGAGCGCGGACTGCTCAGGGTCTAGTCGCGGAAGTCGATTTTCTTGATCACCTTCGCGGGGGCCCCCGCAGCGATGACTCCGCTCGGGAGATCCCGGGTGACGACGGAGTTGGCCCCGATCACGCACCGCTCGCCGATCGTCACACCCCCGGTGACCACACAGTTGGCACCGAACCAACAGTTGTCCCCGATCCTGACCGGCCCCTTGCCGACGAAGCCCTGCCAGGTGATCGGCTGATCCGGATCGTCGTAACGATGGTCGGCGTCGCCGACGAAACACTGGTTGGCGAACATCACGTGATCGCCGATCACGATCTCCTCGTAGGCGGCGAGCATCGAGTTCCGGTTGAGGAAGCAGCCCTCGCCGATCGTGATGGTCGCCTCGGGCGCGAGTGTGAGCCAACAACCGGGCTCGAGCAGAGTCTCCCGACCGATCCTCAGCCGACCGTCATCGAGTGCCTCTAGGACCTCGCCCTCGACCGGGGGCCTGATGAAAAAACCCCCGGAGGCAGCATGACGCGCGATCCGGTACCTCCTCCAGAACCGGCGATTGCGTTCGTACCAGCGTCGCTTCCGGTTCCAGAGTCGCCATTGCATCGGGGTCGGCATGCGACGAGGATCCCAGATATCTCCCCGTCCGTTGCACACCGAATATCTTGTCTGATGTGAGTGAGTCACAAGATCTGATCTCCGGGGTAGATCTCGGTGGCACCAAGATCCAGACGGTGGTGCTCGACGGCGACGGGCAGGTGACCGGACAGTCGCGTCGCCCCACGCCCACGACCGGCGGACCCGACGACGTGATCGCGGCGATGACCGACGCCGTCACACAGGCATGCTCTGAAGCCGGCATCGAGCCCTCAGATCTTGCAGCGATCGGGGTTGGGTCGCCTGGAGCGGTCGATGGCAAGGAGGGGACCGTTTCGAGCGCACTCAATCTCCCTGACTGGGCCGGCGCGGTACCGATGGGGCCCAAGTTGAGCGAGGCACTCGGCCCGCCGGCATTCATCGGAAACGATGTCCAGGTGGCAACCGAGGCTGAATTCACGAGCGGAGCCGGCAAACCGTACGACTCGATCCTCGGCGTGTTCTGGGGCACCGGCGTTGGCGGAGGCCTGATCCTCGATAAGGAACCGTGGTTGGGCAGAGGCTCTGCCGGCGAGATAGGGCACATGGTCATCCGCCGCGGCGGGGCAAAGTGCCCCTGCGGTCGCCGAGGCTGCATGGAGGCCTATGCCGGTCGCAAGGCAATGGAGATGAAAGCGCGCGAGGAGGTCGCTGCCGGCAAGGAGACGGACCTGTTCAACATCATGGAGGAGCACCACAAGGATCGACTGACCAGCGGAATCTGGGACCGGGCGGTCGAGCACGGCGACGATATGGCGATCGCCTTGATGGAGCGTGCAGTCAAGGCGCTCGCGGCGGGAATCGCCTCTGCGGTCAACTTGCTCGATATCGAAGCGGTGATCCTCGGCGGCGGCCTCGGGGTGAGGTTCGGGGATCGCTATCTGCAGAGGATCCAGTCACGCATGCATCGGCATCTGTTCAAAGACGACGACCCTCCGGAGATGCACGTTGCGGCGCTGGGCGATCTCGGCGGTGCTATCGGCGCGGCTCAGCTCGGCGCACGCGGGATCTCCGGCTAAGCGTCGTTTCGATCTCGGTAGCGGGCTATCAGGGAATTGGTGGAGGAGTCCCTGCCCGGGTCTCCCTCTGCTGCGAGAAGCGGCGAGATCTCGACCGCCATGACCTTGCCGAGCTCCACCCCCCATTGATCGAACGAGTCGATTCCCCAGACGGTGCCTTGGCAGAAGACGCTGTGTTCGTAGAGGGCGATCAGCGAACCGAGGCTCTCGGGTGTGAGACGGTCCGCGAGGATCGTGAGTGACGGACGATTTCCCTCCATCACGCGGTGCGGGACCTGCTCTTCTGGTGAACCGGCCTCACGAACCTCTTCTGCCGTGCGCCCGAACGCCATCGCCGCCGACTGCGCCAGCAGGTTCGCGAAGAGGATCTGATGGTGCTCTCCGAGGGGGTTCAGCGAATTGGTGAAACCGATGAAGTCACACGGCACGATCCGAGTGCCTTGGTGGAGCAATTGATAGAAGGAGTGCTGGCCGTTGGTTCCCGGCTCTCCCCAGAAGATCATCCCCGTGTCGGCCTCTACGCGACTGCCATCGAGTCGTACGTGTTTGCCGTTCGATTCCATGGTCAGCTGCTGCAGGTAGGCAGGGAACCGGTGCAGGTACTGGTCGTACGGCAGGACCGCGACCGTCTGTGATCGGCATAGCAGCGAGTGCCAGATTGAGAGCAGCCCGTGCAGCGCAGGCAGGTTCTCAGGCGCAGGCGCGGCGAGGAAGTGCTCATCCATGAGATGGAAGCCCCTGAGCATCTCGGCGAATGCCTCGGGTCCTATCGCGATCATGGTGGAGAGCCCTATGGCCGAGTCCATCGAGTACCTGCCACCGACCCAGTCCCAGAACCCGAACATGTTCCCGGTATCGATGCCGAACTCGGCCACCCCCTCCTCGTTGGTCGAGACCGCCACGAAGTGCCTGGCCACAGCAGCCTCGTCTCCTCCCAGCCCCCGCAGAGACCACTCCCGTGCGGTCCGGGCGTTGGTCATCGTCTCCAGCGTCGTGAAGGTCTTCGAGGAGACGATGAAGAGGGTCTCTTCCGGATCCATCCCCTTGGTCGTCTCGGCGAAGTCCGTCCCATCGATGTTCGAGACGAACCCGAAACGGAGATTCGGGTCGGCGTAGTGGCGCAGTGCCTCGTAGGCCATCACGGGCCCCAGGTCGGAGCCACCGATTCCGATATTGACCACATTGCGGATCCGCCTGCCGGTGTGACCGGTCCAGTCACCTGATCTGACCCGATCAGAGAAGGCTGACATCTGATCGAGAACCTGATGCACCTCTGCCACGACGTCTCGACCATCGACGATCAATGAACGGTCCTTGGGCATACGAAGCGCGACATGGAGGACCGACCTGTCCTCGGAGACGTTGATCCTCTCTCCGGCGAACATCTGATCCCGACGACTCCAGATCCTGGACTCTTCGGCAAGTTCGAAGAGCGCTTCGAGAACCGGCCCATCGACCCTCGCCTTGGAGTAATCCAGCAGCAGCCCACCGCCCTCGGTGGTCATCTGGTCGGCTCGCGCAGGGTCGGAGGAGAAGAGATCTCGCAGGTGGACCGCGCTCAGCCTCCCGACCTCATCCCGAAGCGTCTTCCAGGCGGCCCTCTGCTCTAGCGGAGGAGGAGGGCCGTGATCACTCATGGCAGCATGTCGCGCAGCGTCTGGGCGATCGACTCGGGGGAATAGCCGAAGCGCTCCTGCAGTGCGGCCGCGGGGGCCGACTCACCGAATCGATCCATCGCGACGACCTCTCCCGCGTCGCCAACGTAACGCTCCCAGCCGAAACTCGACCCCGCCTCGACCGCCAGCCGCAGGGAGACGGAGGGAGGAAGCACCTCCTCCTGGTACGCGACGTCCTGGCGATCGAAGATCTCCCAGCACGGAAGGCTGACCACTCGGACCCCTTTTCGACCCTCTGACGCGAGGAGACGCTGCGCCTCGAGGGTCGGTGCCACCTCGCTACCGGTTGCGATCAGGATCGCCTCGAGATCACCTTCCTCGGCAGCGAGCACGTAGCCACCCTTGAGGACACCCTCGGCCGAGCCGAGATCGGCGCGGTCGAGGACCGGCACGTCCTGCCTCGTCATCACGAGGGCCACTGGATCATGGGTCCGGTCGAGCGCAGCGCGCCAGGCATAGGCGACCTCATTGGCGTCGCAGGGTCGAACCACATCGAGGCCCGGCATCGCGCGAAGCGCTGCCAGCTGCTCGATCGGCTGATGGGTCGGACCGTCCTCGCCGAGACCGATCGAGTCGTGCGTGAAGAGGTGGATCACGGGTAGCTGCATCAGCGCCGAGAGGCGGATCGCCGGCCGGGCGTAGTCGGAGAAGGTCAGATAGGTCGACCAGAGGACTCGCAGATCGGCCAGGGCCAAACCGCTGGCGACCGCAGCCGCTCCGTGCTCTCGGACCCCGAGGTGCATCTGACGGCCGGAGCGCTGCCCCGGCTCGAAGGCCTCCGCCCCCTCGATACCCACAGCGGTCGAACCCGTCAGGTCGGCAGAGCCGGCGAGGAACCACGGGATCGCGCCAGCCACCGCATTCTCGACCTTGTTCGAAGCCTTGCGGGTGGCGAGTGCATCCGATGGCTCGAAGGTGGGGATCGCCTCCTCCCAACCATCAGGCAGGGTCCGGGCGCGCATCTGATCGAGCTCGGCGCGGCGATCTGGATCGAGCCCCTCGAGAGCCTGCTCCCACTCGGAGCGCAACTCGGCCCCGCGCGCCCCTGATACCTCGGCAAAGCGCTCACGGACACCCTCCGGCACCAGGAACTGGGCATCCGTATCCCATCCGTACGCCTCCTTGGTCAGCTTCACCTCGTCCTCACCGAGCGGCTCTCCGTGGACAGAGGCCGTGTCGACCTTGTTGGGTGAACCGAAGCCGATGTGGCTGTCCACCACGATCATGGTCGGCAGCTTCTCCTCGGACTTGAACTGGTCGAGCGCCTTGGCGATCTCCTCGGTGTCATTGGCGTCGTGCACCCGAGCAACCTGCCAGCCGTATGAGGTGAAGCGTCCGACGACGTCGTCTTCGTAGGTGAGCGAGGTCGATCCATCGATCGTGATGTGGTTGTTGTCGTAGATCCAGCAGAGGTTGTCGAGCCGTTGGTGCCCTGCGAGTGATGCGGCCTCTCCTGCCACGCCTTCCATCAGGTCTCCATCGCCACAGATCGCGTAGACGTCGTAATCGAACAGCCTGGTCTCGCCGTCGTTGAAATGGGCGCCGAGCCATTTGGAAGCCATTGCCATACCGACTGAGGTTGCAACCCCCTGACCGAGCGGGCCTGTCGTCGTCTCCACACCGGCCGTCCAGTGATATTCGGGGTGGCCGGGGGTGCGTGAGTCGAGCTGCCGGAAGGCCTCTATGTCTTCGATCGGTACGGCCAGATCCTCGCCGGGCTTGCCGTCCTCTCCAACCGTCCGGACGCCAGCCAGATGCAGGACCGAGTAGAGGAGCATCGAGGCGTGCCCAGCGGAGAGCACGAACCGGTCACGGTTGGGCCAGGTCGGATCCATCGGGTCGTAGCGGAGGAACCGCTGCCAGAGCGTGTACGCGGTAGGTGCGAGACCCATCGGAGCCCCGGGATGACCCGAGTTCGCCTTCTGAATCGCATCGATGGAGAGGGTGCGGATCGTGTCGATCGCCAACTGGTCGATTGCCTGGTTTTCCTTTGCGCTCATCGGTCCTTTCCGGTTTTCTGGAACTCGTTCAGCCGACCGCAGCCTGATCCGCGATCACCAGCGACTCCGCATATGAAACCCGTCCCGCCGGAATCTCGCGGTCTCCCTCCAGGAGGCTCGAGAGGGCATCCCTCTTCTCCTCGCCGGTGACGATCCAGAGGAGCGCCTTCGCCTGATCGAGGGTCGGGTAGGTCAGGGTCATTCGCTGGGCCCCTTGGTAAGGAGCGCTCGTGAGTGCCACCTTTCGATCCGTCACCTCGAGCACCGTATCGCCTGGCACCAACGAAGCCGTGTGTCCGTCGTCTCCCAAGCCCAGATGGATCAGGTCGAACCGCTCCGGGATTGCAGCCGCGTAGCGCTCTGCGGCGGCCTCTAGATCCGGTTCGGATCCTCCCCCGCCCTCCACCGGCATCGGCTTCAGGGAGGCCTGCGCAAGTGGGGACAACGCCGCGATCAAGTGCGTGAGGTTCCTCTCCGGTGACCCGGCGGGCGCGATGCGTTCGTCGGTCTGGAAGATGGAGATCTTGGACCAGTCGAGATCCCTCTCCTCGAGTCGACCGTACATGCCCCACGGAGTCCTCCCGCCACTGGCGGCGAGATCGAAGTGAGCACCGCCCGAGATCGCCTCTCGTGCCCTCTCTGCGATCAACTCGGCGCCGCGAGCAGCTACGGCGTCCGCGTCGGGTAGGACCTCCAACTGATGGGAACCGCTCAACCCTCTGACTCCGCCGGCTTCTCGTCGTGCCCGCCGAACTGGTTGCGCATCGCCGAGAGGATCTGGTCGGCGAAATCACCGAGGCCTCTCGAGTAGAACCTCTCGTAGAGAGCGGCTGTCAGAACAGGTGCCGGCACTCCCTCGTCTATCGCGGCGATCGAGGTCCAGCGCCCCTCGCCCGAATCGGAGACTCGCCCGGTGAACTCGCTCAGTTCCGGGGACTCCTGGAACGCGGCTGCGGTCAGATCGAGTAGCCACGACCCGACCACGCTGCCCCTCCGCCAGAGTTCGGTCACCTCGGGGATATCCAGTTCGTACTGGTAGTACTCGGGGTTGTCCAGCGGCGCGGTCTCTGCATCGGAGTCGCGCTGCTTGAGGCCTGCATCCGCTCCCTTGAGGATGTTCAGGCCCTCGGCATAGGCAGCCATGATCCCGTACTCGATTCCGTTGTGGACCATCTTCACGAAGTGGCCTGCTCCGCTCGGTCCGCAGTGCAGGTAGCCCATCTCCGAAGGCGACGGAGTGCCGGACCTTCCGGGTGTCCTCTCCGCCGATTCCACCCCGGGTGCGAGCGTCTCGAAGATCGGGACCAATCGCTCATAGGCGGAGTCCGGTCCACCGATCATCAGGCAGTAGCCGCGCTCGAGCCCGAATACGCCTCCGCTCGTTCCGCAGTCGAGGTAGTCGATACCCGCCTCTGCGACCTTCTCCGCGCGCCTGATGTCATCGCGGTAGTAGGAGTTGCCGCCATCGATTATCGCGTCACCCTGATCGAGAACACCTGCGACCGATCCCACGGTTTCCTCGGTGATCTCGCCGGCAGGCACCATGATCCAGACGGCCCGCGGAGCCGAGAGCTTCGAAGCCAACTCCTCGAGCGAGGAGGCGCCCTCCGCTCCCTCCTCGGCCAGGGCCTTCACCGCATCTGGATCGACGTCGAAGGCAACCACCCTGTGTCCGTCTGCCATCAGACGTCGGGCCATGTTCGCACCCATTCGGCCGAGTCCGACCATTCCGATCTCGCTCTTCGTCGAAGCCAACGATCCCTCCTCGTAGTAGCGGTCCGCGTTGATCCTATTCATCGCGGTAGCCTGCGGTCGTCCAATGGCCGCCAAGTCCCCAAGACGCAGCTCCTCCAGGGAAGCGGACGCACTGGTGATCTTCGGGATCACCGGCGACCTCGCGAAGAAGAAGACATTCCGGGCGCTCTACCGCCTCGAGAAGCGCGGCATGCTGAATTGTCCGATCTTCGGTGTCGCCCGTCAGGAATGGGCGGACGGGGATCTCAAGGAACACGTCAGACGATGCGTGATGGCCGAAGAGCCCGAGGTCGACCGCAAAGCCCTCGCGAGGCTCGAGAAGCGGATGAGATACGTCGGAGGCAACTTCGATGACGAGTGGACCTTCCGGCACCTTGCCTCGCAGCTGAAGGCGACGCGGCCGGTCTTCTACCTGGAGGTACCTCCGTCGCTCTTCGGCGAGGTGGTCGACAGGCTCGGAGAGGTCGGGCTCACCGATGGAGCCCGGGTGGTGATCGAGAAGCCCTTCGGTCACGACCTCGCATCGGCTCGCAAGTTGAACGACGAGATCAGTCGCACGCTCAGCGAGGACCAGATCTACCGGATCGACCACTTCCTCGGCAAGGAGCCGGTGATGGACATCTCCTATCTGAGGTTTGCGAACTCGCTGCTGGAGCCTGTCTGGAACCGCCAGTACGTGTCGCACGTCCAGATGACCATGGCCGAAGACTTCGGAGTGGCAGATCGCGGATCCTTCTACGACCCGGTGGGAGCACTGCGCGACGTGGTTCAGAACCACCTGCTCCAGGTGCTCTCGCTGGTCGCGATGGAACCGCCGTCCGGGAACGATCCGGATTCCGTCAGGGACAAGAAGCTGGAGCTGTTCAAGGCCATGCCGTCGGCCGATCCGAAACGCTATGTGCGAGGCCAGTACACCGGGTACAGGAAGGTGAAGGGCGTTTCAGCCCAGTCGACGACCGAGACCTTCGCCGCCCTCGAGCTGCGGGTGGAGAACTGGCGGTGGGCCGGGGTCCCCTTCTTCATCCGCGCCGGCAAGTGCATGCCGGTGACCGAGACGGAGATCACCGTCCACTTCAAGCAGCCGCCTCGCCTCTCGCTCGGCCCGAAATCGCAGCCGCCGCCGAACACATTGACCATCAGGCTCAACCCCACGCCGGGAGCGCGGATCCGGTTCATCGCGAAGGAGGCCGGTGAGGATGCCTACGAGCCGGCCGACCTGGAGGTCCTCTTCGAACGCAAGCCGGGCGAAGAGCCCGAGCCGTATGAGCGATTGCTCTCGGATGCCCTTCGAGGCGATCAACAGCTTTTCACGAGAGAAGATGCAGTCGAGGAGACCTGGCGAATCGTCGGACCACTTCTGAAGCGCCCGCCGAAGGTAGATACCTACAAACCCGGGACCTGGGGCCCGGCTAGCGCGCGGCGACTGGTGCGCGGCGTTTGCGACTGGGAGAGCCCTTGGATGCCTTCTTCTTGACCTTTATCGGCGGGCCGAGGATCTCTGCCAGGAACTGACCGGTGTAGGAGCCGGTGACTCGGGAGACCTGCTCAGGGGTTCCCTCCGCGACCAACTGGCCCCCGCCGTCGCCGCCCTCTGGTCCCAGATCGAGGATCCAGTCGGCGGTCTTGATCACATCGAGGTTGTGCTCGATCACCACCACCGTGTTTCCGGCATCGACCAGACGGTCGAGCACTCCGAGGAGGCGCTGCACATCCGCGAAGTGGAGACCGGTGGTCGGCTCGTCGAGGATGTAGAGGGTGTCGCCGGTGGCGACTTTGGAGAGCTCGGTGGCGAGCTTGACGCGTTGCGCTTCGCCGCCGGAAAGCTGAGTCGCCGGCTGTCCCAGTCGGATGTAGTCGAGTCCCACGTCGTGGAGGGTCCGAAGCCGTCGAGAGATCTTCGGGATATCGGCGAAGAAATCGACCGCCTCTGAGACCGGCATCTCCAGGACATCCGCGATCGACTTGCCCTTGAACCGGACTTCGAGCGTCTCCCGGTTGTAGCGCTTGCCGTTGCACTGCTCGCATGGGACATAGACATCGGGGAGGAAGTGCATCTCGATCTTGATCTGACCGTCTCCCCGGCAGACCTCGCACCGTCCTCCCTTGACGTTGAAGCTGAACCTGCCCTGCTTGTAACCGCGGGCACGCGCTTCGCGAGTCTGTGAGTAGAGCTGACGGATGTGATCGAACACGCCGGTGTAGGTAGCGGGGTTCGATCTGGGGGTCCGGCCGATCGGAGACTGATCGATGTTGATGATCTTGTCGATCTGCTTGACACCTTCGATTCCGCGGTGTGCACCGGGACGGAGCTTGGTCTGATGCAGGCGGTTGGCGAGAGCCGGGTAGACGGTCTCGTTGACCAGGGTCGACTTGCCCGACCCCGAAACGCCGGTGACGCAGCAGAGAACCCCCAGCGGGATCGCAGCGTCGATCGACTTCAGGTTGTGCTGTTCGGCCCCTTTGACCACGAGCTCTCCGGTGGGCTCACGCCTCTCTGCCGGAGTCTCGATCTGATCCTTGCCGGAGAGGAATCGGCCGGTCAGCGATTTGCTGTTGGCAGCAACCTGCTTGGGTGTCCCCGCGGCCACCAGGTGGCCCCCGTACTCGCCCGCTCCGGGCCCGAGATCGACCAGATGGTCCGCGGCGAGCATCGTTCCCTCGTCGTGCTCGACCACGATCACGGTGTTGCCGAGGTCCCGCAGCCTGACCAGCGTGTCGATCAGGCGCTGGTTGTCGCGTTGATGGAGGCCGATCGACGGCTCGTCGAGGATGTAGAGGACCCCGACCAGGCTGGACCCGATCTGCGTGGCGAGCCGGATCCTCTGCGCCTCCCCTCCGGAGAGAGTCCTGGCCGAACGGGAGAGTGAGAGATATCCGACGCCGACGTTGTCGAGGAATGCGAGGCGCTCCTCGATCTCACGTATCAACAGGCGGGCGATCGCCTGCTCGGTCTCCGTCAGCTCCAGATCGCGGATCCACTCGAGTGCTGCAGTAGCCGAAAGCCGCGTGTAATCGTCGATGGAAAGCCCTCCGACGGTCACCGCGAGGCTCTCAGGGCGAAGACGGGCGGCATCACACGAGGCGCAGGGCTGCTCGGCCATGTAGCCCTCGATCCGCTCTCGCTGGGTATCGGAATCGGTCTCCTCGTAGCGGCGCTGCAGGTTGTTGAGGATGCCCTCGAAACGGGCGTTGTACGAGCGACTCCGATTGAAGCGATTCTTGTAGGAGACCTTGTGCCGCTCGGATCCGGTCCCCTCCAGGAAGATCCGCCGTTGCTTTTCGGTCAACTCCTGCCACGGCATGTCCACGTCGACTCCGTTCGCGTCCGCGACCGCCTCGACCAGACGCTTCCAGTAGCGCGAGTGACCGGTGCGCCACGGCTGGAGCGCACCCTCGGAAAGGGAAAGGGTCGGATCAGGGACCACGAGCTCCGGATCGATCACACGCTGGAAACCGAGACCGTGGCAGTCCTCACAGGCACCGTGTGGTGAGTTGAAAGAGAAGATCCGGGGCTCGAGCTCGGGCATCGAGGTGCCGCAGGAAAGACAGGCGAACTGCTCTGAGAAGGTCAGACGGTCGGCCACATCCGGCGGAAGACCCCCTGCCCCCTTGGCTCCGCTGGAAACCTTCGCGGACTTCCCCCGACCGGACTCCTGCGACGTTCCTTCCGCCGAGAGGATGTCGACTTCGATCAGACCCTCAGCGAGTCCGGCGGCGGCCTCGACGGATTCCGAGAGACGACGCCGGAGATCGGATTTCATCACCAGACGGTCGACGACCACGGAGATGTCGTGTTTGTACTTCTTGTCGAGCTCGATCTTGTCCTCGAGCAGGAGGACCTCCCCGTCGACCCTCACGCGGCTGTAGCCCTCGAGACGCAGCTCCTCGAAGAGCTTTCCGTACTCACCCTTCCGTCCTCTGACCACCGGTGCCGTGACCATGAACCGCGTGCCCTCCTCGAGGGTCATCAGGCGGTCGGTGATCTGCTCGAGCGACTGTCCCTCGATCGGCTTGCCGCACTCGGGACAGTGCGGATGCCCGATCCGCGCCCAGAGCAGACGGAGATAGTCGTAGATCTCGGTCACGGTGCCCACGGTCGAGCGGGGATTCCGCGAGGTCGTCTTCTGGTCGATCGAGATAGCCGGTGAGAGACCCTCGATCGAGTCTACGTCGGGCTTCTCCATGAGGCCGAGGAACTGCCTCGCGTACGCGGAGAGGGACTCGACGTATCGGCGCTGACCCTCTGCGTAGATCGTGTCGAATGCCAGGCTCGATTTTCCCGAACCGGAAAGCCCGGTCACCACGATGAGAGCGTCGCGCGGTAACTCGAGGCTGACGTCCTTCAGATTGTGCTCCCGGGCGCCAGAGATGACGATGTTGTCGCTGGGAGTCAAGGGATTCGGATTCTATTCGGCGATCCGAGTCTGGCCACGGTGGCCCTGATCAAATCGCCGTGACAGCGCGCTCGATGCGCTCGCGTGCCTCACTGGCGATCGGCTCGAGGTCGTCGTTCCCTGCCAACTCCATGGCCGAGAGCGGCTCCATCGCGGCGACGCGTGTACCGCCTTCGTTGGCCCTGACGACCACGTTGCAGGGAAGCAGTACGCCGAGGTCCGGCTCTACCCCCAGCCCACGGTGTGCGAGCTGCGGATTGCAGGCTCCGAGGATCAGATACTCCCCGACCTCCTCCCCGATCTTCTCCCTCATCGCTGCCTGCACATCGATCTCCGACAAGACGCCGAAACCCTCTGCCGCGAGGCACTCCTTCACTCGGGCAACGGTCGCCTCGAAGGGCGTGTCCAGATCGCGGACCACGGCGTAGTTGGTGGTAGTCACTTCACTCATCGAAACCTCCAGTCGGGGCGGTAAGTGTCGTGATCACGCTACCCGACCGGCGAGTCGGGTCAGGTCCTGATCGCGTCCAGATCAGCACGCAACTCCTTCAACTCGTCCCTTATCCGCGCTGCCTCTTCGAACCTCAGGTCTTCCGCCGCTACGGCCATCTCCTCCTCCAGCTCCACGCAGAGTCGCTCGAGCTCCTCCGGAGTGCGTGTCTTGCCTCGCTCCTCACGCCGCCTCCGCTGGCGCGGGGTCTTGGATGAATCCATCGCGAGGAACTCGGCCATGTCGGAGATGCCCTTCCGGACCGTCTCCGGAGTGATCCCGTGCTCCTTGTTGTAGGCGACCTGGATCTCACGCCTGCGCTCCGTTTCCCTGAACGCTCGCTTCATCGATTCCGTCTCCTTGTCGGCATACATCAGCACCTTGCCGTCGACGTTCCTCGCCGCTCGACCGATCGTCTGGACCAGACTGGTCTCACCACGGAGGAAGCCCTCCTTGTCGGCATCGAGAATCGCTACCAGGGACACCTCGGGGAGATCGAGTCCCTCTCTCAGGAGGTTGACGCCTACGAGGACGTCGAACTCCCCCAGACGGAGGTCGCGGATGATCTCGATCCTCTCGAGGGTATCCACGTCCGAGTGCAGGTACCTGACCTTGAAGCCGTGTTCGATCAGGTACTCGGTCAGGTCCTCAGCCATCTTCTTGGTCAAGGTCGTGACCAGCGTGCGTTCGTCCTTATCGGTGCGGATCTTCACCTCGCCCATCAGGTCGTCTATCTGATTCTCGGTCTCGCGCACCTCGATCTCGGGATCCACGATTCCGGTCGGCCTGACGATCTGTTCGACGATGCGCTCGGAGCTCGTCCGCTCCCAGTCGCCAGGGGTTGCCGAGACCAGGATCATCTGACGGGCCCTGGCCAGGAACTCGTCGAACTTCAGCGGGCGGTTGTCGATCGCAGAAGGAAGTCTGAAGCCGTGCTCGATGAGCGTCGACTTCCGGGAGTAGTCGCCCTGATACATACCTCCGAGCTGGGGAATGGTCTGGTGGGATTCGTCGACGAAGATGAGCGCGTCCTCTGGGAAGTAGTCGATCAGCGTGTATGGGGCGCTGCCGGGAGGACGCCCGTCGATGATCCGCGAGTAATTCTCGATGCCCGGACAGAAGCCGACCTCACGCATCATCTCGATGTCGTAGCGCGTCCGCTGCTGGAGCCGATGCGCCTCGAGCAACTTCCCCTCTCTCTCGAAGGTGGATACCTGAGCGATCATCTCAGCCTCTATCTCCTCCACCGCGCGCTCGAGCGTCGCGTCCTCCGTCACGTAGTGGGTGGCTGGCCAGATCGTCACCTCCTTCATGTCCTCGATCAACTGCCCGCTCAGCGGGTCGAAGTGCTGGATGCTCTCGATCTCGTCACCGAAGAGGCGGATCCGGTAGGCAGTCTCGGCGTACGACGGCTGGATCTCGATCATCTCGCCCTGCGCCTTGAACGATCCTCGCTCTAGGACCACATCGTTGCGCGAGTACTGCATCCCGACCAGCTTCGAGAAGAGGTCGGTTCGATCGGTCTCTTCCCCGACCTTGAGGATCTGGATCTGTTCCTTGTAGAGGTCGGGCGACCCGATTCCGTAGATACAGGAGACGGAAGCTACGACGATCGTGTCTTCGCGAGAGAAGAGCGATGCCGTCGCCGCATGACGGAGACGGTCGATCTCTTCGTTGATCGAGGAGTCCTTCTCGATGTAGAGGTCCTGCGCCGGTACGTAGGCCTCCGGCTGGTAGTAGTCGTAGTAGCTGACGAAGTACTCGACCGAGTTCTCGGGGAAGAACTCCCGGAATTCGTTACACAGCTGGGCGGCGAGGGTCTTGTTGTGCGCGATCACCAAGGCCGGACGCTGGAGTCGCTCGATCGTGGCGGCCATGGTGAAGGTCTTGCCGGTACCCGTGGCGCCGAGTAGGGTCATCGTCCTCTCCCCGGCCTCGATGCCTTCCGCAAGGCCGGAGATTGCGGCTGGCTGATCAGCTGTGGGCTCGTAGGCCGAATTGAGCTTGAACTCGGGCATCCACGGTCACAGTAGCGAGCAGGGACGCGGAGTCAGGCGAGAGGTGGGCAGCTACCGGGGGTCAGCCCTTGGTGGCGACCGACCGCTCCAGCTCCTCGCTGGTGAACGGTCCGACGGCGATTCCCTGCGCAGCGAACCTGTAGAGCGCGATGCCGAAGATGCCACGAATGGCGGCACCGAAGACGGAACCGAAGATCATTCCGATCACTCCGACGACGATCAGCACGATCCCGAGACCTTCCTCGGCGCTGGCGGAGCTGCTGGCTAGGAGGTAGATACCCAGAGCCATCACGAGGATCGAGGGCAGGATCACCACCAATCCGACTATCGCACCGATCGTCACCTGACCGGTGATCTGGCCGGCCCAGCGCTCCTTGAACAGTTGAGTAGAGCGCTTGACCGTGGCAAAAGGACCGGTGCCTTCGAGGGCGATCACCGGAATCGCGAGGAAGGTGACGAGGGCCCACGCCGTGCCGAGGAGCGCACTCACGATCGCGCCGACCGTGTCCTGGCTCTCGAGCAGGCTGAAGATGGCGCCGAGCGTCGCCGAGAGCAGAGCCCAGCCGCAGATCACCTTGAACCTCGACCGCGCAACCCTGTGACCGGTCCTCTTCGGTTCGGGCTCGTCGTTGAAGACGGCGTTCGCCGCCCCCGCCAGCACGACCGCGTAATAGGTGATCGCGACGGTGGAGAGATAGATGCCGATCACCACGAGCACGACCCCGGGCGCCGTCTGGTTGTCAGCGAGCAGGAACAGGCCGGGGAAGGTCAGAATGATCGCCGGGAGTACCGCGACGAGCGCCCCGACCACGGGAATGGCCATGAGGGCCTTGTTCGACTTGAGCGCCCCCCAACTCTTCTTGGTCAGCTCCCAGCCGCCCTTCACACGCGTCTTCATCGCTCGCGATATTACCGCTCCCTTCCCGCTTCCAGCGGTCAGGCTGCGGTCAGAGACCGAGTTCTTTCGCGTACTCCCTCCGGTAGGCATCGCGCTTCTCGAGGACGACCTGAACGTAGTGTTTGGTCTCCGGGAACGGGATGTCCGAGATCTCGAGCTCCGATCCTCCCCATTCGAATACGTTGGTCTCGCCCGCGTTGTAAGCGGCGAGTGCGGCCACCTCGTCGCCGTCGAACTGGTCGAGCAGATGCCTCAGGTAGAAGGTTCCGTAGCGGATGTTCAGGTCCGGATCGGCGAGATCGGACTGATCGAAGGTGCTGCCGCCGCTCAAGTCCTCCACGTACTCTGCGGTCGCAGGAGTTATCTGCATCAGCCCCCGGGCGCCAGCGGATGAGGTCTGATCGCGGAAACGGGACTCCTGGTAGATCACCGCGGCGATGAGATCTGCGGGTACGTCCTTCTCCTCGGCCTGCTGACGGATGATGTCGTCGTGGCGGAGCGGGAGGGTCACCTCGGTTATCGCATCGTCGATCCTGCTCCTGCCTTCGACGAAGGCGAGGGCGATCAGCGCCAACACCAACAGGATCAGTGCGCTGCGATGCCTGCGATAGAAACTCTGACTCGACGCTGGCCTGCGGCTCGTCCGTCCGCTCCGGCCTGTTCGCCTCTTCCTGTCAGCTGCCCCGCTCACTCAGCCCCTCCCGTCACTCCTCTCAGGTTGGCAGAGAGGTCGGTTATGGCTGCCGCGAGTTCATCCAGCGATCCATCGTTTCGGATCACATAGGTAGAGCGTTCGGCCTTCTCAGCCTGTGTCAGCTGTCTCGACTCCCGGCCCTCGTTACCCTCGTGCCCCCTCTCGGCCATCCGCTCGGTACGGGTCGCGTCTTCGGCGATGATCGAGACGGTGGCGTCGAAAGTCTCCTCGAGTCCGGACTCGAACAACAGTGGAACCTCGATCACGGCGAGTTCGGTCGAGGGATCGAGATCCGCCCGCCAGCGAGCGACCTCATCTCTGACCTTCGGGTGGAGGAGCGCCTCGAGCCATTCGAGCTCGCCGGCATCCTGGAACACGATGCTCGCGATTCGATTCCGATCGAGCTCCCCGTCCACGACGACGTCCTCGCCCCACCTCTCGAGGAGGGCATCCCGCACCTCGGGTAGATCGAGCGCCCGGTGAGCCGCGAGGTCGGTCGAGAAGATCGCTGCCCCCTGCTGTTCGAAGGCGGCCATCGCTGCAGACTTGCCGGCGGCGACGCCACCGGTCAATCCGACGAAGATGGTCACGCGGGCCTCAGCCCTCGTCCGAGGTCGTCTCCTCGGGCGGCTGACCCTCTCCGGCGTCCACGGAAGCCTCCTCCGCAGGTGCTTCGTCCGCAGGTGCTTCGTCCGCAGGTGCTTCGTCCGCAGGTGC
>CAZQMB010000002.1:131377-135737 GCA_964594365.1 uncultured Conexibacteraceae bacterium
TCCGCAGGTGCAGCGACCTCGCCTTCGGCCGCCTGGACTTCCTCCGAGGTGGCCTCGCTGGTGTAGACCGGGAGGTCCTGACCTTCCACCCGCTTGACGCTCAGGGAGAGCCTGCGCCGAGAGTCGTCGACCTCGAGTACCTGAACCTTGACCTTGTCCCCCGGTCTCACGACCTCTGTCGGGGACTCGACGTGCTGCTGGGAGAGCTCCGAGATGTGGACGAGGCCTTCGACCCCCGACATGATCTCGACGAAGGCTCCGAAGGCAACGATCTTGGTCACGGTGCCCTCGACGACGTCCCCCTCCTTGTAGGTCGAAAGGGCGGTCTGCCAAGGGTCTTCCTGAGTCTGTTTCAACCCGAGTGAGATCCGCTGCCGGTCGCGATCGATGTCGAGCACCTTCACCCTCACCTTGTCGCCGATCGAGAGGATCTCGGAGGGGTGATTGACGTGGCTCCAGGAGAGCTCGGAGATGTGGATGAGTCCGTCTATCCCCTCGAGGTCGACGAAGGCACCGAAGTCGACGATGTTGGAGATATCGCCCTCGATTATCTGTCCGGGTTCCAGCTTGTCGAGGATCTCCTCGCGGGCCTCCTTGCGCTCCTCCTCGAGGATCGCGCGGCGCGAGAGGACGACGTTGTTGCGCTGGCGATTGATCTCGATCACCTTGCACTCGAGCATCTGGCCCATGAATTCGTCGAGGTTCTGGACCCTGCGGATATCGACCAGCGATGCGGGCAGGAAACCCCTGATCCCCAGGTCGAGGATTAGTCCACCCTTGACGACCTCGATCACCTTACCTTCGACGATCTCGCCCGAATCGGCAGCCTCCTCGATCTTGCGCCAGGCCTTCTCGAACCGCGCACGCTTCTTGGACAGGATCAGTCGTCCCTCCTGATCTTCCTTCGTCAGGACGAGAGCATCGACCTCCTCGCCGAGCTTGACCTCCTCGCCGGTATCGACCGACTTGCGGATCGAGAGTTCGCTCGCCGGTATGACGCCCTCGGACTTGTAGCCGATGTCTACGAGCACCTCGTCTTTGTCGATCCTCACGACCTCGCCGTGAACCACGTCGCCCTCCTCGAAGGGTTTGATCGTGGCGTCGTAGTTGGGTACCAGCTTGCCGTCGACCTCGATCAGGAGGTCATCGCTGGCGCCAGCAGGCGCGATTGGGGTTTCGGTGGTCGCGGAATCCGACATCGGCGTTGAGTTTGGCACAGGTTGACCTGCCTGCGGCGAGCGCGAATCGACAAGTGCAACCATGCAGGGACCAAATCTCCATCCACTTCTTGGTGTTCATTGTCTGTAGTGACCGTGAGAAAACTGAAAACCAGCTTCCTCGTGCCTGCGGGCCTACTCGCTTTCCTGCTCGCCGCGCCTGCCGGAACAAGCGCGGCGGAGATCGCGACGCCTCTCCAGGCCAAGACTCCATTCTCGCTCAAGGCGGGTTCGCCACCCCTCAAGCGGAAACTCTGGGGTTCGACTTACCTCGGCAACCCCCTCAGGTTGCTGGTGCTCAAGGACCAGACGGTCGATGGAGACCGCTACCTGAAGCTGCGCCTGCCCGAGCGACCGAACAACTCGTTCGCATGGGTCCGAGAGGACCATGTCTTCCTCACCACCTCCCCGGCAAGGATCGAGATCGACGTGAGCGAACGCCGAGTCACCCTCTTCTGGGATGGCGAGAAGAAGTGGAGCGAGCGGGTCGTCGTCGGCGCTCCCGGCACCCCCACGCCCACCGGCCAATTCGCGATCTACGAGCGCTACCGCACCAACACCGACCTGAGGCCATGGGTATTCGAGTTGACCGCGCACTCGGAGACCCTGAGGTCGTACAACGGCGGTCCGGGAAGGGTTGCGATGCATGGACGCCACGGAGCGCTCGCGGCGGCGATGTGGGGAACGGCGAGATCTCACGGGTGTATCCGCATGCCAGACAAGGCTCTGCATCGCATCGCCAAACAAGCACCTCCGGGCTCCCCGGTACGAATCAGGCGTTAGGGCCTCGACGCTACCCTCTCCCCTATGCCCATCAGGAAGACCAAGCGGGGAGCGGATCGAACCCCCCTCTCTGGCACCTACGACGTGATCATTTGCGGAGCCAGTTTCGCCGGCCTCGCCGTTGCGAGAGAGCTTCGAGGCACCGGAGCGAAGGTGCTGATGCTCGACCGCTACGAGATCGGGGAGAAGCAGACCTCCGCTTGCGGGATTCCCACCGAATGGATGCGGGTCCTCGGCGTCGAGTCGTCCGCCCGTCAGGAGTTCGACACTCTGGTGGTCCATACGCCGCGTGGTACCTCGCGTCTCAAGTTGCCGTTCAACTTCTCGACCTTCGACTATCCGGAGTTCTGCAGGCTGCTCGATTCCCAGAACGACGCCACCTTCGAAACCGCCAAGGTGGAAGGCCGGAGGGGCGACACGGTGATAACCGATCGAGGCGAGGTCACCGCCCCCCTCATCGTCGACGCGCTCGGCTGGCGTCGAATCCTCGATCGTGAAGGTGGGTACCAGCCGCCAGATGCTCCGCTTTCGAGGGGGCTCGAGGTCCACCCCAAGACATCCTCCGAAGACCTCGCGATCTGGATCGACCGCAGGTACGTTCCCGCCGGTTACGGCTGGAGCTTCCCCGCGGGAGACGAGGTGCGAATCGGGGTTGGATCATTCGATCCCAAGTTCCACGTGAGGGAGACGACCGAGCTCCTGGCAGAGGATCTCGGTGAGGAAAGCGTCGGTTATCAGGGCAACTGGATACCCCACCGGATCCGTCGCGCCACCGACGGAGAGGTCTTCTTCTGTGGCGACTCGGCGGGTCACTGCATTCCACTGACTGCTGAGGGGATCAGAACGGCGATCTACTTCGGCATCGCTGCCGGCAGGCAGATTCGCGCGGTAGTAGAGGGAGAGACGACTCGCGAGGCAGCTCTGGCCGAATATGCCCGCTTCAGCGACTCGCACGAGTGGAAATTCCGCTGGATGCTCAGGGCCCAGCAACTCCTGCCGAAGCTGGGGCCACGTACCCAGCGAGCAGTCATCCGCTTCTGCGCGACTCGCCCGATGATCCGCTTCTCGTTCCGGCACTACCTACGTATTGCACCCCCTGAGTTCGGCCGAGAGGGGTCAGGGTCCGGTCAGGCGAAGCAGTCCCGGAACACCAGCGGCCCGCTCGAGGCCGATCGAATACCGGCCTGACCGCCACGCGACAGACAGGCCAGTCCGGTTTGCGCCGTGACTTTTCGGTCTCTTGCGTGTTCCTGAAACGAGAAAGAGATAAGGCGCGGCCTCCAGCGGCGCTAGCCTGAACAACAGATGGAACCAGGTTCCCCGACAACCACCCCCTCGCTCGCGAGAGCAACGCTCAGCATGCAATCGGACAAGAGACTCCTGAAACTTTTTCGCAGAGGCGTAGGACCTGCCTTCGACGAGCTCGTGAGCCGCTACCGCGCCCCCTTGGTCGGCTACGCAAGCGCGATCGTCGGACGGGATCGGGCTGAAGATGTCGTCCAGGACTCGTTGATCAAGGCGCACAAGGCATTGCTCAGCGACCAGGAGATCGAGCCGAAGCCTTGGCTCTACAAGGTCGTCCGCAACACGGCTCTCAATGACATCCGAGACAACAAGAAGCACGGTCACGATGAGCTCGACGAGACGACGGTCGGGATCGAGCAGCCACAGCAGGTCGCTGAGCGACGCGCGGAACTCGCCGGCGTGGTCGCAGCGATCTCGGACCTGCCCGACGCTCAGCGCAAGGCGCTCATCGGCCGCGAGCTCGGCGGATTCAGTCACGAAGAGATCGCCTCCGAGTTGCGGGTCAGCACTGGAGCCACCAAGCAGCTGATCCACCGAGCGCGCTTGAACGTTCGCAACGCAATGGGGGCGCTAATCCCAATCCCTTTGATCGCCTGGCTGGCTGCATCCGGATCCTCTGCTGCCGGAGCGGCCGGAGCCGCCGGAGGCGTCACCGCGACCGGCGGTGGCGCAGCCGGTGCTGGCACGACCGGGACTGCTGCGGCTGCCGCGGCAGGAGGAACAGCGGCTGCCACCGGATCTGCGGCCGGAGGCGGAGCAGCCGCTGGAGGCGCACTGGCCGGGCTCGGAAGCGCAGGACTTGCCAAGGTCGCCGTCGTAGCCGTGATCGCAGGGGGCGGGGTCGCGGGCGGAGTCGCCGTCAAACGGAGTGCCGAGCAGCCAGCAACAGCCGATTCACCCGCACTCGAAGCGAGTTCGGACTCAGGATCAGCGAACGGAAAAGACGCTATCGACGGCGCAGGAGGAGATCGATCCGGAAGCCGGCAGGACGAGGGTTCGGGTAGCGGTTCGGGCCCCGGTGCAGGCTCCTCTGGAGGCGGCGATCCAAGCGAAGA
>CAZQMB010000002.1:135837-170817 GCA_964594365.1 uncultured Conexibacteraceae bacterium
GGCGACAAGGGCGGCTCCGGCGGCGGCAAGAAGTCTGAGAACGAGTCGTAGATCCACCGGATCCCCTCTCTGACTCTCGCCAGAGAGTTCTAATCCCATTCTTAATTCGGTGCCATAACTTCAGATCATCGTTTGTGTTCCAGAAACCGAAGGTTTGAAACCCGCGACGAGAGCGCGCCAAGCGCTCGAAGGAGACGAAATCCAATGACGATGAAAACCCTCAAACTCACGATCACAGCGTCTGTTGCAGCGTTGGCCGTAATGCTCGTGCCCTCTATCGCTGCCGCGGGTAAGGCAGACCGGAATCGCGACGGCATTCCCGATAAGTGGGAACGCAAGCACGGACTCTCCCTCAAGGTCAATCAGCGCAATCGTGACCAGGACGCTGACGGGCTCCGCAACCTCGCCGAGTTCCGCTCTGCGACCGATCCGAACGAGGTCGACAGCGATCAGGACGGCGTGGACGACAACGACGAGGACCGTGATGATGACGGCGTCGACAACGGGAACGAGCAGCGGGAAGGCACGCTTCCGAACGACCGCAACACCGACGATGACCGGCTTCCCGACGGACGGGAGGACGCGGATCGCGACGGCCTGAGCAACCTCGGTGAGGACGTAAGCGCCAACGACCCGATCGATCAGGACACCGACAACGACACCACCGGTGATGGCGACGAGCAGGCCGGTTGGATCACCGCATACGACCCCGCTACCGGTGAGTTGACGATCGAGGGCTTCGACGGCCTCGTCGTGACCGCGTTGGTCGATGATTCAACTCGAATCGCATGCGACGACGAAGACGCCGAGGAGTCGACACACGATGAGGATGGCGACGACGACCGTCGCTCGCTCTCATCGGTCCGCTCCGACGATGATGCACCTGGCAGCGACGAGGACGGTCCGGGCGACGAGGACGGTCCGGGCGACGAGGACGACGGTGACCTCGAGGACGGCGACGACAATCGTGCCTGCCCTCAGGATCTGCTCGTAGTCGGGGCCCGCATCCACGAGGCCGAGTTGGTCGACCCCAACGCCTCTCCGCTCGTCTGGCAGGAGATCGAGGTGCTGGTCCCCGATCTCGATGACGACACAGAGGTCGAGGAGAGCATCGGCACGATCGAGAGCTTCGAGGCAGGAACCCTGACGATCGCCCTGTCTGCAGGAGGAACGTTGACGGGAACAGTCGACTCCTCGACCGAGATCGAGTGCGGCAGCCTGTACGACGAAGAAGCGCCCGAGGGGATCTGCGGTACCGAAGATCTCCTTCCGGGAACGCTCGTGCACGAGGCAGAGCTCCTGGGCGGCAGGTTCGACGACGTAGAACTGCTTCGCTGACCGACAGCCTGACTTGAATCACTGCCCCGGGCCACTCTCAGCGAGTGGTTCGGGGTTTTCACTTTCAGGCCGCGCTGCCTACTTGGCCGACAGCCAATCGGTCCCGACTCCCACCTCGACCGTGAGCTTCGGGTCGAGTTCTAGCGCGTCAGTCATCTCGCGCTCGACCAGCTTCTTCGCGTCTTCCATCTCTGCCGTGGGACCCTCGAACAACAGCTCGTCGTGAATCTGGAGGATCAGCTTCGTCTCCATGCCCTTTGTCGTAAGGGCATTGCGTGAGTTGATCATCGCCAGCTTGATCACGTCGGCAGAAGTGCCTTGGATGGGCATGTTGATCGCGAGCCTCTCCCCTTGACTGCGAACCTGAGGGCGATCCGAGCGCAGTTCGGGGATCGGTCTCCTCCGCCCAAGAAGCGTGGAGGCGTATCCGTCCTTCTTCGCCCTGGCAACGGCATCCTTCATGTAGGCGTCGATCGCGGGGAACCGCTCGAAGTAGCTCTGGATGTAGCCAGCGGCCTCATCCTGCGGGATGTCGAGCCGCTCCGCCAAACCGAAAGCAGACAGGCCGTAGGCGATTCCGTAGTTGACCATCTTCGCCTTCGAGCGCTCCGCAGGGCCGACGTCAGCGGCCTCGACGCCGAGCACCTCCGCTGCGGTCGCAGCGTGCACGTCCTCGCCATCGTTGAAGATCTTCCTCAGTTGACTGTCCCCCGCCACTGCGGCGAGGATCCTCATCTCGACCTGGTCGTAGTCGGCCGCCAGCAACCTCTTGCCCCGGGTGGCCACGAAGCAGGATCTGATCGGTCTCCCTTCATCCGAACGGATGGGGATGTTCTGGAGGTTTGGGTCCGTACTCGAGAGCCTGCCGGTGGCCGTCGCGGCCTGGTTGAAGGTGGTGTGGATCCGACCGTCGGCGGAGTCGATCTCACCGGGCAGCGGGTCGAGATAGGTGCTCTTGAGCTTGCTCAACTCTCGCCACTCCATGATCCGCTCGACTATCGGACTCTCGTCACGGATCTTCCGGAGGACGCTGACGTCGGTCGAGTAGTAGGTCTTGCCCTTCTTCCCGGGCGTCAGCTTCATCTCATCGAACAAGACCTCCGAGAGCTGTTGCGGAGATCCGATGGTGAATTCCCTGCCCGCGTCCTTGTAGATCGCCTTCTCGAGCTTGGTGAGCCGCTTCTGGAAGCCCTTGCCTATCTCCGCCAACCTGGCCGGATCCAGCTTGATCCCCAACTGCTCCATCTCGACCAGAACTCTCACCAGCGGCAGCTCGACCTCCTCGAGGAGCCCGATGAGATCGGCATCGTCGAGCTCTTTCCGCTGCTGGCCTGCGATCTCCCAGATGAGGCGGGCGTCAGCCGCAGGATCGGCCGACGGGGTCTCCGAACCGAGCTCCATCTGGGCGTCGGAGACCGCCTCTCCCTCGCCCACAGAGGAGGCCGTCAACCCCCTGCGTGACGCAACCTCGGGGAGGTCGTAGGTACGTCGACCGGGCTCGAGCAGGTACGCGCCAAGCATCGTGTCGTGATGGAGGGTCAGCTGATCCGCGCCTTCGGCGGAGAGCAGACCCTCCCGGGAACCGCCTGCGAGGTTCTTGAAGTCGTGCGCGATCAACGGCCGCTCCCCGAACTCGGTCACAAGATCATCGACCGAACCGGCCTCCCCCTCGACGACGGTCTTCCCGTCACTCGCTGCCCACCGAAGCGAATCCCCCGAGACCGCCACCGCGACAGCGATCTCGCCCTTCGCGAGATCCGAGAGCCCGCCTTCGCCCGCAATGACCTCGAGCCGTTGATCGGTATCCGGTACCTCCGGCACCTCATCCGGTCCGAGTGCAGCGCCCAGGCGACCGACTATCCGACGCAACTCGAACTCCTGAGCGAGAGAGGCGAGGCCGCTCCGGTCGGGCTCGGTGGCCATGACCTCCTTCAGATCCACCTCGACCTCGACGTCCGTGATGATGGTGGCCAACTGCTTGGAGATGCGAGCGTCGTCGGCATGATCCTTGAGGTTCTGGCTTCGCTTAGTCCCCGACACGTTGTCGGCGTTCTCAAGGACAGCCTCGAGTGAGCCGTACTCGGCGAGCAGCTGGGCAGCCGTCTTGTCGCCGATTCCCGGAACCCCGGGGATGTTGTCGGACTTGTCTCCCCTCAGACCCATCAGGTCGGTGACCAGCTCGGGAGGAACCCCATAGCGCTCCTCCACCGCCTTCGAGTCGTAGACCTTCGTCTCACTCACCCCCTTGGTCGTCGACATGACACGCACGCCATCAGAGACGAGCTGATAGACGTCACGGTCCCCTGAGAGGACCGTCACGGGTATCCCTTCCTTCGCGGCGCGAATGGCAAGGGTCCCCAAGACGTCATCGGCCTCGTACCCGGGGACCTTGACGTTGAGGAAACCGAACGCCTCCGTCAGCTGCGGGAGGTGCGGCCACTGTTCGGAGAGCAGATCCGGCCTCGGGGGGCGCTGCGCCTTGTACGGCTCGTAGATCTTCTCCCTGTCGGACATACCGGCATCCCAGGCGACGATGACGGCTCCAGGTCTGAAGTCCTCCAGCACCTTCGCCATCATCAAGGCGAAGCCGTAGATCGCGTTGGTGGGTCGACCGTCGCGGGTGGACATCGACTCCGGCAGCGCGTAGAAGGCCCGATAGGCGAGACTGTTGCCGTCGATCAGGAACAGGTCGCCATGGTGAGAGGAGCCCTGCTTTCGGCTGGACTTGGGCTTGCGAGAGGCCCCGGTGCCGGCCTTCGCCGTCTTCTTGCCGGTTCCCTTGGATGACCGAGGAGTTGCCATTCACTGATCCTATGGCCGCGGGGCGACAGGGCTGCCTATCATCGAACCGATGACTGCCAGTGCTCAGTACAGCGTGACCGTGCGAGTCGAGCTAGACGCGCGACAGGAACCCCTCGGGAAGCTCACTGCCGCGATCGCCGAGGCCGGCGGAGCGCTGCAGAGCGTCGACCTGATCCCGGGCGGCGGCGGCGAGGGCAAGCGTCTTCGTGAGTTCACGATCGACGCCCAGAGCGCAGAGCACTGGGAGAACATCCTCAAGGCAATCGGGGCGACCGGCGGGGCACGTGTGATCGATTTCAGTGACCGGACCTTCGAGATGCACCGCCGCGGCAAGATCGAGGTGACCAACAAGTACCCCCTGAACACGCGGGATGACCTCTCGATGGCCTACACACCGGGTGTGGCTCGGGTCTGCGAGTACATCGCCGCAGACCCGGCGAAGGCGTTCGAATACACGATCAAGGCGAATACGGTCGCCGTCGTCTCCGATGGCTCCGCGGTCCTAGGTCTGGGCGACATCGGACCGGAGGCCGCGATGCCCGTGATGGAAGGCAAGGCGATGCTCTTCAAGGAGTTCGCGGGGGTGGATGCCTTCCCGATCTGTGTCCCGACTCAGGACGTTGACGAGATCATCGAGACCGTGGTCAACATCTCGCCCACCTTCGGTGGAGTGAACCTGGAGGACATAGCCGCTCCACGCTGTTTCGAGATCGAGGACCGTTTGAAGGAGCGCCTCGACATCCCTGTCTTCCACGACGACCAGCACGGCACGGCCGTGGTCGTGATGGCTGCGCTCTTCAACTCACTGAAGATCGTCGACAAGCCGATCGAGAGCCTCCGAGTCCTGGTCGTGGGAATCGGTGCCGCCGGAGTCGCCTGCACGAAGATGATGATGGCGGCGGGCATAACCGACATCATCGGCTGCGACCGCAACGGAGCGATCTCGGTCGACAGCCCGGCCTACGTGGATGGGGAAATGACCGGGATCAAGCGCTGGTTCGCCGAGAACACCAACCCGAACCGCCTGCAGGGTGGGCCCAACGAGGTGATCGAGGGATGCGATCTCTTCATCGGACTGTCCGGTCCGGGGGTACTCGAGGCGAAGTCGCTCGACAAGATGAACAGGGACCCGATCGTCTTCGCCATGGCCAACCCCAACCCTGAAGTGATGCCCGAGGAGGCAGATCCTTACGTGCGGATAATGGCTACCGGGCGCTCGGACTACCCGAATCAGATCAACAACGTCCTCTGCTTCCCGGGAATCTTCCGCGGCGCCCTCGATGCCGGTGCGCCGAAGATAACCGAGGAGATGAAGATGGCTGCTGCACACGGAATCGCCGACGTGGTCACCGAGGAGGACCTCTCCGAGGACTACGTGATCCCGTCGGTGTTCAACCGAGATGTCGCCCCGATCGTTGCGGCCTCGGTCGTCGAGGAGGCTCGCAACGAGGGAATCGCGAGGTTCACGGATGACACGCAGACCATGGGGCTCACAGGCGGCGGCGACCGCAGCTGACGAACGGATCGGTCCACTCGCAGCGATCGTCACTAGCGAACCCGGCAGTAGCCTCGTCTCCCCCTATAGGATCGTCACATGAGAGTTCTGATCACCGGCGCAACCGGGGCCATCGGATCCGCACTTGCCGACACCTTGCTCGCCAGAGGCGATGAGGTCGTGGGGCTCACGCGAGATCCGACGAAAGCCCGACCGAAGAATCCGACCGTGAGTTGGCACGCCTGGCAGGCAACCACCGAACGGCCGCCCGAGGAAGCGCTCGAGAATGTCGACGCTGTAGTGAACCTGATCGGAGAGGAGATCAACCAGCGTCTGACCGACGCGGCGAAGCGTCGGATCCGCGAGTCCCGGATAACCGCCTCCCACAATCTCCTCCAGGCCATCGAGGCCTCGGATTCCACCCCCAAGGTATTCGTCGGTTCATCCGCCATCGGCTACTACGGGGATCGTGGGGAGTCGATGCTCGACGAGGATTCCGAGCCGGGAGAAGGATTCATGGCCGACATACCCGTGGAGTGGGAAGCCGAGCAGCGCGGAGCGGAGAGCCTCGGAATGCGCCTCGTCCTGATCAGGACCGGTCTCGTCCTGTCGTCGGAATCCGGCCTGCTCAAGCAGCTGCTTCCACCCTTCAAGATGGGCGTCGGCGGACCACTCGGCTCTGGTAACCAATACATGTCGTGGATCCACCTCGATGACGAGGTCGGCCTGATCGTCTGGGCACTGGACGACGACCGGGTCAGCGGGGTGATCAACGCCACCGCGCCGAATCCTGTGACCAACAAGGAGTTCTCGAAGTCGCTGGGCAAGGCGATCGGACGTCCGGCGATCATCCCTACCCCCAAAGCGGCGGTGGCTCTGCTCAGAGGCAACGAACTCGCCGACCTCGTCACCGGCAGCGCACGTGTGATCCCCCGCCGTGCCCAAGACCTCGGCTATAGCTTCCGTTACCCGGAACTCGATCCGGCTCTCCGAGATCTCCTCGCTTCCTGATCAGCGGCCCAACTCCGGCGGAGTATCCTGACTGAGCGATGAAGCTCGAAGGGGTACATCACGTGACGGCGATCACCTCGGACGCCCAACTGAACCTCGACTTCTACGTCGGCGTGCTCGGACTGCGATTGGTCAAGAAGACCGTGAATCAGGACAACCCGGGTGTGTACCACCTCTTCTACTCCGACCAGGAGGCCTCGGCCGGGTCGGACATCACCTTCTTCGAATACCCGGGTCTCCCCCGCGGCAGAGCCGGAGCCGGGATGGTCCACACGGTCGTCTGGCGGGTCGGTTCGGCCGACTCGCTCGCCTTCTGGCGGGAGCGGCTCGTGGAACTCGGCCATCCAACAGAGGAAGACGGAGATGGGCTCGCATTCCACGATCCAGAGGGCTTGCGCCATCTCCTGGTGGTCTCATCTGCGCCTGACGCTCCTCTCTCCGCAATCCATCCCGAGATTCCGCCCGAACACGCCCTGCAGGGCTTCGAAGGGGTGAAGGCCTATTCGGCCGCCCCTGACACCAGCGAGATACTCCTGACCGAAGGTCTCGGATTCGAGCGGGTGGGAGACGTCTGGGAGGCGAGAGGCGATCAGCGCGGAGGGACCTACGCATACGATCCCCCTCCAACGGAGCCGGGGCTACAGGGGTCCGGCACCGTGCATCACGTCGCATGGGCATCCAAGCCCGAGGAGCTCGAGTCGTGGCGAACCCGGGTGATGGAGACAGGCGCATCCCCCACTCCTCAGATCGACCGCTTCTACTTCAAGGCCGTGTACTTCCCCGAACCGAGCGGTGTGTTGTTCGAACTGTCGAGCCTCGGGCCCGGATTCACGGTAGACGAGCCGCTGGACAGCCTGGGCGAGAATCTCTCCCTCCCGCCCGACTACGAGCATCTGCGGGCGCAGATAGAACCGAATCTCCGTCCGCTGGTGATGCCGTCTGCCGGGCTCAGCTCCTGAGAGCAGCAACTTCGGCGACTCTGTGACCGACGGTCCTGCAAGCCATCTGCTCCGCGAAGCCGACGGAGAGGCCGAGGGCGCCCTGATACTCCTACACGGTCGAGGTGCCACCGAGGCAGACCTCCACCCCTTGCTGGATCTGCTCGATCCCGATCGCAGGCTGCTGGGGATATGTCCAGGAGCTCCGATCTCCGGTCTGCCTCCAGGCGGCAGGCACTGGTACGTGGTCAGACAGGTTGGATCGCCCGACCGGGATACCTTCATGGAGGCAGTCCCGCTGGGAGGCGGGCTGATCGACGGGATCCTCGAGGAGAGAGGGATTCC
Organism: uncultured Conexibacteraceae bacterium; assembly: GCA_964594365.1. Taxonomy (GTDB): domain Bacteria; phylum Actinomycetota; class Thermoleophilia; order Solirubrobacterales; family 70-9; genus CAIUSP01. The sequence goes on from CAZQMB010000002.1 coordinate 143,767, forward strand.
CTGGTCACGTGCCGTGATCGGTGGTTTCAGCCAGGGGTGCGTGGTCTCGCTCGCTCTCGGGCTCGGCAGGGGCCGGCAGATACCGGCTGGAATCCTCGGAATGAGTGGCTTCCTGCCGCAAGTGGAGGGCTGGCCGCTCGACGCCGTCTCGCGCCCGAGCCTCCCGGTGTGGCTCTCGCACGGGACCCTCGATCAGGTCATTCCGGTCGAATTCGGTCGAGCAGCGAGAGATGCGCTCGAAGGCGACGGCCTCTCCCTCACCTATCGTGAAACGGATTTCCCCCACGCGATCGACCCCGATCTCCTCCCCGAGATCGGAGCGTGGCTGAAGGCAACTCTCCCGTGACTGAGCCCATGCGAGACTAGACTCGCTTGGATGAAGCTCGCAGTCCTAACCGCTGGCGGTGACTGTCCCGGTCTGAACGCCGCCATCAGGGCAATCGTCCTGTCTGCCCATGCTGACGGCAACCAAGTCGTCGGTGTCGGCCACGGCTTCAGCGGACTCGTCGAGCCGGATCTCCGACACCTCGGACCGGAGGAGGTCGATGGAACGATCGCGCAGGGCGGCACGATCCTGGGAGCCTCCAGCTTCGACCCCTTTCGTGAGGAGGCCGTCGATGCGGTCCGAGAGACTATCGAGCGAGAGTCCCTCGATGCAGTCATCGTGATCGGCGGTGAGCACTCGATGGAGGTAGCGCGTCGGCTAGAGGCCGAGCATGGATTGCCGACGGTCGGAGTTCCCAAGACGATCGACAACGACGTGGTCGGAACCGACCTGACCTTCGGTTTCGATACAGCGGTGCAGATCGCCACCGAGGCGATCGACCGCCTGCACACCACGGCCGAGTCACACGATCGTGTGATGGTGGTCGAGGTGATGGGACGCAATACCGGCTGGATTGCGTTGTGGTCCGCACTGGCAGCGGGGGCAGATGCCGTCTTGATCCCCGAGGTCGAGCGGACCGTCCCTGACTTGATCGAGACGATCACCCGTCGCCACGAGTCGGGCAAGGACTTCTCCATCGTCGTGGTTGCTGAGGGAGCCACCCTCCATACCGCTCCCGGTGTAGGCGAACGCGTGACCATATCCGCAGACGGAGACCATTACGGATACGAACGTCTCGGTGGAATCGCGGTAGAACTCGCGCGTCTGCTCGACGCTGGAACCGGATTCGAGGTGCGGGCGACGATCCTCGGCCACGTCCAGCGAGGAGGCTCTCCGACGGCTTACGACCGGGTGCTCGCGACACGGCTGGGAAACACCGCCTACGAGGCTGTCCGCAACGGCGATTTCGGGGTGATGGCTGCACTCCGCGGAGCAGAGACCACCCTGGTTCCGCTGGCGGAGACCGCAGGCGTAAAACGGGTGGACCCGGAGATGGTCTCTCTCGCCGAACGCCTCGGCATCGTCTGAGTTCCTCCGCTAGCCGACGAAGATCGTTGCGTCTATCTCGATCGAAGCACCGAGTGGAAGTTCCGAAACTCCGACAGTTGCCCGTGCGGGCGGTGATTCCCCGCTGAAGTGCTCCCCGTAGGCGCGGTTTATCTCGGGGAACTCCGCCAGACGCGTCGTGTAGATGGTGAGCTTCACCGCATCGACCAGCGAGCATTCCGACGCACGACAGATAGCCTCGAGATTGAGCAGGCACCGGCTCGTCTGTTCGGCCAGATCTCCGGAGACGATCTCTCCGGACTCGGGGTCGAGAGGCAGTTGTCCTGAGCAGAACAGGAACCCACCGGCGCGAACGCCCTGACTGTACGGACCGATCGCCTCAGGCGCCGAATCAGAGGAGATGCCCTCGCGCTTGGCGGACATCAGGCCGGTGCCTGCCGCTTACGGGCGTCGAATCCAGTCGATTATGGGCTGCGTGTACTGCAACACGGCACCGGTGAACACGCCTCCCAGGAACAGGATGGCGCAGACCGGACCGGGAACACCGAAGGTGTAGGCGACGATCATCACGATTGCTCCGAGAACTGTGAAGACGGGCATGACCACGTGCTGAAGCCTAACGCCTCAAGGCGTCGACCGATTCGCCGACCACGGTGGAAACCGCCTCCACAGCGGTGTCTCGATCGTCGGCTTCCTCCACCGCCCTCACCAGACGACTTCCGATGATCACGCCGCTTGCGACGGTTCCTACCTCTGCGACCTGCTTCGTGTTCGAGATGCCGAAGCCGACCGCAACCGGGAGCTTCGAGACCGCGTGCACCTCGGAGACGAGGGCCGAAAGATCATCCGCCATCTGCGCCCTCTCCCCCGTGGTCCCCGTCGACGAGACCAGATAGATGAACCCTCTTGCCTGCTCGGCGATCGCCTTGCGGCGATCCGGAGGAGTGGTGGGTGCGATCAGTGGCACGAGGACCAGGCCCTCCGAATCGAAGGCCTCCCTGACCGGTTGCGCCTCCTCCAGTGGGAGGTCCGGGACGATCGTTCCTGCTGCGCCGGCGTCGGCGATCCTGCGGGCGAACCTCTCAGGCTCTCCGAGGATCATGTTCGCGTAACAGAGCAGCACCACCGGGATCCTCGACGAGACCGCGCGACATGTCTCGAGGACCGATTCCAGATTCGCCCCGGCGTCCAACGCTCTTGTGGCCGCAGCATGGATCACCGGACCGTCAGCGAGCGGATCGGAGAAAGGCACCCCCAACTCGATCAGGTCCGCACCTGAATCGACGTAGGCGTTCGCCACTGCGGTCGCGGTCGCGACATCGGGGAACGCACCCATCAGGTACGGCATCAAAGCTGCGCGGCCCTCTCCTGCTGCGCGGGCGAACGCGCTGGCCACGGCCTCGCTGCCCGAGGTCGATCCTCCGCTATCGCCCAACTCAGGCCCCTCCACCGATCTTCTGAACTACCTCCGCGAGATCCTTGTCGCCTCGTCCACTCATGGTCAGGAGATCACAACCTGGCTCCCCGTCCCTTCCTTCGTCGGAGAGCAGCCAGGCGACAGCGTGGGCCGGCTCCAGCGCAGGGATGATGCCCTCCAGGCGCGCGAGTTCGCCGAAAGCGGCGAGCGCATCCTCGTCCCCTACTGCCACGTAACGGGCTCGCTCGAGGTCGCGCAGATGAGCATGCTGGGGACCGACTCCCGGATAGTCCAGACCTGCGGAAACGGAATGTGCTTCGAGGATCTGACCCTCCGAGTCCGAGATGACCGACGACATTGCGCCGTGGAGGACTCCCGGCTTGCCGGCGACCAGCGATGCCCCGTGGCTACCCGATTCGATCCCCGATCCCGCTGCCTCGACGCCGATCAGTTCCACTGGATCCTCGAGGAAAGGGACGAAGGTCCCGATGGCGTTCGAACCTCCACCGACGCAGGCGATGACACGTGCAGGGAGTGATCCCGTGACGGTGAGGATCTGCTCCCTCGCCTCGTCTCCGATGACTCTCTGGAGGTCCCGGACGAGAGCCGGGTAAGGCGCAGGACCTACAGCCGAGCCGATTATGTAGTGGGTGTCCTCGACGTTAGAGACCCAGTCACGGATCGCAGCGCTGACAGCCTCTTTGAGGGTGCGGGCTCCTGCATCGACGGGGACTACCTCGGTCCCCATCAGCTCCATCCGCTCGACGTTGGGCGCCTGTCTCCGAATGTCCTCACTGCCCATGTAGACGGCACAGTCGAGACCCAGCAGCGCACAGGCGGTGGCGGTCGCGACCCCGTGCTGGCCGGCTCCCGTCTCGGCGATGACCCTCCGCTTGCCCATCCTCCTCGCGAGCAGTCCCTGGCCGATCGCGTTGTTGATCTTGTGGGCACCGGTGTGGGCAAGATCCTCTCGCTTGAGATAGACCTCGCGGCCGACTCGCTCGGAGAGCCTCTCCGCCAGATAGAGGGGAGTGGGCCGCCCTACGAAATCCCGCAGCAGTCGATCCAGCTCTGCCGTGAATTCAGGATCGTCTCTCGCTTCGAGCCAAGCGACCGAGAGCTGGTCCAGAGCCGGGACCAGAGTCTCGGGAACGAACCGCCCGCCGTAGACACCGAAATGGGACTCGAGGCCGCCCGGTGCGCTGTCTGAGATCTTGGTGGAGGCCTCCATCCGTTCAGGCCTCCGCGACCGCTTCACGGCTGCCCGCTGCATCGAAGAGGGCGCGCATCAGGACGGCATCCTTGATCCCCGGAGCGGATTCGATTCCACTTGCTACATCGATCGCAAACGGCCGCGCAACCTCTATCGCCTCGGCAGCGTTCTCAGGGTCGATCCCTCCGGCGAGGATCGCCGGTATCTCGGAGCGGCGGCTGGCCATGTGAGCCCAGTCGAAACGCTGGCCGGTACCACCCCTGACCGAGTTCGGAGCGAGCGTGTCGAACAGGTGGTAGTCGGTGCGGAACGCCTCCGCATTGTGGACGTCGGCTGCAGACGCGACCGGGAAGGCCTTGATCACCTTCGCACCGGTCCTGCGTGCCACCTCCGAGCAGAACTGGACCCCTTCGTCACCGTGCAACTGAACCATGTTCAGGCCGGCGTCCTCGACAGCCTTGGCGACCTCCGAGAGAGTCGGGTTGACGAAGACCCCGACCACTTGGGTCCGTCGCTTGAGCAGCGCCCCGAGCTCGACCGCCTGATCACCGGGAACGAATCGGGGGCTCTGCGGCCAGAAGTTGATACCGACCGCCCAGGCACCCAACTCGGCCGCCAGCTCGGCGTCCTCGGATCGGGTTACTCCACAGATCTTGATTGCAGTCATTGGGCAAAGCGTAGGCGGTCGGAGCGCCAGCCAACGCCATCCCCCGCCCGAATACAGTCTCGCCGGGATCATCCGGCAACGCTGCGAGCTAGGGCAACCTGTGCTCGCTCGTGCCCTCCTCGCCCGGGAAGAGGGCAGCGAAGGCCGAACCTGGCTCGCCGCCGGCCATCAGGGCCTCGCCCACCAGGACGGCGTCCACTCCGACTCGATCCAGCTCGATCACCGTCTCGCGGGTCGAGATTCCGCTCTCGGACACCACCGTCATCCCGGCGGGTACCTCGGTCACGATCTGGAGAGTCGTCCCGACATCTACCGACAGGTCGTCCAGGTTTCGGTTGTTGATCCCGAGCACATCGGCTTCGATCGCGAGCGCGGCCTCGAGCTCCTCTCGATCGTGAACCTCGACCAGACAGTCGAGATCGATTGCCCTGGCCTCGCGATGGAGAGAAGCGAGATCATCCTCGGCGAGGGCAGCCACGATCAGGAGCACGGCGTCGGCACCGTTGGCTTTCGCCTCGTATAGCTGGTAGGGATCCACCACGAAGTCCTTCTCGAGGATCGGGAGATCCGAGCAACTACGTGCCTCACGGAGGTCGGCCAGCGAGCCTCCGAAGAAATCTCCGTCTGTCAGAACCGACATCGCAGCCGCGCCGGCCTGCTCATAGGCAAGTGCCACCTCGGCCACCGACGCATCCGGTCGGATATCCCCCGCGCTCGGAGAGCGGCGCTTGAACTCGGCGATCACGGATATTCCCGGACGCGTCAGCGCCTCCTTGAAGGGACGCTGTCCGTCGCCGCCGAGTTCGATCTTTCCCTCGATCTCGGTCAGAGGGGTCTCGGACTTGCGTGTCTCGACACGCGCCCTGGCCGCCTCGACGAACTGATCCATCATGCCCATCAGGCGTCAGTCTCCCCGGACAGGCGAGTCGTGAAGTCGATCAGTTGCTCCAACTTCTCGCCCGCGGCGCCGGAATCGATTGCGTTCGCTGCCCTCTCTATCCCGGCCGAGAGATCGTCAGCCAGACCACCGAGTGCGATCGCAGCGGCAGCATTGAGGAGGGTGACCTCCCTTGCCGGACCCGTTTCTCCGGCCAATACGGTTCGGGTCACCTCGGCGTTCTCTTCCGGTGAACCCCCTGCAATACGTTCGATCGGAGCCGCAACGAGTCCGACCTCGGCCGGATCGACGGTCCAGTCGACAGTCGCTCCCTCGGCGACCTCGATCACCCTCGTCGGAGAGGCGATCGAGAACTCGTCCAATCCGTCATCCGCCGAGACCACGAAAGCACGTTCGCACTCGAGTTCGATCAGTGCCTCGGCCATCATCTCCTGACAGTTCCGATCCGAGACCCCGAGCAACTGTAAAGGGGCTCCGGCTGGATTCGTCAGGGGCCCAAGGAGGTTGAAGATGGTCCTGACACCGAGCGCCTTACGCACCGGGACCACGTGGCGGGTGGCGGCGTGATGACGTGGCGCGAACATGAATCCGAAGCCGACCTCGCGGATGCTCTCCGAGACCTGCTCGGGGCTGAGCTCGATGGCCACTCCCAGCGCCTCCAGCAGATCGGCCGATCCCGACCTGCTCGTGGCCGAGCGGTTGCCGTGCTTCGCGATCGGTACCCCTGCTGCCGCAGCAACCAGCGCAGCGGTAGTGGAGATGTTGAAGGTCGTTGGCCCGCCGCCCGTTCCGGCGGTATCCACCAGCCCCTCCACCGGGGCGTGGACTCGCTCCGAGAGGTCGCGCATCGTGCGGGCCAGACCCACGACCTCGTCGACCGTCTCTCCCTTCGTACGGAGAGCGATCAGGAGCGCCGCGGTCTGGACCTCGTCACCCCTCCCCTCCATGATCTCCCTCAGTGCAGCGGCGGCCTGCTCTGTGGGAAGGCTCTCGCCCGCGCAGAGGTGGTCGATCGCATCGGTGAGTATCTGGTTCGGCATCAGCGGGTCCCTTCGAGGAAGTTACGGATCAGGTGCGGTCCCTGTGGCGTCAACACGGACTCCGGGTGGAACTGGACACCCTCGACGGGGAGCTCGCGGTGCCGGACGCCCATCACGACCTCACCGAAGGTCGAGGTCACCTCGAGCGAGTCCGGGATCGATGCCGGATCGGCGACCAGCGAGTGGTAGCGACCTGCGACCAACGGACTGGGCAGACCCGAGTAGATCGTCTTTCCATCGTGAACCACCTCGCACTCCTTGCCGTGTATCGGCTCACCCCGAACCACCTGGCCGCCGAAGGTTTCGACGATCGCCTGATGACCCAGACACACGCCCAGGACCGGAGTGCCTGCCGCAGCGAATGCCTCGACGATCTCCATCGAGACACCGGCCTCGTCGGGTGTACACGGTCCCGGTGAGACGACAACCCGATCCGGCTCTCGAGCCAGGGAGTCGTCGACGCTCTCGACGTCGTTGCGCACCACCTCCACCGCGGCGCCCAACTCACCCAGGCACTGGACCAGGTTGTAGGTGAAAGAGTCGTAGTTGTCGATGACCAGGACCTCGGGGCTGCTCATGGCCACTCCGGCTGGTCCGATGCGAGCTCGATCGCCTTGAAGATCGCTTTCGCCTTGGTCACCGACTCGTTGTACTCATAGGTCGGCTTGGCATCCACCACTGTGCCTCCTCCAGCCTGTACGTGTGCCTGACCGTCCTTGACCAGGACGGTTCGGATGTAGATGGCGGCATCCAGGTCACCTGTGTACGAGAGGTAACCGACGGCCCCGCCGTACGGACCCCTCTTGTGTGGTTCGACCTCGTCGATGATCTGCATCGCTCGCACCTTCGGCGCGCCGGAGAGGGTCCCCGCCGGGAGCGTGGCCTTCAGTACGTCCATTGCGCTGACGTCGTCACGGAGGGTTCCGGACACGCGGCTGACGATGTGGAGGACGTGGGAGTAGGTCTCCACGGTCATCAACTCGTCCACCTTTACGGTGCCGTACTCGCTGACGCGTCCGAGATCGTTCCTGCCCAGATCGACCAGCATCACGTGCTCTGCCCTCTCCTTCGGATCGGACAGGAGTTTCTCTGCCCGTCGGCGGTCTTCCTCATCGTCCCCCGAACGGGCGTAGGTGCCGGCGATCGGCCTCGTCTCGACCCTCCGGTCCATGACCTTGACGAGGGGCTCTGGCGATGCCCCCGAGATCTGGAAGTCCCCGAAGTCGAGGAAGTACATGTACGGAGAGGGATTGACGGTTCGCAGCCCCCGGTAGATGGAGAAGGCATCGATCTCGGTCGGAGCGGAGAAGCGTTGAGATGGCACCACCTGGAACGCGTCACCCGCCTTGATGTACTCGACGATCCTCTCGACATTCGATTCGAACTCCTCCTGACTCATGTTCGATTCGAACTCCGGTGCGGGAGGATGTTCCCTCGGCCCGAACTCCGGAACCGGTTTCCGCAGCATCTGACGAACCTCCTCGATCCTCGCAGCGGCCCTCTCCCAGGCAGCCTCCACCCCGCCGTCCTCCTCGACGAACGCGTTGGCCAGGATCGAGAGCTCGTGGCGTTGATGGTCGAAGGCGACGATCACGTCGGAGATCATCAGCGCCATGTCCGGTACGGCTACCGGATCCGGGTTGGGCGGACCGAGCGGTTCGACCGTCCGCACGAGGTCGTACCCGAAATAGCCCACAGCTCCGCCTGAGAACGGAGGGAGATCGTCGAACTCCGCGACCTGGTATCGATCGAGATAGCCGGCCACCGCCGCGTACGGATCAGGCGCGGCGCTGACCCGGTCGGGCTCTGCTTCGGGCGAGTAGGAATCACCCCATTCGCTCAGCTCTCCCTCTGACCAGCGAAGGACCGCGCGCGGGCTGAATCCGAGGAAGGACCATCTGCCCAGCCTGCCCTGCTCAGCGGACTCGAGCAGGAAGGTCGGCCCCTCGCCTCGGAGCTTGAGCAGCGCCGAGACAGGAGTCTCGCAGTCGTCGATGAAGGTCCGCCGCAGCGGGATGACGTTCGCCCCCTCAGCAGCCAGGCTGCGGGCAGCATCCATTCCCGGGCTGATCCCGGTGGCAGTTTCCCCGGGAGTGCCCCCTTCGTTGCTCACGCGGCCAGTGTAGGCGCGGGGGCGTCGAAGCCTGAACGAGCGGTACCGATCCGGATCAGTCGATACCCAGACGATCGAGCAGCCCCTCGTCCCTCCTCCAGCGCTCACGCACACGGACGCGGAGATCCAGGTACACCGGACCTCCGATCTCACGCTCGATCTCGGGCCTTGCGGCTGTGCCTATCTCCTTGATCTTCTGACCCTGTTTGCCGATCAGTATCGCCTTCTGCGTGTCGCTCTCGGCCCAGACGAGTGCGGTGACGACGACCTGCCCGTCCTGATCTGAGGAGATCTCCTCTATCTGCACCTCGACTGCGTGCGGTAGCTCGTCTCTCGTGCGGTGCAGGACCTGTTCGCGTATCAGTTCGGCGAGGGCGATCTCGCTGGGCTGATCGGAGGTCTGATCAGGCGGATAGAGCATCGGGCCTTCCGGCACCAGTTCGGCGAGTCTCTCGACCAGCGGCTCGAGGCCATCCCCGGTCCTCGCACTTATGGGGAATATCTCGTCCACGACTTCGAGCTGCGCTGCGTCGGACAACACCGGCACGAGCTCGGCGTGCCCGATCCGGTCGGCCTTGTTGACCGCGCAGATGACCGGCGTCCCCGAGTTCGCCGACAGGAGTGCCTTGGCGATGAACCTGTCACCGGGACCTATCCCCTGATCCGCGTTGACCACGAACAGCACCACATCACTGTCGGATATCTCACGCTCGACCCGGGACTGCATCCGACGGGTCAACTCGTCCCGCGGACGCTGCACACCCGGGAGATCGGTCAGGACGAGTTGCCACCCAGCAGAGGTGTCGGTGGCTATTCCCCGCACCGCTCTGCGGGTCGTCTGGGGACGATCGCTGACGATCGCCACATGTCCACCTACCAGCGCGTTGACCAGGGTCGATTTCCCTACGTTGGGCCGACCCGCGAGGCCGACGAAGCCAGCCCTGCTCAACGGTGCCCGCCGGCGCCGTCCAGACCGGCGAGGATCTCTGCCTGAAGCGCGAGCATCTCGCCGCCGTCTGTCTCGTGGTCGTAGCCACAGAGATGGAGCGTGCCGTGCACGGCCGCTTCGATCACATCACTTGCATGATCCGGACAGATGAAGACATCGCCCATCTCTCGCGGCACATCGCCTTCCGGGCTCTCATCGTCGATCGGGAAGGCGAGCACGTCGGTGGCTTCATCCACTCCGCGATGGGCGTAATTGAGGGTCCGCATCCTCCCTTCGGCCACGATCTCGACTCCGACATGGCCCGACGTGACGCCCGCCGCAGAGAGCGCGGCCGCCACAGCCTCCTGCAACTCCTCGGGGCAGTCACTCAAGTCGATGCTCATCGCTTCCCCTTACGACGTTCGGAGAAACGTCCGTAGGCCTCGACGATCCGCTGGACCAGACGGTGTCTGACCACGTCATCGCCGCCGAAGCGGATGAAACTGACATCGGGAACCGAATCGAGGATCTCACCGACCTGAACCAACCCCGACTGCGATTCGTCTCCGAGATCGATCTGGGTTACGTCGCCGGTCACCACCATCTTCGAGCCGAATCCGAGGCGGGTGAGGAACATCTTCATCTGCTCGGGTGTCGTGTTCTGGGCTTCATCGAGGATCACGAAGGAGTCGTTCAGCGTGCGGCCTCGCATGAAGGCGAGTGGTGCGACCTCGATCGTGCCGCGTTCGAAGTAGGAGTTGACCCGCTCCGGATCGAGCATGTCGTAGAGCGCATCGAAGAGGGGGCGGAGATAGGGGTCTACCTTGGCCTGGATGTCACCGGGGAGGAATCCGAGGCGCTCTCCGGCCTCGACCGCGGGACGGGTGAGGATGATGCGGCTCACATCTCCGCGTGACAGACATGCAACGGCTGCCGCAACGGCGAGGAACGTCTTCCCCGTGCCCGCCGGGCCGATCCCGAAGGTGACCGTGTTCTCGCGGATCGAGTCCGTGTAGCGCTTCTGATTGACCGTCTTCGGAGCGACTCGGACATTTCGGTGCTCCCAGACCACGCCCTCGAGCACCTCGGCAGGACTCACGTCCTGACGCAAGGCTCCGGTGACCGAATCGATCGTCTCGGGGACCAACTCGTACCCCTTCTCGACCAGGCCCACCAGCTCTCCCACCACTTCCTCGGCAGCTCGGACTTGACCTTCATCGCCCTCGAGGGTGAGTACGTTGCCTCGCAGGAACAACTCGCACCCCAACTGGCCCTCCAGTTCGCGGAGCGTCGCATCCTGTGACCCCGCGAGCTCGGCGGCGATCGAATTGTCGATGGTCAGCTGACTACGAGCCAAGTCGTTCGCGTACCGCTTCGCTGACACGGGAGCCGTCGGCTCGACCCGCGACCTTGGGCATAAGCGCCTTCATGACGCCCCCCATGTCCTTCTGTTCGGTTGCGCCTGTCTCCGAGATCGCCTCGTCCACCAGAGAGCCAAGTTCATCATCCGAGAGCTGCTCGGGCAGGTAGGACTCGATCAGACGCGCTTCCGCTTCCTCTGCATCGGCCTGGGGGATTCGGTCCCCGTCGCGATAGGCCTTTGCCGCGTCGAGGCGACGCTTACGCTCACGCTGCAGGACGGCGACCTCGTCTCCGTCGCCCATCTTCTCGTCCTGCTGGAGTTGGTCGGCGATCATGCGCAGGGTCGTGAGGCGATCACGATCCTTCTCGCGCATCGCCTCCTTGACGTCCGACTGCACTTTCTCGAGGATTTCTCCCATCAGGCGTAGGGTAGCCGTCGGGACACCCGCTAGGGCAACACGACCTGCTCGACCTCCCCCAGCGGCATCTGCAGGAAGCGCGTGCCGAGTTCCGTGAACGCCTCCGGATCACCTGTGCAGAGAAACGAGTAGTCGCCTTCGTGCTTGCTGATGGCGGTCAGATCCCGCTCGGCGAGGACCCGCTGACACATTGCAGCGATCGCATGTCCTCCGGTCACCAGCCTCACATCCCGCCCGAGGCTCCGCTGGAGCATCGGTGCCACCAACGGGTAGTGGGTGCAACCGAGGATCACGGTGTCGACCTCTGCGCGCTTCAAGGGCTCGCAGTACGAGCGGACCATCTCGACCACGTTCCGATCGAACGGGAATCCCCGCTGGATCACCGCTGCCAGATCTGGTGCCTCGACCTCGGTGACCGTGAGCGGGCGGTGTTGCGCTGCAAGCGCGCGGAGATAGGACCCGCTCCTCACGGTCGCGGGCGTGGCCAGGACGCCGACCCGACCCGAGTCCGTGACCGCAGCCGCAACCTCTGCCTCCGGTTCGATCACCGCGACCACCTCCACCCCCCGAGGCTCCGCGATCTCTCGGGCTGCCGCCAGCCCGGCCGAGGCCGCAGAGTTGCAAGCGATCACGATCAGCTTCGTGCCCCGGTCGAGCAGGTAAGAGGTGATCGTGCGGACGTTCTGCGTCAACTGTTCCTGGCTCAACGCCCCGTAGGGAAACCGGAGGTCGTCTCCGAGATAGAGGAAGTCCTCGGTCGGGAGACTGACCAGACACTCGTGCAAGACCGTCAAGCCCCCCACCCCGGAGTCGAACATCGCAATAGGGAGTTCCGCCTGGGGCCGAGTGGAGCCCTGAACCGGGCCGGAGGAGATCACGAAAGGCCCTAGGAGGGCTGGATGTACATCAGGAATACGGCGATGACCGAAAGCAGCACGCAGCCCCACCAGGCGAACCCGAGTATCCGAGAGTTCCGGGAGAACTCCTCGCCGAGGACCTGGCCGGACTCGGCCATCTCAGCGCCTCGTCTGAGGCGAGGCATTATCACCGCGCCAACGAGGCCCAGCATCACGATCACGGCTGCCAACCCGAAAGAGATCCAAGGTTCGGAGAACTCACCTTGTCCATTGCCCACCAGATAGAGGCCCGCGAGCAGCAGGATGGTCAGGCCCGGGGTGACCAGGACTCGGTTGATCCAGAGCATCGCGACCATCACGCCTCCGATCGAAGCGGGTTCGCGCTTGCGCAGATACGACATCAGGAGCGGCTGCACGAACAGAGGTCCGACTCCTGCGATCGCTCCGACCACATGGATCGAAGTCCCGATCTCCGCTCCCGAGACTGCAGCGAGGAAATTCATGATCGGGACGATACCCGCATCATGAGACCCGACCATTCGCCCTCTCGACGGCGTTCGGTCTCCTCGAGACCTGCGGCGACGAAGGCCGCAGAAACCGCATCGACCTCACGATGCAACATGCCGGAGCATATGAACACCTCTGGTGGCTCCTCCACCGCCTCTGCACATATCTCGAGCAACGGAGCGGTCAGGTTCGCCACCACCGTCCTCGCGATTCGTGGGGCTTGCTCTCGGACATCGGACTGCTGAAGATCGATCTCGACCCCGTTCGCCGATGCGTTCCGCTCGACTGCCTCCAGTGAGGCAGGCTCGCGATCCGAGGCCTGAACGGGAGACCAACCCAGCTTTGCGGCTGCGATGGCCAAGACACCCGAGCCGGTACCCCAATCCGAGAGTGGCCCTTCCGCTTCGCCGGCATCGGCTAGTGCAACGAGCATCTCCAGGCACAAGCGCGTGGTCGAGTGAGCGCCGGTACCGAAGGCCATTCCGGGGTCCACGACGACATCTATCTGACCCTCTGTGGCTTCGAACCACGATGGTCGAACCCGCAGGCGGTCGGCGATCACGACCGGTCGGTGGAAATCAGTCCATCGATCCGCCCAGTCATCGGGAACCTCGGTCGTGGAGACCTCGACCGTGCGCCCTCCACCGGTGACTGCCTCTATCTCACCCAGATCCGGAACCTCTCCGGGTACGCCGTAGATCGCGAACTCGGCGAAGTCTGGGCCGCGCTCCTCCTCGACTCCGTTCGGAGCCAGGTCGAGCATGGCGAGCAGGACCTCGTCGGCTTGGTCCGGCGAACACCTCACGGAGAGCCGGATCACTCGAGTTCCTCAGCCAGACGTCGGGCTGCCTCACGCTGCTTGCGACTGAGCTTCTTCGGCACCCGGATCTCCACGATCGCGTGCAGGTCACCCCGCTTGCCCCCTCCGAGTGACGGAAGCCCGTGGCCCTTGAGGAGGATCTCGTCTCCCTGCTGCGAACCTGCCGGCACCTCGAGGGTCTCGCGGCCCTCGAGCGCTTCGATCTCCACTTCGCCACCCAACATGGCAGTGGTGACCCCCGTCTCCGCCCGCGTGTAGATCTCTGTGTCACGACGGGCAAACCGTTCGTCCGGCTCGACTCGGACCTCGACGTAGAGATCGCCAGGAGGTGCACCAGGTTGCCCTGCGTGACCCGCTCCGTTGATCCGGATCCTCTGGCCATCCTCGATGCCGGCGGGAACGTCGACCTCCCAGGATCGTCTTCCGGCGAGTCGTCCCGCTCCGCCACAGGACTCGCATGGCCGGTCGGGAACCCTCCCGGCACCGCCACACGCGTCGCAGGGACCGCTGCTGAGGACACGTCCGAAGATGCCGTCGCTCACTCGGCGAACCTCTCCAGCCCCACCGCATGCGGCGCACTCGGTGAAACCACTACCGGCGGCTGTGCCCTCACCGTCACATGCGTCACAGGGATTGACCGCCTCGAAGCTCACCTCTCGGGTGGTTCCGGCGACCAGATCCTCCAGTGCGACCTCGACCCGCACCCCGATATCCCCACCGGAGGCTGGTCCGGACTGCTGGCGAAAGGGATCGCCGCCGAAGAAGGCGTCGAAGATGTCCTGGATGCCTCCTGGACCTCCGGCCCCGGGAGCCCAACCCCCAGAGCGCAGTCCCTCGTGCCCGAAACGATCGTAGGTGCCACGTCTCTCGGGATCGGACAGGACCTCGTAGGCCTCCGCAGCCTCCTTGAACTTCGATTCGGCCTCCGGATCGTGATCGTTCACATCTGGGTGGAGCTCCCTCGCCAATCGCCGGAAAGCCTTCTTGATCTGATCAGGTCCGGCATCCCGGGTGACGCCCAGGGTCTCGTAGTAGTCCGTCGGCATCGGGTGGACCGGAGTCCGCTCAGCCTTCGTAGACGGTCTCGAAGAACCTGGAGAGGTCGTCGGCGGCGGACTGCACCGAGGAGATCGCCTTCGGATAATCCATCCGTACCGGGCCGATCACCCCGACTGCGCCGAGGTTGCGATAGCCGAGGCCGTAGTTGGCGCCGACCACGCTGACCGACCGCAGTTCGGGCGCCGGGTTCTCCTCGCCGATCCAGGCATAGACCGAGTCTCGCTCCAATGCCGTTCGCAGTGTCTCGAGGAGATCCATTCGCCGCTCGAGAGCACCCACTATGCCGGCTGCCCCGACCATCTCGTCAGATACCGACTCGAGCAACCGGTCGGTCCCGTCGACGTAGAGTCGCTCCTGAGCGGTGCTGCCGAGGTCGGTGAAGGTGCTCTCGATCTCGGCCACGAACTCACGCTCGGCCCGCCCGAGATCCGGATCGGCGAGCCTGCCGGCGAGCATTCTCGCTCCCACGCCGATTCCGGTGAGCCTCTCGTTGAGGTAACTGCCCGCCCAGGAGACGAGTCCCGGGTCGACCTCCTCGGGGAAGGTGAAGACCCTCTTGGTCACCTCTCCGTTGGATGCGATGACGACTACGGTCACCACCCTCGGCCGCAACCTCAGGACCTCGACCCGATGCACGGTCGCGGTTTCTATCGGCGGAGCCGTGACCAGGGCAACCAGGTCGTTGATCCGGGCCAGGGCCTCGGTGGTCTCGCGAATCGCCTCGTACACCTCGCGCTTGGGATTGACCTCGGCCGCGGTGTCGGTCTGAGCTCCCGTGCGACTGTCACGAGACAGAAGCTGCTCGACGTAGAAGCGATACCCGGCATCGGTCGGAATCCTCCCGGCGGAAGTGTGGGGGTGTGTCAGGAAGCCCTCGTCTTCGAGAGCCGCCAGCTCGGATCGGATGCTCGACGGGCTCCAACCAGGCTCGTCACGCTCGGCGAGCATCCGGGACGGCACGGGTCGTCCCTCGCGGAGATAGATCTCCACGACCGCAGCGAGGATCGTCTGTCGGCGCTCGCTCAGCACACCTCTGATTTTACGAGGCCGCGGGGCGCGGGGACGGATCTACGCCTGACCAGAGGCCAACTCGGCCTCGGCGTTGCGAATCACCTCGTTGTCGCCCTGGACCGCCACTGTCTCGCAGGTGACGGTCCCGCTGCCCGCGTCGGTGACAGTCGAGGAAACGACGAGTTCCTGCTCCGGGAAGCCCATGCCTCTGAACTGGACCGAGAGCCTCTTCAACGCACGTGGATCGCCGTCGGCCGCCTCGGTGTGGGCTCTGGCAACCTGAGCCATCATCCAGAGTCCGTGGAGGATGTTGCTGGGGAGGCCGACCTGCTTGGCGAACTCGGCATCGATATGGATCGGGTTGAAGTCACCCGAGGCACCGGCGTAGCGATGCGGCAGGTACTTGTCGGGGGTCGTCTTCAGCTCGGGCAACGAGTCGCCAGCCTTGAGATCGTCCAGAGCCACTACTCAACCCCCCTCACGATGTTGGTCCAGGTCCCGCGGCAGACCTCCTGCCCGTCCTGGTTGGTCGAAATGGATTCGAAGACGTAGAAGCCCTTGTCGTCCTTCTGGAAGATCTCCTTGCAGACGACCTTGGTAGAGATCACGTCGCCGGCGCAAACGGGGTCGCCCCAGACGAACTCCTGGCCCCCGTGGAGCATGGTCGCGAAGTTGATGCCCACCTCTGGGTCGAAGAGAACCGGGGCAACCGCAGGCGATGAGTAGACCACGCAGAACATGGGAGGAGCGACCACATCACGGAAGCCCGCATCCTTGGCAGCAGCGGAGTCCTGATGAACCGGTGACTTCTCGCCTACCGCATTCGCGTACTCACGGATCTTCTCGAGACCGACCGTGTACTCGGTCGGGCCCCACTCCTTGCCCACTGCCTTGGTATCGACTGGCATCGGAGGCGATTCTAGCCAGCACCGAGGAATGGGTGCCTGCCCGTCTCAGCCTCCTTCGGGTTCACTATCGCCGAACTCGAGCACTGCGAGGAATGCTTCTTGGGGAACCTCGACGGCTCCGACCTGCTTCATCCGCTTCTTGCCCTTCTTCTGCTTCTCGAGGAGCTTGCGCTTGCGGGTCACGTCTCCCCCGTAGAGCTTTGCCGTCACATCCTTGCGGAGCGCCTTCACCGTCTCGCGGGCGAGGATCCTCGAACCGACCGCGGCCTGCACGGGAACGTCGAACAACTGCCTCGGAATCGTCTTCTGCAGTCGGGCGACCAAGGCCTTGCCCTGCTCGTAAGCCGAATCGGTGTGTACGACGAGAGACAGGGCATCGACGCGGTCTCCGGCTAGCAGGATGTCGAGCTTGACCAACTCGGATGGGCGGTTGCCCACCGGCTCGTAATCGAGCGAGGCGTAGCCCTTCGTCTGAGACTTCAACTGATCGAAGAAGTCGAGCACTATCTCCGCGAGCGGGAGGTCGTAACGGATTTGGACTCGCTGGGTCGACAGGTAGTGCATGTCCACGTGCTCTCCCCGTCGCTTCTGGCAGAGATCCATGATCGCGCCGACGTAATCGGTCGGCGTGATGATCGTGGCCCTGATGTAGGGCTCGAGGATCTCGTCGATCGCATTTGGGTCGGGCATCTCGGACGGGCTCCTCACTTCGACCACCTCGCCTGCGTTCAATCGGACCTCGTAACGGACGGTAGGCGTGGTTGCGAGCAGTTCCAGGTCGTATTCGCGCTCGAGGCGTTCGCGAACGATGTCCATGTGGAGCAGACCGAGGAATCCACAGCGAAACCCGAAGCCGAGTGCTTCGGAGGTCTCGGGCTCGAACGAGAGCGCGGCGTCGTTCAGGGCGAGTCTGTCGAGAGCGTCGCGAACGTCCTCGTAGCGATCGGTGTCTAGCGGGAACAGTCCGCAGAAGACCATCGGGCGAACCTCGCGGTACCCGGGAAGCGCCTCGGTCGCCGGCCTCTCCCGGGAGGTGAGCGTATCTCCGACCCTGAGCTGGGTCACGTCCTTGATGCCGGTGATCACGTACCCGACCTCTCCAGCCGACATACGTTTGGCCGGCCGCATCTCGGGGGTGAAGAAGCCGATGTCGTCGATCTCGGCTTCGGTCCCTGTCTGCATCGCGGCGATCGACTCGGACTTGGCAAACGCGCCGTCCATCATCCGCACGTAGGCCACGACACCGCGGTACTGGTCGAATTCCGAATCGAAGATCAATGCCCGCGGAGCAGCTGCCGGATCTCCTTCCGGTCGGGGGACCTTCTCGACTATCGCTTCCAGGACCGCCTCGACTCCCTCCCCGGACTTTGCCGATATCCGAAGCGCATCGTCCGGATCGGATCCGAGCAGGTCGGCCACCTCACCGGCCACCCGGTCGGGCTCTGCACCGGGCAGGTCCACCTTGTTGAGCACCGGAATCAACTCGAGGCCGGCATCGATCGCGGCGTAGGCATTGGCAACCGTTTGAGCCTCCACTCCCTGGGCCGCATCGACTACTAGCAGCGCTCCCTCGCAAGCGGCCAACGATCTGGATACCTCGTACGAGAAGTCCACGTGCCCGGGCGTGTCGATCAAATGGAGGTCGTAGGTCTCGCCATCCTGTGCCGTGTACGCGACCCGGACCGCCTGCGCTTTGATCGTGATTCCACGTTCGCGCTCGAGGTCCATCGAATCGAGCACCTGAGAGCGCATCTTCTTGGGGTCGACCGCGCCCGTGATCTCGAGGATCCTGTCGGCGAGGGTCGACTTGCCGTGGTCGATGTGGGCGATGATCGAGAAGTTCCTGATCCGGTCCATGTCTGTGAGGCAGTATGGCGAGGACGGGCTCGCGCGGAACTAATCGCGGATTCGACGTGCGACTCGCAGCAGCTGATGAGCCTCGGGGACCTTCATCGCGAGTACGGCACCGATGTAGACAGCGCCTCCCACGCCGAGGGCCAGCCCTACCGAGAGGATCTGCGCCCCGAGACTCGTACCGAGCGCTCCCTCGAGCAGATTCCAGATCTCCCACGAGATTCCTGCGAGCAGCGCTGACCCGATCAGGACCCTGAGGCTCACCGAGAGCAGCCGCATCACCTCGAGCCCGCTCAAACGCTTTCGCAGTACGACCGACTGGAGCAGGGTCGAGATGGCGCTCGCGGCAGTGGTCGCGAACATGATCCCGGCGATCCCGTACGGCTCGTAGAGCGCTGCGGAGACGCCCGCGGTCAGCGCGAGGTTCACGGCCGCGAACAGCGCCGGCAGCCAAGGCTCCTGCATGCTGAAGAAGGTGCGGTTCTGCATCGTCAGCAGTCCGTTGAACGGCAGAGACAGCGAGAGCCAGAAGAGGGCGCTCGCCACCAGCACCGTCTCGGCCGAGTCGAATTCGCCGCGCTGGTAGATCAACCGGACGATCGGTTCCGAGAGGACGAGGAGTGCGGCCATCGCCGGCACGGTGAGGACGATCACCTGCCTCATCCCGTTTCCGAGTGTGTCGCGCAGCCGGCCGATCTCACCTCGGGAGGCGTATCGGGAGAGGGTTGGATAGAGGACCACCGTCAAGGCGACGACCGTGAGTCCCTGGGGCAGGATGTAGAGGCGGAACGCCTTGTCTATCGCGGCCGGGCCCTCGGTCGAGACCAGCGTTCCGAAGAGGCTGTTGACCAGGAGGTTGAAGTTCAGCAGGCCGATCGTGAGCATCACCGGGAGCATCAAGACGACGACCCTGCGCACGTCCGGAGACTTGAACGCCTCCCTCAGGCGCGGCCACGAGAGGTCGAACGGGGTGTTGCGCAGATCCCATGCGGGTATCGCCAACTGGACGACGGTTCCGAGCAGGACCCCGATCGCGTACGCGTAGATCCGATCGTCACCCTCCAGCGAAGGGGTCAAGACGAGGATCGTGGCGATGATCGCCAGGTTCCAGAAGATCGGAGCCACTGCGACCGC
The DNA here is from genome assembly GCA_964594365.1 of uncultured Conexibacteraceae bacterium. GTDB lineage: Bacteria > Actinomycetota > Thermoleophilia > Solirubrobacterales > 70-9 > CAIUSP01. Next base: position 163,367 of record CAZQMB010000002.1, read on the forward strand.
AGCAAACCGGTGGAAGCTGTTCAGGACCCCTGCGATCACGCTGGTTATCGCGATCAGGATCAGGATCGGGAACATGATCTGGGAGAGGACGATGGTCAGGGTCAAGAGTTCGCCCTTGAAGCCGGGCGCGAACAGCGGGACCAGGAAGGGCGCTGCGAGGACGAACACGGCGGTCAGCAAACCGGTTACGACGGTGAGCAGAAGCATCGCGTTCATCGCCAGACGGAATGCTTCTTTCCGATTGCCCTTCTCCAGTTCTGCGACGAAGACCGGGATGAACGCAGTCTGGAGTGCGGCATCTGCAAAGAGGCTGCGCATCAGGTTCGGGATCTGGAATGCGATGGTGAAGGCGGACATAGGTCCTTTGATCCCGAACAGCGCGGCGACCAGGATCTCCCGGCCGAGTCCGACGATCCGGGACAGCGCGGTCGCGATCGAGAAGAAGGCGGCGGAACGGGCGATGCTGCCCTCGCTCTTGCCGGCTTTGGGGGGTTCGAAGACCTCCTGGGGCGGCGCGCCAGCGAGCGGCTCCTCGGAAGCGGTCAGCGGAACGCGCTCGTAATCGACCCCTTCGTCCTCGCCGAATGGGTCGAAGGGTCGCCGCCGCCCGCCATCGCGGCCTTCATCGCCTATATTCATCCGGCATGCACCTGACCTGAGAGTTTCGTGCACGCCTAAGACAGCGAAATGGCCAACAGCGCATCACAACGAAAGAGGAACGCACGCACCGAGCGTGAGCGCTTGGAGAACCGTCGCTTCGTTAGCGCGGTCAAGACCCAGTTCCGCAGGCTCGAAGAGGCGGTTGGTTCTGGCGACGCGGCCAAGGCCGAGACCGAGCACAAGACCCTCGTGTCGAAGATCGACAAGGCGATTCAGAAGGGCGCGCTGCACAAGAACACCGGTGCTCGACGCAAGTCCCGCGCCGCACGCATCCGCGCCCGCGTCTAGACAGCGGCTCTGGCCAGCGGTCCACCTGCGGGCATCGAGACGGCTCCGCATGCCCGCCTGATCGCAAGAGTGAGCGCCACCTCGTCGCTGACGGATCCTCCACGCGACGCGACCTCGAGATCCGCCACGGCCTCGACGGCCCGCAGTAGATCCGCCGGATCCCGATCCTTCACCTTCGCCACCAGTTGCTTGGCCGCGTAAGGGTGCATGCCCAGGCTGCCCGCGACCTTTGCCGGCGGCTCTCCCTGATCGAGCGCCACCGTTGCGGCGTAGGCCCCTCGTATGCGCGGAGCCATCGTCGCGATCACCTTCTGGATCGGTTCACCCTGAGCGAGCAGACGATCGGCGGCGACCGTCGCCGCGACGAGATCTCCTTCGGCCAAGGCATCGCCGAGCGACCAGATCGCGAGCTCGGTCTCGTCGGCGACCATGGCCTCCAGGTCTTCCACGTCGACCTCGGTCTGTTCACCACCCGCCCAGAGAGCCAACCGCTCGACCTCGTTACGCAGTCTCACCGGTCGTGGCCCCATCCTGGCCACCAACAACCGCGCCGCATCGAGGGTGAGGGTGAATCCGGCCTCTGCCGCCCACCCCACCACCTGCCCGGGTAACTCACCCGCGCTTGGGGCGTTGTATTCGAGAATGTCGCCGCCGGCCTTCTTGACCGGTTCCACCAGAGCCTTCGGAGCCTTGCCACGAGCGACCAGAGCCACCGTGGTCTCAGGCGGGATCGTCTTCAGCGCACCGATCACGATCTCGTGATCGGCCTTGAGCCAGCCCTCTGCCCCCTCGACGATCAGGTAGCGATGTCCGGTGGCAAGAGGAATCGCCGCCAGGGCCGCAGCCACCTCTTGCGGATCCGGACCCTTGCGGCCCGAGGGTGCCGAGAAGCGCTCGACCGATCCGCCTTCCTGTTCGCCACGCTTGCGAAGCCTGGAGACAGCGATCGATATCTTCGACTCGTCGTCACCTGCAATCAGGTAGCAGGGCTTCATCTGCTGGGCTTCAGCCATCACCTCGCGAGTCTATTGACGGAGGCGGGCGCGCAATCACATGGGGTCTGCTCAACAAGCTCCCCCGACCCAACCCCGAGGCCCGACCGAAGCGCCGACAGAGCCGTCCCGATCCGTGCGCAGGACCGGCACCAGATGGCTGGTCAGGCTGGCGACCGTCTCGTCTACCGGATGGCCATATGGGTTTTCGCTGCCGACCGATATCAGGGCGAGCTTCGGAGCAGAATGATCGAGGAGACCGTCCAGGCCTGCGTCACGACTCCCGTGATGGGCGACCTTCAGCAGGTCGACCGGACCAGCTTCGATCGGAACGGACTCAGACTCTGCATCGCCGGTCAAGAGGGCTGTGAAGTGACGCCATGTCGCCAAGAGGACGAGAGATCGACTGTTCGGATCCAGACCGGAGCCGCGTTGCCAGCTCGCAGGAGGCCAGAGGACCGACAGACGCAAGCCTCCCCCGATCCTGATCTCAGATCCCTCCGCAACCTTCCTCGTCTCTGCTCCCGACTGTCTCGCGAGGCCGAGGAGATCGGGGCGAGCTCCACCATGGATGAGGCCGTGAACGGTCACCGACCTGAGCAACGACGGTATTCCACCTGCGTGATCGCTTTGATCGTGGGTGAGGATGAGGGCCGAGAGATCGGAAACCCCACGTGACTCGAGCCTCCCCGCGATGTCGCCATCTGGCGGCCCTGCGTCCACCAGCGCGGCACCGGGTCCCGGTGGATCGAGGAGTATCGAGTCGCCCTGGCCCACGTCCAGGGCGCAGACCATCATCCGATTGGGATCTTCCTCGGACCCCGCCCAGGGATTGACGGCAAAGGCAAGCGCTGTCAGCACGAGCCCGATCCCGAGAGCAGTGAGACGCAGCCCGGGCGATCGCACGATCACTCGGAGGCCTTCGCGTCGAGACGCCAGGGAGGTAGACATGGCCACCAGGGCCGCGGTCGCCGCCAAGATCAGACCCACAGCTACCGGACCGGGGTTGTCCACCTCGATCATCGCCCAATCGGGTGAACCGAACCAATGCGCCAACTGCTCGATATAGCCCAGGCAGAGAGCGTTGAGCCAGTTGAGAGGTTCGGCCGCAACGCGGGAGATCTGGCCTACCGCGGCAGAGAGCATGCCCAGCCACATCGTCGGAGCCACCGCAGGGGCGGCGATCAGGTTCGCGGGTAGAGCGACCAGCGAGACGGTGCCGAAGAGCGCTGCGCTCACCGGCGCTGTGGCGAGCGTAGCCGCTGCGGTCACTGCCGCGGCCTCGGCGACGGAACGTCTCGACTCCGAACCCCCGTGCTCGCTGCCGAGCAGGAGCCCGATCGGTCGGGCCCAGAGCATGATCCCGGCGGTAGCCGCGAAGCTGAGTATCCAACCGGGATCGGAGACGGAGTTCGGATTGATCGCCAGGGTGACTGCGGCAGCGAGCAGCAGTGCGTGGAGGCGCTGCGCGGGACGCCCCGCCAATCCCGCGGCCAGAGCCGCCACTCCCATCACTCCGGCTCTCTGGATCGAGGGCCCGGCGCCAGCGACGAATACGTAGAACACGATGAGGATTCCTGTCGCGATGAGCCTCCCCGGGAGCCTCAAGCCGAGGAGCGCGAGGAACGGCCAGGCGAGGACCGAGAGCAGGACCACGTTCTGGCCGGAGACCGCCAGCAGATGCGCGAGGCCTGAACGCCGGAACTCCTCCTCGGTCGAACCGGAGATCTCCTGATCTTGTCCGAGCACGAAACCGCGAGCCAAAGCAGCCTGGGATGGTCCGATGCCCTGGGAGAGGGCCCGCTCCGAACGGATTCGCACCCCGTCGACCACCCCTGCCATCCCGTCCCGGAAGAACCCGGTGGACGAGACCTTCCGGCTCCTCAGGATCGTCTCGATTCCCCTCCGCTGGAACCAGGCGTCCCTCCACTCCGGCACCTCTTCCGCCACGCCCTCAGCGCGGACGATCTCGCCGACGACCGGTATGTGCTCACCTGGACTACGGAGCGCCAGATTGCCGTCAGGCGTGGAGATGGACATCAGAGCGGATCCATCCGGCTCCCTCGACCATGAGGTAACGGTCCCGATGGCCCGAATCGGAGCGCCTGACGGGATGACCGCGGCCTCGGATGCGATCTGTTCCAAACGCGCCTTGCCGAGAAGCAAACCCACGAGACAGCTGACGGTTGCTGCCACCACCGCCACGGATACGGCCGAGGCCCTTCCACCTCCCCCTGAGCGAATCGATGACCAGGAAACGACGGCACCTGCCGAGAGGCCGAGCGAGATGACGACGAGAGACTCCTCCCTGGACGAGTCGAACACCGCGGCAGAGGCGATCCCGGCCGCCAGACCTGCCATCGCCATGGTGCGCCAATGGGGCCGACTCAAGGCTGCAACGAGTCACGCAGTGCGCTCATGGTGGCCGGTCCGATGCCACTGATCCGGTCGAGCTCCTCGACCGATGAGATGCCACCTCGGCTGTCGCGGAAGTCGATGATCTGTTGCGCGGTCACCGGCCCGATCCCGTCGATCTGATCGAGTTGCTCGACGGTCGCCGTGCCCAGGCTGATCGGTCCCTCCCCTGTCGCCGATGAAGTGGCAGAGAGGCCGTTCCTCTCCGGGACGAGGACCTGCTGGCCATCGGCCAGACGCGCAGCCAGGTTCAGCGATCCCGACAGGGCTTCAGCGCTGGCCCCGCCTGCTCGCTCGACTGCATCGATGACTCGCGATCCCGCTGGCAATCGGTAGACGCCCGGACTGCGCACCGCTCCGGCCACATGGACTACGACGTCTCCCGTTGCGGGTCCACGCGGTGTCTGGTCCGCCTGGAACTCGAGACCTGAGTCCTGGAATTCCTGCGAGGCCTCCTGACCCGAGCGGATCCATCGCGCACCGACCAGCAGCACGACGACTGCGAGACCCCCGTAGACGAGTATCTGGACCCTGCTCAACTTCGGCATGGGGCGATGCTCGCGCGCCCCTGCCGTCCCGTTACGCGCAGAGGGTTACACGGTGGTAACTGCTTGGCTACTCGACGACCAGATTGACGAGCTTGCCCGGGACGACGATCTCCTTCACCGTCTCCTTGCCCTCCAAGTGGGGGGCCACCTTCTCAGCGGCCTTGGCCAATTCGAGCAGTTGCTCCTCCGTGGCGTCGGAGGGAGCCTCCACGCGGTCGCGCAGCTTGCCGTTGACCTGCACCACGATCTCGACCGTGTCGCTCACCAGCAGCGCCGGATCGGCCTCGGGCCAGGGTGTCTCCCAGACGCGCTCGCCCGTCATCTGCTCGTAGACCTCCGAGCCCAGATGGGGAGCGAACGGGAAGATCAGCGAGGCCGCGGTGGCGGTGGCGAAGCGCAGCGCCGCATCGCCCTCTGCCGTCCCGTAGAGGTCGTCTTTCAGGCGATAGGCATCGTTGACCAACTCCATCACCGCCGAGATGGCGGTGTTGAACTGGAAACCCCGCTCGAAGTCCCCGGTGGCCTTGTCGATCGCCCAGTTCGCCTTGGCGAGGAGATCCCGTGACGGTCCCTCGGCAGCGCTCGCATCTCCCACGGTCTCCGTGCGCTCGGCCACCTCGCCCGACAGTCGCCAGAGGCGGGCCAGGAAGCGGTACACGCCCTCCACGCCCTCATCGGTCCAGTCGCCTCCACGCACGGGCGGCCCCATGAAACAGACGTAGGTGCGGGTGGCGTCGGCCCCGTAGCGGTCGACGAAATCCGCCGGGCTGACCACGTTGCCCTTCGACTTCGACATCTTGGCTCCGTCGCGGGTGATCATCCCCTGGGTGAAGAGGTTCGAGAACGGCTCCTGCACGCCGAGGAGATCCATGTCAGCGAGCGCCTTGCAGAAGAACCTCGCGTACATCAGGTGGAGGATCGCGTGCTCGACCCCGCCGATGTACTGATCGACCGACATCCAGTGATCGGCCACCTCGCGTGCCCACGGAGACTCGGTGTTGTGAGGGTCGAGGTAGCGCAGGAAGTACCAGGAGGAGTCGACGAAGGTGTCCATCGTGTCGGTCTCACGTCTGGCGGGCTTGCCGCACTCCGGGCACTCGGTCTCGACCCAATCCGTGGCAGCCGCCAGCGGGCTCTGACCCTTGGGCGCGTAGTCCTCGATCTCAGGCAGCAGGACGGGAAGCTGGTCCTCGGGTACAGGCACCAATCCGCACCCATCGCAGTGGACTATCGGGATCGGCGCACCCCAGTAGCGCTGGCGGGAGACGAGCCAATCGCGCAGGCGGTAGTTGACGGCCGGCTCCCCCCTGCCCTCCTTGCCGAGCCACTCGAGGATCTCGTCGTAGGCCTCGCGATTACCCTTGCCGTCGAACTCGCCTGAGTCGACCATCGGGCCGTCGCCGGGGAAGGGCAGGCCGTCATCGTCGCGAGCCACCTCGGGATCTACTCCTTCGATCACCCGCTTCACCGCGAGGTCGAAGGCCTTGGCGAACTCGTAATCGCGCAGGTCGTGTCCCGGGACAGCCATGATCGCTCCGGTCCCGTACTCCATCAGCACGTAATCGGCGACGAAGACTGGAATCTCCTCACCGTTGACCGGGTTGGTCACGGTGCGGCCGGTCGCAACGCCGGTCTTGGGGCGGTCCTCGGAAGCGCGCTCGATCGCGCCGGTCTTGGCCGTCTGCTTGAGGTACTCGGCGACCGCCGACTCCTGCTCGGTCCCCGCTACGAGCGTCTCGACCAGCGGATGCTCCGGGGCGAGCACGAAGAAGGTCGCTCCGAAGAGAGTGTCCGGTCGGGTGGTGAACACGGGGAAATCGAGATCGAGAGCGTCACAGCGGAAGACGACCTCGGCTCCGTCCGAACGCCCGATCCAGTTGCGCTGCATCGTGACCACGTTCTCCGGCCAGGACTCGAGCAGATCGAAATCGTCGAGCAGGCGCTGCGCGTAGTCGGTGATGCGGAAGAACCATTGCTCGAGTTTGCGCTGCTCGACTTCGGTTCCACACCGCTCGCAGCAGCCGTCGACCACCTGCTCGTTCGCCAGCACCGTGGCGTCGGTCGGGCACCACTGGACCGGTGCCTCCTCCCGGTAGGCGAGACCCTTCTCGAACAGCTTGAGGAAGATCCACTGCGTCCAGCGGTAGTACGAGGGTTCGTGTGTGCCGATCTCGCGGGACCAGTCGATCGAGACACCCCAGCGGCGGAACTGCTCACGGAACGACTCGATCGCCCGCTCGGTCGAGATCTGCGGTCGTTCTCCGGTCTTGATCGCATGGTTCTCCGCTGGCAGACCGAATGCGTCGTAGCCCATCGGGTGGATCACCTCGAACCCGTGACGCCGCCTGAAGTGGGCTATCGCGTCGCCGACCGAGTAGCACTTGAGATGCCCCACATGCGGCTCACCCGACGGATAGGGAAGCATCTCCAGCACGTATGCCTTCGGCTTGGAATCGTCGTAACCGGTCTGCCCCGGGTTCGGCACCTGCCAGGTCGCCTCGTCCTCCCAGACCTTCTGCCAGCGCGCCTCCACGGACGCTGGGTCGTA
>CAZQMB010000003.1:0-5402 GCA_964594365.1 uncultured Conexibacteraceae bacterium
TTGGCGTTACGGGCGAGTCAGCTCGAAAGCCATCTCCTCGAACACCTCGACGTACCGGTCGACCGCTTCGTCGGTGTGCGTGATCGAGAGCGTCCACTCCTCCTCACGGCCGGGCGTCATGAAGATGCCGCGGTTCATGTTGAACAGCCATGCGAGTTCGCAGAGCTCGGCATCCTGATTGGCCTTGAAGGTCTCGTAATCGACCACAGGCGTGGGCGAGAAGGTCACGCAGCCCTTGGAGCCGATCCCGACCGCGTAGCCCGGCAGGTTGTGCTTCTCGATCACCTCGGTGCAGCCGGCGAGGATCCGGTCGTTCAGCCGGTCGAGCGTCTTGTAGGCATCGGGGGTCATCACCTCTTCCAGGTTCGCCCGGGCGGCCGCCATGCAGAGTGGGTTCCCGTTGTAGGTACCCACCTGGTAGACGGTGCCGTCCTCGACCACCTTCATCACCTCGTCGGTGCCGCCGATCGCGCCGACGGGGAAGCCTCCGCCCAGCGCCTTGGCGAGAGTGACCAGGTCGGGCATCACTCCGTACTTCTCGACCGCACCGCCCGGGGCGATGGTGAGTCCGGTCTTGACCTCGTCGAAGATCAGGACCACGCCGTGCTCCGCGGTGATCCGACGGACCTCCTCGAGGTAGCCGTCCTCGGGCAGGACGACGCCGAGGTTCATCATCGCCGCCTCCATGATCACGCAGGCGGGAAGGCGACCCTCTTCCTTCATCTTCAGCATGCGACGCTCCATCGCGCCGGCGTCGTTGAACGGAACCGCCACCACCTGGTCCACGATCGCCTGCGGGATGCCGGCGCCGTAGGGGAGGGAGGCGAGGTTCTCGTGGTCGCCGATCTCGTCGTATTCGACGCCGATCGAGACCATCACCGTGTCGTGGTGTCCGTGGTACGAGCCGAAGATCTTCATCACGTCGTCACGGCCGGTGTAACCGCGGGCGATCCGGATCGCGTCCATGGTGGACTCGGACCCCGAGTTTGTGTAGCGCCACTTGGGAAGACCCCAGCGGCGGGCCAGCTCGTCGCCTACCGCGATCGCATCTTCGGTCGGCGCGGCGAAGTGGGTTCCATCGCCGTAGCGGTCCTGCACCGCCTTGCCGATCGCGGGGTTGGCATGACCCTGGACCATCGAACCGAAGCCGTTATGGAAGTCGTACATCTCGTTGCCGTCGACGTCCCAGACCTTCGGACCCTCGCCGCGCTCCATGTAGATCGGCCACGGCTCACGGGCCTGGTAGGAGGAGGCGACACCGCCGGAGAGGTGCACGTCGGCACGTTCGAACATCGCCTTGGATCCCTGGGTACGGGCGTTGAGCGCCTCGGTCTCGCGAACCGTCAACTCCTTGACACGACTGTGGTCGATCTTCGATGCGGTCGTGACTTCCATACTTATCCCTCTTTCCAGTTTCGTCGTTTACCCCGAAACTTCTGCTTCGGAGTAGGTTTCAACCAGTAGTATGCCGAACCGAGTGGCTTCCAACTTGAATCGGAGAGCAAGCTGGGCCGCAGGAGCGCTCGTCGCGCTTGCCTGCCTCGTGTTGCTGCTGCCTGCAGGCGCGTCGGCGAAGCCTGCCCCCTTCAAGTTGATCAAGAACACTTACAACGCCCGCTACTGCGAGATCTTCCTCGTGAACGTCGGCTCCGGCGGATTCGAGGCCGACATCTACAACACGATCGGGCTCAATGCATGCCCGCAGGATGTCTGGGACTCGATCGTTGGCGATGACGGCACAGACCCCACCCTGGCTTCGATTGCGCAAGATCGAGGATTCGACACCGCGCTCGCCAACGGTCCTCGCCATTGGGTCCTCGATGCGATAGGTGGGCGGAACGTCGGGGTGACGGTCACGCTGGGAGGTATCGGGATGCGCAAGGTCGCAAGCGCCACCTTCCCCGGGCAGCCTCAACCGTTCACCGAGATCACGATTCGCCGCAGCACCCAGTGGATCTTCAACAAGGGCCGTCGGGTGCGCGAGCTCATCGCCCCCAACGGCAGGCGGTACGTGATGCAGGCTTACGCTGGCTCGGAGATCAAGACCGAGAGCGAGCTGGACCCCACCAACCTCTCACTCGGTGAGGGGTCTGGCATTCCCGAGGGTTGGCGGTACCGGACCTTCAAGACCAAGAAGCGCTGGGTACTGACTGCTCCCACCAAGGCGACGATCGTCCGTGACGGGCTGTTGAGCGTCTACCAGCGCTACCGGTAGCCGGGTTGAGACGCCTGACGGCAGTACTCGCCGTTTGTGTAAGCGCATCGGCGGGGGTGGCAAGCGCATCCGCCGACCTCCCTGATCCGGGTCGCCAAGGTCCTTACCCGACGCAACGCGTGAAGGGGTTCGGTGGCTGGGAATCGGTCCAAGTAGGGATGCCGTATCGGGTCGAGAGCCTCGCCGAGGTCACCTTTCCCTCCAGACAGGGAGGGGGCGTGGCGCGCGGAAGGTTTCCGGTCGTACTACTCCTGCACGGTCGACACCAGTGGTGTGCGGAGGTCGGAGACATCCCGGCCCCGGATCCCACGCCGCAGTGGTGTGACGGCTTCGGAGCGATCCCGGTTCCGAGCTACACCGGATACCGCTACGTGGCCGATCGGCTCGCAAGCCAGGGACGTGTGGTGATCAGCATCTCTGCCAACGGCATCAACGCACAGGATTGGGGAGAGGATTTCGGTGCCACACCGAGAGCGAAGCTGATCGAGCATCATCTGTCGGCGCTCGCGACTGCCCACCGGCGCCCCACCGCTATCTACGGGTCGAGGTTCACGGGGCACCTGGACCTCTCTCGAACGGTCTTGATGGGCCACAGCCGCGGCGGCGAGGGAGTGGTGCGTGCCGCGCAGATGATCGCGGACCGCTCGAGCGAGCCGTACAGACTGGCCGGTGTGGTGCCGTTCGCTCCGGTCGCCTTCTCGCGCTCTGCTCCGCCGACCGTTCCCACCGTCACTCTCCTGCCAGCCTGCGATGGCGATGTCGCGGACCTGCAAGGCCAAACTCTGGTGGATCGCGGCAGGGATCTCTATCGGGGCAAGGGCGCACTTCAGAGCAGCATCTGGATCGGCGGGGCGAACCACAACTACCTCAACACCGAATGGACTCCGGGGCTCTCAGTCTCTGAAAGCGGATCCGACGACGCGCAGTACTCCTATGGGCCAGATCCGTCTTCGGGGAGGTGTGAGGATTCGCAGCGGCTGACGCCGGTAGAGGAGCGGGTGGTCGGACGCGAGTATCTGGCCGCCGTAGTCCGGATGACCCAGGACGGCAACAGGTCGATGCTTCCGTTGCTCGACGGGACCGGTCCGCGCCCGCGGGCAGTCGTCGCCGATGGCACCGATGTCCGCTCGGCAAGCATCGCGGGACCTGATCGGCTGCTGCTCGTGCCCGCCAGCGGAACTCGTGTCGCCTCGAGCGCACTGAGCGCCTCGCTTTGCGCAGGCGTCTCGTTCTCGGACGAGATCGCCACACCGAATGCCTGCGCCAGAGGGGTGGTGGGTCCTTATTCCGCCCACGACACCGCCTGGCTTGGACCGCTCTTCAATTACGTTCCCGATCTCCCCGGCCGAACGGCGCTCCAAGTGGAGTGGTCGCAGGCGGGTCGGGCTCTCCTCGGGTTTCCGCGCCCGAGGGATCTCAGTCGGATCCGTCGAGTCAGTGCCCGGGTGGTCCTCGACCCTTCCAGCACCGGAACCTTGCGTCTTGCCCTCCGCGATGCGCGCGGGAAGGTGGCTGTCGCCCGCTCCTTTGGCAATCCGGTGGCGCCGGTGACCAGCTCCGCCAGCGACATCCGGCTCTGGCCGCAGCAGATCTGGGCTCCGCGAACTGCATTCAAGGGCATCGATCTGAGCCGGGTCGAATCGGTGGGCTTGGCCACGGCGGGCTCGGGTCGCGCCTGGTTTGTCGACGCGAGCAGCCGAGGCGCCCGTCCGGCCCCGAAGGCAACCGTTCTGCCGACCGCGAGCATCTCGGATTTCACCCAGACGGTGACCCCAGGCCAGACGACGGTCGTTCCATATGAAGTAAGGCTCGACAGGGCGGCGCCGAACGGTGCTCGCATCCGGGTATGGATGGACGGTTCGTCTGCCATTTCGGCCGTCGATGAGACGGCGATCGTTCCCCCCGGCGGTAAGTCAGCCACCGTGGAGGTCGAGGTGAACGCTCCAGGTGATTTCGCCGCCGACACGGTTGCGCCGTGGATCTACACCACCCGCGGCGCAACCGTGGGCCGGTGGACCGCCAGCTTCACCGTCAATAGCTACGGCCTGTCCCCAACCTCGATCCCCCGTTTGGTCGCTCGTGATCCCGTTGCGGTTGCTGAGCCAGGGGAGAGCCTCGTCTGGAGTCTTTCGCCCCGCAACGCCTCCGGTTCGATTTCGGCGGAGGTGCGCGCTGTCAGCTCCTCACTCGACTTCTCGGACCTCGATCCCGGGTTCAGGGCGCGGAGGGGCTTGCCGGACTCCGGACGGATCGGCGCAGACCATCCGCTGGTACTCGAATCGCGCAGGGCAGGCTCGGGCGGGTACAGGATCAGCCTCCCATTGTCCGACGAGGCCAGGGTGGGCACCTCGATCGACCTCGCCCTCGTCAGCATCAGCGGTGCCCGGGGTGTGGGAACCAGTGCTTTCAGCGGCTTCGTGGTCGATCGCTAGGGCAGCTTCAGTCTCTGCCTGTTGCTCTCTTGGCAGCAGGATCGCGCCATAGCGGGTGGGGGATTCCGACGATCCGGTTGATCGCCACGGCGAGGGTCGTCACCGCGACCACACCCACGAGCATGAACAGCCAGTCCTCCGGGTGTGAGAGCAGGCCCATCCCCACCACCAGAGCGGTCGCAACTCCCGGGACGTGCAGGAGCCTGAACCCCATGATGAGAGCGATTGCCAAGCCGAGGCTGAAGAGGATCGCCCCCAGCCTGTTCCAGGACAGGTCGGTGATGTCGGGCGGGACGTCGACCAGCCCGAAGATCAGCAGGGCCACTATCCCGGCGGTCAGGCCGGCCAGATAAGCGCCGATCACGTTGCGGGGGTTGGCTTCCTGGGCGAGGGGGAAAGCGAACAGGATGAAGATCGTGGGCCCGAGCGGCGGGAAGACGAACGGCTCGCTGCGCCAGATTGCCAAGATCCCGATGACCGCCATGGTCAGAACCGATGCGATCACCACGTAGACCGGGCTCGATCGATAGGCGCTCGAGATATCCGCGAGGTTCTTCCGCTTCGGCAGACGCATCGGGATCAATCTAGCCGTGGGCCCGGTCTGCCAGTCGGTTTCGGCATGCGGAGCGCATTGAGAGTACGGTCTGCGGCTTGAGACAGACGATGAAGACGAAAGGGAGGATGGAGTTGAAGAAGGCAACGAGGACTCTGGTTGCTCTGACCTGCATGTTGGTGTTCGCATTCGGGGTGACCGC
>CAZQMB010000003.1:5502-39484 GCA_964594365.1 uncultured Conexibacteraceae bacterium
CGACCTCGACCGTGACCAAGACGGTCGAGGAGAAGAGCGACAACCAGAATCAGAAACAGAATCAGAATCAGAATCAGAATCAGAACGAGAGCGTTTCGAAGCAGAAGAAGGAATGCCTGAAGTACAACAAGGGCTATCCCGAGAACTGCGCGAACATTCCCTGATTCTCCTCCGGTTGCCCGCCCGCGCGAATCGAGTTCGTGTGGGCGGGCGATTCGGGTCTAACTGGTGGCGGTCTCCACCGACTCGACAAGCGCGTCTATCACCGGCCGGTCCAGCACGATCACTATCTGTTCCTCGACACCCTCCGGTTCAGGGAACTGATCCTGATCGCCATCGGCAACCCGGTCGAACAGGACCTGATGCCAGACGCTGCCGTCGCCGATGATCGCGCCCTCGGTCTCGAAGTGGGCGATCGGAACGAGTCCCTCCGCGGAGGCGGGTGGTTCGGCGCCCTCAGCCAGACGCCTCACTCGCATCAGGAGGGTTCCATCGCTGTCCGAGTGCGCCGGGTCGATCGACTCCGGCGTGCAGGAGATCACGATGGTGAACTCCATTCCCGCGTCTTTGTGCACGTGCAGTTCCTGGAAGTCCTCGCGCCGCTGCATCTCGAAGAACGCGGCCCTGCTCGGGTAACGCACGATCGCTACGCGGTCGTATTCGGGAGATCCGCTGAGTTGGTTCGAGACATCGGCTCCGAAGGCGACCATTCCTCCCACTGCCTCGATCGGACCGAACGGCGCGTAGAGATCGTCGGCCTCACGACCGGTGAGTGTCGTCTCGCGTCCGTCGGCGTAGTCGGCGACCGCCCGGTACTTCATCAGGTTGACCGCCCAGAAGGGGCCATCGTCTTCTTTCGGCAGATCGAACCATCCGCTCAGCATCTCCCAGTTGGGAGTGCCGTATCGCGGCTCGGCTGGCGATGACATGAGCGCAACGGTAGTGGAGCCAACGGCTCCGCCTCCTTCTGACAAACTGACGCAATGCGTGAGTACTGGGTGGAGGTAAACGAGGAGGTCTCGAATCCCCGCGAGGCGGTGTTCGAGTTCCTGGCAGAGCACGAGAATCTCGGCCCGCTGCTGGGCGGAGCGAATATCTCCCGGGTGCGCGATGGCGATACCGAGCGCAACGGGGTGGGCTCGGTGCGAAGAGTGAAAGTGGGCCCGTCACGGCCGTTCGAGGAGACGGTCACCAAGTTCGAGCCCCACTCGCTGATCGAGTATCGGATCACCAAGGGTGGCCCGCTGCGCAACCACATCGGGATCGTCGCTTTGAGCGACACCTCCGGTGGCGGGACCGAGATCGACTACCGGATCCGGATCGCCTCCCACATACCCGGGCTGGCCCCGTTGGTGCGAAGAAAGCTCACTCGCGACATCACGCGCAGCATCGCCAAGCTGGATTCGCAGCTGGCCGCTGCCTAATCAGCCGGGTCGATTCCGGTAGAGTTGCCCACGGTGGTTCGCACAGGGAGGAACACCAGACTCATCGCTGCAGGGGCGATCTCCGCACTGCTGCTGTTCGCTGCTCTGGGCGCGACCGAGGCCGATGCCGCGGCGCCGAACTTCGACTCGACTGCATCGATCGGTGAGATCCATGTGACCGATGCCGACCCCGGGCAGGCGCTGAAACTCGTCACCCCCGCAGGCAAGACGGTTCAGCAGGGGGTAGCCGACTCCTATGGCTCGAAGATCTTCTACTTCCTGAAAGAGGGCGCCCGATATCGCGTGGTCAGCTCGACCGACGGCGGCACCGTGCGGAGCGCTGTCTTGACGGTGAAGCGGAGGGGCGCTCATCCGAAGCAGGCCTTCTACGAACGCCAGGACCTGCAGCAAGGCCTCAACTACGTGACCACCCGCGACGGCACCAAGCTGGCCGTCACGGTGCGGCTGCCCTTCGGTGCGAGCAGTCTCGACGGCGCTAAGTTCCCGACCCTGATCGAGTACTCCGGCTATCAGACCGCGGCGCCCGGGGACCTGATCACAGCGCTCACCGGTGGAGATGCCGGCAACCCGGATCTCCTCCCTGCATCCTCGACCGTCGTCGGGGCTGCCCTCGGACGGATGTTCGGATTCGCCACGGTCAGCGTTCAGATGCGCGGCTCGGGGTGCTCCGGCGGCGCCTTCGACCTGTTCGGCCTGCCGACCATCTACGACGGCTACGACGTGGTGGAGACGGTTGCTTCCCAGGACTGGGTCAAGGGCGGAAAGGTCGGGATGGCCGGGATCTCGTTCTCGGGCATCACCCAGTTGCTCACCGCTGGCACCCGGCCGCCGCATCTGGCAGCGATTTCACCGCTGTCTGTCACCGACGACGTCTACTCGGCGACCGGTTACCCCGGCGGCATCTTCAACAAGGGCTTCGCCTTCTCGTGGATCACCCAGCGCGCCGACGATGCCGAGCCTGCGCCGGGCGGAGGTCAGCCCTGGGCACGTGAGCTCGCCGATCCGTCCAGTCCGGACTACGACCCGACCTGCGCCGCCAACCAGGAGATGCGGCTGCAGACCCTCGACTTCGAGCAGTTGATCCAGGAGAACCCCTATCGGACACCGCGCCTGTTCGCCCAGAGGGCTCCCTCCTTCTGGATGAACAAGATCCGGGTACCGACCTTCCTCGTGGGCGCCTTCCAGGACGAACAGACCGGTGGTCACTTCGTCGACAGCCTCTCGAGGCTGAAGAGCAACCCCAACGTATGGATCAGCCTGCAGAACGGAGTCCACGGCGATTCGCTCGGACCGAGCACGATGACCCGCTGGTTCGAGTTCATGAAGCTGTACGTGGCCAATGAGGTTCCCCGGGTACCTGATCTCGTCCTCGGACTCGGCGACTTCTTCTACACCGAATTCGTCGGTGCCGACGCGCTCCCGATCGTGCAGTCGAGGTTCGCCGGCTACACGAGTGCTGCCAAGGCGAAGACCGCGTTCCGGAGGGACAAGCGCGTGCGCCTCCTGATGGACAACGGCGACGCGATCGACGGCTCGCCGGGCGCTCTGGGTGGTGCATGGGAGTTGAACTTCGACTCCTGGCCGGTCAGGTCGGTCAAGCCGACCTCCTGGTATCTCACCGGCGACAGCGGTCGCATGAAGTCGACCAGGCCGGCCAGCCTCGACACGACCAGCTATCTCGGGGATCCCGCTGCGAGGCCAGCCCAGACCATCACCGACGGCTCCGAGTGGCGGGCGCAGCCCAATTACGACTGGCAGCCGATGGTGAACGGGAGGGGACTCGGCTTCATCACTCCCGCCTTGGCGCGTGACACGGTGATCGCAGGTGACATCAGCGTGGACCTCTGGCTCAAGTCCTCCGCGTCGGATACGGATCTCCAGGCGACGCTCACCGAGGTCCGGCCCGACGGCAAGGAGGTGCTGGTGCAGAGCGGTTGGCTGAGGGCATCGCACCGCAAGCTCGATCGGAGCAAGTCCACGGTGTTGAACCCGGTGCCGACGCATCTCGAGAAGGACTCCGCTCCGCTGCCTTCCGGCAAGTGGACGCTGGTCAGGGTTCCGGTGTTCCCTGCAGCGCACGCGTTCCGTGCGGGCTCAAAGATCAGGCTCAACATCCAGGCGCCTGGTGGCGACCGTCAGATCTGGGACTTCGACACGATCGAGGACGGAACCATCACCAACACGATCGCGCTCGGAGGCCGGTTCGCCTCGAGGCTAGTGCTGCCGGTCCTGTCGGGGGTGAGCGCCAAGACCGCTCTGCCGCCCTACAACGCGCTTCGCGGCCAGCCGTGGCGCGATTACGTTGCTGCCGGCAACGGCGGCTGATCTCGGAACCCCCGGGCGCTATCTTCGCCCGATGGCTAGTCAGAGAGTTCCGGGAGGAGTGGTTCACAAACTCCCGGTCGACCTGCGAGCTGCGCTCCTCGGTAATCAGGTGGCGCTCGATGTCTGGAAGGACATCACGCCTTTGGCCCGTAACGAGTTCATCTGTTGGGTGGAAGATGCGAAGCAAGAGGAGACGCGCCAGCGCCGAATCCGTCGCACCCAAGAGGAGCTCGAGGAGGGGATGCGCCGCCCCTGTTGCTGGCCTGGATGCAGCCACCGAGAGAAGTAGCTTCTTCTGGGTCCCGCTAGCCGTTCGCCATCCACCGTTGGGACCCTTCGGCATGGTCGCTTGCTGGGTCCAAGATGACCCAAGATTCAGTCAAATCAAGTCGCCAAAGTGCTCATCTCGCACGTGGGCGCGCCGCGCTGATTGTCTCGGCTCAGGACACGATCGCTGAGCGAGGACCGGAGGTAACGATCGAGGACTAGGCGGCGTCGGCCGGTGTTTCAATTGCCACTCTCTATAAGCATTTCGGCTCGAAGGAGGGGCTTCTCGCTGCAGCGATCGTTGACGTGCTGCAGCGCTGGGAAGCCTGGATGACGGAGGCTCTCTCCAATCTGCCCACCGAGATCGAACAATTCGTCGCTGCGGCCCGCTTGGGGGTGCGTTTTCCGCGACTGCAGGCGATGCCTGATCATACGAGCGGTTGCTCCTCGACGACGGCGGGTAATCGGACCGCCTTAGCTTGCGGCTTTTCGTGTAACGGCCTGCTCTGTATTCGGGCTTGGTAGTCTGCCTCCAAGTACCTTCAGGTCACCAATCGACGTGCGACGTCCGTCGCTCCGTGGCTTCTCGACAAATTGACGTTGCTGGGGATTGGGGATCAGGTAGTGGCGAGAGTTCTGGCGGTCGGTGGTGTGCGGTTTGTATTGGCTGGCGTGCTGGCTGCTGCGCTTGCGGCGTGTTTAGTGGTCCGTGCTGAGGCTGCTCCGGTTTTCTCTTCTTCGTTTGCCGCGCCAGCTGAGTTTGCCAATTCGGCTGGCTCTGGCGCGCAGGTTGCCGTTGGTGATCGTTCTCTGACCTTGAAATGGTCCGCTGTGAAGGGTGCTGCTAGTTACCGCGTTAGTTGGCGTGGCCGGGTTTTGAAGAGCGGTGAGCAAACTGCGACTTGGTCAGCTAAGTGGCTCGGGCTGAAGGTCCTCGAGGCTTCCGATCGTTCCTTCAAGGTTTCGGGACTCGTCAATGATCGTGAGTATCAGCTCAGGTTGGAGTCGAAGAGGACGGCGAAGAATTCGCGGTGGGTGGTCAGCTCGACGCTGGTGGCCAGCCCGAATGCCCTCACGCCTGAGCCTACGCCAGCCACCGTGCCGGACCCTCCGACGGGCGTTTCGGGCGTGGCCGGTGACTCTTCGGCGGCGGTGTCGTGGTCGGCTCCGTCTAGTGATGGTGGCTCTGAGATCACGAGTTACACGGTCACTGCTTGGGGAGACGGTTCACAATCCTGCACAACGGCAACCCTGTCTTGCACGGTCACTGGGCTCACCAACGGCATGCCTTACTGGCTCCTCGTGAAGGCAACAAATGCTCGTGGTGATTCGGTCGCTTCAGTGGCGTCCGCTGCGGTTACGCCAGCCACCGTGCCGGACCCCCCGACGAGTGTTGCGGGCTTGGTTGGTCACGGGTATGTCGCGGTGTCGTGGTCGGCTCCGTCTAGTGATGGTGGCTCTGAGATCACGAGTTACACGGTCACTGCTTGGGGAGACGGTTCACAATCCTGCACAACGGCAACCCTGTCTTGCACGGTCACTGGGCTCACCAACGGCATGCCTTACTGGCTCCTCGTGAAGGCAACAAATGCTCGTGGTGATTCGGTCGCTTCAGTGGCGTCCGCTGCGGCTACACCACGTACTTGGAACGTTGGTGACGATGGTCCTGGCGGCGGCAAGGTCTTCTACGCTCCGGGCGGCACCTTCACTGAGACGGGTGCGGCGTGTGGTTCGAGCTGTCGCTATCTGGAGGCTGCTCCGGCTGGTTGGGATCCGGATGGTAGTCCTGATCCCAGACTTCGGTGGGGTGCCGGTAATGGCGAACAGAAGATGAGCCAGCGGCAGTGCAGTTATAGGTTCATAGTTACTCGTACTGCTCTTGGTTCTGGGTTTGCCAATACTGCTGCGATCCTTGATGAGTGCCCCCGCGCTGACTACGAAGATGATCGATCGGCTCCTGCTGCATATGCCGCCTCAACCTACGCTCCGACCGTCAATGGTCTGGTTGTCACGGGCTGGTTCCTGCCATCCATTGATGAACTCGTCCAGCTTGATGATTCCGCTGTTGGTGGGTTGCGTCGGGGTGGTTTTTACTGGTCGTCGTCGCAGGTCAATGCGGGCCTCGCCAGAGCGCTACGCAAGCGTGAGGATCCCTGCTGCGCCAAGTACTGGGACCTCTCAGTGAGGCCGATTCGGGCTTTTTAGTTCGGGCGGTGCCAGGACGGCCGGGAGATCTCGGCGGCGCACGAGCACCGAGAGGATTACGACCAGACACAGACCTATCAGGAGGGTTTGGGAGCTCATTCGGGCCGGCTTTCCGTCCGCGGCTCAGCGGGGGTACGTTTTCCGCGGCTACAGGCGATTCCTGACCATAGGAGCGGCTGCTCCTCGACGACGGCGGGGTCTGTACCGTCAGATCAGGCTGGCCCGTCCTTCAGGGCGACCAGCCCGCCGATCACTCCCAGGTATGCGGTCCCGTCAGGTCCGAGCATGACTCCGGCGTAGTTGTTGTTGAAGAGGATTCCCGACCCTGCGTAGTGCCTCCAAACCGTCTCCCCGGTGTGGAAGCTGACCGCCGTCCAGTAGTAGCCCTCGTTCCCGCTCGGGTCGTCCGGTCGCTCGTAGAGGTAGATCAGGCCCGTCGAGTTGGACATCTTGGGCACCAGCGTCGGAGCTCGGACTTCGTCGTTGGTCCAGACCTTCCGGCACGACCTGCCGTTGGCGGCTATGTCGACTCGGGCTAGTCCGGGCTGGGAGAGGCTGGGTCCTCCCGGGAGGAACGGGTCGGAGTACCCGTAGTTGTTCTCGACCACCAGCGATCTACCTGTACCGATCAGTGAGTTCTCCGTTGCCGATGCTCCCTGTGGGAATACAGGCACCTCACAGACCTTGCGGCGCTGACCCCTTCCCAGCCGCTTCGCCGTTCGATAGACGACCACGTTCATCGGGTCCGCGTTGTCGGTGATCGCGACGAACCCTCCTTCGAGGATCGTCGGGGTGGTGCCCGACCCGTCGTCGGCCTGCCCTGGCTTGGTCAGACCGCTGTTGCGGTAGGTCGACTTCCATGCGATCCGCGGCTTGCCTCTTCCGTCCGCTCCGAGCCGGTAGAGCTTCCGGTCGGAAACCACGTACACGCCAGACCTGTCCACGGCGAACGAGTTCTGGATCCACTCGCCGAGGCGGATGGATCTGATCACGCCCGTCCTTCGGTTCCAGGTACCGACGATCCCGCTCTGTTTGCTTACGAACCAGACGCGACCCTGGAAGTCCGGAAGTATCGAGGTGATCCTCTCTTTCGAGGGGTCGAGTACGCCTGAGAGATCGACGGTCCTGCGAACCGCGAATCCGGCCGAACCCGGCAGGGGCTCGAGGACCAGGATGCGATTGGTCCTCGTCGGGACCCAGAGTCGCTTCTCCTGATCGAGGAAGAAGTAGCCGCCCCCGGTGTAGTCCTGGAACACGGGTGTGTCTCCAACGGGGGCGTTGTCGGGGAGGCTCATCGAGGCGATGGTCTCGAGAGTTTCCGGATCGATGATCTTTGCCGTCGGAGGCGCGATGCTCGACGGGCAGACCGTGACGATCCTCCCGAAGCGATCGAAGCCCAGAGAAGCGCAGAGGCTCAGTCCCCCAACCGATGCCATCGAGATGGCGGACGGGTCCTGGCCGAGCGGACCTGGCCCGGGATAGGCATCCGTCATCCAGGTGTCGTTGTGGATGCTGCTCCAGGCGCCCTCCGCCAGGAAGGGATTACGCGGAGGAACGGTGGAAGAGGTGACGGGCCGGGCGGTCCATGCACCGCCGGTGGAGGTCGGGAGAGTCGGTGCGGGATCGAGATCGGATTCGATCGGCAGCGCGCCAGCGACCCGAGGAATCGACAGTAGGAGGCAAACGGCAAGGCAGCCCGCGGCCAGAGTCCGCATCGCACCTCTGCCACTCCCTCCCTCGAGACGATCCATCGGTGATCCACAATCTAGAGCCATCGAGGGCGGGGCGGCGGAGCACGGGTAGGATCGACCGATGCCAGAAGTCGTCACCGGCGAGGCGCCAGCTGCTCCCGAACTCAGGCCGATCGGGCCCGACGATGCGAAGGGCCTGTCGGAGTTGATTACCCGTTGCTATGGCGATGCTTACCCGAAGGACTCGGTCTACCGGCCCGATGAGATGGCGGCGCTACATAACGCCTCCTAGCCGGCATCTCTGGCCATGGGCGCGGCTGGGATCGAACCAGCGACCTCTCGCGTGTGAGGCGAGCGCTCTCCCGCTGAGCTACGCGCCCGGGAGATCTTCGATTCGGGAAGGCTAGCCGGAAGAGTCGGGCCGGCGTTGGATCAGGTGCCGACTCCGCCACCGCCACCAGTGCCCCCGCCGGTTCCACCCGCGGCCTTGCCGCAGATCCCGAGGGCCTTCTTGGGCGGAACGACGCAGATCCGCTTGGAGGAGAAGTAGTTGCCGCCGATCCCCTTCTTCTTGGGCGGGGGTCGGTAGATGTCGATGTGGCGACCGTCGATGGCTCCACCGGTGTCAGCGGCCACGAACCAGCCACCACCCGGCTTGTTGCGGTAGGCGGGTACGTAGACCCGGCTGCCGAACTTGATCAGGTCGGGATCGACCGCGATCGATCCCCAGAAGCTCAGCTTCATCCCCGACGCACCGATCGGCCACTTGACCACCTGGAAACGTACGCCCCGCTCCTTCGGCGACTTGTATCGCTTCTTCACCTCGGGTCCATTGGACCACCCGCCGCCCTCGAGGGGGAAGGTCACCGCGCCCTTCTTGTTGCGCCACCCGACATCGAGCCAGTAGTAGCTGCCGTCGCGCTTGCCGTTCTTGCCGACCCAGGGAACGTCGTAGCCGTCTGCGTAGTGGTAGGTCCGCCCGTCGAGACCGATCCCGCTCCCCTCCATCGGCAGGCCGTAGGCCGAGTAGAGCCAGTCCGCCCGGTGCTTGTCGGTGAGGCCGGGCGCATTGATCTTCTTGCCGACGAACCACTTCTCGGGCGTCGGGTAGTACTCGGTGAGCGTCACGTCCTTGACCCAGCCCGTCTTCTTGATCACGGCTCCCGCGCTCGAAGGCAAGAGCAGGCAGAGAGACAGCATCGCCGCGGCGAGCAGTAGTAGCGGTCGGATTTCGGCTCGGTTACGAAGCATCGTTAGGTTCCACTAACACTCACCATACGAGAGAGTTCCGCGGTCACCGCCCGGAATCCTCCCCGCGGGTGCGTATCCGGCATCATGCCTTGCAGATGGCAGCCCACCGCGAAGACGATCTCACCCTCAGCCGGTCCGATCTGGCCGAAGACCCCTTCGAGCAGTTCGACGCGTGGTGGGAGTACGCGGCCGACAAGGTCCCGATGCCCGAGGCGATCTGTCTCTCGACGGTGGACGCGCAGGGCATGCCCGACGCCCGGATGGTCCTGTTGAGGGGCCATGGTCCCGACGGTTTTCGCATCTACACCAACTACGACTCCAACAAGGCCGCCCAGCTCGACGGTCAGGGGGTGGCCGCGCTGTGTCTGTTCTGGAGAGAGCTCGACCGGCAGGTCCGGATCCGCGGCAAGGTGAAGAGGGCCACCGCCGAGGAATCCGACGCTTACTACTTCTCGCGCCCGCCCCTGCATCGGCTCGGAGCCTGGGCCTCGCCGCAGAGCCAACCGATCGAGAACCGCGATGAGCTCGAGCGGCGTTTGGCCGAGGTCGAGGAGCGTTTCGCCGGTGAGGAGGATGTACCCCGGCCCGATAACTGGGGTGGCTACGTACTCGAGCCCGAAGTGATCGAGTTCTGGCAGGGCCGGATCGGCCGTCTGCACGACCGCTTCACCTACACGCCGGATGGAAGCGGCGGCTGGACGATCCAGCGCCTCGGCCCCTGAGTCAGCACCCTGTCGGCGCCCAGCCTCTAACCTCCCTTTCGGACCGTGCTAGGCGGGGAGGTAGCGGTGCCCTGTCACCCGCAATCCGCTCTAGCGGGGCTGAATCCCCGAAGGAGGGGTCGAAGCCCTCGGTGTCGCCCGCGTCCGGGAGGCGTTGACGGCCAGGTCCTGCGCAGCGCCGGTCCGTGAACCAGGTCAGATCCGGAAGGAAGCAGCCTTAAGCGAACGCCGGTGTGTGATGCAGGCAAGCCTGGCTCGAGCCGTAACGAACGATGGCGCCCGGGAGCCTCACTCCGAGATCGGGTGCACGGTCCTGTCCGCAAGTTGGGCGGACCGTGAGGCGACCGCTGCCGCCCTCGCGGATAGACTCGCTTCCAGCGATGTCCGAGCAGTCCACCTCTCTCTACCGCCGTCACCGCCCGCAGGCCTTCGCCGACGTGGTCGGCCAGGAGCACGTGGTGAAGACGCTCTCGAATGCGATCGAGGGGAACCGCGTTCATCACGCCTATCTGTTCGTCGGTTCCCGCGGGACCGGCAAGACCTCGATGGCGAAGATCCTCGCCCGGTCGCTCAACTGCGAGCAGGGCCCGACGCTCACGCCGTGCGGCAAGTGCGAGGCCTGCCTTGCGATAGAGCGCGGTAACTCGATGGACGTGATCGAGATGGACGCGGCGTCCAACCGCTCGGTCGACGACATCCGCGAGTTGCGCGACCGGGTTGGCTATGCGCCAGCCGAGGGTCACTGGAAGGTCTACATCCTCGACGAGGCCCACATGCTCACCAAGGAGGCGTGGAACGCCTTCCTGAAGACGCTCGAAGAGCCCCCGCCGAACACAGTCTTCGTGCTCGCTACGACCGAGCCTCAGAAGGTGATGCCGACGATCGCCGATCGCTGCCAGCGCTTCGACTTCCAGCGGCCCACGCCAGAGCAGATCGGCGAGGTAGTGAAGCGCGTCGCCGAGAGCGAGGGCATCTCGATCGAGGATGCGGCGGTGGCGCTGGTCGCCCGCGCTGCTGCCGGCAGCTTCCGCGACGCGCTCGGCACGCTCGATCAACTGGTCGCATTCGGTGGAGATTCGATCGAGGCCTCGGCCGTGGCCGACCTGCTGGGAGCCGCCGATGCGGAATTGATCTTCGAGGTGACCGACGCGCTCGGCGCCGGAGACGCCAAGGGGACTCTCGAGGCGGTCGAGAAGCTTTCGTCCTCGGGCCGGGACCCATCGCGATTCGCGGCCGATCTGGTTGCCCACCTCCGCCAGTTGCTGGTCTGCAAGACCACCGGCGGCATTCCCGCAGCCTTCACCGTGACCGCGTCTGACCCAGCCCGCCTCGCCGGACAGGCCGAGACCATCGGCGAGGCCAAGCTGGTGGGAGCGATCGACGTCCTCTCCAACGCCATCTCGGCGATGCGGGCGGGAGACGATCCCCGCTTCAGCCTGGAGATCGCGTTGATCAGGATCGCGGAGCCGCGGGTCGATCCCTCTCGCGAGGCGCTGTCGCGCCGGATCGAGGACCTCGAGTCCCGCCTCGGAAAGGGCTCACCCGCACCGACGCCCCCGGCACCGACCAGGACGGACGAAGACCCCGCGCCAGCCCCTGAAGCTCCTTCCGAGCCCCCGGTCGTCGAAGCCGATGCCGGGTCGGAGCCTGAAGCGGTGGCCGAACCACCTTCGACGCCCGTGGAGGATGAGGTGCCCTCTCCCGATCCAGCCGGAGAGGAACCGGTCGAGGTGACGATCGAGATCGAACGCGTGACCTCGCTCTGGCCCGCCGTCGTGGAGCACGTGCGCGACTCCAACTCCGAGATGGTCTCGACCCTCTTCCACGGTGCGCGTCCGATCGCGGTCGACCGCGAGAAGTCGGTGATCAGGATCGGGTTCCCGTCCTCGGCCAAGTTCAACAAGCGCAAGATCGAGAGC
This sequence comes from uncultured Conexibacteraceae bacterium, assembly GCA_964594365.1. Classification (GTDB taxonomy): domain Bacteria; phylum Actinomycetota; class Thermoleophilia; order Solirubrobacterales; family 70-9; genus CAIUSP01. Next base: position 17,328 of record CAZQMB010000003.1, read on the forward strand.
GATCAGAATGCCGCGATCATCACCGAGTCACTCCACGCGGTCTTCGGCGTTCCCCTGCGTCCGGCCTTCGAGTTGCTGGAAGAGGAGGGCGATGAAGCGGCTCCCACTCCAGCCTCGGGGGATTCGATGGACGAGGGTGCGGTCGTGGACATGTTCAAGGACGAGTTCGACGCCGAGGAGATCACCGACTCCGCTCCGGCGGCCCCTGACAACAGCGCCAACGACGAAGCAGAGGAGGTCGGATAGACGATGGCTCAGCCGAACATGAACGAGCTGATGAAGCAGGCCCAGCAGATGCAGGCCCAGATGATGAAGGCCCAGGAGGAGCTCGCCAACGAGACGGTCGAGGCGAGCGCCGGCGGTGGCATGGTCAAGGTCAAGATGAGCGGTGACACGCGGCTGCTCGAGTTGACCATCGACCCCGAGGCGATCGATCCGGCGGAGCCGGAGATCCTCCAGGACATGATCCACGCGGCGGTCAACGAGGGGATCCGGGCATCGCAGGAACTCGCGGCCTCCAAGATGGGTGGCCTCGCAGGTGGCGGACTCCCCGGCCTGCCGGGGCTGTGAGCGTGGCCTGAGCCTTGTACGCGGGACCGATCAGTCGTCTGATCGCCGAGTTGTCACGGCTGCCGGGGATCGGTCAGAGGACCGCCCAGCGACTCGCCTTCCATATCCTCAGAGCCCCCGAAGACCAGGCATTCGCCCTGGCCGACGCGATACGCGAGGTCAAGGAGAAGGTCGGGCTGTGCGAGGTCTGCTCGAACCTCTCGGAAGGTCCGCGTTGTCAGATCTGCACCGACGAACGACGCGATCGCTCCTCTATCTGCGTGGTCGAGGAACCAGCGGACGTGATCCCGATCGAGCGGACCGGTGAGTATCGGGGCCTCTACCACGTGCTCGGCGGTGCGCTCTCACCGATCGACGGAATAGATCCCGAGGACCTGAAGATCGCCGAGTTGATCGGCCGTGTGGACGAGGGGGGCATCGAGGAGGTGGTGCTCGCCACCAATCCGACCACCACCGGCGAGGCGACCGCCCAGCACATCGCCGACCAGCTCGCGGGCAAGACACGGGTTACGCGTCTGGCGAGCGGTCTGCCGGTAGGCGCGGATCTGGAGCATGCCGACGAGGTGACGATCGGCAAGGCTCTGGCTGGTCGGCGCTCTCTAAGCGGCGACTAGCGTCGGATCTGACGGGTGGGGTCTTCGGACCCACCCGAGAGTGGTGGCTGTCCGCCGCCGGTCGAATCATCGTCGCGGTTCGAGCGGATCAGCTCGTAGAGCAGCGAGAGCGCGAGCCCGAGTCCCCCGGCGATCATCAGGATCAACCCGACCGTGGGGATATCCACGACGTCAGAGTTGACCTCGATTGCGTAACGGAGGATCGCTCCGATCGCGATCAGCAGGACTGCGGCTCCAATCGTCATCAGGCGATGAGCATAGCCATCGGTCAGCGGGAATTACGCACGGAGGCTTTCGTCAGCCATCGCTCAGGCCGAATCGCCAGTAGATACGCCTCAGCCAGCGCGGTGACCACCAGTTCCACTGGCCGAGTAGCGCCATCAGCGACGGCACCAGCAGGGCGCGGATGATGGTCGCGTCGATCAGTACCGAGAGCGCTCCACCGACGCCGTTGAGTTTGATGAAGATGATCTGCGAGGTCGCGAAGGCGCCGATCGCGATCGCGAAGAGCAGCGCCGCCGAGGTGATGATCCGGCCGGTTCGCTCGAGCCCGATCGCCACCGCATCGCCGTCGGTGGCACCCTCGTCACGCGCTTCTTTGATCCGTGAGAAGAGGAAGACGCCGTAGTCGGTAGACAGACCGAAGGAGACTGCGAAGAGAAGGATGGGGATCGTCTGCTCGATGTTCCCCTGGCTCTCGAAGTCGAGCAACCCCTCGAGGTTTCCGTCCTGGAAGATCCAGACCAGGATCCCGAAGACCGCGGCGAGGTTGAGGATGTTCAGCAGCAACTGTTTCAGCGGCAGCACCACGGATCCGGTCATCAGGAAGAGCACGAGGAGGGTCGAGACGATGATGATCGCGGCGGCGATCGGCAGATGCTCCAAGAGGCTCTTCTGGAAGTCGACGAACCTGGCCGAGGCGCCCGTGACTCTGACCTCGGCGCCCGGTGGTTCGGGAAGGTCCCTGATCTCCTGAACCAGATCCGCGCTGCGATCGTCGGTAGACGGGTAGCGCGCGACCGCTTCGATCAATGACCCTGCGGAGCCGACCGGCTGTGCGGGATACACCACTGCCACGCCGGGGAGCTGCTGGACCTGCGCGGTGACGGCGGCCGTCGCCTCCTCTCCGCCGCTGACCACGACTCGCACCGGCGTGTCCCTGTAGGGCGGGAACTCGGCCCGGATGAAGTCATCTACCTGGCGGGCGCTTGCATCCTTCGGCAGGACCTGAGCGTCGACATCGCCGAACTTGATCTTGAGGAAGGGGCTGGCCAGGAAGAGCAGCAGCACGGTGCAGGCACCCGCCACCATCACCGGACGCAACATCTCCCACTTGGCCAACCGGTACCAGAAGCCGTCGGTGTCGGTGCTGGCCTCTTTGGCGGTACGGCGCTGGAGGAACTTCGGCGCGAAGGAGTTGACTCGCTCACCGAGGACCGCGAGGATCGCCGGCAACACGGTGAGGGAGATCAGCGCGGCGAACAGGGCAACCAGCGAGCCCCCGATCCCCATCGAGTAGAGGAATCGCTGCGGGAAGACGATCAGCGAAGCGAGGGCAGCGGCGACGGTGATCGAGCTGAACAGGACTGTCCTGCCCGCGGTCTGCAGGGTCCTGATGAGAGCCTGTTTACCGGCACCGTATTTCTCGATCTCCTCCCTGAATCTGGAGACGATGAAGAGGCTGTAGTCGATCGCCAGACCGAGGCCCAGCCCGATCGTCAGATTGAGGGCGAAGACCGAGATCGAGACCGCCTCGTTCACCGCCCTCAGCATGAGCCAGGTCCCGACTATCGCGATCGCGCCGATCAGCAGCGGGAGAGCCGAGGCGATCAGGCTCCGGAAGAAGAACAGGGAGAGCAGGAAGAGCAGCGGGAAGACCAGTAGTTCCGCGCGTCGCAGGTCTTCCTCGATCTGGTCGTTGACCTGCTTCTGGGAGAGGGCGCTCCCGCCGACCTTGACCCCCGGCTCGTCGGCGAGCAGGCTGGCGAGGTGCTCGGCATCGTCCTGGAGCTGTCCGTCGTCTGTCGATTTCAGCGTCACCGCCAGGTAGGTCGCGTCGCCGTCTCGCGAGACGAAGTCGTCAGAGCGGGTCTGCAGCCATCCGGCGGATCCCTCCACGGCTGGATCGGCGGAGATCTTCTCCTGCAACGCAGCGAGCCGGCGCTTCCCGGCGGTGGTCGTGACATCGAGATCCTCGACCAGGACGACGACGCTAGCCGAGCGATAGCCGGCCGCCTGCAGGTCATCATCGGTCTGGATGCTCTCGGTATCGGGATCCTTGGCGCCGTATGGAGCCAGGTAACTCGCGACGTTCCCTCCGTAGAGGGCCGCTCCGACGAAGAAGGCGACTGCGACGACCAGCACCCAGCGGCGCTTCGAGAATGTGAAGGATCCGAGTCGACTCATGGAGAGGGGGCGCTCTGAGTTCCAAGGATAAGCGAGACGATGGCGCCATCGACCGCCCGCGTGGCCCCGAGTGGCTGGCCTATCCTCGTCCGACGATGGAAGCCGTCAAGAGTCCGAAAGAAGGCGAGCGCGAGCTCGTGGTGATGAAGTTCGGTGGCACCTCGGTCGCAGGGGCCGAGGAGTTGAAGCGTGCCGCCAGGCGGATCGTCGCCGCTCGCGAAGAGGGGCGATCGGTGGTGGCCGTGCTCTCCGCCCGTGGCTCGACCACCGATGAACTGGAGGCGATGGCGCGCGAGGTCGCGGAACGGCCTGACCCCAGGGAGATGGACATGCTGCTCTCCACGGGTGAGCGAATCTCCTGTGCTCTCTGCGCGATGGCGATAGTCGAGCTGGGTCACCGGGCTATCTCGCTCACCGGCTCTCAGGCCGGAATCGTCACCGATTCGTCTCACACAAAGGCGCGCATCATCGACGTCCGGGCCGACCGGATCCGCCAGGCGCTCGAGGAGGATTCGATCGTCCTGGTTGCGGGCTTCCAGGGCGTCTCGACCGAGAGCAACGACGTGACCACCTTGGGCCGGGGCGGCTCGGATACCACCGCGGTTGCGCTCGCGGCAGCGCTCGATGCCGACGTATGCGAGATCTACACGGATGTCGAGGGTGTCTTCAGCGCGGACCCGAGGATCGTGACCGACGCACGCAAGCTCCCGGTCGTCTCCTACGAGGAGATGCTCGAGATGGCGGCGTCGGGAGCCAAGGTCCTGCAGCTTCGATCGGTCGAGTATGCGCGCAACAACGACGTCCCCATCCACTGTCGGAGTTCTTTTTCTGACTCCGCAGGTACCCTCGTTGTCGCAGAACAGGAGACCATGGAAAGACCACTCGTAACAGCCGTAACCCATTCCTCGAACGAAGCCCGCGTGACCCTGACGGGTCTGCGCGACGAGCCTGGTGTGGCCGGAGAGATCTTCGGCGCACTGGCCGAGGCGAATGTGAACGTCGATGTGATCATCCAGAACGAACCCGTCTCGCACGAAGGTGGTGCGGATCTCTCGTTCACCGTGGAGAGCAGCGACGTCACCGATGCGGTCGAGGCGATCGAGGCTCTCGACGCCGCAGCGGGGATCGAGACGGACGACAAGATCGGAAAGGTCTCCATCGTCGGTGCCGGGATGCGCAGCCACCCGGGGGTCGCAGCCAAGGTATTCGCAGTGCTCGGTGAGTCGAAGATCAACATCGAAATGATCTCTACTTCGCCGATCAAGATCTCATGCGTCATCGCCGCCGACAGCGTTCCGGCCGCCGTCCAGGCACTGCACAAGGCCTTCGATCTGGGCGAGGGCGCGGTGTTCGAGGAGGATCCGATGGGTGAGGGTCATCGTCCACGGGTCAGTCCCGACTCGGAGGGATAGCCATGGCCTCCAATCCCCCGCGCATCGGCATCCTCGGGGCCACAGGCGCCGTGGGATCGACGATCCTCCAGGTCCTCGCTCAGAGGGGCTTCGAGGCAGCGGAGATCGTGCCGCTCGCCAGCGAGCGGTCCGCCGGCAGCAAGGTCACTTACGGCTCCGACGAGTTGGAGGTCCGCTTGCTGGAGGAGTCCGCTCTGGAAGGGCTCGATCTGGTTCTCTCCTCGGCCGGTGGTTCGGTCAGCGAAGAGTGGGCGCCCAAGGCGGTCGGAGCAGGCGCGGTGGTGGTCGACAACACCAGCTTCTGGCGGATGAACGCCAAGGTGCCCTTGGTGATCTCGGAGGTGAACCCCGAGGCGCTCGACTCCCACATGGGGATCGTCGCCAACCCGAACTGCTCGACCATGCAGATGGTGGTCGCGTTGGCGCCCCTCCACAGCGAGGTCGGGGTGGAGCGGATCGTAGTCAGTACCTACCAGTCGGTTTCGGGTACCGGTCGCAGGGCCCTCGAGGAGTTGCAGGAGCAGTCACGGGCGATGCTCGCCGGCTCCGAACCCACCCCACCGGAGATATATCCGCATCGGATCGCATTCAACGTGATCCCGCAGGTCGAGACCTTCAAGGACGGAGACGACTACACGACCGAGGAGCGCAAGATGATGGACGAGACTCGCAAGATCCTCGGAGCGGGAGAGGAGATGGGCATCTCGGCGACCTGCGCCAGGGTTCCGGTGGAGATCGGTCACGCCGAGTCGATCAACCTCACCACCAGCGAGGATCTCAGTCCCGAGCGATGTCGTGAACTGCTCGCCGAAGCCCCGGGTGTGGTGGTCGCAGACGACCCGTCTAACGGTGTCTACCCGTTGCCCTCGGAGGTAGCAGGGAGTGACGATGTCTACGTCGGTCGGATCCGCCGCGATCCATCGGCCGAGAACACGCTCAACCTGTGGGTAGTCGGTGACAACCTCCGCAAAGGGGCAGCGACGAACGCCGTCCAGTTGGCGGAGGCTCTGGTCGAGCGGGACCTCGTGCGAGTTCCCTCCCCCTCGATCCTCGACTAAGGCCGTTCGAGAAGCCGTTTGAGCAGGGTCGGCGCGATCAGAGTGGTCAGCACCGACATCCCGACGATGACCGTGAACACGTCGCCGTCGATCACCCCTTTGCCCAAGCCAATCCCCGCGACGATGATCCCCACCTCACCGCGAGGGATCATCCCGACGCCCACGATCAGCGCGTCTTTCGCTCCCATCGCCCGCGCTCCCAGCCAGGCACCGGCGAACTTGGTCAGCGCTGCGATCAGGGTCACGGCGATGAGCGCCACCAGCACGAGCGGATCACCGAAGGCCGAGAGCTCGACCTGCAGCCCGATGAACGCGAAGAAGAAGGGGGGGAAGAAGGCGTAGAGCGGTGCGACCTCCTTCTCGAAGTCGTGCTGGTCCTGGGTCTCGGCCACGATCATCCCGGCGAGGAATGCGCCGATGATCGCAGCGAGGCCGATCTCCGCCGCGATCGCCGCAAGGCCGAGACAGAGGATGATCGCCGGGAGCAGGGGGGATTCGGCGAACTTCGGTGCGTGGAAGATGTCGGGCCAGCGCCGGACCAGCTGGATGCCCCCGAACCCCACGAATACGAGGAAGCCGAGCGACACTCCGATCACGATCAGTAGCGAGAGGACGTCGACGCCGCCGGTGTCGGCTATCCCGACCACGATCGAGAGCAGCACCAGCGCGAGGACGTCGTCGATCACCGCGGCGCCCAGGATCGTCCGCGCTGCTCTGGTCTTGAGCGCCTTCAGGTCGAGCAGGACAGCCGAAGTTATCCCGACGCTCGTCGCAACCAGCGCCGCTCCCACGAAGAGACTGGTCTCGGTGCTCTCACCGATCAGTCGAGCTCCGAAGAACCCGGCGATCAAGGGCAGGATCATCCCGAAGACACCCACTCGGGTAGCCGTGCCACCGACCTTGGCCAAGTCCGAGAGCCTGGTCTCCAGTCCGACCCAGAAGAGCAGGAAGACCACCCCGAGCTCCGCGAATACCTCGAGCGTCTGGTTCGGCTCGACCAGCCCGAATACCGCGGGCCCGATGATCACACCGGCCAGGATCTCTCCGATCAGCGTCGGCTGCCTGAGCCGCTTGAAGACCTCGTCGCCGAGCTTGGCTGCGAGCAAGACGATGAACAGCGAAAGCAGGACGTCCGGGATCTCGCTCGAGGCGGCGATCGGTGGTGCCGGCAGGTTCATGCGGTGATTCTGGACCAACCTCCGGCTGGTCGGCGCAAGCGTTTCACCGAACCGGTGCCGGGCCTAGGTCGGTGGTTCGGTGCAGCGTGGGGTCAGGCGGAAACCGGCTCGAGCCGGTCGACGACCAACTTGGTCGAGGCGACGTGCTTGCCGAGACCGAGTTCCTTCGGGTCGATGCCGAGCGCCAGTCCGACCAACTGCGGGAGATGGAGGACCGCGAGGTCGAGATCCTTGCCTGTCACCTTGGCCGCCTCGGGCTGCTGCATATCGAGGTTGAGGTGGCAGAGAGGGCACGGAGTCACCAGACAGTCGGCACCGGCATCCATCGCGTCGCCGAGGTGAGTACCTGCCTGACGCAGAGAGACTTCACGGCTCATCGTGATCACAGGGAATCCGCAGCACTTGCGGGCCCCGTCGTATTCGACGACGGTGCCGCCCAGCGCTTCGATCACCTTCTCCAGGTACAGATCGCGCTCGGGATGCTGCTCATAGCCGAGGCGGTGCCGCGGCCTGAGGACGTAACAACCGTAGAAGGGGCCGACGCGAAGGCCTTCGAGCGGACGCACGACCCGGTTCTTCAGTTTCTGGAGCCCGTAGTCCTCGACCAGGACCCAGAGGAAATTCTTGTTGGAGAAGCCTTCTGGGTCGTAGCTCAGGCCCTCTTCGGCGAGTGCGCCGTTGACGTGGTCGCGATAGGCCTTGTCGGCATCGAGACGCTGGCGGCACTCGGACTGCGCTCCCTGACAGGTCGAGCAGATATTCATCATCGGCAGTCCCGTCTGCTGGGCGAGCGCGAAGGTCCGGGCGTTCAGCGTGTCCGCGAGCTCTTGGTTGTGCTCGGCGATCACGCCGGCTCCACAGCAGTTGGCGCGGTCCAACTCGACCAGTTCGATCTCCAGCTTCTCGGCTACCAGAGCCATGGAGCCGTGCAACTCGGTGGTGAAACCTCGGGACACACAACCGGGCCAGTACGCGAACTTGAGGTTCTTCGCCGGACTCATGCGGGTGCACCCTCCTTGCCCTGAAGTTCGTTCTCGGCCAGTTCCTCGGCTTCGTTGTCGTCGCCTCCGCCGAACTCCTCACCCTTGATGTAGAGGTTGAGTTCGATCCTGTGCTCCTCGGCGTGAGCGTAGATCCGCTTGACGTGTTTCTGGGCATCGCCAGGAAGCTTGGGGTGGATACCCGGAACCAGCTTCTCGGGAGTCCTGGCCTTGCCGGAGCGGATTGCCCTCAGCGCGGTGGGGATGTTGTCGAACAGCGCCTTGATCGCGCCCCTCGGAGGCTTGAGCTTGCCCTTGATGCCGGGGGCGAAGGACTCCTGCAGGAGGAGGGCCTCATCGAGGGTCCCCTTCTGCTCGATGATGTTCACGAAGGCGAGCTCGTGGCGGCGGCCGTTGTTGACGTCGTCGATGTCCTCGTCGTGACCGGCGATGCGGCGCAGGCGCATGATCTGGTCCATCGGGGCGACGCCCTTCGGGCACGCCTCGACGCAGGCGAAGCAGTGGGTGCAGTTGTAGATGCCGTGAGGATCCTGCGCTAGGTCGTGGAGCCGCTCCTTGCGCTCACCGTCGCGGGGGTCGCCGACGAAGCGGTAGGCCTTGGCAAGAGCGGCAGGACCGACGAAGTCGGGGTCGGCCTCCATGGAGAGGCAGGCGGATACGCAGGCACCGCACTGGACGCAGGCCATGGTCTGGGTGACGTCGATCATCGACTCGGGTGGCACGATGTACTCGCGCTCGGGTGGATCACCCTTCGGCAGCAGCCACGGGGTCACGCGGCGGATCTTCTGCCAGTGGGTCGACTCCATGTCGGTGACGAGGTCCTTGATCACCGGCATGTTCCCCATCGGCTCGATGGTGATCGGCTCGGAGTTGCCGTTGCTGCGGTTCGCCCACTCCTTGGCCTCGCTCAAGCGGGTCTTGCAGGCCAATGTGGACTGGCCGTTGATCTTGACTCCGCAGGAGCCGCAGATGGCCGCCTTGCACGAGCAGCGAACCGAGAGAGAGCCGTCCTGCTGATCGCGAACCTGGAGCAGTCCGTCCAGGACGGAGAGATCGGGATCCAGATCGACATCGAAGTTCTCCCAGTAGGGACCCTCACCCGGCTCTGGCTTGAAGCGCCTGACCTTGAGGCTGAACTTCGCCATCGCCTAGTAGGTCCTCTCCATCGGCTGCCAGTCGGTGATCTTCACCTCTGAGTAGCTGACGGTCGGATCTCCGCCGTTGACGGTCAGGTCGATGTGCTTGAGCCACTCGTCGTCGTTTCGGTCAGGGAAGTCCGTCCGGTACTGGGCGCCGCGGCTCTCGGTGCGCTCGATCGCCGCCACGCAGGTGGCCAGTGCGTTGTCGAGCATGAAGTCGAGTTCGACCGCGCCGATCACGTCCTGATTGAAGATGTGTCCGTCGTCGTCGATGTAGCAGGAGGATGCCTCTTCGCGCAGGCGGCGGACGGTCTCGAGAGCGGTCTGCAGGCCTTCGGCGTCGCGGAAGACGGCGACGTGCTTGTCCATCACCGCGCCGAGCTCATCGCGGATCTCCGACACCCTGCGTCCCTTGCCGCGTTCGCGACCGACGATCTCGGCGATCTTCGCCTCTTCGTCGTCGAGCAGGGTCTGGGAGACGACCGGCTCCTCCCGCCCCTTCACGTAGTCGGCCGCGTGCACTCCGGAACGGCGACCGAAGATCAGCGTGTCCAGGAGTGAGTTGGCTCCGAGTCGGTTTCCTCCGTGGACCGAGACGCACGCCACCTCACCGGCTGCGTACAGGCCCTCTACATCGGTGCGGCCGTCGAAGTCGGTCTTGACGCCGCCCATCGTGTAGTGGTTACCGGGCTTGATGTGGATCGGCTCCTTGGTGATGTCGACACCGGCGAAGTCGCGCCCGACGAGCACGATCTCCCGGAGCGCTTCGAGGATTCGCTTCTTCGGTACGACCGTGATGTCGAGGGCGATCGTCCCGTCCGGGAACCCACGACCTTCGTCGATCTCGGTCTGTTCGGCACGGGACACGACGTCACGCGAGGCGAGCTCCATCTTGTTGGGCGCGTACTTCTCCATGAAGCGCTCTCCCTTGGCGTTCAGCAGATGAGCGCCTTCGCCGCGAGCGCCTTCGGTGATCAGGAAGCCCTTCTTGGCCAGGGTGGTGGGGTGGTACTGGATCATCTCCATGTCCATCAACTTCGCGCCCGCCCGATAGGCCATCGCAATCCCGTCGCCGGTACAGATCAGCGCGTTGGTGGTGGGCTTCCAGACCTGACCGTTGCCGCCAGTGGCGAGGATCACGGCCTTCGCCTTGAACAGCTCCATCGACCCGTCGCGCACGTTCCGCGAGACAGCACCGACACAGCGGCCCGCATCGTCGAGGGCCAGAGCGGTGCAGAAGTACTCCTCGTAGCGCGCGACCTCGCCAGAGGCCTTCATCAGCTGCTCGTAGAGGACGTGCATGATCGCCTGTCCGGTGATGTCGGCTACGTAGTAGGTGCGGGCTGCGGATGCGCCACCAAATGCGCGAGTGCCCATCTTGCCTTCCTCGTTGCGGTGGAAGGTGACGCCGAGATGCTCGAGATAGAGCAGTTCTTCGGGGGCCTCGCGGCACATGACCTCCACCGCGTCCTGATCGGCTAGATAGTCAGAACCCTTGATCGTGTCGAAGGCGTGCGACTCCCAGGTGTCGTCTTCCTGGAGCGCGGCGTTGATCCCGCCCTGGGCCGCGTTGGAGTGAGAACGGACCGGGTGGACCTTGCTGAGGATTCCAACCGACACACCCTCCTCGGCAGCGGCTAGTGCTGCACGCTGTCCAGCGAGACCGGCGCCGATGACGAGTACGTCGTGGGTTGGCATCGACAGCGATGATATCCCACCGCACCGCGCCGCCGCCAGCAGGGTCGGTCAGGCGAGTGACTCATCTCACAATTGGACGCGCGTTGCTCAGACCGCAGGCCACTGACCGTCAGCGCCCATCGATCGTTGAACCGACTGGGCGGTGAGCAAGCCGACCACCCGACCATCCGAGTCGACAGCCATCAGCCCACCGAGTCTCGGGAGTTCCTCGCGGTCGAGTGCGTCTTCGAGTGGCGCCTCGGCCTTGATCGCCATGTGGGCCTCTCCACCATCGGCAGCCATGTGGTCGGCGACGACTTCTGTCTCGAGCTGAGCGGGAGGGACGTTGCGGACCGTCTCCTCGGCGAGAAGACCGAGGAACCGTCCGTCTGGATCGGTGACCGCAAACCATGGCCAGCCGTACGGGTTGAAGAAGTCATCGAGGGCCGTGGCGAGCTTGGCCGAGGCCGGGATCACCGGAGGTCCCGGATCCATCAGGTCGGCGACCGAGATGCCTTCGACCTTCGAGGCGACCTTGCTCTGGGCGACTGCAGCCTTGGCGGAGCTGTTCAAGATGAATCCGAGGACGCCGAGCCAGACTCCACCGACCACGTTCCCGTTGATCAGCGAGAGGAGGCCCAATCCCATCAGGACGTAGGCGAAGATCTGTCCGAGACGCGCAGCGAACCGGGTGGCGCTGGCGCGGTTGCCGGTCTTCTTCCAGGCGATCGCCCTCGCGATGCGACCTCCATCCAGCGGGAAGGCCGGCACCAAGTTGAAGATCAGGACCAGGATGTTGATCGATGCGAGCCATCCGAGAACCGCGGGAATGGCTCCGATCGCGGTGTTGCCTTCGGTCAGAGCCGCCCGCCTGAACTCCTCCGGACCGGTCAGGGCAACTCCGATGGCGGTGCAGATGAAGGCGATCGCGAGGGTCACCAGAGGGCCGGCGACCGCGACCCTGAACTCGACTCCGGGAGAGTCGGTATCTCGCTCCATCCTGGCAACTCCCCCGAACAGCCAGAGGGTGATCCCATCGATACCTATCCCGTTCCTGAGTGCAACCAGGGCGTGTCCGAATTCGTGCAACAGGATCGAAGCGAAGAAGAGGAGCGCGCTGACCAGAGCGAGCAGATAGGGCAGCAGATCCGAGGTGCCCGGTCCGAGGACATCCCGGTAGAAGCCCGACAGCCACCAGATGACCAGGAAGAGGACGAAGAACCACGAGTAGTCCACCGATACTCGGATGCCGCGAAAGCGGAACAGGGTGAGGCCGCCTTGACCGGTTGCTCCCATTGCCACTGATCTTACGGGGGAGGGCCTTCGGCCCCTGTGATCGACCACCGGGGGTAGCCTCTGTTCCCTCGATGAGCGACTCCGACAAATCCCCCCTCAGCACCTCCGCCGTTTCGTCGCAGGAGTCCCCGCACCTGGATCGGGAATGGCTGCGGAGGTTGCTCGACGAGCTCTGCGCCTTCGACCGCGAGTCCGCCACACAGGGTGAGCACGATGCCGCTGCTTGGATCATCGAGCGCCTCGCCGACGAGGAGGTCGAGGGTCGAGTGGAGGTGGAGCAGGTCCATGGCACTTACTGGTGGCCGCTCGGCCTCGGAGTGGCAGCCGGCGCAATCGCCGGTATCGCGTCTTTGAAGGCGAGAACCCGTAAGGGTCGCCTCGCTGCCGCGGGTCTCGCAGGGGCAGCCGCAGCAGGGATCGCGAGTGATTACCCGCCGGGGCCACGTTGGATCCGCAAGCTACTTCCGAAGCGGCCCACCCACAACGTGGTGGCCGAGCTGGGTCCCCCCGATGCCGAGAAGACCATCGTGATCGTCGCCCACCACGACTCCGCGCACGCCGGGCTGCTGTTCCATCCCGCGGTTCCCGACAACCTCTCGAGGCGATTCCCCATCCTCTGGGACGACGCCGAGACCAGCCCCCCGATGATGTTCCCGGTCCTCGGCGGTCCGGTCGCCGTGGCCCTCGGCTCGCTGATCGGCAGCCGCCTGTTGACCAGGATCGGGACCTTCCTCTCGGCAGGCGCGGTACCCGTGTTCGCGGACATCGGTGCTCGCCAGGCGGTGCCCGGTGCCAACGACAACGGCACCGCGGTGGTCCTCCTGCTGGCGCTCGCGAGAGCATTGAAGGGGCGGCCCACCGAGAAGCTACGTGTGATGTTGGTCTCCACCGGTTCGGAGGAGTCCTTCAGTGAGGGGATGAAGGCGTTCGGGGAGCGGCACTTCCCCGAACTGCCGCCGGAGAGCACCTTCTTCTGCTGCGTCGACACCGTCGGATCGCCTCACCTGAACCTCCTCCACGGCGAGGGTTTCCTGAAGATGCACGAGTACCCGGCGGACCTGATCGAGATGACCGAGGAGATCGCGCGCGAGCTTGGAATCTGGCTCTACCCGAACCTGCGGTTGCACAACGGAACAGACGGTCTCGAGTCGCTGGTCGCCGGGTATCCGACCATCTCGATGTGTTCGGTGACCGACTACAAGGCACCGGCGAACTACCACTGGAAGACGGACACCCCAGACCGGGTCGACTACGGGACTCTCGTCGATGCGATCCGTCTCACCGAGGGGCTGGTCCGGCGCCTCGACCAGCGCTGGCTGTGAATCCACCACCGGCGAGCCGGACCCGTCAGGCCCTCTGTGGATACCATCGGCGCTGATGGCCCACGAAGTCACACTGATACCGGGCGACGGGACCGGCCCCGAACTGATCGAGGCGACCCGACGTGTTCTCGAGGCGACCGGTGTCGAGTTCGAGTGGGATGAACACCCGGCTGGCGAGGATGTCTACGAAGCCGAGGGCGATCCATTCCCCGAGCGCACCCTGGAATCGATCCGTCGGACGAAGGTGGGGATCAAGGGTCCGACCACCACACCAGTCGGGTCCGGGTTCAGGTCGATCAACGTCCAGCTGCGCAAGGAACTAGACCTCTACGCCTGTCTCCGCCCCTGCAAGCTCTACCCGGGGGTCCGTTCTCACTTCGACCAGGTCGACATCGTGATCGTCCGCGAGAACACCGAGGACCTCTACGCAGGTATCGAGTTCGAGCGGGGGAGCGAGGACAACGCGAAGTTGCGCGAGTTCCTGGCCGGTATGGACGTGGAGGTTCGCGAGGACGCTGGTATCTCCATCAAGCCGATCTCCGAGTTCGGCAGCGACCGGATCGTGGAGGCGGCCTTCGATTACGCCGAGAAGCATGGCCGCAAGAAGGTCACAGCGGCGCACAAGGCGAACATCATGAAGTTCTCCGACGGACTCTTCCTCGAGACAGCCCGGAAGGTGGCTGAGCGCCATCCCGAGATCGAGTTCGAGGACCGGATCATCGACAACCTCTGCAACCAGCTGGTTTCCCGTCCCGAGGAGTACGACGTGATCGTGCTGCCGAACCTCTACGGCGACATCGTGAGCGATCTGGGCGCCGGGATGATCGGCGGTCTCGGCCTGGCGCCGGGAGCGAACATCGGGACTCAGGCAGCGATGTTCGAGGCTACCCACGGTTCCGCTCCCAAGTACAAGGGCCAGAACAAGGTGAACCCGACGGCATTGATGCTCTCGGGCGTGCTGATGCTGCGTCACCTCGGAGAGGCTGATGCCGCAGACCGCATGGAGGCGGCGATCGCTGCCGTGATCGCCGAGGGCGACAAGGTCACCTATGACCTGAAGCCGGATCGCGACGACCCTACGGCTGTCGGTACCTCGGAGTTCGCAGACGCTGTCATCGACCAAATGAAGGAGACAAAGTGAGCGAGAAGTCACCCCTGAAGGTCACCGTCACCGGAGCAGCGGGCCAGATCGGCTACGCGATCCTCTTCCGCATAGCTGCGGGGCAGATGCTCGGTGAAGACCAGCCGGTCCATCTGACCCTGCTGGAGATCCCCGATGCGGTCAAGGCTGCAGAGGGCACAGCGATGGAGTTGGACGACTGTGCTTTCCCGCTGCTTTCCGGAATCGAGATAACCGATGACGCCACCAAGGCATTCGATGGGGTGAATGTCGGTGTACTGGTCGGCTCACGGCCGCGCCAGAAGGGCATGGAGCGATCGGATCTGCTCGAGGCGAACGGCGGGATCTTCCGCCCCCAGGGCGAGGCGATCAACTCAGGTGCAGCCGACGACGTGAAGATCCTCGTGGTCGGCAACCCGGCCAACACCAACTGCCTGATCGCGATGTCGAACGCCCCCGATGTTCCGCAGGAGAGGTTCACGGCGATGGTGCGGCTCGATCACAACCGCGCGATCGCGCAGCTTGCCGAGCGCACCGGCAAGACGGTGTCGGATGTCACCAACATGACCATCTGGGGCAACCACTCGACGACCCAATACCCGGATCTGGTCAACGCCAAGGTAGACGGCAAGTCCGCCTGGGACGAGGTCGCAGATGAGGCCTGGATCGCGGACGAGTTCATCCCGAGTGTGGCGACCCGCGGTGCGGCGATCATCGAGGCGCGAGGCGCTTCGAGTGCCGCCTCGGCAGCCAACGCCGCGATCGATCATCTTCGTGACTGGCATCTCGGAACGCCCGCCGGCGACTGGGTCTCGATGGCCGTTCCGTCAGACGGCAGTTACGACGTGCCAGAGGGCCTGATCTCCGGCTTCCCCTGCACCTGCAGCGACGGCCAGTGGAAGATCGTCGAGGGCCTGGACGTCCCCGATTTCTCCCGCGAGCGCATCGACGCATCTGCGGCCGAGCTGACCGAGGAGCGCAAGGCCGTCGAAGAACTGGGATTGATCTAGGGCAGGGTGAGGCCTACCTGTCGGGCGGGGCCCGACAGGTACCTCAACTGCCAGGGAAGTAGGTACTTCCCTGCTTGCGGATCTTGCCCTCGGCCTCCAGCTCCGGCAGCACCCGGTAGAGGTAGTTGGGGGCGTTCAGCTTCATCTGCTTTGCGACCTCCGCTACACCGATGCCGTCGGGACTCGAGTTGATGATCTTCACGGCCTGGTCGGCACGGGTTCCACCGCGCCGCCTGCGCTTCGGTCCCCTGGGCCTTCCAACGCCCGAGCCCGGAGGACGGCCAGGGCCTTTACGCCCTGCTCCACCGAGGCCCGAGAGAGCCGTTTCCACCTGGCGGAGCTCCTCGTGCAACTCCTTGCGCCGTTGCTCGAGCAGTGCTCTCGCCTTGTCCAAAGTCTGCGAACCTGCTGGCATGAATCTCCTTTCACCGTCCCCCGTTGCCCCGAGCGACTCTGAGTTGTGTCTTCCTTCGTGCGATGCGAACAGTGGGGGTACGTCCAACAGTAGCTACCCATCGACTTTCGCCCCGGGTTTCATAGCAGAAAAGCGTTTTGTCATAACCGTTAACGGCTAGCCGAAGGTGGTTACCTTGCAGAACAAATCGGGAAAGGCAGTGGTTGCGAGGGTCCTGCTACCTGCCGGACTCGATCTGCTCGAGCAGCGGTTCGAGGTGTCCCAGGGCGGACTCAACGTCACCCGTGAGCAGCTCGAGGAGATGGTCCCGGGCGCGATCGCTCTGATCCCCGATCCGAGCGTTTCCGTGGACGGAGAGTTACTCGACCTCTGCGGCGAGCAGTTGAAGGTGGTTTCGAATTTCGCGGTCGGCTACGACAACGTCGATCTCGATGCCTGCCGCGACCGGGGGATCGTGGTCACCAACACACCTGGAGTCTTGACCGAGGCCACGGCTGAGTTGGCGTTGATGCTGACCCTCTCGGCCGGCCGCCTCGCCAGCGACGCCGAAAGGGACCTTCGGAACGGGCTGTGGACCGGCTGGGATCCCGGCGCTTACCTCGGTCTCGAGTTGCGTGGCGCCACGGTGGGTGTGGTCGGGCTGGGGCGCATCGGCCTGCGTTACGCCGAGATGGTTTCCGCCCTTGGCGCCGAGGTGGTCTACACGGCCTCGAGTCGAAAGGTCGAGGCGGAGGAGAGGTTCGGATTCGACTTTGCGGGGTTGGACGACCTCCTCCGGCGTTCCCAGGTGGTCAGCATCCATGCACCCGGAGGCGAAGGCACCAGGGACATGATCGGGAGGCGTGAGTTGGAACTGATCGGAGCTGACGGTGTCCTGATCAACACTTCACGCGGGACCCTCGTCGACGCCGAGGCCGTTGCCGAGGCTCTCGAGGATGGGCGGCTCGCGGCTGCCGGTCTGGATGTGTACGACGGAGAGCCGGCTGTGCCTGAGAGCCTTCTGAGCGCACCGCGTTGCGTGTTGCTGCCTCACATCGGATCGGCCACCCACGTCTCGCGAGACGGTATGGCAATACTCGCGGCAGAGAACGCGATCGCGGTGGTCGACGGCGCAGAACCCGCGTCGCGGGTCGTCTGAGTCAGCGCCCGTCTGGAGTCGAGCCGGGCTCAGAGTCGGAGCGCTCGGCCTTGCGGCTGCGCGGCATCGTCCGGAAGACCGCGTCCCACAGCGGGGAGGAGACCCCGTATCCGAATCGGTGATCCTGGAAGTGGTGGCGCATATGGTGCTCTCGCAGACGTCTGCCGAAGGCAGTCCGCGGACGGTGATGATGCACGTGGTAGTGGGTGTAGTCGTAGACCAGATACCCCGCTATGAAGCCCGAGAAGACCGGGAAAGCGAGCGGGTCGCCGAAGATCAGATAGAAGGCGCCAGCGAACACCGCGGACATCGGGATGCTCACCGCAGGCGGCATGACCAGACGCATCGGATCGTTCGGATGGTCGTGATGGACCCCGTGCATGATGAAGTGGATGCGATCGCCGCCCGGGATCTTCGGTTGCCAGTGGAAGAGGAGCCGGTGCAGCCAGTACTCGGAGAGAGTCCATACCGCGATCCCCACCGCGAACATCCCTGCGGCTCCCCAGGCGCTCAGTCCGTGGTCGATCGCAAGCCAGACTCCGCCGACCACGATCGGTCCGAAGAAGACCAGGGGCACGATCGGATGGACGCGCGAGAAGAAGTCGAGGAACCTGCTCTTGAACAGAGGTGGCGATGCGGAAAGCTGTGAGGTCCGGTCGGTCGACATCGAGGAACAATCTTAGCCCCACTCCGGCGAAAAAATAGGCCGTCATTTGCGGAAAGGGCTCTGGCGCTCCTCTGGCTCAGGTGACATGATGCCGCGGCGTCGGAGACACCCGGCGCGAGCGTCTCACCCCCACAGTCGAAGTAGCGAGAGGAGAATTCCACTTGACCCGAGGTCGAGCGGCTGTCGCTGGCCCCAAGCCGACGACGGAGAGCAGTCAGAAGCAGGCGTCAGTCAGGAGCCAGCCCCGCAAGAGGAGGAAGGCCTACACCTGTGCAGACTGCTTCTTCGGAGCTCGTGGCCTTTGCGCACTCGGCCTCGATGAGCCCTGTCCGACCTTCAGGCTCGATTCCCCTGAGGGACTCGTGCCGCCACGGCAGCCGACGCTCTTGATGCGCGACCCGGGCGACTCCGCTTCGACCGGTCCGCACACCTGACCGAGGAGCCGGGAGGCGGGAAACGCCATCCCGCTTGCGCGCTCGGGGCCCCGTTGCGGTTTCATGTTCCTCCTATGCGGAGCGAACCGGTCAAGTGAGGCTCACGGTCCTCGGAAAGTCCCCGGCTTGGGAGGACGCCGGGGGAGCCTGTTCCGGCTACCTGATCGAGGAGGGGGAGACGAAACTCCTGCTCGAGTGCGGCAACGGCGTCTTCGGCAAGCTTCGCGAACGGATGCCGGACTACTCGACGCTCGATGCAGTACTGGTCAGCCATCTCCACGCCGATCACTGGTTGGACCTGATCCCGTTCTCCTACGCGCTCAACTATTCACCGAGTCGAGTCCACTCGGGGGAGATGCCGATCGCCGGTTCCGCTGGACCCGCTTTGTGGGGTCCTCCCGGCGCGGTGGACGCTTTCGGGCGCGTGACCGGGACATGGGGCAGTGAGGAGTTGCTCGCCACCGCCTTCGAGGTGAACGAGTACGAGCCGGACGGAGAGGTTTCGGTCGGCGGTATCTCCGTGACCTTCCAACCGGTACCGCACTACATCGAGACCTATGCGATCTCGCTCGTCGCAGCCGACGGATCGAGAATCGTCCACGGAGCGGACTGTCGACCGAACAGCGAGTTGATCGAGTTCGCCAAGGGGGCCGATCTGCTGACGGTCGAGGCGACTCTGGCCCAACAGGGAGACGAACCCGAAGACGAGCGAGGACACATGACCGCTCGCGAAGCCGGTGAGCTCGCGGGAGAGGCCGAGGTCGGCGCTGTGATGATCACCCACTTCTCCGATGAGCTCGATCCGGATCAGGTCCGGGCCGAGGCCGAGGCCGGCTTCGGGGCCGAGGTGATCCTCGCCGACGAAGGGGAGACCGTCGAGGTCTGATCCTCACCTCTCTATTCTCAGTTTCCATGCCGAAGAAAGATCCATTCGCCGATTTCACCCGCGTCAGGCTCGAGATGGACGAGCTGCTGGTCGATTTCTGGGAGCGGCCCGGGCTGCGAACGCAGCGCCGCCCGGTCGGATTCGCTCCGAGGGTCGACGTCTACTACCTGGGAGGCAACAAGCCCGAGGTTGCGGTCGTCCGGGCCGAGATCCCCGGGGTCGAGGTCTCGGCCGTGAACCTCGAGGTCCGCGGCAGGACCCTGGTGATCAGCGGTGAGAAGCCCCAGCGAGAGACCTCCGGGCGCAGTTACCAGCAGGTGGAGTTGCCGTCAGGTCCATTTCGTCGGGTGATCGAGCTCGCGATCGAGGTCGACCCGGAGCGAGCCGAGGCTACTTACGAGGACGGTGTGCTCAAGGTCGAGCTTCCGGTGAAGTCCAGGGCCGCGAGGCGGGTACCCGTCCAGCGGGCAGATCAGGGAGAACAGTGATCAGGGCCGAGGATGAGGGACAGGAGATACCGCAGTTGGAGGTGGTCGAGCTCCCGGACGTAGACGAGCTCGTACGCACCCAGGTACCTCTCCCGGACGCCTTGCCCGTTCTGCCGCTGCGAGAGACCGTCACCTACCCGGACCAACTGACGCCACTTGCCGTGGGTCAGGAGAGGTCGATCAAGTTGATCGACGATGTCCTCTCGGGCAACCGCATGCTGGCGATGGTCGCCTCGAGGGACCCCGAGAACGACACGCCGGGACCAGCCGATCTCTTCCCGGTCGGCGTCGCCGGCACGATCGCCCGCATGCTCAAGGTCCCGGACGGGACGCTGAGGATCCTCGTGCAGGGCGGTGAGAGGATCCAGGTCGGTCCCTACGTCTCCGAGAAGCCCTACCTGGTGGCCAAGGTCGAGGCGCTCCCGGATCAGATGGAGGAGACCCAAGAGCTTCAGGCGCTCACCCGAAACGTCCAGAACACCTTCAGCGAGATCATCGAGCAGATTCCCTACCTGCCCGAGGAACTGCAGCTAGCGGTGACCAACATGGACGAGCCCTCCGCTCTCGCTCATCTGATCGCCGGTGCGTTGAGGATCCCCATCGAGGAGAAGCAGCAACTACTCGAGGAGCGCGACGTCTCCAAGCGTCTGCACGCTCTGTCGAAGCTGCTCGCCAGAGAACTCGAGGTGGTCAAGATCGGCTCGAAGATCCAGTCCGACGTGGAATCGGAGATCGGCAAGGGGCAGCGTGAGTTCTTCCTGCGCCAACAGCTGAAGGCGATCCAGGACGAGTTGGGAGAGGGCGACGAGCAGCAGGTGGAGGCGAGGGAACTCCGCGAGAAGATCGAACAGGCGGAGCTGCCTGAAGAGGCCCGCAAGCAGGCGGATCGTGAGCTCGCCCGGCTCGAGAAGCTGCCACCCGCTGCAGCGGAGTACGGGGTGATCCGGAGCTATCTGGAGTGGTTGATCGAGCTGCCGTGGAACGAGGAGACGACCGACGACCTCGACCTCGGGAATGCGCGGAAGGTCCTGAACCGCGATCACTACGACCTCGAGGAGATCAAGGAGAGGATCCTCGAGTACCTCGCCGTTCGCAAGTTGAACCCCGATTCACCAGGCCCGATCCTCTGCTTCGTCGGACCTCCCGGTGTGGGCAAGACCAGCCTCGGACAGTCGATCGCGAAAGCTCTCGGCCGCGAGTTCGAACGCATCTCCGTCGGCGGAGTCCGCGACGAGGCAGAGATCCGTGGTCACCGTCGCACCTACATAGGAGCGATGCCCGGGACGATCATCCGCGCTTTGCGGGACGCCGGCACCAAGAACCCCGTCTTCATGATCGACGAGATCGACAAGATGGGAGCGGACTTCCGCGGCGACCCGGCCAGCGCGATGCTCGAGGTCCTCGATCCGGCCCAGAACTCGACCTTCCGCGACCATTATCTCGACCTGCCGTTCGACCTCTCGGACGTCATGTTCATCGCCACCGCCAACGTGCTCGATCCGATTCCGCACGCTCTGCTCGACCGGATGGAGGTGATCGAACTCGCCGGCTATACGGTCGAGGAGAAGCTGCGGATCGCCAAGCGTTACCTGGTGCCACGGCAGCTCAAGGCCAACGGGCTGACCAAGTCGAAGCTCGAATTCGCTGACGCAGGTCTGCTCGCGGTGATCAACGAGTACACGCGGGAGGCAGGGGTGAGGAGCCTCGAGCGTGAGATAGGGGCGATCTGCAGGAAGGTCGCCGCGCGTGTTGCCGAGGGCAAGTCACGCGGCAAGACCACGATCTCCGCCAAGAAGGCCCGTGAGCTACTCGGCAGACGCAAGTACTTCGCCGAGCAACGACGGCGGACCAAGGATCCCGGCGTAGCCACCGGACTCGCCTGGACGCCGGCGGGTGGAGAGGTGCTGTTCGTCGAGGCCTCAGCTGTTCCGGGCTCCGGTTCCCTCACCATCACCGGACAGATCGGAGACGTGATGCGGGAGTCTGCGCAGGCCGCGCTGACCTTCGTCCGGGGCCACACGGATCGAGTCGCCCCCGACCTCGGCGAGAAGTGGTTCGCCGAGCACGACATCCACATCCACGTGCCCGCAGGTGCCGTTCCGAAGGACGGCCCCTCGGCGGGTATCGCCATGACAACGGCGCTGGCATCGCTGATCAGCGGGCGACCGGTTTCCAACGAGGTGGCGATGACCGGTGAGGTGACCCTGACCGGCCAGGTGCTCCCGATCGGTGGCCTGAAGGAGAAGTCTCTGGCGGCTCAGCGTGCGGGGATCAAGACCGTGATCGTGCCCGATCGCAACAAGGGAGATGTCGAGGAGATTCCCAC
>CAZQMB010000003.1:39584-56880 GCA_964594365.1 uncultured Conexibacteraceae bacterium
GACGCGGCTCGTGCGGTCGCATCCAACCCCTACCTGCGCCGGTTGATCGAGGACGAGGAGCTCCGTCGGAACATCCGCGACGCCTTCGATGCGGTTCGCGGAGCCGGCCAGCGGATCTACGAGGAGCCGTCACCGGCCCGCGCGATCTTCGACGACCGCAAGATCCAGGATGAACTTCGCAATGCTGCGGAAACCCTCCGCGACGCCTCCGACCAGTTGAGGGGCAGGAAGCAGAAGAAGAGTTTCGGTGTCGGCAAGGCGATCCTGATCGCCATCGTCGGCGCGGTGCTCGTGCTCGTTCTGAGCGAGACCGCGAGGCGAGCCGTGCTCGATCTCATCTTCGGGGCAGAGGAAGAGTTCGAGTACACCTCGACTCCGGCTCCAGAGAACGCATCCGTTCCAAGTGCCTGACCGGCGTTCGCGGCAGATCTGAGCCTTGGCCAGCGTCCACGTACTGATCCCCGCCCAGCGCTTCATCTTCTCTGTCGCCGACGGCGAGGCGACCCAGAAGCCGGTCGGGACTTCCGCCGAGGGGTTCGCCGCGTACAAGGAACTCCAGGCCGAGGGCAAGAGCGCGGGGATGGTCGCCTTCCCGAACACTCTCCTGATCCGCGGGGAGCGCGACTATCTGGTGGATCCCGGGATGAACATGCAGGGAGCACCGATCCTCGGTGCGCTGGCTGATCTCGGGGTCGATCCGAACTCGATCCAGGATGTGATCCTCACCCACCTCCACTACGACCACGCCGAGGCCTTGGCAGCGTGGCCGATGCGTCGGACCCTCGTCCACAAGATCGAGACCGAGGCCCCTTACGCCCAACTCGTCGCAGGTCAGTTGGAGATGGCCAAGCTCGACATCGTCGAGGGTGAAGAAGGAGAGATCGAACCGGGGATCCGCTGGATCCGTACACCCGGACACTGCGATGGCCTGATCTCGATCCTCGTCGATACCGACGAGGGATTGACCGTGATCGCCTCGGACTGCGTCGGCCCGCTGCCCGAGTACTTCGAGCAGATGGATCTGCCGGAGGATTTCGGTCCGGAGCGTGAGGAGCTTCTGACCCAGTGGCAGCGGATCCGCGATCTCGAACCAGCGGTCGTGATTCCGGGCCACAACCCGCCGGTCTCCCTTCGCTGACCCTCTCCCGGTAGCAGGGGCAGGATTCTCCCCGGGGCGAGTCCGACCCCTCCCTAGACTCGTCTTGCGAGATGGCGGGCGGCAAGTCGACAGGCGCGAAGCGAACGAGATCGAAGCCTCCGCTGGCTCGACTGGCCGGACGCATCTCGAGACACCGTTGGTGGGTACTCGGGATCTGGATAGCGATCGTCGTCGCGGCCTTGCCTCTCTTCCTCCGCCAGTCCGACAACCTCACCGGTGGCGGGTTCGGCTCGCCGCGCAGCGAGGCGTCGCGGGCCGAGCGGGCCGCACTGGCGAGCTTCCCCGATCGGGTCGGTTCGGGTATCGCCTTCGTGCTGGTACCGGACTCGGCTCTCTCGGCGACAGATGCTCCGGAGACGCTGGACGCCTACGAGAGGAAGCTCTCCGAGGTGGAGGGAGCGGGTTTCTCACCCGACGCACGAGCAGCGGGAGCCGCCGCTCTCGTGAGGGGAGACGTGGCGATCGTCCCGATCGATCTGGCAGCCGGAGCGCCCGATGCGATCGACGTGGCCGACGACCTGCGCAACTCGGTGAAGCTGGGGAAGGAGAACGAGGGCAGGGGTGTCACCCCGTATCTGGTAGGACAGCCGGCGATGTGGGCCGCGATGTCCGAGCTCTCGCAGAGGGATCTGCAGAAGGCCGAGGCGATCGGCTTCCCTCTCATCGCGATCGTCCTGATCACGGTCTTCGGCACCCTGATCGCCGCTTCGCTTCCGCTGCTGCTTGCGGCCTTCGCGGTGGTCGTCACGGGAGCCTTCGTCTTCCTGATCTCCTTCGGACTCGAGATGTCGATCTTCGTCTCGAACATGGCGACGATGATCGGGATCGGCGTCGCCGTCGACTACTCGCTGTTCATCCTCGCGCGATACCGGCAGGCGATCCGCGCCGGCAGAGGACGCGACGCTGCACGGGCCGAGGCCCTCTCGACCTCCGGTCTCGCGGTGACCTTCTCGGGTCTGGCGGTCATCGTCTCGCTCGCCGGGCTGTGGCTGGTGGACAACCGGACCCTGCAGTCGATGGCCCTGGGGGCGATGATCGTGGTCGCTGTATCGATTCTGCTGGCGGTGACACTCCTGCCAGCGTTGATCGCGATCTTCGGTCACAGGGTCGAGGGAGACGGGAAGATCAAGGAATGGGTGCTGAGGACCCTCTCCCGGATCGGGTCGAAGGTGAGGAGGGGAGACCCCGACAGGGAGTCCTTCTGGCACCGATGGTCCCACCGGGTGATGGAGCGCCCCTTGGTCGCCGCCGCACTGGTGGTTGCTCTGCTGGCCGCCCTGATCGCGCCTTCGATCTGGATCAAGACCGGCAACAGCGCGCTGGAGCAGATGCCCAAGGACTTCGATGCCCGGGTCGGGACCGAGATCGCTCTCGAGGCAACCGGTGAGGGGTTCGACCGGATCGCGGTGGTGGCGACTCTGCCCGGACCTCCTGTCAGGGGTGAGGAGGCCGCGGCCGACCTCTCTCGGGCGATCGCCTCGACACCTGGTGTCACCTCGGTCACCGAACCCCTAGTCAGGGGCCGAACCGCCTTGATCGAAGTTTCCGACGCTGCCCGGGCGGCCGAGTCCCCGGCATCCGAGCGGCTGGTCGATCGCCTGCGTGAGCGGACGATTCCCGCCTGGGCCGCGAGATCCGGTGGCAGCGCGCTGGTCGGAGGAGAGCCCGGGGCAGCGGTCGACAACCGCGACCAGATCGCCAACTCGATGTGGAAGATATTCGCCTTCGTGCTCTGCCTCTCGTATCTGGTGTTGCTCGTCCTCTTCCGATCGGTGATCCTGCCGCTGAAGGCGATCGCGATGAACCTCCTCTCGATCGGCGCGGCCTACGGCGTGTTGGTGGCGGTCTTCCAGTGGGGCTGGCTGGATTTCCTGCCTACCTTCGAATCGAAGGGAGCCTTGGAGGTGATGACGCTGCCGCTGCTGCTGGCGGTCGTATTCGGTCTCTCGATGGACTACGAGGTCTTCCTCCTTTCACGGATCAAGGAGCGCTATCTCGCCCACGGCGACAACCGGCGCGCGGTGGCCGAAGGGCTGGAGGCGGGCGCTTCGACCATCTCTTCGGCTGCGCTGATCATGGTTCTGGTCTTCCTCACGTTCGTCTTCACGGGCGTGGCCTCGATCAAGGAGATCGGGCTCGGGTGCGCGGTGGCGATCGCCTTCGATGCCACGATCGTGAGGCTGGTGTTGGTGCCGGCGACCATGCAGCTGCTCGGGCGCTGGAACTGGTGGATTCCGAGCTGGCTGGACCGTGTGCTTCCCCGGATCCCGTTGGAGGGCGCCGACACCCGCCCCGCCCGAAAGCGCCGGAAGGCCTAGAAGAGGTCTATGGCAGGGAGTTCAACTCAGCGCTTCGGGATCACGAGTGAGGCGCATGCCTCGCGGGGGTTGCCGTCTCCGGCGAACTCGGTGGTCTGGTTACCGCTGCTGTCGTAAAAGTCGATCGTCAGCTGCGTCGGTCCGACACTGACCTGACCGAAGCCGAACTGGTCGGTGGCGGCACACTGCATCCCCATTCCGGGCCCGGGGAATCCGGTTGCATCGACAGGCTGCTTGAAGAACAGCTGTTGGATCGTGTTGCCGATCCCGTCCTGGCCGGTCGCATCGTCCATCTCGAGGCCGTAGTTCTTGGTCGCGATCGGCCCCACCACCGCTTCGTTGATGCGTGAGTTCCTGACCCCAGCCGGTCCGAGCGTGTTGAAACGAACGTTGTTGACCAGGGTTGCGTGCACGTCGGTGCTCAAGACCACCACGTTCTTCACCTTGCGATCGAGGTAGGTCAGGACCTTACTCCGCTCTGCCGCGTAGCCCTCCCAGCGGTCGTAGGGCAGCGCGTAGTACTGCTGCATCGGTACCTCGCTCATCACCACCTTGAAGGTCGCCTTCGAGGCCTTGACATCTCTGAGGAACCTCGCGAGCTGGGCTTTGCCGAGCATGGTGCGACGCTTGCTGTTGATCGAGGCGAGGCAGGCTTTGTTGACCGGATTGCCGAGGGATTCGACCAGGACCGCAAACGCGCCTCGAGTCGCCTGAGGAGCGGTCGGCGCGAGGTCGGGGCTGCCTTCGTTCAGACAGACGGCCAACTCGTCGGAGGAGGAGCTGCGGAAGGATCTCTCATCGAGGAAGAAGAGTTCGAGATTCTTGCCGTAGCGCACACGACGGTAGAGCCCTGTCCTCTTGTTGTAAGAGGCCGGCATGTAGGTCCGGAACGCCTTGACTCCGTTCGAGTAGAGCTGCTTGGTGGGGATGTTCACGCCGAGCTGTCCCGGCGTCTCCCTGGGAGAGAAGTCGTTGATGAACTCGTGATCGTCCCAGTGGTTGAACACCGCCTGATTCGCGCGGAACGCACTGTAGGCCGGCATCTCGAGGTTGGTCGTGTACTTGTCCCACTTCTGCTGGACGGTCAGTGCCGCTTCGGTGATCCCCGGTACCTCCGAGTCTGAGTAGATGGTGTCGCCCATCAGGATGTTGAAGTCGTTTCCCTGCTGACGCATCTGGTCGAGGGTCTCGAAGTTGTTCCAGTAGGCGCCGTTGTCGTTGGCGGTGGGATTCGCGGGGGAGGCAGATGCATCCATGTCACCCGACCAAGCGAAGTGGACCGGCACGGTCGAGTTCGGCGAAGGCGCGGTGTTGAAGTAACCCGTATCGCTAGTCCAGCCGTTGCTGCCGCAGAAGCGATAGACGTAGTTGGTGCTCGTGTCAGGCAGGCCGGTGACCTTCGCCTGAGCGGTCAAGTCGCTTGCCGAGGTGGCGTTGGTCAGCGCGATCCACTCCACCCCCTTGCGCTGCTTCGCTGCAGCCTTCACACCCACTCTGGTCAGAACGCAGGACAGGAAGTCCCCGCTGCCGGTCTTCCTGGCCTGGACCATCACAGGGCCGGCGGCTGCGGCCTTGACCCAGAGGAGGGCGCTCGAGGGACCCGGCTCGGTCGCGGTCACGTCGCCGGCCATCGCCACTCCGTTGGCGGCGGCGTTACCGACGCCGACAGCGAGACAGGCCGCAGCGGTGGCAGCCGAGACGAGCGCGGCCCGACCCCTGCCTCTGATCGCAGTTCCCCCCTTCACCGACGGGGATTCTACGGAAAGAAACGGTTGCCGTGTCGAGATTCGTCTAGGCGGCGAGAACCGGCTTGGGCTTGGGGAAGACCTGGCCGAGGCGCTTGAGCTGCCGCAGCGATCCGTGGGTCTTGACCTTGCGAGTCAGCATCGCCTTGCGCATGTCGGCTCCGTGCATCGAGACCTGGATCCAGTCGCTCCAGCTCGACTCGATGGTCAACTCCGGCTTGGTGGCGAGCCCCTGGGTTGCCGCAGTGGACCCGTTGTCCACGCTGAGGTACCAGGGTTCGGCGTCCGTGAACTTCCATTGGATAGTCATCGGCGAGTCGACGGCATCCGTGTGGGCACTCGAAGCCATCATGGCGAAGAACTCGCGCTGCACCTCCGGCGAGTAGCGGGGATTCGGGTCGGGCGCACCGATCACGCCGGCCTTCAGCATCATGATCTGTCTGGCTGCACGATCCTCGTAGGAGAGGCCCGTGTCGACCGGATAGGTACCCGGCGGCATCTCATCGACCGGGAATCCGGCGGCCTTCCACTTCATGTCCATCGAGCGCATGCCCCAAGCCATGATCTCCTGGAGCGTGAAGCCATAACAGGTGTTGTACTCGTCGTTCCAGCCCGGCGGGACGAAGACGTCTGCGACGTACTTCATCACCTCCTTGAGCAGATCGGCAACGGCCGCCTTGCACTCTTCGGACTCGGCGAAGAGCTCCGAGAGGACCTTGACCCCGAAGCCGATGTGCCTCTGCTCGTCTCTCGAAACATGAGCCATGCCCTCACTGAATCCGGGCATGGCGCCGCTCTTGACGAAGTAATCCTCGATGAAGTGTTGGCCGGGCTGGGCAAGCGTCCCCTCGATGATCATGTGGTACAGCGTGATCGCCTGGGCGAACTTCGGCAGGGATTGATCGCGGCGCAACTGATCGCACATCAACTCGAGCCGCTCGAAGACCCCGCGATATCCCCAGTTGAACTGGGACTCGGTGAATGCGAGCCGAGCGGAGATCGAGTCACCCGCCCCCAGCACCTCATCGAAGAATCGATCGAAGAAGATCGCATGGCGGGCCTCGTCGACCTGCTGGGTGGTGAGGAAGTACTTCTGTTCCTCTCTCGGCGCGGCATCGATGTAGGGGGAGAGGCCGTCGGCGACGGCATCCTCGCCGTAGAAGAACATCGAGTACGTCCTCAGTCCTGCCGTGCGCTGCATCTCGGTCAGCGAGTTCCAGCCGTCGAGATCCTTCGAGAAGTCGAGATCCATCGCCGACCAGTTGTTCTGTTCCCATCGGCGATAGAGATCCTGGTAGGAGATCTGGCTCCCCTTGCGAGCCGATACGTCGTCGGTGGTCTTCGCCTCGGTCCTTGCTGGCGCTGTTGCTGTCGGCTCCACTCAACTCACCCTCTTCCTCGTGCGCTCGGATTCGATCTGCGGTTACTCGACGATCATAACTGACTGCTGGGTCAGTTAGAGTAGCAGTTGGCCCCATGGAAAACGAAGTACGAGAGGAACAGCAGCCCAAGCGCCGGATGCCCGCCTCGGACCGCCGCGAGGGGATCCTCGAGGCAGCCCGTCTTGCCTTCTCCGAGGCCGGATACAGAGACGTCTCGTTGAAGTCGATCGCCACTCGTGCGGGTGTGTCCAAGGCACTCCTCTACGAGCATTTCGACTCGAAGGTCGAACTCTACGAAGCGATCCTCGAACTCCATGGAAGCGAACTGCTCGAGGCCATCGAGACCGCCGTGCATACCTCCGAGTCGGCCGAGGAGCGCGTGCGGGCGGGAATCGAGGCCTTCCTCGCGTTCGCCGAGGATCGTCGTGGTTCCTGGCGGATCATCTTCGGTGTGGTTCCGGATGCGGCGGTCGTCAGGGCCCAGGAGTCGTTGAGAGATCGCATCGTCAGCGCGATCGCCGCCATCGTCGAGGAGGAGGTACTGCTGGTGCGACCGGGTCAGCCCGAGCATCAGCAGTTCGCCGCGATGCAGGCTCAACAGACGCTCGGCGCGATGCGTGCGCTTTCGGATTGGTGGGATCGCAATCCCGGGGTACCGCGAGAGTTGGTGCTCGACGCAGCGATGGACTTCGTCTGGCTCGGCGGTGAGCGACTCAGCCGAGGCGAGCGCTGGCCTGAGTCTCGTCAGACCTAGGACGGATCAGGACCTGGCTGGCGGAGACCACGGCTCGTCGAGGCGCCGCCCGATCTCGGACACGACTTCGTCGGCCGGGATCCGGCTCTGCTCCAGAGTGTCGCGGTCGCGCAGAGTCACCGTTCCGTCTTCCATCGTCTGTCCGTCGATCGTCAGGCAGTAAGGGGTCCCGATCTCATCCTGGCGCCGATAGCGCTTTCCGATCGACCCACCCTCGTCGAACTCGGCGGGCACGACCTGTCGGAGTTGCTGATGGATTTCCCGCGCACGCTCCGGCATGCCCTCCTTGGAAACCAGCGGCAACACGGCCACCTTCACGGGGGCGAGCCTCGGATGGATGCGCAGGACTGTCCGCTCGCGCCCCTCGACCTCCTCGACGTCGTAGGCATCGACCAGGAAGGCGAGGGTGGCTCGATCAGCCCCGGCTGAGGGCTCGATCACGTAAGGGACGTACCGATCGCCGCTCTGCTGGTCGAAGTACTCGAGTTTCTCGCCGGAGAACTCGGCATGTTTGGTCAGGTCGTAGTCGCCTCGATTGGCAACGCCCTCGAGCTCCGACCAGCCCATCGGGAACAGGTATTCGATGTCGGAGGTGGCGCTGGAGTAGTGCGAGAGCTCGTCCGAGCCATGCTCGCGCAGCCTCAGGTTGTCCGGTCTGATCCCCAGATCCGTGTACCAGGACATGCGGTCCTCCATCCACTTCCGATGCCACTCCGGTGCTTCGGCGGGCGGCACGAAGAACTCGATCTCCATCTGCTCGAACTCCCTGGTCCGGAAGATGAAGTTGCCCGGCGTGATCTCGTTGCGGAACGACTTGCCGATCTGCGCGATCCCGAACGGAGGTTTCTTGCGCGCGAACTGGAGGACGTTCTTGAAGTTGACGAATATCCCCTGCGCGGTCTCGGGTCGCAGGTAGACCTCTGATCCGGACTCCGCAACCGGCCCCATGTGGGTCTTGAACATGAGGTTGAACTGCATGGGATCGGACAGCTCGCCGCCGCAGTTCGGGCAGACGATCTCCCCTTCCGCATCCTCGGCTCCGAGTTGCTCCTCGCGAACGTGATCTTCGCGCCATCGCCTCTTGCAGTCGCCGAGGCACTGGACGAGTGGGTCGGTGAACCCCTCCAGATGGCCCGAGGCTTCCCAAGTCCGAGGGTGCATGAGGATCGCTGCGTCGAGTGCGACCATGTCGTCACGCTCCTGAACGACCGCTCGCCACCATTCGGCCTTGACGTTGTTCTTGAGCAGTACGCC
Source organism: uncultured Conexibacteraceae bacterium (assembly GCA_964594365.1). GTDB lineage: Bacteria > Actinomycetota > Thermoleophilia > Solirubrobacterales > 70-9 > CAIUSP01. Next base: position 48,197 of record CAZQMB010000003.1, read on the forward strand.
GTAGTGTCCGTAGTCGTAAGTGGAGCCGAGTCCACCGTAGATCTCGGATGACTGGAAGATGAATCCGCGCCGCTTGCAGAGCGCGACTATTTCGTCCAGCGACAGTTCTTTGGAGTCCCCCATATGACGAAGCAGCCTAGAGACAATCGCAGCGACGACACCGGGCCGTTGAGGGCTGTCGAATCGATCGATCTCGCAGGGAGCCCGGTCGTCCTCGTCGAGGGCTTGGCAGATGTGGACGGAATCTCCGATCTGGCCGGGTGTTTCGGAGACGAGGACCTGGGCTTCCGGAGGCGATGGGAGTGGGAGACGGCCGCAGACGGCCAGTCACTGGAGAGGGTGACGCTCGACCTGGTGTTCGGTCGCCTCGACAGGGCCTGGGAGTTCGGAATCGCTTTCGATGGGTCCGATCCGTGGGTGATGCCGGCACTGGTGACGATTGCCAGCGGTCAGCTCTTCTCGCTCGCCGACCCGAAGCGGCTTCCGCGCGGGGAGGAGGGCGAGGATCGTCTGATCCTGCCCTTGATGCTCGATCTCGACCCCGGCTTCCTGGCGGCGGTCGGAGCTGCCTCGGGAGAGGGGCCGATGGAGATGTCGCTCGTGGTGCACGCCTTCGATCGCCAGGAGGAGGCCGAGCAGGCCTGCAGCGAGGCAGCGACTCTGATCGGACCGTTGGGGTTCCTCTGGCGTCTGCAGGACGGAAACGAGTTCGTGCTGGTCGCTGTGGGGTTCTCCCGCGACCGCGCCGAGTCTGCCGACCGGGCGTTGATGGCGGGTGGAGGAATGAGGATCACACCGTCCGGCTCGTTGCGCGCTGCCATCGAAGCGCGACTCTGGCCCGGGGTAGAGGAGGCAGCGGCCGAGGCCGCAGGTGCTCCGGTCGCCTCTGCCAGAGGTGCACTGCTGCTGACGGCCGAGGGTGGCTTCGCACCGATGGTGCCGCTCGGCTCCGAGCCGGTCTGAGACAATCGATCCATGCCGATCTACGAATACCGTTGCGAGAAGGGTCACGAGTTCGAGGTGATCCAGCGGATGAGCGACGATCCGGTGACCGAGTGCGAGGAGTGCGGAGCGCCGGTCGAGCGCGTCTTCAACCCGGTCGCGGTCCACTTCAAGGGATCCGGCTTCTATACGACCGACTACGCCCGCTCCTCCAAGGGGGGGCAGGGTTCCGGCAAGGATTCCGACTCCGGTTCCGCCAAGTCGGAGTCCAAGTCGGAGAAGTCCGGGAAGAAGGACTCGAAGAAGGCCGGCAAGGAGAGTTCCTCCGGCGGCGGCAAGGCGAAGACGAGCTAGCCCGAGGCGGCCAGGTTGGAACCCGGCTCAGTAGCCGGGAGAGCAGAGCGGGGTGTTGGGGGGCGGAGCACCGAGGAGTTTCTCGACCTTCGCCCGACATTCGGCGGAGGGGATGATCAGGCTCCCTGCCGGTCCGGGCGCAGACGGCTCGAGAACGCTCGACTTGCTCTCGGCGAATACGGACGCCACCGCGAGTTGGGCGAGTGCCGGAGCTCCCATGTCGCTGATGAAGGCCTGAGGCGCGGACCAACCGATCCACGGCCCTTTGATGAAGTTGTAGGGCGCTCGCAACGGTGAGGTGATCCGGTTCTTGATTCCGTTGAGGATCAGTTGCTGCCGGGCTGCGCGATCGAGGTCGTTCTCCGAGGGGTTGCAGAGGTTCTCCCTCACCCGGGCAAGGGAGAGCGCCTGCAGAGCCCGCAGCGTCTGTTCGCCCTCGGGCAGGTTCACGCCCTGACCTCCATTCGCCTTGCCGCCGCCGATGCGCCCACAGACCCGACTCGGCAGGTCGACCTTGATCCCACCGAGCGCATCGATGAACTTGACGAACCCGTCGAAGTCGACGATCACCACGTGTCCGATATCGATTCCGAGGAACTGCTCCACGGTCTTGATCGACAGGGCGGCATTGCCTTTCGGGGAGGTCGTGTTGCAGGCGAAGGCGGCATTGATCTTCTGCTCACCGCAACCCGGGATCGAGGCGAAGCTGTCTCTGGGTATCGAGAGCTTCCGGAACGACCCGAGACCTGCGTGCACGACCATGATGGTGTCGGAGCGAGGTGGAGCCCCGGTGACGGCACCCGGCTCGTTGGCGCCGATCTTCTTCCCTCCTGCGACGGCCTCGGAGCCTCGGGTATCGCCTCCGAGGATGAGGACGTTGGTGCCCGCCAGCAGCAAGGGATTCCTGCTCAATTCATCCTTGGCCCCCTCGGGAAGTTTGCCTTTCTGGAGTTGCGCAGAGACGGTGAAGGAGACCGCGCTGACCAGGATCCAGCCGAAGAAGGCGATCAGCGCCCAGCGCAGATACCTTCGGCGACCCCTGTCCCGCCGCTCGGCCTTGCGCCGGTCGGCGGTCCGTTTTCCCACCTTGTCCTTCGACTTGCGGGACTTCTCGAGGCTTGCGACGTCTCCGCCCTTGACGATGTTCCTGAGCCTCCGGCGCGACTTGTAGACCGAGTAATCGGGCTCTTTGCCTGCTTTCGGCGTGTCGCCGGTCTTCTTTCCGGTGCCCTTCGCGGACTTCTTCGGAGCCTTCTGTTTGCGCTTGCCACTACCTCTTCCGTAGACCGTGTACTCGGGTTCGGGGTCGGCTTCGCCTCGACGCTTCGACGGCGGTTCGTTGTCTGGGGCTGGCATTGGCTATGAATAGTGGCGGATGCCCCTGACGCGCCAAGAACACGCGAGTTGATGACCGCGACCGGCATCGGGGTCGATATCGGCGGCACGAAGATGCTGGTCGGCGCGGTCGACGACCGTCAGCAGGTGCTTCACCGTTCTCGCAGGCCTACCGGGAAGATCGATCTGGATGAGTTGATCTCCGGGATCGTCGAGGAGGTAGAGGCCGCTCACGAGGCGGCGCCGGACGCCTGCGGTGTCGGCCTCGGAGTTCCCTGCACTCTGGATCGCGAGCAGGGCCTGGTCGTCACCTCGGTGAACCTGCCCATCTCCAACGTCAAGTTGGGTGAGCTCGTCGCGGAGAGGATCTCTCTCCCCGTGACCATGGACAACGATGCGAACTGCGCGATGTTCGCCGAGCATCGATTCGGGGTGGCCCGTGGAGCGGCCAACGCCGTGATGCTGACCCTCGGAACCGGGATCGGCGGTGGGATCGTGATCGATGGCGAGATCTATCGTGGCGCGGTCGGCGCAGCGGCAGAGATCGGCCATCTCGTGGTCGAGGCCGACGGACGCCGATGTCACGGCGCATGCGCCGGGGCCGGATGCATCGAGGCGTATGCGTCGGGGACGTCGATCGGCGAACTCGGAGAGGAGGCGGCGGCCCAGGCACCCGATTCGGCGATCGCAGAGGCGATCGCCGCCGGGGAGTACCAAGGTGCCGTGACGGTTGGCGAGGCTGCCAGGAAGGGAGACCAGACGGCCCTCTCGGTCTACGCAGAGTCGGGCCGATATCTGGGGGTCGCCTTCGCGAGCCTGGCGAACGTCTTCGACCCCGAGATGATCGTGATCGGCGGCGGGGCAGCGGCCGCGGGAGACCTCCTGCTCGACCCCGCTCGGGACGAGCTGCGGCGCAGGGCCCTGAAGCCGATGAACGAGACGCGTGTGGTCGAGGCGGAACTCGGCCCCGATGCCGGGATGATCGGTGCCGCGGCTCTTGCCAGCAGTGAATTTGCGGGAGGATGAGGGCATGCCAGGCAAGCTGACCGTCTGTCCCACGCCGATCGGAAATCTCGGAGACGTAACCGAACGCGTTCGCGCTGCCCTCTACGAGGCAGACGTGATCGCGTGCGAAGACACGCGTCGGGCCGGCCGCCTGCTCGAGTTGATCGAGGTGGAGGGCCTGAGGCTGGTTTCCTACCACGAGGGCAACGAGGCGGAGCGGGCTCGAGAGCTGGCGCAGTCGATGGAGCGAGGCGAGAACGTGGCGCTTATCTCCGATGCAGGTACGCCCGGGATATCCGATCCGGGTTTCAAGCTGATCCGCGAGTGCATCGAGCGTGAGCTGGAGGTCGAGGTACTCCCGGGCCCGACCTCGATCACGGTGGCTCTGCTCGCCTCCGGGTTGCCGACCCACCGATGGCGATTCCAGGGGTTCCTGCCCCGCAGGACGGGGGAGCTCGAGCGGGTGCTCCAGTCGGCCGATACCACGATCGCCTTCGAGTCTCCGAAGCGGCTGCCCGAATCGCTTGCAGCGCTCGCGAGCCTCGCCCCTGATCGACCGGCGGCCGTCTGTCGTGAGCTGACCAAGCTGCACGAGGAGGTCGCCCGTGGAACCCTCGGCGAGTTGTCGCGTCGGTTCCGTGACGAGGTCAGGGGAGAGATAGTCGTGGTGATCGGACCCTCGGCCGGTGGGACATCTCCTGACATAGGTTTCGCGGTCGATGCACTGAGGGGGCTGGTCCGCTCCGGGGCCCGTCCGCGCGCCGCCGCCGGGGTGGTTTCGGCGCTCACCGGGGTCCCCGCGAACGAGCTCTACAAGCAGTTGACCGGCCGGTCGCCACGGGAGTAGCAAATGGCGGACCAGGGCAACTACTACGTCACCACGCCGATCTACTACGTCAACGGTGCGCCGCATCTCGGGCATGCCTACTCGACGATCGCCGCAGACGTTCTCGCGCGGCACATGAGGCAGCGGGGCCGCGATGTCTTCTTCCTCACCGGTACCGACGAGCATGGTGAACCAGTTGCCGCGGCCGCCGAAGCGGAGGGGATCACCCCTCAGGAACTCGCGGACCGAAACGCCCCCGCCTTCCAGCGGATGGTCGACCGGGTCGGTGCCTCGAACGACTTCTTCATCCGCACCACAGACCCCGGGCACATCGAACGTGTCCAGGAGATCGTCCAGCGAGTTCACGACAACGGATACGTGTACGAGGGCTCCTACGAGGGCTGGTACTGCGAGCGATGTGCCGACTTCAAGACAGAGGTCGAACTGGGCGAGGGTGACACCTGTCCCATCCACAAGACCGAGTTGGTGCGGGAGAAGGAAGAGAACTGGTTCTTCAGGCTCTCGGCCTTCCAGGAGGATCTCGAGCGGCTGTACGAGGAGCGTCCGGACTTCGTCGCCCCCGACTTCCGTCGCAACGAGGCTCTCGCCTTCATCAAGCAGGGGCTGCGCGATGTCTCGCTGTCCCGACCGAAGCTCACCTGGGGCATACCTGTTCCGTGGGATACCGGGCAGGTGATGTACGTCTGGTTCGACGCACTGCTCAACTACGTGACCGCTCTCGGGTACGCGAGGGAGGGCGAGGATCTGACCGACGCCTTCTGGCCCGCCCAGATGCACGTGCTGGCCAAGGACATCCTCAAATTCCACGCGGTCTACTGGCCCGCGTTCCTGATGGCGGCGGGTCTGCCCGTGCCGGAGAGGATGTACATCCACGGCTACCTGTTGCTCGAGGGTCACAAGATGTCCAAGTCGTTGGGCAACACACTCGACCCGGACGAGGTGATGGACAGGTTCGGAGCCGATGCGCTGCGCTACTACCTGATGCGCGAGGTCTCGTTCGGTCAGGACGGTCAGGTCTCGCCCGAAGGGTTCGAGACCAGATACGAGACCGAGCTCGCCAACGACTACGGCAACCTCGCCAGTCGCGTCCTGGCGATGGTCGATCGCTACCGGGGCGGTGTGGTGCCGGAGGCCGATCCGGATCCCGAACTCGTGGCGGCGTTCGATGGAGCGCTCGATCGGGTGGGAACGCTCCTCGACTCGGCCGAGATCAGCAAGGCCCTCGACGAGATCTGGGATCTGGTCAGACGTCTGAACCGGTTCGTGGAGGAGACCAAGCCGTGGGAGCTGGCCAAGGACGAGGGTTCGGGCGGCGCTCTCGACCGCTCGCTCTACTCCCTCGCCGAAGGGTTGAGAGTCGTCACTCAGCTGCTTCACCCGTTCATGCCGACGACCACCGACCGCCTGCTCGATCAGTTGGCCGAACCCTCGAGAGGTCTCTCGGAGTTCGGCTCCCGACCCGGCGGCGTGTCCGTGAGGTCCGGGGACCCGCTCTTCCCCAAGCTCGATTAGACCCTCTCGGGTCGGACTGTTAGGCTCATCCGGTCGTGAATCGGGAGGCAGGAGGCAGAGCGTCAGGGGGGAGTGCGCTTCGGGTCGTGTGCCTGTGTGCGCTGGCGCTGGTGGTCCTGGTCGCGGCACTGGCGGACCATGCGATCTCCCTGCCCCAGACTCGCGGAGCGTTCGATTCGACCGGCAGGGTCGCCCGGCCATCGGGCTCTCTGCTCGCCGAAGAGCTGATCGTGATCCACGAGCAACCGGGAACGAGGTTGCTCGTCACCCGGAAGATCGGCCCTCGGGTCTACTGTTCGGCCGACTGCTCGGTCAAGGCCGTGATCAGGCTTGACCTGCCGGGGAAGAGAGATCCGCGGGCCGTCACCTTCACTTCGAACCTGATCGCAAACCGCATCTACACGGCGACGATCTCGCCCTCGGCCTCCGAGCGGTCGAGACTCGTCAAGGGCATCGGGACTTCCAAGCTGTCCGTTCAGCTCACCGCAACAGATCAGGCCGACCGATCCGACACAGACAGGCGCCTCTTCCGATTCAGAATGGCTGACTGATCCGCTCAATCCCTTCGATGCGCTCCTAGACTGCGGGCGTGGTAGATACGCACGCCCATCTGGTCCTGTGTGGACCCGAGTCCCCCGCCGAGACCGTGTCGGCAGCCCGCGCGGCCGGGGTGGAGAAGATCCTCAGCGTCGGCCTCGACGAGGAGACGAATGCAGCAACGGTCGCGCTCGCCCGTGAGACCGAGGGCGTCTGGGCGAGCGTCGGCCGGCACCCCAATCAGGCGCTGGGATACGACGAGTCAGCGGCCGCGGAGCTCGAACGACTGTGTGAGGACGACTCCGTCGTGGCGGTCGGGGAGACCGGACTCGACCTCTATCGCGAGGGCGCGCCGATCGCCGATCAACGCGCGGCGTTCTCCTCCCAGATCGCGATCGCTCGCGAGTTCGCGCTCCCGGTCGTGGTCCACCTCCGCGATCGGGATGGGTCCGAGGAAATCACCCTGGAGGCCTTCGACACACTCGAGCGCGAGGCCGTCGGTGTCGGCGTGGTGATCCACTGCTTCTCGGCAAGCCCCGAACTGGCTCGCAGAGCGGGTGCGAACGGCTGGTACTGCTCCTTTGCCGGGAACCTCACTTATCCCTCTGCCTCCGATCTCCGGGAGTCGGCCAAGGTGGTTCCGGAGGAGTTGCTGCTGGTCGAGACCGACTCTCCGTATCTCTCCCCTCAGCCCATGCGCGGCAAGCCCAACCGACCGGCGAACGTGGTCGAGACGGCAAGGGTCTTGGCGGAAGAGCGGGGTATCAGCAGCGAGTCCCTCGCGGGCCTGACCGACAGCAACGCTGCGAGGTTGTTCGGGTGGTAGGAACGGACCGGATCGAGGACTCGGGGTCCGGCGATGCGCCCTCGCGCAGCGGACCCCTGCCGGGCCGGAGGCAGCGAAGGCTCGGGCAGAACTTCCTGGCGGACACCAACCTGCTCGATGCGATCGTCGCCGACGCCGCGCTCTGCGCCGAGGATGTCGTGCTCGAGGTCGGCGGAGGATCGGGTGTGCTCACCGAGCGGCTCGCCGAATCCACCTCCTTCGTCCACCTGATCGAGCTCGATCGTGACCTTGCCGGTCAGCTCGAGCCGTTGGCCGAGGGGCTCGGGAACGTGGGCATCGTCTGGGGCGATGCGCTGAGGGTCGATCTCTCGGCCCTCGACCCAGCGCCGAACAAGATGGTGGCGAACCTCCCTTACTCGATCGCCACCCCGTTGTTGATCAGGACGATCGTCGAGGTTCCCTCGGTCCAGACCTGGCTCGTGATGGTCCAGAAGGAGGTCGCAGATCGACTCACGGCCGGCCCCGGATCGAAGATCTACGGCTCGCCCAGCGTGGTGGTCGGGATAGGTTGTGAGGCCAAGGAGGTGCGCCGAGTCGATCCAGCGGTATTCGTTCCCAGGCCCCGAGTCGCCTCGAGCCTGATCCGTGTCGAGCGAACTGGGCCGCCACCCGACCCGGCCCTGCACGCGCTGATCCGGGAATCCTTCGCCCATCGCAGGAAGTCGTTGCCGAGATCCCTCGAGACGACGGGTCCGGGCAGAGCCGCGCGCGCACGGCAGGCTCTGGTCGAGATGGGGCTCGCGGAGGATGCCAGAGCCGAATCGCTCTCTCCCGAGGAGTTCGCGGAGTTCGGGAAGTTGATGGAGGGAGCCCGATGAGCGATCGCGATCAGGTCCTAATGTTCGCCCCCGCCAAGCTCAACCTCTGTCTCTACCTCGGTCCGCGGGGGGAGGATGGGATGCATCAGATCTCTTCGGTGTTCCAGCCCATCGATCTCTGCGATCGCATCCTGATCAGCGAGGCCGAAGCCGACGACGAGGTCATCTGTCCTGCGGTACCGGGGGAGGATCTGACCGCTCGGACCCTACGGCTGCTACGTGAGGCGGATCTGGATCTTCCTCCGCTGAGGATCGAGGTAGAGAAGCGGATCCCCTTGGCAGCCGGGATGGGTGGCGGCAGCGCCGATGCGGCTGCGGTTCTCAGATATGCCCGCGACCGTCTCGGCGAGGAGTCATTGGCGACTCTGCGCAGCACGGCTCTCGAAGTCGGCTCGGATGTGCTCGCCCAGAGCGGCCTCTGGTCGGAGTCCGGGCACGGGGCCGAGGCGCAGAGATCGCTCGTCGGCGGAATCGGCGATGAGGTCTC